>NZ_LWCU01000004.1 GCF_001650405.1 Microbacterium sp. H83 | reverse complement strand
CCGCGGGGGCGGGCGTGGCGTCCGGTGCGGTCTCGTGAGCGGCGAGAGGCTCGACCGGCACGGTCGGCGCGTCGGGAGCAGCCGGGGGAGTGGGCTGCGTGCGGCCCGCGGGGGTGTCGGGCGTCTGGTCCGGGGTCGGGTTCTTGTCGTTCATGCGTCCATGGTGTCGCGGGGGTGCTGAAGCCACCCTGAAGCGTCCTGAAGATCGTTTCAGGAACAGACGCGCCCGCTCGTCGGGGGGCGCTCGTCAGTCGGCCGGCGGCAGCGCGACCACGAATCGCGCACCGCCCCAGCGGGAGTCGTCGACCGTCACGGTGCCGCCGCTCGCGGTGGCGATGCCCTGCACGATGGCGAGGCCGAGACCGCTGCCTCCCACATCGCGACTCCGTGCGTCGTCGAGCCGGACGAACCGTTCGAAGATGCGCGCGCGCTCCGCGACGGGCACACCGGAGCCGTCGTCCTCGACGGTCACGAACACGTGTCGCCCCTGCGGGATCACGCTGATCGCGACGCGTCCGACGCTGTGCCGCGCGGCGTTGTCGGCGAGGTTGCGCAGCAGCTGTCCGAAGAGGCGCGGGTCGCCGTGGACACGCGCCGCGCCGATGCCGGAGCCGTCGACATCGAACCCCCTCGCGCGCAGTCGGCGCACCTCGCCGAGGGCGATGTCGTCGAGGTCGACGGCTTCGGCGAGCGTGCCGGCGCCCTCGTCGAGTCGGGCGAGCAGCAGCAGCGACTCGACGATGCCCTGCAGGCGCAGTCCCTCTTCCGAGACGACCTCGGCGAGCTCGCCGATGCTCGTGGTGCCGGGGTGCGCCTGTGCCAGCTCGGCATGCTGCCGGATCGTCGCCAGCGGCGAGCGGAGCTCGTGAGAGGCGTCGGACACGAACCGGCGCTGCGCGGTCGCGGAGGTGTCGAGGCGATCCAGCATCCGGTTCATGGTGGTCGCGAGCGCGGCGATCTCGTCGGCCGATGCCGGCACCGCGACGCGATGATGGAGGCGCTCCGCCGTGATGCCGTCGACCTCTTGCCGGATGCGCGTCACCGGCGTGAGAGCGCGACCGGTGACGAGCCAGGTCGTGACCCCGACGAGCACGAGCAGGAGGGGGACGGCGATGGCGAGCAGGAGCGCGACCGTGGACAGGGTCTCGGTGCCCTCCTCGACCGACACGGCGAGGACGAGGCTCTGGTCGCCCTCGATGTCCTCCGAGACCACGAGCATCGGCTCGCCGTCGATCGTCATGGTCTGCGGATCGCCGGAGACGGGCAGCGCGCTCGCGCCGAGCTCGTCGCGGGCGTCCTCGCTCGCCCCGCGCACCGAGCCGTCCTCGCCCACCACCTGGACGATCTCGTCGTCGAGCGAGCCGATGTCGCGCCCGCCCGGGCCCTTCAGCCGCTCGGCCAGCTCCTCGGCACGCTGCTCGGCGGACCGGACGGCGCCGGCGTGGATGCTGGAGCTGAGGATGCCGTAGAACGACAGCGCGCCGACGATCAGTGCGAGAGCGACCACCAGGGTCGCACCGAGCGTGGTGCGGCCCCGCACGGAGCGCCAGATGTGCGGTCGCTCGGTCTTCGGCCGACCGCTTCCCGTGCGATCAGCCACCGTCGGCCGCCAGTCGATAGCCCGCACCGCGGATGGTCTCGATCGCCTCGCGGCCGAAGGGCTTGTCGAGCTTGCGGCGCAGATGCCCGACGTACACCTCCACGATGTTCGGGTCGCCGTCGAAGTCGTCGTCCCAGACGCCCTCGATCAGCGCGCGCTTGGTGAGCACCTGCCCGCGGTGGCGCATGAGGTGCTCGAGCACGGCGAACTCGCGAGCCGTGAGGGTGACGGGGGTCTCCCCGCGCCACACGCGATGCGCGGCGGGGTCGAGGCGCAGGTCGCCGGCCTCGAGGACCGCAGGTCGTGCGACGGCACCGCGCCGCACCAGGGCGCGGATCCGCGCCACGAGGATCGCGAACGAGAACGGCTTCGTGACGTAGTCGTCGGCGCCGGTCTCGAGCGCCTCGACCTGGTCCCACTCGCCGTCCTTGGCCGTGAGCATGAGCACGGGGGTCCAGTTCTCCTCGGCGCGCAGCGCCTCGCAGACCTTCCAGCCGCTCATGCCGGGCATCATGAGGTCGAGCACGATCGCGTCGTACGCCGTCTCCCGCGCACGCCACAGACCGTCGATCCCGTTGTGCGCGACATCGACGGCGAATCCCTCGGCCTCGAGGCCCCGGCGGACGGCGTCGGCGAGACGCACCTCGTCGTCGACCACCAGGATGCGCATGCCTCCAGTGTGGCGGGCGCACGCTGAATCCGCGCTGAAGCGGGGCTCAGGTCACCGGTGACGTCGCACCCGTTCCCCCTATACGTCGGTGCGGAACCCCGATGCCTTGTGCGTGCCGTCGCAGAACGGCTTGATCGTCGACAGGCCGCATCGGCAGAGCGCGACCGTGCGACGAGCGACCTCGATGGGCCGTCCCTCCTCGGTCTGCAGCTCGGCCGCACCTCGCACGAGCAGAGGACCGTCGGGGTACGGCGTGATCGTCACGCGGTCGGGGGCGCTCATCGGGCCGCCCTGGCGTGCAGCGAGGACTCGCCGCGCGAGAACGCGTCGAGCATGTGGCCGGCCATCCAGCCGTCCACGGTCAGGCAGGCGGCGGCGCCGAACATGATGTCGCCCAGCATCTCGGGGTTGTCCTCGGCGAGTGCGCCGGCGAGGTCGCGTCCGGCGATCTGCTCGTGCACGGCATCCGCCTCGACGTGCTCGTCGAAGTAGTCCGTGACCTCCTCCGGGAACCCGAGGCGACGCAGGCCGTCGGCGTACAGCCGGCACGGGATCGACGAGGTCATCTCGTAGGCGGCCAGATGCCCGACGATGGCGCCGACGAGTGCGACGCGAACGTGATCGCCGCGGCGTCGTCGACGTAGGCGCCATAGGTGTCGTCGAGTCCGACGCCCCGCATCGCCCGCGCGTAGATGGTCTGATGCACCCGGTCCGGGCGCCCTCCGCCGTACTCGTCGGACTGGATCTCGACCAGAGCCGCCTTGGCGCGACCGTGGATGCGGGGGATGGCCCACGAGTGCGGGTCGGCTTCGCGCAGCGTGTAGATGGACCGCTGCATGAAGAACTCGACGGCCTGCTCCGCCGTCGCCTTCTTCGCGACGTACCGCGAGAGGCTCGGGCCGGTGTCGGCGTCCGCGAGGGCGAAGAGCGCCCGTCCGACGGCATCCACCGTGGGCTCGGGGAGCTCGGGCTGCGGCACGACCTCGCGCAGCGCGCGCTCGAAGTGCTGCTCGAGCATCCGTCGGGTGGAGATGAGGTCGGGGTCCCACTCGAGGTCGGGGTCGATGCCCGGGAGCGAGCCGTACGACGACGCGTACAGCAGGAACAGCGCGAGCTGGACGTCGTCATCCCGGATGATGTCGGTCGTGGTCTCGAGGGCGACCTCGGCATGCGTGCGGTGATCGGCGTCGACGTCTCCGGCGAAACGGCGGAGAACCGCGTCGCTCAGGGGGCCGCGGGCGGTGACGCCGAGGACGGTGGAGGGGGTGAGGGCAGGCGCGGTCACGGAAGTGCTCCCATCGATCGGATGCCTGCAGTCTGACCCCGCGGCGAGTGCGCGAGAAGGGTCTTGACGGGGCGGTGCGGATGCGGCACCACCCCGTCCCCCGGCCGGTCGGGTGTCAGGCGTGCACCGGATAGTGGCTGCTGATCGCGATGCGGTTCCAGCTGTTGATGACCACGGCGAGCCAGGTGATCGCCGCGATCTGCTTCTCGTCGAGCACGCCCTCGACGTCCACGCCTCGATCGGCGAGCCGGCCGTGGTCGCCGATCATCGTGACCCGCTCGGCGATCTGCAGCGCCGCCTGCTCCTCCGGGGTGAAGTACTGCGATTCCCACCAGCCGGCGATGACCGCCAGCCGATCGGCCGTCTCTCCGGCCTTCACCGCATCCGCGCAGTGCATCCTCAGGCAGAACGCGCAGCCGTTGAGCTGCGATGCCCGGACCTTGACCAGCTCGACGAGCAGCGGCGAGAGCCCGGCATCCTTCCCCGCGTCGGCGGCGCTGCCAGCGAACTCGAGCATGGCCTGGTACGGGGCAGTGTAGATCTTGTCGATGTTCACGGGGGTCACGTCGTCTCCTCGGTTCACGGGGCGCGAGCTGCGCCCTCACCAGTACTGACGCCGCAGCGGTCGGATGTGTGACGCCGCCCGCCCGTGCACGACTCAGCAAGGACGGTCCTTCCGGCCCCGGTGCATCGTGCCAACGGCCGGGCGGCCCCAGTGCCTGCTGAATTGTGCCCGTCGATCGGGCACTGCCTAGGCTGGAACCATGACCAAGAACTCGCTCTGGACCGTCGTCGGCGTCATCCTCGCCGTGGTGATCGCGTGGTGGATCGTCAGCGCGCTCTTCTCGATCCTGTGGTTCATCGCGAAGCTCGCGATCGTCCTCGTCGTCGCGCTGGTCGTCTTCCTCGTGCTCCGCGGGCTCTTCGCCTCGAAGGCCGACTGACCCCGGAGCCTCACACGCCGGGCGGCCGCGTCGTCATCCGGGGTATGAGACGACTCCACACCTTCGCCCTCGCCTTCTCCACCGTGCTCGGTCTGTTCGTCGGAGGCTGGGCGTACTTCTCGGCGCGCAGCTTCTACGACTCGTTCCCTGGCGTGCTCGGCTCCTGGGTGTCCGTCGACGGCCCCTACAACGAGCACCTGATCCGCGATGTCGGGGCGATGTACCTCGCGCTCGCCGCGGCCAGCATCGGAGGCCTGATCTGGCGGCATCCGATCGCCTTCCGAGTGCTCGGCATCGCGTGGACGGTGTTCGGCGCGCTGCACTTCGCCTACCACGCGCTGCATCTCGAGCACATGTCGATGGATGCGGCCATCGGCGAGATGGTCGCGCTCGGAGTGAGCCTGCTGCTCGGCATCCTGCTGCTGATCCCCGACCGCCGAGAGGCAGCGCGCCGACAGGTCAGGTGACGGGTGCCTGCGCGCCGATCCGGTATCTGGCCGCCCGGTGGGTGTCCTGCACGCGGTCGCCCTTGCCCTGCAGCTTGTGCCGCAGCGTGCCCGGCGTGTACTCCTCGGGATACAGCCCGCGCTCCCGCAGCACGGGGATCACGTGCTCGATCACGTCCTGCCAGGTGCCCGGCGTCACGGCGTAGGCGAGGTTGAAGCCGTCGATGTCGGTCTCGTCGACCCACGACTGCAGCTCGTCGGCGATCTCCTCGCCCGAGCCGACCACGGTGGGCCCGAGGCCGCCGATCGCGTTGTGGCGGCCGAAGTCGCCGACCGTCCACTCGCGGCCGAGGTCGGCCTCCTCCTTGAGGTGCTGCAGCACCGACTGGATCGCGTTGGACTCGACATTGCCGACGGGCTCGTCCTCGGCATACTGCGACAGGTCGACGCCCATCCAGCCTGACATGAACGTCAGCGCTCCCTCGGGGCTCGCGTACGAGAGGTACTCGGCGTGCTTCGCGGTCGCCTCCTCCGACGTGGCCGCCGTGATGATGGTCAGCAGCGTGTAGATCTTGGCGTCGTACCGGTCGCGACCAGCCGCCTCGAGCGCATCGCGGATGCGCCTCACGGTGCCGGCGAGCACCTCCTTCGACGGCGCGGCGACGAAGATCGCCTCGGCGTTCTCGGCTGCGAACGTCACGCCGCGGGGGCTGGCGCCGGCCTGGTAGATCACCGGGGTGCGCTGTGGAGACGGCTCGGAGATGTGGATGCCGGGAACGCTGAAGTGCCTGCCCTCGTGCCCGATCGGATGCACCTTGGCAGGGTCGGTGAAGATGCCGCGCTCCCGGTCCTCGACCACGGCGTCGTCCTCCCAGGATCCCTCCCACAGCTTGTAGAGCACCTCGACGTACTCGTCGGCGTGGTCGTAGCGGTCGTCGTGCGCGAGCTGGTCGGTCTGTCCCATGTTGCGGGCGGCGCTGGGCAGGTAGCCGGTCACGACGTTCCAGCCGACGCGTCCGTTCGTCAGATGGTCGAGAGTGCTCAGCCGGCGGGCGAACGGGTACGGATGCTCGAATGCGGTGCCCGCGGTGATGCCGAAGCCGAGGTGCTCGGTGACGGCCGCCATGGCGCTGACCAGCAGGATCGGGTCGTTCACCGGCACCTGGGCGCCGTTGCGGATCGCGGCCTCGTTCGTGCCGCCGTACACGTCGTAGGTGCCGAGCACGTCGGCGATGAAGATGCCGTCGAACGTCGCGCTCTCGAGGAGCTTCGCGAGGTCGGTCCAGTAGGAGATGGTGTTGTACTGGCGCGAGCGATCGTCCGGGTGGCGCCACAGCCCGGACGACTGGTGGGCGACGCAGTTCATGTCGAAGGCGTTGAAGCGGATCTGACGGGTCATGCGCTCCATGAGAACCCGATGATGCCGGTGGCGGCCAGTGCCGCCGACATCCGCCGACACATTCGCGTCAACGAGGCGGATCGGTCGGTATCGGCGACGTGATGGGCCGGGGATCGGGCATGATCGTCTCGACCTGGGGCTTGGCGTTCGCCTGCGCACGGCACCAGACGACGAAGCCCACCGCCGTGAAGACCCCGTAGAAGACGTACATGAAGCCGGTCGCGTAGAAGCCGGACGCGAAGAGCAGCGGCACCCCGACGACATCGACGGCGATCCAGATCAGCCAGAACTCGGTCCAGCCCTTCGCCATGCCGTAGGTGGCGAGCAGAGAGCCGACGAACGTCCACGCGTCGGCCCACACCGGCTCGAACGACCCGAGCGCGCGGAACAGCGGCGTGAGGGCGATCGTGCCGATCACGAGCACCAGCACCAGGCCGACCCGGGCGCTGTTCGGCGCCCACCGCGGCGTGACGCGACCGCCGTCCGACGACGCGCGCCGCCAGCGCACCCACCCGTAGATCGCGACGACGATGAACATCACCTGGCGTCCGGCCTGACCGAGCAGGTGCGGCAGCTCGTGGTCGGGGTTGAGGATCGTGCCGAGGAAGACGGTGAGCAGCAGCAGGTTGCCGATGATGCCGACCGGCCACGCCCAGACCTTGCGACGCATTCCGCCCAGCGCGCTGGCGAGACCGAACGCGTTGCCCACGACCTCGCGGACGAGCAGCGCCTGCCCGCCGGGGAGGACCCACTGCGAGTTGAAGGCGTCGACGAGCCAGAGCAGCGGGTTCATCGGGCGTCGGGGGCGTCGGGCGGGAACGCCCGCTCGTCGAGCACGAGCTGCAGGAACGTGAGGTCGAGCCAGCGTCCGAACTTCGCGCCGACCTGCGGCATCCGCCCGACCTGCATGAAGTCGAGGCGCTTGTGCAGCACGATCGAGCCGAGGTTGCTGCTGTCGACGGCAGCGACCATGACATGCACGCCGGAGCGGCGCGCTCGGTCGATCAGCTCGATCATGAGGGTCTTGCCGACGCCGCGCCCCTGGGCGTCGTCTCGGACGTACACGGAGTGCTCGACCGTGTGGCGGAAGCCGCTGTGCGGGCGCCAGCCGCCGAACGAGGCGTAGCCCACGACGCCGCTGTCGTCGACGGCCACGATCACGGGGTAGCCCCGCTCCTGCCGGTCCGCCAGCCAGGCGGCGCGGTTCGCGACGTCGATCGTCTCCTCGTTCCAGATCGCGGTGGTGTGCTCCACGGCGTGATTGTGGATGGCGGTGATCGCCTCGAGGTCGATCGCCTCGGCATCCCGGATCTGCACGTCGGTCATCGGGTCTCCTGCATCTGCGCTCGGGTGCGCACGGGTCGACGGTAGCAGGATGCCGGGCGTGAGCTCGCGTCAGGCGCCGTCGACCGGGCGGTTCCAGTGCGTGAGCTTGGCGGGATTGAGCACGATCCACAAGCGGGTGATCACGCCGCCGTCGACGTGCAGGTTCATGACCGAGTGCACGACGTCGCCGTCGCGGAAGACCAGTCCGAGACCCTCGCCGAACTGCTGCTCCTCGACGGTCAGATGCGTGTTCTTCGCCGCGATGCCGAGCAGGAACCGCGCCACGTTGTCGGCGCCGGCCACGACGTTGCGGGCCGCCCGCACCACGCCGCCGCCGTCGCTGCGCAGCTCGACGTCGGGCGCGAGGAATCCGATGAGACCGGCGACCTCGCCGGTGCGCGTCGCGTCCTGGAAGGCGCGGACCACGCGGTCGTGCTCGGCACGCGGCACAGCCGTCGCGCGGTTCTCGCGGACGTGCCGACGGGCGGATGACGCGAGCTGCCGCACCGCGGCGGACGACCGCCCCACGGCATCGGCGATCTCGTCGAACGGCACGTCGAAGACATCGTGCAGCACGAAGGCGACGCGCTCCGCCGGGGTCATCGCCTCGAGGACGATGAGCAGGGCGGTCGAGACATCGTCGTCGAGGGTCACCCGGTCGAGCGGATCGGCGGCCGGGTCGGGCGTCGCGGCGATCCTCGTCCCCACGGCGCCCGCGAAGCGCTCGGCGGGGACGGGCTCGGGCAGCCACTCGCCGACGTACTGCTCGCGTCGGCGCCGCGCCGAGCCGAGCAGGTCGAGCGCGACGCGCCCGGCCACGGTCGTGAGCCACCCCGCGGGGTTCGCGATCGCCTCGCGTTCACCCTCGTCGAGGCGGTACCAGCGCACGTAGGTCTCCTGCACGATGTCCTCGGCATCCGCCATCGTCCCCGTCATCCGGTAACCGAGGGCGAGCAGCCGACGCCGCTCGCGGAAGACGTCGTCGAGGTTCTCGTCCATGTCGTCTCTCCCGTGATGCCGCCCTGTGCCGTGCCTCTGCAGGATATGACGATGCGGAGGAGGAGAGTGTGAGGACGTCACACTTCGGGAGCCTGTCTCGTCATCTCTGAGGGAGGATGCCGCAGAGGCGTCTCGAGATCAGGCGCTGAGCCGCCGGAGAGAGGGAATCGGATGAGGATCGTCGTCGCAGGAGGCACCGGACTGGTCGGCAGGCACACGGTCGAGGCCGCTCGGGAGCGTGGGCATGACGTCACCGTGCTGGCCCGCTCGCGCGGCGCCGACGTGCTGACCGGATCGGGGCTGACGGATGCCGTCGCGGGTGCCGACGCGCTCATCGACGTCACGAACATCACCACCCTGTCGGCGACGACGGCGACGGAGTTCTTCGAGACGGCGACGCGGAACATGCTGGCCGCGGAAGAGAAGGCCGGGGTCGCTCACCACGTCGCGCTGTCGATCGTGGGGATCGACGGTATCGACGCGTCGTACTACGCGGGCAAGCTCGCCCAGGAGCGCATGGTCGCCGCGAGTGCCGTGCCGTCGACGATCGCGCGCGCAGGCCAGTTCCACGAGTTCGCCGGTCAGCTGCTCGCACAGCAGCACGGATCGATCGCCGTGATGCCGACGCTGCTCATGCGGCCCGTTGCGGCGCGCGAGGTGGGCGAGCACCTGGTGAGGGTCGCCGAGGCGGGGCCGGTCGGTCGCGCGCAGGACATCGTGGGTCCGCGCGACGAGATCCTCGTCGACGTGGCGCGGCGACAGGTGGCCGCCGACGGCATCCGCCGCGCCGTGCTGCAGCTGCGGCTCCCCGGCGCCTACGGCCGCGGTCTCGCGTCCGGCTCGCTCCGCGGCACCCCGGATGCGCTCCAAGGCGAGCTCACGTTCGACGACTGGCTCGCCACGCACTGAGCTCCGGAGGAGGCGAAGGTCAGACGTGCACGTCGGCGGGGGATTCCTCGCCCTCGTGGAAGCTCGGCTTCCTGCCGACCAGGCGTCCGATGCCGAGGATGACGCCGACGATGATCAAGCCCGCGACGAGTCCGGCGACGGCTGAGAAGAGGGTGTCGCCGATCCAGACGATGAATCCGCCCGCCGGCTCCAGCAGGAGCTCGATGCCGTGCAGGATGTCGGCGCCGAAATGGACCCCCACCTCGCCGAGGTTCACGAGCAGCAGGTGCCCGCCGACCCAGAGCATCGCGACGGTGCCCAGGATGCTGATGAAGCGGAAGACCGCGGGCATCGACCGGACGATGCGGGTGCCCGTGTGACGGACGCGCTGCACGGGGTTCTTCGCCATCTTCAGGCCGATGTCGTCGATCTTCACCAGCAGTGCCACCGCGCCGTAGACGACGCCGGTCATGATCAGCGCGATCACGGCGAGGATCGCGAGCGTCGTCCAGATGTCGAGGCCCGCTTCGAGGTTCGCCAGAGAGATGAGCATGATCTCGGTCGAGAGGATGAGGTCGGTGCGCACGGCGCCCCAGACCAGCTTGTTCTCGTTGCGCGCGCCCTCATCGGCGTGGCCGTGCTGCACGCCGAACCACTCGAGCACCTTCTCCGCGCCCTCGAAGCAGAGATATGCGCCGCCGAGGATCAGCAGATAGGGGAGCACCCACGGCGCGAACGCGGTGAGCAGCAGCGCGATCGGGATGATGATGACGAACTTGTTCGCGAGCGAGCCGAGGGCGATCTTGCCGACCACCGGCAGCTCGCGCGCCGGTGTGATGCCCTGCACGTACTGCGGGGTCACCGCGGCGTCGTCGATCACCACTCCGGCGGCCTTGGCCGAGGCCTTCATCGCCGCGCTCAGAATGTCATCGACGACCGCGAGCAGTCCAACCGACATGTACGTCTCCCCTGTGGTGTGTTCAGCGGAGCAACTCTATCGAGTCGGGGTGGCTCAGACGCGCGCCTCCCGCGTGCTCGCCAGTGCGCGCTGCAGTGGCCGGTAGTGCTCGACCACCGCACGGCGGTACGCCTCGACGTCGTCATCGCGTCAGCCGAGTTCCCCCGATCCGTAGGGGCGCACCGGCTGCTGCTTCTGGAAGGCGTACTCGCCGCCGATCCGACCGCCGAACGGGCGTCCGTGATCGGCGAACTCCTCCCGATAGAAGGCGAGCCGCCAGCGTCCGATCTCGAGCCGCGATCCGGTGCGGAGGATGCGGGCGTCCGCCGAGCCGTGCGGCAGGTTCGGCCGACCGCCTCCCGTCGCCGCAAAGGAGTACAGGACGTACTCGTCGTCCTCGTTGTGGCGGATTTCGGCGTGGCGTGCCTCCAAGCCCTCCAGGCGCAGATCGGCATCCGGCCCCGACCCGATCACCGTGCGGTCGGGGAGCAGATCGAACTCGCGGGGCCTGCTCCCGTCCCAGTCGCCCGATCCCACGGAGAAGATCAGTCGTGGCCGCCCCGATCCGGGGATGTAGTGCGTGGTGGTCACTCTGCGCCGGGCGTGGCGGCCGAGCGTCGGGAACAGCGGGAAGAGGGTCGGCGGGGGAGCCGGCACCGACAGGCCGCGCCGTCGGCCGTCGCCGCGCGGGCCCTCGTGGCGCACCTCCGGGAGCAGCGCGCTCACGTGTCCGAGCCTGATGTGCGGCGACCCGACGACCAGACGGCCGACGGGTCCGGCCTTCACGTCGCCCAGCTGGACGAGAGTCCCTCTCGGCCCCTCCACGCGCACGCGGACGCCGCGCTTCGCGAGTCCGTCGGCGAGGGGGCCGAGGTGGGTGAGGTCACGGCGATGCAGCCCGGGCAGCACCGAGGTGTCCTCCAGCACGACGACGATCTCGTTCCCCGCGGCGTGCACCTCGAACGCGGTCTGCTCGTCGCCGTCCGGTCCGACCTGACGGACCTGCATGTCGATGTCGAGACGGATCATGGCGCCGCGCCCGTTCAGGCTGCGTGCGGGGCGTCCGACGAGACGCTGTCGCTGGTGGTCACGCGAAGGGTGCCGGAGAACTTCCAGGTCGCCCGCGGTGCGTCGGGACCGATGTCCCGCGGCACCTCGACGGTCATGTCGTCGAAGGTGTAGTTCACGGCCGCTCCTCGACCCGTGAGGTACGACCACATCTCCCGCCCGAGGTCCGTCCAGTCGGTGATGGATGCGGCGGTGGGGCCCGCGTCGGACGCGAACAGCCCCGACGGCTCGGTCGACTCGTTCATGGGTACTCCTTCGTGAGGCGGGGCCTCGTGCTCCGGTGGATCGGGGCTGCCGTTCGGCCCCGTACCTGTTGTTCCCCCGGACGGGCGTCCGCGGATGCAGGAGGACGGAACTCAGTCGAAACTCAGCGGCCCGCGCACGATCGAGTCGCCCGAATGCGCGGGATCGCCGTCCACCGGCTCGAACGACACGTCAACGAGGTCGTACTCCGCGAGGTCGACGTTCGACGGGATCGCGAAGGACCCCGTCCCCTCCTCCAGGACGCCCAGGCTGATGAGCGCGGTCCCGTCGCCGCGGATCAGCCACACCTCGCGGTAGTCGTCGGCGTCAGCCGTGCCGTCGACGGTGACCCTCAGCGTGCGCGCTCCCGAGCGATCCTCGTCCACCTCGGCCGAGCCCACCGCGTCGGGATGGTCGGGGAACGGGTCGAGGGTCGCGGTCGCGATGGTGGTGGGCTGAGCGGAGGACACCGCCGCCCATGTGCCGACGCCGACCACCGCGATCACGGCGACCGACGCCGCGAGCGTCCACCACACGCGGCGCGACGCGGCGCGGTGACGCGAGGATCGCGCACGCGCCGGGTCGGGCGCAGGTGCACGTGCCGGGTCGGGCGCAGGCGCGGGGGTCCCGGACGGCCGCAGCGGGTCGCTCGCATGTGCGGTGTCGAGATGCAGCTCGTGGTGGATGCGGTCCCACACCAGTGTGCGGGGCAGCTCCAGCTCGGCGTCGTCGACCGTGGCGCGTCCGACGCTGGCGGCGTGGGTGAGCGCGGCGATCTCGCGACGGCAATCCGCGCACGCGTCGAGGTGGGCGCGCTCCGCATCGGAGGCGACCGGCTCCCCGAGCGCCAGCAGCGCGAGCTGCTCCGGATCAAGGTGCGACACGGGTGACCTCCAATCGGTCGCGCATGCGGGTGAGACTTCGGCGGATATGACTCTTCACGGTTCCGAGAGGCATGTCCAACCGTCGGGCGATCTCCTCGTGGGTGAGATCGTCGAAGAACGCCATCCGCATGACGAGCCGGGCGTCGGGCTGCAGCTGGCGCATCTCGTTCGCGACGAGGATCGTCTGCGAGAGGTCGATCGGCGCGGTGACGAGGTCGTCCGGCGAGGTGAGCCGCACCATCTCCTCGTGCAGTCGGCGGATCCGGGCCCGGGACTCGTGCATATCGGCGATCCGGCGTCGGGCGATCGTGATGAGCCAGGTGCTGATCCGCGCCCTCGTCGAGTCGTAGCCGGTCCGCGACGTCCACGCCGAGACGAACGTGCGCTGCGTGACGTCCTCGGCATCCGTGCGATCGCCGAGCGAGCGCAGAGCCAGTGTGTAGACCACCGGCGACCAGCGCCGGTAGAGCTCGGCGAGCGCGGCTTCGTCGCCGTTCACGAACCGCTCGTTCAGAGCGGTCTCGTCGACATCGTCGTCCCGCGACACAGGAGCCTCCTTCCGTCGCTCATGTCGTGCATCCGGGGTTCACTGCGGCCGTGCGATTGCGACGACATTATCGCGGTGGTGATCGCAGGCGACAGGGGCGGCGGATGCTGCCCTTCGCACTCTTGTTCCGGCCGGGGCGGCTCTCTGGATGCAGGGGGAGGTCGTCGATGCACGAGGGTGACCGGGGTGCGGGTCAACCCCCGATCGCTCGCGGGGGTCCGCTCGTATCGTGGCGGGATGCAGGACGAGAACACGGCCACCAGGGGCGACCGCACGACCGTGGGCGTCGTGATCCCGTCGCGGGACGACGCGGCGATGCTCGAGCGGTGTCTTCGCGCGCTGCGGGATCAGAGCAGGACGCCCGACGAGATCATCGTGGTCGACGACGGCTCGCGCGACCGCACCGCCGCGGTGGCCCGGTCGTTCGGTGCGCGGCTCGTCGTGCTGCCGGGTGACGGGATCCCCGCGGCCAGCGCCGCCGGATACGACGCGGCGACGGCCGACATCCTCTGCCGCCTCGACGCCGACTGCGTCCCGCCGACCGACTGGGTCGAGACGATGACCGGCATCCTCGAGGCGGATGCCAGCCTCGTGGCCGTCAGCACCGGAGCGCGAGCCGTCGACGGACCCCCGCGATGGCGGGCGCTCGTGCCGCGTCTCTACCTCGCGGCGTACCGCGCGGTGCTGACGCCCACCCTCGGCCACCCGCCGCTGTTCGCCTCCAGTCTCGCGCTGCGGGCGTCGGCGTGGCACGCGGTGCGCGACGAGGTGCACCGCGACGACCCGGCTGTGCACGACGACCTGGATCTGGCCTTCCATCTCGGCGGTCTCGGCCGCGTCGCATTCCGCTCGGACGTCACGGTCGGCATGTCGTGGCGGTCCTTCCAGGGTTTCCGCTCCGGTCTCCGACGCGTGCGGCGAGGCTTCCACACGGTCGTCGTGCACTGGCCCCGCGACTTCCCGCCGCGGCGATGGCTGCGGCTCGTCGGCCTTCGCAGAACTCACAGCGCGCTCACAGCCCCGAGGGACCAAAACCGGAGCCTCGACGGTTCTCCTCTATGACGCCGCAGCCAGCCGCATCGGACAAAGGAGACACACGATGTCGAACGACTACCGCAAGACACCCGAGGCCGTCAGCGACCTCACCCACCTGCAGTACGAGGTGACGCAGGAGGATGCCACCGAGCCTCCCTTCCGCAACGCGTACTGGAACACGCACGACGACGGCATCTACGTCGACGTCGTCTCGGGACAGCCGCTGTTCTCGTCGACCGACAAGTTCGACAGCGGCACCGGGTGGCCGAGCTTCACCAGGCCGATCGATGGTGACGCCGTCACGACGCGCACCGACCGGAAGCTGTGGATGACCCGCACGGAGGCGCGCTCCAGCGGCGCGGACAGCCACCTCGGGCACGTGTTCGATGACGGTCCGCGGGATGCCGGCGGACTCCGCTACTGCATGAACTCCGCCGCTCTGCGATTCATCCCCGCTGACAGGCTGGAGGATGAGGGGTACGGTCGCTACCGACGCCTCTTCCCCCACTCCGATTCCCCCACGACCCCCACGACCATCGAGGAGCAGTCATGACCGACACCGGCACCATCACCCGCACTCCCGGCACCGAGACCGCCGTCCTCGCCGGCGGCTGCTTCTGGGGCATGGAGGACCTGATCCGCCGCCAGCCCGGCGTGCTCGACACGCGCGTCGGCTACACCGGCGGCCAGAACGACCATGCGACCTACCGGAACCACCCCGGTCACGCCGAGGCCGTCGAGATCGTCTTCGACCCCTCGAAGACGACGTATCGCGACATCCTGGCGTTCTTCTTCCAGATCCACGACCCGTCGACGCTGAACCGGCAGGGCAACGACATCGGCTCGAGCTACCGGTCGGCCATCTTCCCGCTCAGCCCCGAGCAGGAGCAGGTCGCACGCGACACGATCGCGGACGTCGACGCCTCGGGTCTGTGGCCCGCGAAGGCCGTCACCACGATCGAGCCCGAGGGCCCGTTCTGGCAGGCCGAGGAGGAGCACCAGGACTACCTGCTGAAGTACCCGAACGGCTACACCTGCCACTTCCCGCGTGCGGGATGGGTGCTGCCGAAGCGCGAGGACGCTGCGGTCTGACCGCATCCGTGATCTGACCGCATCCGCCGGGCCCCCGTCTCTTAGGCGGGGGCCTTCGCATTTCCGCGCGCCCGCTCGCAGCCTTCGGTCGCGCACCCGGGAACGAAGGAGATCTCCCGGAAAGAAGGAGTGATTGCTCGAAAGCATCCTTCGTTTCGCAAGTTCTCCTGCGTTGCGGGTGCGGGTGCGGGTGCGGTTCCGCGCGCGTGAAGGGTGAGGCGGGGAGAGGGGGAGTCCCTCCGCGGGTCAGCCCTCGGCGAGGAACGCCAGCGCCGCCTCCTTGAACGCCCTCGAGCCCGGGGCGTTGAAGTGGTTGCGGTCGGGGATCTCGAAGAAGCGACCCTGCGGTGCGGCGGACGCGAGCGCGCGGGATCCCTCGATGATGGCGTCCTTCGACCCCGTGGCGAACAGGATCGGCGCCGCGGGGGCGTTCGTCGGGTCGGGGTCGATCGTCCGCGACGACCGCAGCCCCTCGGCCAGCGCCACCAGCGCACCGAGGTCGTTGCCCGGCACGCGCTCGGTCAGCGCGATGTAGTTCTGCGTCGTGGGGTCGGCGACGGGGGTGCCGTCGGCGAGGTACGCCCGCACCTGGTCGAGATCCAGACGGGCGAGCGGGATGCCGTCGGGCACGCCGCCGAGCACCGCCCGGCCGATCCGCTGCGGCAGGTCGCGCACGACCTCCCAGCCGACGCGCGCGCCGAGCGAGTAGCCGACGTACGACGCCTCGTCCACGAGGTAGGTGTCCATGACCGTCTCGACGTCTGTCGCCAGGGTGCGGATGCCGTACGCATCCGCCTGATGCGGCTTCTCGCTGAGCCCGTGGCCGCGCTGGTCGAGGGCCAGCACGCGATACCCGGCTCTGGTGAGCTCGCGCGCCCACCCGGTGAGCACCCAGGTGTCGCGGGCGCTGGAGGCGAAGCCGTGCACGATCACCACGACCGGGGCGTCGAGCTCGCCCCACGTGTAGGTCGCGAGGCGCGTGCCGTCTGCGGCGTACACCTGCTGGGGGTCGGGCATCTGGGTGAGGTCGGAGAGAGGGACAGCCACGGCATCCATTCTGCTCTCCGTCGCGACAGGCGAGCGCCCGTCACGACAGGCGAACGCCCGTCACGACAGGCGAGCGCCCGTCACGACAGGCGAACGCCCGGAAACAGGCGAATCCTGTGGGATTCGGCCTGTTCCGGGCGTTCGGCCTGTTCCGGATGCAGCTCAGAAGCGAGCGCGCAGTGCCTCACCGAGCGCGGCGTCGACGTTCGTCCAGTACTGGAAGAAGCGCTCGCGGATCGCGTCGATCGTGATGCCCTGGCCCTGACCCGTCAGCGTGTCGAGGAAGCGCGCGCGCTGCTCGTCGTCGAAGACCGTGCGGTACAGCGTGCCCGCCTGACCGAAGTCGTCGTCGTCCAGGTGCAGGGTGGCGGCGGCGCGCATCAGCTCTCCGTCGGACTCCCAGCTCGCCTCGACGCCGGCCGCCGGGTCGGCCGCGGGGCCGCCGGCGGGGCCGAACGAGTTCGGCGTGTACACGCGGTGCTCGGCCGGGTTGAACCGGTACTGCATCTGGCCCTCGTGCATGTAGTTGCGCGTCTCGGCCGCGTGGGGCTGGTTGACCGGCAGCTGGTTGTAGTTCGCGCCGATGCGGTAGCGCTGCGCGTCGGAGTACGCGAACACGCGGGCCATGAGCATCTTGTCGGGCGAGATGCCGGTTCCGGGCACCTGGTTGCCGGGCGAGAACGCCGCCTGCTCGATCTCGGCGAAGAAGTTCTGCGGGTTGCGGTCGAGCGTGAACGTGCCGACCTTGATGCGCGGGTAGTCCTTCTTCGACCAGGTCTTCGTCAGGTCGAACGGGTTGAAGCGGTAGGTCTTGCCCTCGTCGTACGGCATGACCTGCACGTAGACGTCCCACGAGGGGTTCTCCCCGCGGGCGATCGCGTCGAACAGATCGCGGCGGTAGTAGTCGGCATCCGACCCGGCGAGCTTCTCGGCCTCGTCGGCGCTCATCGCCTCGACGCCCTGGTGGGAGAGGAAGTGGTACTGCACCCAGAAGCGCTCGCCTGCGGCGTTGACCCACTGGTAGGTGTGCGAGCCGTAGCCGTTCATGTGGCGCCAGCTGCGCGGCAGGCCGCGGTCGCCCATGAGGTAGGTGACCTGGTGGGCGGTCTCGGGCGAGAGGGTCCAGAAGTCCCACTGCATGTCGGCGTCGCGCAGCCCGGAGTCGCCGAGACGCTTCTGCGAGTGGATGAAGTCCGGGAACTTCATGGCGTCGCGGAGGAAGAACGTGGGGGTGTTGTTGCCGACGATGTCGAGGTTGCCCTCGGTCGTGTAGAAGCGCAGCGCGAAGCCGCGCACGTCGCGCCACGTGTCGGGCGAGCCCTGCTCACCGGCGACCGACGAGAAGCGCAGCAGCGTCTCGCTGACGGCGCCCGGCTGGAACGCGGCGGCGCGGGTGTAGGCCGAGACGTCCTCGGTCACGGTGAAGGTTCCGAACGCTCCGCCGCCCTTGGCGTGCGGGTTGCGCTCCGGCACGCGCTCGCGGTTGAACGACGCGAGCTTCTCGACGAGGTAGCGGTCGTGCAGGACGGTGGGTCCGTCCGCGCCGACGGTGAGCGAGTGGGCGTCGCTCGCGACCGGGGTTCCGGTCTGCGTCGTGGTGGGAGGAAGGGGCGTGGTCGATGGGTCGGTCATGTTCTTCTCCTTCTGCTGCGCGGGCGCGACGAAGACCCCCGGGTGAGCCGGGAGTGGTCGGCGGACACGCCTACGCGGCGTTCTGACAACTGGGGCAGAGGCCCCAGAAGGTGACTTCGGCTGTCTGGACGGTGAATCCGCCCGCCGAGGACGGTGTGAGACACGGCGCTTCGCCGACGACGCAGTCCACGTCGCCCACGGCACCGCAGGCGGTGCAGACGATGTGGTGGTGGTTGTCGCCGATGCGCCGTTCGTAGAGCGCCGCGGAGCCTGCCGGTTCGATCCGGCGCAGCAGCCCCGCCGTCGTCAGGTCCGCGAGGATGTTGTGCACCGACTGGATCGACGTCGTCGGCAGCACGGCGGACACGGCGCGGTAGACCCGCTCCGCATCCGTGTGGGGCATGGACTCCATCGCCTCGAGCACGGCGACGCGGCCCGCGGTCGACTTCAGGCCCGCAGCGCGGAGCGCGGTGTCGAAGTCGGAGTCCATGCCTCGACCCTATCGTGGTGTTTTGAGTTGTTCAAAACAACGGCGTGTCGTGGCGTGTCGGGCGGCCGGCATCCTGTCGTCCCTCAGGACTCCGACGGTGCCAGCGGCAGCTCGAGCCCGTAGTTCCACGACAGGATCGCGGGCTGCTCGCGGTAGAAGCTCAGCACCGACACCGATCCGGCGTCGAGGGAGATCTGCGCTCCGAAGCGCGGGGCGAGGCGCAGGTACACCGCGGTGAGGATGCGGAGGAAGTGCCCGTGCGCGACGAGCGCCACATCGCCCTCCGCGAGCACCGGGAGCACGCGGGTGAGCACGCGGGATGCCCGGGCGGCGACCTCCTCGACGGTCTCGCCCGGCGTCTCGCCGCGGATCACGCCGTGTGTGAACGCGCTCCAGTCGTAGCCGAGCTCGGCCCGGATCTCCTTCGTCGTGCGGCCCTCGTATCCGCCGTAGTCCCACTCGACCAGGAGCGGGTCGACCTCGGCGTGCAGACCCGCGAGCTCGGCCGTGCGCCGCGCACGCTGCAGCGGGGACGTGAGCACGAGCGAGAAGTCGTAGTCGGCGACCAGACGACCCGCGCCGCGGGCGAGGTCCTCTCCGCGGGCGGTGAGCGGAACGTCGGTGAGCCCGGTGTGCAGACCCGCCTTCGACCATTCCGTCTCGCCGTGCCTCAGCAGCACGAGCTTGCCCGCGGGGTTATCGGGCGCGGGACGGTCGGGCAGCGGGTCGTTCACGGGGAGTGCGGGCACACCGCAACCGTATCCCGTTGTCCGATTCGCGAGCCGAGGGATGCCGTCAGTCGGCGTCGACGTCGACGCCGAGGACGGCCTGGAGACCGGCGCGACCCTCGGCGGTGAGATGCACGGCCCGGGTGCCGTCGCGGCGCACGATCCAGCCGAGGTCGACGAATCGGGCGAGGAGGGCGGCGCCCAGGGCTCCGGCGAGATGGTCACGGCGCTGCGTCCAGTCGAGGCACGGGACGATCTCGGGCCGCGACGACCGCCGCAGGGCGACGAGATCGATGCCGAGATCCTCGCACCACGTCTCGCCGGCCGGGGTCAGCCTGGTCGGCATGGCCGAGTCGATCAGCCCGCGCTCCCCGAACGCCGCCGCCACCCGCACGCCGACGCGCCCCGCCAGGTGGTCGTAACAGGTGCGGGCGAACGCCGACGCGCGATCCGCGTCGATCGCCCGCCAGTCGGCCCTCGAGGGTGCCGGCGCGCCGAGGGCCGCGAGCATCTCGACCAGATGCGCGATCTGCTCGTCGCGGATGCGCACATAGCGGTGGCGACCCTGATGCCGATCCTCGATCAGAGCGGCGCCGCGAAGGACATGCAGGTGCTCGGTCGCCGTCGACCGCGAGATGCCGGCGTGCGCTGCCAGCTCGGTCGCGGTCCAGGCGCGTCCGTCGAGCATCCCGAGCAGCATCGTCGCCCGGCTCGTATCGGCCAGAGCGGCCGCCCGCGATGCCAGGGCGGCCCCGTCGGCCCGGTCGTTCATGCGCCCACGCTCCTCACCTCACCACGATACGGACCTCATCGTTCGGTCGTCGCCGAAGCGTTCGCGCGAGAGGATCGGAGGATGCGTGAACACCGGGTCATCACCCCCTCCGTGCTGTATTTCGGCACACCCGTGGCCGTCGTCTCCACCGTCAACCCCGACGGATCGACGAACATCGCCCCCATCTCCTCCTACTGGGCGCTCGACGATCTGGTCGTGATCGGGCTCGGCGCCTCGGGGCAGACCGCACGCAATCTGCGCGAGCGCTCAGACCTCGTCGTGAACCTCTTCGAGGACGCGGCCTGGGAGCAGATCGACGCGCTGGGACGGCTGACCGGCGCACACCCCGTTCCGTCGGACAAACGCCAGGACTGCCGGTTCGAGGCCGACAAGTTCGCGGCAGTCGGGTGGCGGCCGCTGGCGGCATCCCCAGGGCGGCCCGCGCGGATCGCGGAGGCGTCGGTGCACATCGAGGCCTCGGCGACGGCGATCGACGGGGAGCCGGGCGGCCTGATCGTCGTGCGCGCGCGTGCCGGGGTCGTCCACGCCGACGACCGGATCGTCGTCGAGGGCACCTCGCACATCGACCCGCAGCGCTGGCGGCCGCTGATCTACAGCTTCCGCCACTACTTCGGGCTGGGTGATCGCCGGGGTGTCGCACCTCACGCCGACGTGCGGTGATGATGTCGGACAGATCACGGAGGAACGGACGCATCACGGAGGATCGGAGCCGGATCGTCCGTGATCCGTCCGGACCTCCGTGATCCGTCGAGCCGTCATCCCTCGGGCCGTGATCCGTCGGTCGGGAACCGTCAGACCCGGGTGATCGTGAACCCTCCGCCCCTCACGCGCACCCGCTCGCCCTGCGCCGCCTGACCGCGCTGCGAGCCGTCGGCGTCGTATGCCCGCCCCGAACCCGCCGCGAGAGGAGCCACCCGCTGGTCGCGTCGACTCCCCGCGGCGTACAGCACCGCCGGTCCGGATGCCGTCGCGTAGACGGCCGTCGAGACGGCGGGCTGGATCACCAGCGCATCGAGACGCACGTCGCCGTGACTCGTGCAGCGCACGACGACAGGCCCCTCGGGCAGGTCGCCGCCGAGCAGCTGCGGCACGAGCATCCCGTCGGCCTCGGTGAGACCGCGGTCGCCGGTCCCGCCGGCCGGCGTGCGGGTGCTCCACACCCTCCGCCGTCCGGAGAACACCTCCCACACGGCATCCCCGGCATCCGCCGTCTGTCGCCAGACGAGCCCGTGCAGGATGCCGCCGGCCTCCATCACGTCGAACTCGACCCACTCGCCCTTCGCGAGCCTCACGAAGGCGCCGCCCGAGAGATTGCCCTCGCCGATCCAGGCCCCGCCGGCCGGCGTCTCGACGACGGCGCCGGGCGATCGCCGAGCGGTCTCCGCATCGAGCACCCGCAGCCCCGAGAACGAGGTCAGACCCGTGATCGACGTCGCGAGCGCCGCGATGTCGGGGTTCGCGTCGAGCAGCAGCATGGTGAGCAGACCGTGGATGGTCGACTCCGCCCCCGAGTTGCGGTTGACCCGCCCGTCGGTCTCGACGCCGTCGAAGGTCACGCCGGTCGCGGGGTCGTACACGGGGATGCCGGCGGTGTTGGCCCCGAAGAACCACCCCGCGGCGAGCCCGGCGATCAGGCGCAGGCCCTCGCCGCCGGACGACGACACCGATGCGGATGCCGCTGCGGCCACCGCCCCGGCCACCCGTCCGTGTGCGCCGTACGCGATCTGCGCCTCGGCCGGCAGAGGCGCCCACGCGTTGTGGGGCCCGCCCGAGGTGAGCACCTGCGGGGTGAAGCTCCCGGCATCCGCGACCGCCGCCTTCGTCCACGCGCGGCGGCGCAGCAGCGCACCGCCTCGTGCGAGCGCCTCGGGTGCGGCCGCACCCCACGCGTGCCAGAACCCGAGCGAACCGGTCCACGGCAGCACCGCGCCGAACGGCCAGCCGTCCGCCGGGGTCGTCGCCATCGCCGCGACCCCTTCGCCGTATGTCTCGAGAGCCTGACGGCTCCGCGCGTCGCCCGCCTCGGCGGCTGCGGCGAGACCGAGCATGGCCTCGGCCGTGGCGTCCGCGCCGCCCGCGATGAGCCACGCCGGCAGTCGCCGGCCGTCGCTCTGCACCCACTGCCCCGCGCGCGACAGCGACTCGCGCCCCAGAGCGTCGAGGCACAGGTGCAGCCGGGCGAGCAGGAACGCCGCGAACTCGGGGTCGCGCGCGAGGAACACGGCATACCCCTCGCCGAACGCCCACACCGTGCGGGCGAGCCAGTACGACTCCGCGGAGTCCGACGGATCGGGCAGCTCCACCGGGATCGCGCTGGGGTTGAGCGTGCCGTCCTCCTGCTGCCACAGCACGACCCGTCCCGCGTTCGGACCGGTCGCGGTCTGCAGGAACGCGAGCGAGCGCAGCACCTGCCGCGCCTCGTCGAGGCTCTGCGGATCGCCGGATGCCGTCGCATCGCGGAGGAGGACGACCGCCGCACGCGCGATGTCGTCGGCGTTGTACGCGCCCTGCGTCCAGTACCCGGTCACCGCGTCGCGGGTGCCGCCGCCGACCGGACGGTAGCCGCCGGCGCCGTCGGTGTCGGCGTAGGTCCACGGCGCGAGCACGGTCGGCTCCGCGTCGATCGCGAACGTCGTGTGCGTCGCCGACGCCACGAGCGGCACCGGAGCCAGGAGGAACCGCAGGTGCGCGAGGTTCGTGAGGCGCGTGCTGGTCGCCTGCGCGGACAGGGCCGACGGCAGGGACAGCGGGCGAGCGGATGCCGCGGTCTGCCCGACCGCGGCATCCTTCGGCAGGAAGGCGAGCGCGGAGGACGCGGCGGCGGCGGTCAGGAAGGCCCGACGGGAGATGGCCATGACATCACTCCTCACCGCTCGGGTTGCCGGCATCCCGCAGCGCGCGGCCCCACGGCTCGGCCGGGTCGTGGATCGCGACCGCGAGCGTCGTGTCCGACTGCCCGTAGTACGCGAACCACCGGCCCTGGAACTTCACGAGCCCCTCGACGAACGTCACGTTCGAGACCAGGCCGTGCAGGTCCTCGAAGCTCTGCGGTCGCAGCCACGGCTCCTGCAGGCGCGCGATGACCTTCGTCGGCTCGTCGGGGTCGATCGCGATCTGGCCGCAGCGATAGTCGACGTCGACCGAGCCGTCGTCGTTCACGGTGCGCGTCGCGCCGTTGGTCAGCATCACGAGCAGTCCGTTGTCGGTGACGACGGGCGACGTGCCGATCTCGACGAGGGCCTCGTCCCAGGTGCCCGCGGTCGGCGAGTACATCGGCTCGGTGTCGGGCGTGCCCGGCGTCCAGTGGATGAGGTCGTCGCTGGTCGCCCAGTAGATGCCGCCCTCGCCGAAGTACATCCACCACTTGCCGTGCATCCGCTGCGGAACGATCACACCGGCCTTGGACCAGTTGAACCCCCGCGGATCCATGGTCTTGAAGGTGTCGAAGTCGTCGAACAGCGGGCCGTGCTTGGTCCAGGTGCGGAGGTCCGTCGAGGTGGCCAGGCACAGCTGCGCGCTGCGTCGGTCCCAGCCCGTGTAGGTCAGGTAGTAGGTGCCGTCGATCAGCGCGATGCGGGGGTCTTCGCAGCCGTAGCGCTCGTAGTCCTCCGACGGCGAGAGGATCGGCGCGTCCTCGCGCTCGAAGGTCACGCCGTCGCGCGAGCGGGCGATGCCGATGTGCGACACGATGTCGTCGGCGTGCGCGCGGTACAGCAGCACGACCTCGTCGCCGTCCACGAGAGCCGCGGGGTTGTAGAGGTTGGCGGATTCCCAGCTGTCGCCCTTCGGGCGCAGGATCGGATTGCCCTCGTAGGGGGTGAAGGGTCCGAGGGGGAAGGAGGCTCCGGTGAACATGGGGTCCTTTCGGGGATTCGGAGTCGGACGCCGGCGGCGGGGCTAGCCCTTGACCGCAGCGCCGAGATCGGTGGCGCGGAAGAACCGCTGGAACACGATGAACAGGATGACGACGGGGAACGCGAGGGCCGTGGCACCCGCGAGGATCGCTCCGTTCGGGTTGGCCGTGGACTGCGCCACGTTGGAGATGTAGTTCGCCAGCGACACCGCGAGCGGTTGCAGCGAGGCGTCCTTGGTGATGAGGAACGGCCAGAGGAACTCGTTCCACGGGCCGATGAACGTCACCAGCACGACGGTGACGAGCACGGGCTTGATCAGGGGGATCGCGACCGACGTCAGCAGTCTGATCTCACCGGCGCCGTCGATCCGTGCCGCCTCGAAGATCTCGACCGGCAGCGCCTTGAAGAACTGCACGAAGATGAACACCGCCGTCGTGTTGATGAGGAACGGCAGGATCATGCCCAGATACGAGTCTCCGAGGCCGTAGTTGCGGGTGATCTGCACATAGAGCGGGATCATGAGCAGCTGGAACGGCACCATCTGCACGAGCAGCATCAGCACCCAGATCACCCCGCGCCCGCGGAAGTCGAGCCGCGCGATCGCGTAGCCGGCGAGCAGGCCGAACACGACCGTGCCGAACAGCACACCGGCCGTGAAGATCAGCGAGTTCAGCAGCGAGCCGACGAGGTCGATGCGGGAGTCGATCGCGACGAAGTTGTCGACCGTCCATCCGCTCGTCGGGAACAGCTCGCTGGGGGAGTTCGTGGGGCTCTCCTGGAAGGCCCCGACGAGCATGAAGTAGAACGGGAAGGCGAAGCCGATGGCCGCGACCGTGAGCAGGATGAGGCTCAGGATGCGGATCGGTGAACGTCTGCGGCGGGTCATCATCGCTCCCTCGTGGCGCGGTTGGCGGCGAGCGACAGCATCCCGACGAGGATCACGAGGATCATGCCGATCGCGGCTGCGGTGTCGGGGTTCTGCTGCTGGATGCCGAGCTGGTAGATGAGCAGCACGGGCGTCGACGAGGCCCCGTCGGGGCCGCCGCCGTTGGTGAGCAGGTACGGCTCGGTGAAGAGGTTCGCGCCGGTGATGATCGACAGGATCAGCACGAGGGTCGTGGCGCTGCGCACTCCCGGGACGGTGACGTTCCAGAAGCGCGAGAAGGCTCCGGCGCCGTCGGTCTCGGCCGATTCGTACAGCTCCTTCGGCACGTTCTGGAGGGCGGCGAGATACAGCAGGATGTAGAAGCCGAGCTGCTTCCACGTGACGTAGAGCGCGATCATCGGCATCGCCAGACCGCTGTTCACGAGCCAGGACGGGTCGGGGGCGAGCGGGCCGAGGATCGTGTTGATCAGGCCGTTGCCCGAGAACAGCAGCATCCAGACGCCGACGAGCGAGACGCTGGCGGTGAGGTACGGCACGTAGAACGCGACGCGATACGCGGCGACCCAGCGGATGCCGGTGTTCAGCGCCGCCGCGAGCACGAGCGACAGCACCGCGGTGAGCGGCACGTTGATCACGAGGAAGATCAGGGTGTTGCGGAACGAGCCGAGCACCCGCGGATCGGTCAGCACCGTGACGAAGTTGTCGAAACCGACGAACGGGCGGTCGACCACGGCGCCCGGGGCGGTGAAGAAGTAGTCGTGGAAGGCGATGTAGACCGCGAACCCGAGCGGGAACGCGAAGATCGCCAGCACGAACACGAGGTACGGCAGGGCGAAGAGGCCGCCGATCGGCTGCGCGCCCAGGATGCGGGTGCGCAGCCGGGACCTCTCCGGCCGGTCCGGCGGCGCGGCCGGGGCGGTGGTGCCCTCGGCCACGTCCGCGACGGCGTCGTCTCGGAGCGTCATGATCGGCTCATCACTCCGCGACGAGCTCGTCGATCTTCGTCGCGGCCGTCTTCAGGAAGTCGTCGATCGACTCCTTGCCGAAGATCACCGCGGCGGAGTACTCGTCGCGGAAGGCCTGCCACGCCTCGACGGAGTTCGGGATGCTGGGCACGTCCGCCGTCTTCTCGGCCTGCTCGGCGAAGGCGACGTAGTTCGGGTTCGCGTCGAAGTAGTCGGCGTAGGTGCCGGTGAGGTCGGTGCGCATCGGCATCTGGCCGGTGGCCTCGAGCAGCTGTCCGTCGCTCTCCTCGCTGGTCGAGAACTGCAGGAACTCCCACGCGGTGCCCTGGTTCTCACACGCGGTGAACATCGAGACGCTCTTCGAGTCGGCGAACGTCGTCGGCCCCTCGCGGCCGTCGCTCGTGGGCACCGGCATGAAGCCGACGTCGACCGTGTCGGCGTACGACGGGATCGCCCAGGGCCCTGCGAGCTGCATGGCCGTGGTGCCGGCCGACATCGCGTCGTCGGTCGATGCCTCGTTCGGCGAGAGCTTCTCGTCGTAGAACGTCTTCCAGAACTCCGAGACCGTGCGACCGGCATCCGAGTCGATCGTGGCCTTGCCGTCCTCGACGAGCATCGTGCCGTCGGTCTCGGCGAGGTACAGCGGATAGAAGTCGAACCACGGCTGGTAGAACTCGCTCGTCGGCGCCGGCCAGATCGCGCTCTGCACACCTGACTCGACGATCGCCCGCGACCCCGCGAGGAAGTCGTCGTACGTCGCCATCTGCGGGTTCTCGGGGTCGATGCCCGCGGCCTGGAACAGCGCCTTGTTGTACATGACCATGACGGGGTTCGACTTCCAGGGCAGCTGGTAGAAGCTGCCGTCGGTGGCGTACGAGTCGACCTCGCCGCCGCGCTCGGTGATGTAGTCGCTGCCGCCGTCGAAGGTGCTGAGATCGACGAGGCCGCCCTGCTTGACCCAGCCCGACACGGCGGCCGGAGCCACGTTGTACACGAGGCAGGGGGCGGTGCCGGCGGTGATCGCGGCGGTGATGGCCTCCTCCGACGACGACCCGGCGGGGATCTCCTGCGCCGTGACCTTCTCGTCGGGGTGCTCGGCGTTCCACGCCTCGACCACGGCCTGGCCCCAGGCGACTTCCTGCTCGTTGTTCGAGAGCCAGATCTTGATCTCGCCGGTGGCATCGGCGGAGCCTTCGCCGCCGCCGCCGCCGCCCGCCGAGCATCCGGTGGCGACGAGCGCGACCGCTCCGACGAGTGCTGCTGCACGGATCTTCTTCATGGTGTCCTCCTTGACGCGATGGGTTCTGCTGGTGGGTGTCAGTGGGTGCTCGCAGTGCTCTCGGTACTCGCGGTGCTCTCGCGGAAGTGCACGACGTTGCAGTCGACGACCTCGGTGCGCGGCTCGGCGCCCGCGATGTCGGCCTGCAGCAGTCGGGCGGCGGCGCGGCCTCGCGCGGCCGGTCCCGACGAGACGCTGGTGAGCGCGGGGGAGAGGTGCGCCGAGAGGTGATCGTCGTCGAACCCGGCGATGGCCAGGTCGCGGGGGATGCTCAGGCCGTTCGACCGCGCATAGGAGAGTCCGGCGATCGCCATGGTGTCGTTGGCGTAGAGGATCGCCGTCGGGCGGTCGGGCAGGGCGAGCAGCTCGGCCGTCCTGGTGCGGCCGCTCGCGGCGGTGAAGTCGCCTTCGCGCAGCAGCTCATCGGTCGACATGGCGTCGATGAAGGCATCCGCCCTGGCTCGGGAGTGCACGTAGTCGAGTGGACCCGAGACGTGGGCGATCCGCTCGTGGCCGTCCGCGCGCAGGTGCGCCACGATCTCGCGGATCGGCGCCGCGTCGTCGGTGCGGACGCACGAGAAGCGGGTCGGCCGCTCGTAGGCGCCGACCAGGACGGTCGGGATGCCGAGCTCCTCGAGCAGCGGCACGCGCCAGTCGTCGTGACGGAGGTCGAGCAGCAGGGCCCCGTCGGCGCGGCCGTGGGCGAGTGCGCGGTAGGCGCGCTCCTCGGCGGCCCTGTCGGGCACGACCTGCAGCAGCAGCGCGGTCTCGGTCTCGGCGAGCACGGACTCGACGCCGGCGATGAAGGCGGGGAAGAACGAGTCGTTCGCGATGACCTCGGGATCGCGGGCGAGCACCACGGCGACGGCGTTTGCCTTCTGCGTGGCGAGGGCACGGGCGCTCTGGCTCGGCACCCAGTTCAGCCTCTCGGCAGCGGCGAGGACCTTGGCCTTGGTGTCGTCGGAGATCGGGCGCTTGCCGCTGAGGGCGTGCGAGACGGTGGCCTTCGTGACGCCGGCCTCGCGGGCGACGTCGGCGATGGTCGTGCGGCTCATCGCCACCTCCTCGACTGCTCTGTCGGATCTTCGGATGTGAACCGGTTTGATGAACCGGTTCCGTCGAGTGTAAACCGGTTTGACGGTGGCCGTCAACGGGCGATGCGAGCGAAGCCGCGACGGATCACGGAGGTCAGGACGGATCACGGAGGTTCGGGAGCCACGGATCCGTCATCCGTCCGGTCCTCCGTCATCCGTCCGGCGCGAACAGGCGGATGCGGTCAGGCGGCGTCCCACCAGTCGAGCACCCGGGTGCCGACGAGTGTCAGCCACCGCGACGGCTGACCTTCGGGAGCGTCGACCTCGAACCAGGTCCGTCCGGGCAGAGGAGCGCCCTGCAGCCAGGTCCCGTCCGACCGCCGCGCCGCGCGCACGACCTCGACCGCATCGGCGAGCCGCTCGTCAGGCGTCGTGCCGTCCGTGATCGACGCCTCGCGGAAGTGGTCGAGCGCCGTCAGCGCGCTGTACCGGTGCCGCTGCGGATGCACGAAGTGATCCACGAAGTCTCCGACCCGCTCACCGGTCGACTCGCGGTACAGCAGGCGGCGCCGCAGCAGGTACTCCTCGCCCGAGTGCCGCGCCTCGCGCAGCGACGCGTCTCCCGTGGACAGCTCGTACGACAGCATCCCGCGCACCGCGTTGAGCGTCGAGTGGAACGACGATCGCACCGAGTCGCCCTCCTCGGCCTCGCAGTTCCAGCCCCCGTCGTCGAGCCGATGCTCCGGGAACCATGCCACCAGCCTCGAGACGTCGGCACCGAGCCACGCCCCGTTCGCAAGGGTGAAGGCGTTGGTGCAGACGTCGACCTCGCCGCCCCAGAACGGCATGTCGTCGTACTCCCACCGGCAGTTCCGGTCGAGGCGCTCCGCCGTGTCGCCGAGGGCCGCGGCGTCGACGCCCCACTCCCGCAGCTGATTCAACGACCACGACGTCGCGGTCCACGGCTGCCCGGGCTCGGAGGGCGGGCCGTCGTCGAAGTATCCTGCAGGGAAGTGCGCCCCTCCGGCCCATCGCCCGTCGGCATCCTGCCTGGCCAGCAGTGCGGCGCCGAACCCCTCGGTCGCCACGCGCGCCCTGGTCGCCTGCCACTCGGCATCCGGGGCGTGCAGCAGGTCCCTCTGCACCTGCCAGCGCACGGCCGGATCGCCGTCGAGCAGCCAGTCCCGCGTCCTCGTCGACATCGTCATGCCGGGCACGCTACTCCCGGCATCCGTCTCCGGCCAGGGGTGCGCCCGGACGGATCACGGACGATGTGACGGATCACGGTCTTCCGGAGGCCGTTCGTCCGGCATCCGTCCGGACGTCCGTCATCCGTCGGGCACAGAAAGAGGGCGACGGGGATGCCGTCAGACGAAGCGCACCGTCTGCTGCAGCCGCGTGCGCACGTCGAACAGCTCGTTGCCGCCGATCGCCCTCGCCCCGGGAACCCCCTGGCGGAGGATCATCCCCAGGGCGCTGCGTCGCACGACGACGACGGGCACGCCGCGGATGCTGCCGAGCGGCGTCACGGCCTGCGCGAGGTCGTCGTCGGGGAGCACGATGATCGCTCCGCCGAACTTCACTCGGGCGGCCTTCGCGACCGCGCGCATGCGGGCGAGCGCCGCGGTGACCGGAGCCCGCGTGCCGAGGCTCGGACCGGTGATCTCGCCGCGGCGGAATCCGACCACTCCGCCGAAGTCCTCCGACATGATGCCGTACAGGCCCGAGGGGCTGAGCACGACGTGATCGAGCTTGTCGTCGGCATCCGCCCCCGTCGCGACGTCGTGCCACACCGTGAAGCCCATCCCGAGCGCGCTCACGGTGCGGGCCGTCGCCTCTTCGGCGAGGGTATCCGCGAGCAGGCGGCGGAGGTCGCGGGGCGCGGAGCGCACGAGCGCCGGGTCGTAGGGATCGGGCACGTCGACGCCACGGCCGACCCACTCGCGGATCAGGTCGAGGTAGCGCTCACGGCGCCATCCGCCGGGATGCCCGTACGAGCGGGCGCGGGGGCGCGTGTCGGTCCGAGCCGCGGTCCGCGGACGCCATCCGGCCGATTCCGTGTCGGTCGGGACGCCCGGATGCGTGCCCGATCGGCGGTCGTACGCGGCCCTGTCCTCGGGAGTGCCGACCAGCTCCCAGGCGCGCTGCACCTGGATGAAGACCGCCGCGTCGCCGCCCGTGTCGGGATGCGTCTGACGCAGACGGAGCCGATAGGCGCGGCGCAGCTCGGCGTGATCGACGTCGGCGTCCACGCCGAGGATCTCGTAGGCCGAGGCCGAGAGCGGACTGTCGAACATCGCTCTCCTTCCGCGACCGCGGCCACCAGGATATCCGGGCTCGCTTGTGGGTCGGCCGTGCGGACCGTCGGCTCAGGCCGGGACGTCGACGATGCGCTCGACGCCGCGCACCGGGATCACAGAGCCGGCGGATGCCGCGGCCAGATCGTCCGCCAGCCGATTGAGTCCGTCGGCGGGCACCCACAGCTCGAGCGTCGCGCGTGCGCCGTACGTCGGGTCGCCGAGTGTGGCGCCGTGATGCAGCGCCCAGTCGCGGAGCAGATTGTCGTAGCGCCCGGCATCCGCATGATCGACGTCGACGGTGACCTGCGTCAGCGACTGCCGATGCACGAGGGCCGCCAGGTCGAGCGCCTCCGACACCGCGGTCGAGTACGCCCGCACGAGTCCTCCGGCTCCGAGCTTCACCCCGCCGAAGTAGCGCGTGACGACCGCGACGATATCCGTGAGCTCGCGGCGCCGCAGCACCTCGAGCATCGGCACGCCGGCCGTCCCCGACGGCTCGCCGTCGTCCGATGACCGCGCCTGATCGCCGAGCAGTCCGGTCACCATCGCCGTGCAGTTGTGCCGCGCATCCCACCAGGTCCTGCGCACGCGGAGGATGACGGCATCCGCGTCGTCGACCGAGCCGACAGGTTCTACGCGCGCGATGAACCGCGACTTCTTGATGACGAGCTCGTGCTCGACCGGCGCCGCGATCGTGGCCGGGTAGCTGCGGGTGCTCACCCCGCGGACTGCTCCGCCTCGTCGCTGCGCAGGTGCGCGATGTGCGCGGCGTGACGCTCGATGTGATGGGGGGACTTCCGCACGAACAGCCAGGCGACGAACAGCACACCGAACCAGATCGGGGTGACGAGCAGCGCGGTCAGGGTGTCGGGCTGCGTTGTCAGCGCCCAGAGGATGAACACGAAGAACGCGAGCACCACGAAGACCATGACGATGCCGCCCGGCATCCGGAACGTCGAGGCCGCTGCCTTCTCGGGGCGCGTCCGGCGGTAGACCAGGTAGCTGCACAGGAAGATCGTCCACACGAACATGAAGCACAGGGCCGAGACCGTCGTGACCATCGAGAAGGCCGTGATGATGTTGTCGCCCGCGTAGATCAGCACCACGCCCGAGAGCAGCAGGATGCACGACAGGAAGAGGGCGTTCTGCGGCACCCGGCGCTTCGACAGGCGGCCGAAGACGCGCGGGGCGTCGCCGTCCTGGGCGAGGCCGAACACCATGCGCGACGTCGAGTAGATGCCGGAGTTGGCGCTCGACATCGCCGACGTCAGCACGACGAGGTTCACCACCGTCGCCGCGATCCCGAGTCCCGCGAGCGCGAACATAGCGATGAAGGGGCTCTCGTCGGCGACGTACTCGGTCCACGGCGTCACGGCCATGAGGATGACGAGGGCGCCCACGTAGAACAGCAGGATGCGGATCGGGATGGCGTTGATCGCCTTCGGCAGGTTGCGCTCCGGGTTCTTGGTCTCGGCCGCGGCTGTGCCCACCAGCTCGACGCCGACGAACGCGAACACCGCGATCTGGAATCCGGCGACGAAGCCCATGAAGCCGTGCGGGAACATGCCGCCGTGGTCCCACAGGTTCGACAGCCTCGCGGTCCCCGCGTCGTGCTGGAACCCGGTGACGATCATCACGATGCCGGTGACGATGAGGGCGACGATCGCGACGATCTTGATGAGGGCGAACCAGAACTCCATCTCGCCGAAGGCGGCGACCGTGGGCAGGTTCAGTGCGAGCAGGATGACCACCACGAGGACGGCGGGGATCCACAGCTGCACTCCGGGGATGAGCACGTTGGTGTACCCGGCGATCGCGATGACGTCGGCGACGCCGGTGACGACCCAGCAGAACCAGTAGGTCCAGCCGGTGAAGAATCCGGCCCAGGGGCCGAGGAGGTCGCTCGCGAAGTCGCTGAACGACTTGTACTTCAGGTTCGACAGCAGCAGCTCGCCCATGGCGCGCATGACGAAGAAGAGCATGAAGCCGATGATCATGTAGACGAAGATCACGGACGGGCCGGCGACAGAGATCGTCTTGCCGCTGCCCATGAACAGTCCGGTGCCGATCGCGCCGCCGATGGCGAGCAGCTGGATGTGCCGGTTGCTCAGGGCCCGCTGCAGGTGCGGCTCGTCGCCGGTCGCGACGCTGTGCGCGCCGACCGTGCCCTTCGTGTTCTGTGTCGTCATCGCTCTGGATCTCCGGTCGTCGAGTGCCGCGTGCTGCGGCGGCATCCTTCCGACCGTACTTCGCAAACTGACCTATGTCCGACCCGAATCGATTCGATATCCTGGAACGGCCCCCGATCGCCCCCCAGTTCTGCGAGCCGCTCTCCTCATGGCCACCTCCCTCACCACGGGCCGTCCGTGGCGTGTCATCCTGTCGTTCTCGATCCCCCTGCTGCTCGGCAACGTCGTGCAGCAGCTGTACCAGTTCGCCGACGCCGTCGTCGTCGGACGGCACCTCGGCGTCGACTCCCTCGCGGCGGTCGGCGCGACCGGCAGCCTGCTGTTCCTCCTCATCGGCTTCGCCTGGGGACTCACGAGCGGCTTCGCGATCCCGATCGCCCAAGCCTTCGGCGCGGGTGACGCCGCCGGCGTGCGGCGGTCGGTCGCGACCGGTGTCATTCTCACGGGCGTCACGAGCGTCGTGCTCACGGTCGTCGCTCCGCTCATCGCGCGCCCCGTGCTCGAACTCCTGCAGACGCCGCCCGAGCTCCTGGCCGAGGCGACGATCTTCACGCAGATCAGCTTCATCGGCGCGAGCGCGACGATGTTCTTCAACTACCTCTCGGCGATCATCCGCGCGATCGGCGACTCCCGCACGCCGCTGATCTTCCTGACCGTCTCGTGCGCCCTCAACGTGGGACTCGTGATCCTCATGGTCGGCCCGCTCGAGTGGGGCGTCGGAGGCGCCGCGCTCGCGACCGTCGTCGCGCAGGCCGTCTCGGTGATCCTCTGCCTCGAGTTCGTGCGCCGGCGCCTGCCCATGCTGCACCTGCGCCGCGCCGACTGGAAGGTCACCCGCGAGGACTACGCCGAGCACCTGCGGCTCGGACTGCCCATGGGGTTCCAGGCCTCGATCATCGCGATCGGCACGCTGACCGTCCAGGTCGCGCTCAACACCCTCGGCTCGGAGGCCGTCGCGGCCTACACCACGGCCTCCCGCGTCGACGGGCTCGCCGTCGCCTTCCTCTCGTCGCTCGGTCTCGCGGCCTCGATGTACGCCGCGCAGAACTACGGAGGACGTCGTCCCGACCGCATCCGCCGCGGCGTCGTGGAGGGCACCTGGATGGCCGTCATCACGGGCGGACTCCTCGGCCTCGTCATCATCGCGTTCGGCACGCCGATGGTGCGCCTCTTCGTCGGCGAGGGCTCGGACGACGTCGTCGAGATGGCGCACCGCATGCTCATCATCAACGGATGCGGATACTGGGCGCTCGGCATCCTGTTCGTGCTCCGCGGCGCGCTGCAGGGTCTCGGACACACCCTCGTCCCTACGGTGACCGGCGTGATCGAGCTGGTCATGCGCGTCGGCGCCGCCGTCGTGCTCGGCGCGCTGATCGGCTTCGACGGCGTCGCGCTCAGCAACCCCCTGGCGTGGCTGGGCGCGATCGTCCTCCTGGTGCCCGCGTACCTCCGCGCGCACCGCGAGCTGGCGCACATGCGGGTCGACCCCGTCGAGGCGACCGAGACGTCCGCGATCGCGATCGTCGGCCCCACCGACGGATCGATGGTGGTCGACGCCGTGCTCACCCAGCCCGTGCGGGTGGTGCGCGGATCGCGGTTCGCGTGGTTGACGCGCCGCTGAACGACGCGTCACGGTTGCGGAACATCATCCTCGAGATGGATGCCGTGTCGACCGGCACTTCGTAATGTTGGTCGTGCGGAGATTCCGCTGACCGGGGGGTCGTCATGACGTCATCGAGGGTGGCACACGAACTGGCATCGATACTGGTGCCGATCGGGATCGTCGGGTCCGTGCTGGCCGTGCTGTGCGCGGTGCTGGCCGCCGTCGCGATCGCACGAGGAGCGGGGGGACTCGCCGGCGGCGCCGTGGGCGTCTGGATACCGGCTGCGGTGCTGAGCCTCGCCGCGACGTTCGCGAGTCAGTGGATCCCGCTGATCGTGTCGGGAGCCGCGCTCGTCGGACTGCTGATCATCGGAGCGGTGGTGCGCGCGATCGTCGCCGCCGGCGAACCGACCAGAGAGGCCGCACGGGCCGCGCGCGTCGAGGAGACCGTCTCCCCGTCCGGCGTCGTCCCGGCTCCGCGGGTCACGACGGCCTCGGTCACGACCGCGACCACGGGCAGCCTGCCTGCTCTCGCCGGCTGACGGCCGGGGGGGGGCGCGACTCCGCCTCAGCGGTAATCGCGGTCGCGATGCTGTCGGGCCTCGTCTCCCGCTCCGACCCGCTCGGCCTCTCGCGCGCGCAGCTCGACCCGACGGATCTTGCCCGAGATCGTCTTCGGCAGCTCGGGGACGAACTCGATGATCCGCACCCACAGGTGCGACGACAGCCGGTCGTGGGCGTACGCGAAGATCGACCGGGCCGCATCCTGCTCGGCGTCGACCGCATCCGCGCGCAGGCAGACGTACGCCTTCGGCACCGCCAGACGGGTCGGGTCGGGGCTCGGGATCACTGCGGCCTCGATCACGAGATCGTGCTCGAGCAGCACCGACTCGAGCTCGAACGGCGAGATCTTGTAGTCCGACGCCTTGAACACGTCGTCCGCGCGGCCGATGTAGGTGAGGTATCCGTCGTCGTCGCGCACGGCGATGTCACCCGTGTGGTGGTAGCCGCCCTCACGGGACTCGGCGGTCTTCTCCGGGTCGCCGTAGTAGCCGGCCATCAGCCCGATCGGACGCGACGCCAGGTCGAGGGCGATCTCGCCCTCGGTCTCCGTGACCGCGCCCGTCGCGGGGTCGAGCAGCACGACCGGATAGCCCGGCAGCGGGCGACCCATCGACCCGACCTTCACGGGCTGCCCGGGCGAGTTGCCGATGCACGCCGTCATCTCCGTCTGCCCGAAGCCGTCGCGGATCGTCCCGCCCCAGGCGTCCCGCACCCGGTCGATCACCTCGGGATTGAGCGGCTCGCCGGCGCCGACGAGCTCGCGCGGCGGATGGGTCAGCCGTGCGAGGTCGGCCTGGATCAGCATCCGCCAGACGGTGGGCGGCGCGCAGAAGGTCGACACGTGGTGCGTGTCCATCACCTGCATCAGGGTGTCGGCGTCGAAGCGGTCGTAGTCGTAGACGAACACCGTCGCCTCGGCCAGGAACGGCGAGTAGAAGCTCGACCACGCGTGCTTGGCCCAGCCCGGCGACGAGATGTTGAGGTGCACGTCGTCGGGACGCACGCCCAGCCACCACATGGTCGACAGATGCCCCACGGGATACGAGACGTGCGTGTGCTGCACGAGCTTCGGACGGCTGGTGGTGCCGCTCGTGAAGTAGAGCAGCGCCGTGTCGTCGGCGGGGGTGGGCGCCTCGGGCGTGAACGTCGACGGCGCGCGCGTCGACTCGTCGAAGCGGGTCCAGTCCGCGGGGACGCCGTCACCGATCCCGATGCGCAGGACGGACGGGTCGATGTCGGCGATGCGCTCGGCGAGGCCTCCCCGCGTGACGATCGCGCGCGCCCTGCCGTGCTCGACGCGGTAGCCGAGGTCGGACGCGGACAGCAGGGTCGACGTCGGGATGGACACGGCGCCGATCTTCGTGATCGCGAGCATCACCTCCCACAGCTCGATGGTGTTGCCGAGCATCACGATCAGGTGGTCGCCGCGGCGGATGCCGAGCGAGGTGAGCCATGCCGCGACCTGGTCGGAGCGCGCGGAGAGCTCCCCGTACGTCCAGGTGCGCACGCTCAGGTCGGCCGACACGATCTGCACCGCAGGGCGGTCGGGGTTCTCGCCGGCCACGACGTCGAACCACTCGAGGGCGAAGTTGAACTCGGCGGGCGCAGGCCAGGTGAAGCCGTCGCGGGCGGCGTCGTAGTCGGTGGCGTGGGTGAAGAGGAAGTCGCGCATCTCGCGGATCGCGGCGGTGGCTGCGGTGGCGCTGCGGCTCATTCGGGGCTCCCTTGCTCGGCGGACGCGTGTCCATCCTCGCATCGGCGGGCGCGCCGGCGCCGCATCCTCCCTACGGCAGGCGGATCGTCCCCGTGGCGATGCGCTCCGTCGGCATCCGATCGCGGTTGTACGTGATCTCGCTGTATCCGTGCGGAGTCGGCACGCCGTCGTCGTCCAGGCTGACGAACACGATCTTCTCGATCGTGAGGATGCGCCGCTGCCGAGGGCGGATCCGCCCGAGGCGGATCTCGGTGCCGGCCGGCATCCGGCGGCGGATGCTGGTGCCATGAGCGAAGACACCCCCCTCCCGCAGTTCGGGCCCGAGGCCCGACGCGCGCTGTTCCACGAGCGCGTGCTCGTGCTCGACGGCGCCCTCGACGACGACAACGGCACCCTGCTCATGACGCAGCTGCTCACGCTGTCGGCCGAGGACCCGACCACCGACATCGCCCTCTGGATCCACTCGCCCGGAGGGTCCGTCCCCGCGATGCTCGCGATCCGCGACCTCATGAAGATGGTCCCGAACGACGTGTCGACCCTCGCGCTCGGACTCGCGTGCAGCGCGGGCCAGTTCCTGCTCTCGGGCGGCGCACCCGGAAAACGGCGCGCGCTGCCGCACGCGCGCATCCTCATGCACCAGGGCTCGGCGGGGATCGCCGGCTCGGCGGTCGAGATCGAGACGCAGGCCGACGACCTCCGCCACATGAGGGACACGGTGCTCGGGCTCATCGCCGACGACACGGGCCAGCCCATCGAGCGCATCTTCGAGGACTCCCTGCACGACCGCTGGTACACCGCGGATCAGGCGCGGGAGTACGGCTTCATCGACGGCATCGTCGACGCGGTCTCGCAGATCATGCCGCGACGACGGGCGCGGGTCGGGCTGGGGGCGGACGCATGAGCGGCTACACGATCCCGAACGTCATCGCGCAGCATCCGCGCGGCGAACGGATCATGGACGTCTATTCGCACCTGCTCGCCGAGCGGGTGATCTACCTCGGCACAGGCATCGACGCGGGTGTCGCGAACGCGCTCATCGCGCAGCTGCTGCACCTCGACGCCGACAGTCCGGAGTCGCCCGTGCAGCTGTACGTCAACAGCGAGGGCGGCGACCCGGGTGCGGCCCTCGCGATCTACGACACCATGCAGCACGTGCGGCCCGCGATCGCCACCACCTGCGTCGGTCAGGCGATCGGTCCGGCGGCGCTGCTCGTCGCGGCGGGAGCACCCGGGCAGCGGTCGGCTCTGGCGCACGCGCGCATCGTGCTCCACCAGCCGGCGGGGCAGTCGCGCGGGGCGATCCCCGATCTCATCCTCGCGGCCGATGAGGTCGTGCGGGTGCGCGCGGACCTCGAGGCGATCCTCGCCCGGCACACCGGTCGCCCGGTCGCCGCGCTGCGAGCCGACACCGACCGGGATCGCGTCTTCACGGCATCCGCCGCGCTCGACTACGGCCTGATCGACACGGTGCTCGGGGAGAGGGCGGGGTAGCCCGCCGGCTCCCCGTCGCGGATGCGGTCAGGCGGCGAGGGCGAAGGACGCGGATCCCGACGGCACAGCGACGGCCGGCGCCGCGACGGACGACAGGGCGGCGGATGCCCGAGCGGATGCCGGAGCGGCCGTTCCGCGCAGATCGTCGGCGACCGCGCTGGTCAGCTCGATCAGCGACGACTCCAGCGCTCCGGCGATCGCGGCGATCATCTCGCTCGACGGCTCCTTGAGTCCGCGCTCGACCTCCGACAGATACTGGGGCGAGACGCCCGCCCTCTCGGCGGTCTCGGTCAGCGTCTCATCGCGGTCGTGTCGTCGACGGCGCAGCTGGTCGCCGAGGAGGTGGCGCCAGAGCGGCTCGGGGTCGGAGGTGCGGCGGGGTGCGCGGGGGAACGGGACGAGGTCGGCCATGCCTCACGATATGCCGCGGGTGCCCGACGCTCCGAGCGGTTCTGCTCAGAGCAGAACGGCGCGCGACGCCGGTCAGAGGGCCGCGGTGACGCCGGGCAGCAGCCTGGTCATGATCGCGCCGAGCTGCTCCCGCTCCTCCGCGGAGAGCGGAGCGAGGATCAGCTCGCGGATCTGCGCCACGTGCACGGGCGCCGCACCGCGCAGCAGGTCGCGCCCGGCATCCGTCAGCGCCGCCGTCAGCGTGCGCTTGTCGGTGCTGCACGACGTGCGCGTCACCCACCCGCGTTCCTCGAGCGAGTCGATCGCGTGGCTGAGCCGCGATCGGCTGAGGCCGGCGATCTGCGCGAGCTCGGTCATCGGCACGGCGCGGCCGGACTGGCCGGCGAGTGTCACCAGGATCGCGTAGTGCGCGTGCTTCAGACCGGTCTCGGCCTTCAGGGTGCGGTCGAGCACCTGGGGGAGCAGCTGCACGAAGCGGATCGTCGGCAGCCAGGTCGCCATCTCGGCGTCTGTCAGCTGCCGGTCGCTCATCACCGCGTCCGTCACGCCGCCGAGAGGTCGATGGTGTGCGACGTGTGGTCGCGCTTCGCCTCGAGGTAGCGGTGGTTCGCGTCGGAGAGGTGCACGGCCGTGCGGACCTGCTCGGTGACGCGGATGCCGAGCGCCGCCAGATGCTCGCCCTTGTCGGGGTTGTTGCTCAGCAGGCGGATGCCGTCGGCGCCGACCGCGTGCAGCATCTGCGCGGCCACGGTGTAGTCGCGCTCGTCCTCGCCGCGGCCGAGCGCGACGTTCGCCTCGTAGGTGTCGAGGCCGGCGTCCTGCAGCGCATAGGCGTCGAGCTTCGCGTACAGTCCGATGCCGCGTCCCTCCTGACGCAGGTAGAGCAGGAAGCCGCCCTCGTCCGCGATGCGCTCCACGGCCTCGCGCAGCTGGGGACCGCAGTCGCACCGCTCGGAGCCGAACACGTCGCCCGTGAGGCACTCGCTGTGCGGACGCACGAGAGGCGCCTCGCCGCCGTCGCGGGCGCGATCGAGCGCCGCGCGCCAGTCGCCGAGTCCGAGCAGGAGGTGCTCCCGACCGTCGACCAGCCCGTCGAAGGTCACGACGTCGGCGGTCGTCGAGTAGCCGTCGGAGAAGCGCATCGGCACGCGCACCCGGGTCCGTTCGCTGGCGACCGGGACGACGGTTGAAGTTTCAATCATGTGGGGTCCAACGCGGGCGCGACGCTTCTATTCCCTCCCAGGGGAGTTTCGCCAGGGCCTCCCGCGCGGAACCGGAGGAGGCGTCTACTGGAAGGACCAGAACGAAGGAGCACCACTCATGCGTGGAGTAGTCATGTACGCGCCGGGCGACGTCCGCGTCGAAGAGCGCGAGAAGCCGACCGTCACCCGCCCGACCGATGCGGTGATCCGGCTCGCCGCGACGTGCATCTGCGGGTCCGATCTGTGGCCGTACCGAGGGGCGAACGACGTCGACCACGACCCGATGGGGCACGAGTACGTCGGCGTGGTCGAGGAGATCGGCGCCGACGTGACGACCGTGAAGGTCGGGGACTTCGTCGTCGGCTCGTTCATGGCCTCGGACAACACCTGCGAGATCTGCCGGGCCGGATACCAGTCCCGCTGCGTCCACGTGGTCCCGATGGGGCGCTTCGGCACCCAGGCCGAGTACACGCTCGTGCCGCACGCCGACGGCACGCTCGTCGCGACGCCCGGGCAGCCGGACGCCGATCTCATCCCGTCGCTGCTCGCGGCATCCGACGTGCTGGGCACCGGCTGGTTCGCCGCGGTCGCCGCGGAGGCGGGCCCGGGCAAGACGGTCGCGGTCGTCGGAGACGGCGCGGTGGGGCTGCTCGGAATCCTGGCCGCGCGCGAGCTCGGCGCCGAGCGGATCATCGCCATGAGCCGGCATGCCGATCGCCAGGCCCTGGCCCGCGAGTTCGGAGCGACCGACATCGTCGAGGAACGCGGAGACGAGGGCGTGGCTCGCATCAAGGAGCTGACGAACGGGCTCGGCGCGCACTCGGTGATCGAGGCGGTCGGCACGCAGGAGTCGATGATGCAGGCGATCCGCGCGACCCGTCCCGGCGGGCACGTGGGGTACGTCGGGGTCTCGCACGACGTCGCCCTGCCCGGGGAGGAGCTCTTCTTCTCGGGCGTGCACCTGCATGGCGGACCGGCTCCCGTGCGGCGCTTCCTGCCCGACCTCATCCAGCGCATCTGGGACCGCCGCATCGACCCCGGCCGGGTGTTCGATCTCACGCTCCCCCTCGAGGAGGCCGCCGAGGGCTATCGCGCGATGGATGAGCGTCGGGCGACGAAGGTGCTGCTCACGGTCTGAGCGCGGATCCCGCCGGGGACACGGGTCGCTCCGGCGGGCGGCGCCGGCGGATGAGCTTCAGCTCGCTCGCCAGGATGCCGACGACCACGAGCGCGCCGCCGATCAGCGCGGTCGCCGGCAGCCGCTCGCCGGCGATCCGTCCGATGACGGCGGCCCACACGGGCTCGGCGGCGTAGATGATCGTCGCGCGAGTCGGGGAGACAGATCTCTGCGCCCAGTTCATCGTGAGCTGGATGATGCAGCTCGCCGCGCCGAGACCGACCGCGCAGCCGACCCAGATCCACGAGAACTCCGGGATCCGCTCGCCCGCCACCGGCATGGTGAGAAGACCCAGGACGCCGGCGGTCAGCAGCTGGACCACGGTGATGCGCCCCAGGTCGATCCTTCCCGCGAACAGGCTGATCAGGATGATCTCCGCCGCGATCGGCAGCGTGCTGATCATGGTCATGATCTCGCCGGTCCCGAGGGTCAGCGAGAGCGCGTCGGGGCCGGCGATGAGAACGAGGCCGACGAAGGCGAGCGCCGCCCCGACGAACGCCATCGCCGGCGGTCGTCTGCGGAACACGGCCCACTGCGCGAGGGGCACCAGCGGCACGTACATGGCGGTGATGAAGGCGGACGTGCTGGAGTCGATCGTCTGCAGTCCCACCGTCTGCAGGCCGTAGCCCAGGTAGATCATCACGCCGATCGCGACGCCAGCGCCCACGTCCCGCCAGCGGATGCCGCGCAGCGCGCGCCGGAACAGGACGACGCTGATCGCTCCCGCGACGAGGAACCGGATGCCGACGAAGAACCACGGCCCCGCGTGCTCCATCGCCCAGTGCACGAGGAGGAACGTGCTTCCCCAGATCGCGGTGATGACCAGCAGGGCGGCCTCCTGCGGGCGCAGGCGCATCCAGCGCAGACGAGCGGGCATGCGGTCCTCCCTCGACGCGGCCTCGTCGAGCCTAACGCGACGCGTGCGGCGACGTCGTCGGCGAGGCTGGGTAGCCTCGCAGGATGAGCAACTTCGTCAGCGCGTCCGAACTGAACGACCTCCTGGCGTCGCCGACGCCGGTCCGGGTGATCGACGTGCGCTGGCGACTCGACCGGCCGGACGGCCGCTCCGACTACCTCGAGGGTCACATCCCCGGGGCGGTGTACGTGCCGCTCGACACGGAGCTCGCGACGCACGGCCGGCCGTCCGACGGTCGGCATCCGCTCCCGTCCACGCAGACGCTGCAGGAGGCGGCGCGCCGCTGGGGCGTGCACGACGGAGACGTCGTGGTCGCGTACGACGACGCGAAGGGCCTCGGCGCATCGCGGGCGTGGTGGCTGCTGCGGCAGGGCGGCGTGGACGTCCGGGTGCTCGACGGCGGCATCCGCGCCTGGACCGCCGCGGGCCTGCCGGTGGCGACCGACGACGTGCGCCCGGACGAGGGCGACGTCGTGCTCGAGGAGATCGGCGCGGACGCGATCACGATCGACGAGGCGGCGGCGTTCCCCGACGCGGGGGTGCTGCTCGACGTGCGTGCACCCGAGAGGTACCGCGGCGATCACGAACCGCTCGATCCGATCGCCGGGCACATCCCCGGCGCCGTGAACCTGCCGATGGCCGCGCACCTGGACCCCGAGGGCAGGATCCTCGACATGCACACCCTGCAGGCGGGCTTCGCCGCCGTCGGCGTGACGGCGGGGACACCGGTGGCCGCGTACTGCGGTTCCGGGATCACGGCGGCCCATACGGCGCTGGTGCTCGACGAGGCGGGCATCACGGCGAAGGTCTTCCCCGGCTCATGGAGTCAGTGGTCGAACACGCCGGGCCGACCCGTCGCGCGCGGCGAGCAGCCCGGCTGACCGGAGGCCGTCGCGGGCGGCGCCGGGTCAGCGTCCGTCGTCGAAGCTCCAGCTGAGACCGAGAGCGCCGGGGCCGAACGCCCGTCGCACCTGGTGCACCGACGTCCGCCCCTCGAGGAACAGCTCGGTCGTCGTCAGCCCCCTCGGCGTCTCGACGCGCTCCTCGAGTCGGTCCGGCAGGGCGTCGGGGTGGAAGCGCGTCCACACGAGCAGCTCCCGGCACTGCCGGGCGAGGGCATGGCCGGTCTCCCGCTGCGGCGGGAACCCGGTCGGATACTCGACCGACCACTCCACGATCGAGGTCTCGGGGGCCGTGAGCGGCACGTCGAGTTCGAACAGCACGCCGTGCACCTCCCCGTTCGGATGCGAGTAGTGGGCGGCGATCCGTCCGCCGGACACGGCCGTGAAGACCGGAGGCGGGGTGCTCATGCCGGGGTTGAGCTCCAGGAGGGGGAGCGACGAGACGGTCCCCACGGTGGACTGCAGGATGCTGCGGGTCATCGAGAAGGCGATGTTGCCGTCGGCACCCACGTCGGTGACCGAGTGGGTGGTGAGCTCGCGCGAGGTGTCGGGGTACTCGGCGCCGAGGGCCGCGAACGCGTCCTTCACCGCCTCCTCGAGCTCCCGCTCGTCGAGGGGGAACTGGTTGGGCCCGAGCGGCCCTGTGCGGTTGGTCGTGCCGAGCAGGGCGGTGAGCGCGCCCGGCTCGAGGTTGAGCAGCTCCTCGATGTCGCCGAGCGCCGCCATCGACTGCGCTCCCTCGGGGCGCCGTGCGCCCGACCGCCAGTAGCTGAGGGTCGCCATCGACACCCGATTGCCGCGGACCTTGAGCTGCTCATGCAGGCGGGCGAGAGTGAGGCCGCGCTCGTTGATCGCGTCGCGGAAGGAACCGGCGAACCCCTCGGCCGCCTTCCGGATCCCGCTTTCCATACTCATCACAGCACCCCTCCGGTATGTGAAGACCCGCGCCCTAGAGTGAGCTTACGACCACTCAGGCATCGCGTAGGGGACGAGGTGCTGTTTCTGGGGTCACAAGGCTGTTCCGTCGCAAGCAGGGTGCCCGACCTTGCGAGGGGGAGCCTGACGCAGTGTCGCCCCCGTCGCTGCGTGTTGTCGCGGGGTCTGACGTCCGATCTGGGGAGGTCCGTCGGACCCCGCGAACATCCTCGCCCGGGGCGTCCGCACCCCTCCGCGCCCCCGCGTAGACTGGGGGGAACACCCCGGAGGACCCTGGATCGTCATGTCTGCCCCTGCTCGCGCGTTCACCGTGCGCCATGTCCACCTGCTGCGCGCGCTCTTCGCCGCCGCCGCCGCCGTGATGATCACGTTCTCGCCCGACCACTCCGCGGCCGTCGGCCTCTCGGTCTTCAGCGGCTTCGTGCTGACGACCGGCCTGGTGCTGATCCTCGCCGCGTGGCTCGTCTTCCCGGCGGGTCAGCGCTGGTCGTCGATCGTGCTCGCCCTGCTCGGCTTCGTCGCGGGGATGACCGCGGGAGTGCCGGCCTGGCGCACGGACGACCTGTTCTTCATCGTGCTGATCGGGTGGTCCGCGGCCACGGGCCTCGTCGAGCTGATCGTCGGTCTCCGCGGACGCCGCTCCGGTGACGCCACCGCCCGCGACTCCCTCACCGTCGGCGCCTTCGGCCTGCTTCTCGCGGTCGTGCTGATCGCCATCCCGGCCGGCTTCGTGCAGCCCTACGCCATCGAGGGTGCGGGCGAGTTCGTGCTGACGGGCATCATCCTCGGCGTGGGCATGTTCGGCGGCTACGCCGCGATCGTCGCGGTCTTCCTCGCGATCGCCGGCCTCACCCCGAAGCGGGCGGATGCCGTCGAGGTCGCCGCCGACGAGCCGGCTCCCATCGATCACGGAGGAGAACGATGAGCGACGAGAAGCCCACCCGGCGCGACATCCTGCGCCCGCTGCATCTGCTCGGCATCGCGCTCGCGTGCGGCGTGTTCGCCGCCGTCGTGACGCTCGTCTCGACCGGAGCGTTCACCGCCCGCGTCAACACGGCCATCGCCAACGGCAGCTACGAGGGACTGACCCCGATCGGACTCGGTCTGGTCGTCGGGGGTGCGGCGTTCATCGTCACGCTGCTCATCCTCGCGATGCTGATCCTCGTCGTCGACCCCGCCGACGTCACCAAGACGGTCGATCGTCCCGTCCTGTACGACGACGCGGCCGCCGACGAGCCCGACGCCGACGCCCCGGGACGCTCCGCCTCCTCCTCGTGACCACGCCGGCATCCGGCATCCGCTCGGAATAGTCGCGATGCGCGACGGCTTGTCCTCAGAGTGACTGCCTCCATCGACCGCGCCTCCATCGGACTCCGGTCGGAACGAGGACCCGTGCTCGGGGCGCTCATGCTCGCCACCGGACTCATCGCCATCGACGCGACCATCCTCGCCACGGCCGTCCCGAGCATCGTGCGCGATCTGGGCAGCTACCAGCAGTTCCCGTGGCTCTTCTCCGTCTACCTGCTGGCCCAGGCGGTGAGCGTGCCGATCTACTCGAAGTTCGCCGACACCGTGGGTCGCAAGCCGATCATCCTCCTCGGGATCGGCCTGTTCCTGCTCGGCTCCCTGCTCTCGGGCTTCGCCTGGAGCATGACCGCGCTCATCGTGTTCCGCATCGTGCAGGGGCTCGGCGCCGGTGCCGTCGCCCCGATGTCCATGACGATCGTCGGCGACATCTACACCGTCGCCGAGCGCGCCAAGGTGCAGGGGTACATCGCCTCGGTGTGGGCCGTGTCGTCGGTGGTCGGCCCCGCGCTCGGCGGCATCTTCGCCCAGCTCGACGCCTGGCGCTGGATCTTCTGGGTGAACATCCCGCTGTGCCTGATCGCCGGGTGGATGCTGCTGAGGAAGTACGTCGAGGAGAAGCAGACCCAACGGCACCGCATCGACTTCGCGGGCGCGGTGCTGCTGACGGTGGGGCTCACCGGCCTGATCCTCGGGATGCTCGAGGGCGGCAACGCGTGGGACTGGATCTCGGTTCCGAGCGCGGTGTGCTTCGGTCTCGGCGTCGCGGCGCTGGTGGTGTTCGGCGTCGTCGAACGGCGCGCGGCCGAGCCCATCGTCGATCTGCGCCTGGCCGCACGGCCGCTCATCCTCACCACGACCATCGTGTCGCTCGGCATCGGCGCCCTGATGACGGGTGTCACGAGCTTCGCGCCCGCGTATCTCGAAGGATCCATCGGCATCGCCCCGCTGCTGTCGGGTCTCGCCGTCGCCGCGCTCACCCTGGGCTGGCCGCTCGCGGCGGCCAACGCGGGTCGGCTGTACCTGCGCATCGGCTTCCGTCGCACGGCGCTCACCGGCATGGCGATCACCACGGTCGCGGCCATCGCGCTCGCCGTCGTGTCACCCTGGCCGAATCCGTTCTCCGTGGCGGCGGTCGCCTTCGTCCTGGGCTTCGGTCTCGGGTGGAGCGCCGCGCCGACCCTGATCGCCGCCCAGGCATCCGTCGGCTGGGGAGAGCGCGGCGCCGTGACCGGCATGAACGCCTTCGCCCGGTCGGCGGGCAGCGCGCTCGGCGTCGCCGTGTTCGGGGCGATCTCGAACGCGGTGATCGCGCAGGGCGCGGGCCCCGACGATCCGGACACCATCGTCTCGGCATCCGTGTGGATCTTCATCGCCGCCGCGGTCGTGGCCGTGCTGACCCTCGTCGCGGCCGCGTTCATGCCCCGCGACTCCGCGGGTGCGCACTCCGGCGAGCCCGGCGCGGCCTAGCCGGTCCTCCCCGCACGGCGCACGGCGGACGGGGAGAGGCCAGGTGCCCGGATCACTTCGCGAGCTGCTCCGCGATGCCGGTGTAGGTCGCGGGCGTGAGCGCGAGGAGGCGCTGCTTGGCGGCATCCCCGATCTCGAGGCCCTCGACGAACGCGGCGAGGTCCTCGGCGCCGACGCGGTGACCGCGGGTCAGCTCCTTGAGCAGCGCGTACGGGTCGCTGATCGACGAGCGGCCGGCGACGACCTCGGCGCGGATGACCGTCTGGATCGCCTCGGCGAGCACCTCCCAGTTCACGTCGAGGTCGGCGAGCAGCACGTCGCGCGACAGCGAGATCGCGTTCAGGCCGCGACGCAGGTTGTCGAGCGCGAGCAGCGAGTGCCCGAACGCGACGCCGATGTTGCGCTGCGTGGTCGAGTCGGTGAGGTCGCGCTGGAGGCGGCTCGTGACCAGCGTCTGCCCGAGCGAGGCGAGCAGGGCGCCCGAGATCTCGAGGTTCGCCTCGGCGTTCTCGAAGCGGATCGGGTTGATCTTGTGCGGCATCGTCGACGACCCGGTCGCGCCGGCGACGGGGATCTGCGCGAAGTACCCGAGCGAGATGTACGTCCAGATGTCGGTCGCGAGGTTGTGCAGGATGCCGCCCGCGTGACGCACGCGGTCGTAGAGCTCGACCTGCCAGTCGTGCGACTCGATCTGGGTCGTCAGCAGGTTGAAGCCCAGGCCCAGGCGCTCGATGTACTCGCGGGCGATGGTCGGCCAGTCGGCGTCGGGGTCGGCCGCGAGATGCGCCGACCAGGTGCCGGTCGCGCCCGAGAACTTGGCGAGGTAGTCGGATGCCGCGATCTGCCCTCGCACGCGCTCGAGACGCCACGCGAAGACGGCGATCTCCTTGCCCATGGTCGACGGCGTGGCCGGCTGCCCGTGCGTGCGCGAGAGCATCGGCGCGTCGGCGTGCTCGGCGGCCAGCTCGCGCAGCTTCGCGATCACGGTGTCGAGCGCGGGGAGCCAGACCTCTTCGACGGCGCGCTTGACGGTCAGCGCGTAGGAGGCGGAGTTGATGTCCTCGCTGGTGCAGGCGAAGTGCGTCAGCTCGGCGATGGCGTCGAGGCCCAGGCTGCTGAGGCGGTCGCGCACGAGGTACTCGATGGCCTTCACGTCGTGCTGCGTGACGGCCTCCTTCTCGGCGAGCCAGTCGATCTCGGCCTGCCCGAAGTCGCGGTAGAGGGCGCGGAGGCGCTCCTTGTCGGCATCCGACAGCGGCGACGTCTCGAACAGCGAGCGGTCGGTGAGGGCGATCAGCCACTCGACCTCGACCTCGACCCGCGCGCGGTTGAGGCCGGCCTCGGAGAGGAAGTCGGCGAGTCCGGTGACGGCGGCGCGGTACCGACCGTCGAGGGGGCTCAGGGGCTGCGGCGGGAGCGAGGGCTGGAAAGTCAGGGGAGTCCTCCTGATCAGGCCCCGAGGGTGCGGGGCGTGTGGGGCTGGCGGAGAGCCGGCTCGAGCTGGCGGAACAGCCCGCGCGTCGCCGCCTCAATCATACCGAGCACCGAATCGAACATCTCGGGGCCGGCGTAGTAGGGGTCCGGCACGTCCTGCGACGTCGCGCCGGGGTCGAAGGCGAGCAGCAGCGTGACCTTGCCCTCCTCGTCCTCGTCTCTGGCCCACTCCCGCAGGATGCGCTCGTGGGTGCGGTCGAGCGCGACGACGAGGTCGTGCTCGGCGAACGACGCGAAGGTGAACTGCTTCGCGCGGTGCTGGGATCCGTCGTATCCGCGGCGGGCGAGGGCGTCGATCGTGCGGTGGTCGGCGCGCTCGCCGAGGTGCCAGTCGCCGGTGCCGGCGCTGCGCGAGACGATGCGCGAGCCGAGTCCCTGGCGGTCCGCGAGATCGCGGAAGACGACCTCCGCCATCGGAGAGCGGCAGATGTTCCCCGTGCACACGAAGATCACGCGGAAGGGATCCGGGGATGTCACCGCTCCATTCTGCCGGTCGGGGGCGGATCGCGCGACGTCGGGTATCGCCGGTCGGTCCCGACCTCTCCTGCACGGATGCCGCGCACCGGCGACCTGCTCACCACGACCGGTCGGGAGCGATGCCCGGCGCGCGCGGGGACGGCCGCATCGCGGAGGGTGGGCGCATGCACTCCATAGCACCCTGGGAAACAGAGACCGTGGTCACCGCGTGGGCGAAGTCCGCCGCCCGCCGGCATCTGCGCGAGGCGATCGACGCGCTCGACGACGCACGTGTGAGGCTGATCGGCCTCGCCGAGGACACCGAATGGCACTCCGACGGAGTGCGGGCGATGCACGAGAAGCTGTCGGATCTGCAGCGCCGCACGGCGGCCGTCGCCGGCTCCGTGCGCTTCCGGCAGAGCGAGATCGAGGGGGTGCCGATCCCATGAGCGGGCTGTCCATCGACCATGGCGGCGCGATCTCCGTCGACCCCGACGCGCTGCGTGTGGCCGCCCGGCGGATGGATGCCGTGGCCTCGCGCCTCGACGAGGCGGCGGCGGCCGTGAGGGAGGCCCATCGCGTCGTCGTCGACACTCCCGGCTTCAGCGCGTACGTCGACACCGTCGCGCTGTGGACCGCCGGGGACGGCGTGACGCGACTGCTCGACGAATGCCGTGAGACGGCGGAGAGCACGATGCTCATGGCCGACGCGTACGAGTACGTGGAGCTCGCGACGCGGGCGGAGGCGCTGGCCCTCACCGACGAGGCCGCCGCGCAGGAGCTGCGTCGGCGCATGGAGAGCATGGTCCTCGCCGATCCCCGCGTGGCGGAGACGGCGGCGGAGCTCCTGCGGACGTGGAGGGCGCACCGATTCGACGGGCTCGAGCCCGCGTACCCCGCGGACCTCGTGTTCGGACCGCTCGTCTGGGCAGCGGCCGGGCTGGGGCTGACCGCCCTGGGCACCGTCCGCCCCGGCGCCGCGCTGTCGGGCGCGAGCGATCCCGTGCGCGTCGCGCCCGTCGCGACGTCGACGCCGACGGCCCCGCCGACGAGCATCGCGACGTCGCTCACCCGCATGCCGACCGCGCCCGGCGCGCAGGTCGCGGTGGAGAAGTACTCCTTCGCCGACGGGAGGACGAAGTTCGTCGCGTATCTCGCCGGCACCCGCAGCATCGCGGTCGGCGGTTCCGAGCCGTGGGACATGAAGTCCAACGTCGAGATGTACTCGGGCTCGATGTCGGCCTCCTACCAGGCCACGGTCGACGCGCTCACCGCGGCGGGCGCCGAACCGGGCGACGAGGTCGACGTCGTCGCCTACTCCCAGGCCGGGATGATCTCGTCGTACCTGTCCACCGGGAGCGAGTTCGACGTGCAGATGCAGATCACCGCCGGGAGTCCCACCCAGGCCATGCCCGATGAGGACCAGACGGTGATCCGTCTCGCGCACACCGACGACCCGGTCGCCGGGCTGTCCGGGGGTGGCACGGCCGGGGGCGTCGGATCGTCCCTGAGCTTCAGCGCCACTCGCGAGGGCGACGCGGGTCCCGGCGGCGGCCTCTGGCCCCTCGGTGCTCACTCCCTCGAGAGCTACATCGAGACCGCCGAGATGCTCGAGGCGTCCGGCGATCCCCGCGTCGAGGCGGTCGGGACGTTCTGGGACGACCTCGCCCGCGCCGAGACGATCGAGCGGACGGAGTACCGCGCGGAGCGGATCGAGGATCCGCGGTGACCGCGGTCAGTCGCGGCGCGACCTCTTGCGCTGCGGTCGCAGGATGAAGCCGAAGACGCCGTTGATCAGCGAGATGATGAGCGCCGCGAGCACACCCCACCAGAAGTCGCCGACGGTCAGCCCCCAGCCGAAGCCGCTCGTGATCCACGCGGTCAGCCACAGCAGGAAGCCGTTGATCACGAAGCCGATGAGACCGAGGGTCAGGATGTACAGGGGGAAGGCGACGATCTTCACGACCGTGCCGATGATCGTGTTCACGAGGGCGAAGATGGCGGCCACCGCGAGCAGGGTCAGCACGAGCTGGAGCGTCTCGCCCGGAGCGAACGCGACGATCTGCACCTGCAGAGCGGGGATCAGCGTGACGACCCACAGGGCGAACGCGTTGACGACGACTCGGATGATGAAGCGCATGGTGAGGCCAGTCTCCCATGAGCGGATGAGGATGTCAGCGCGATCCTGCGGTCGCGCCGGGCGATGGTCGGCCGCCTTCGTCGAACCGGATCCCGGTATCTAGACTCATGTCTGTGACCGACCCGATCCTCCCGCGCATCCGTCCCGCCATCGCCGCTCTCGCGCCGTACCGCCAGGGGAAGCAGGCGGGTCCCGACGCCTTCAAGCTCTCCAGCAACGAGAACCCGTTCGAGCCGCTGCCGTCCGTGGTCGCCGCGCTGCAGGACATCACGCCGGTCAACCGCTATCCCGACGCGACCGCGGGCCGGCTGCGCGCCCGTCTCGGAGAGCGGTTCGGGGTCGAGCCCGACCAGGTGCACGTCGCCGCGGGCAGCGTCTCGATCCTCCACCAGCTGGTCCTCGCCGTGGCATCCGTGGGCGACGAGGTCGTCTACGCGTGGCGCTCGTTCGAGGCGTACCCCAGCCTCCCGCTCGTCGCCGGCGCGACCGGTGTCCAGGTGCCGCTGACCGCCGATTCACGCCACGACCTCGACGCGATGGCCGCCGCCGTGACCGACCGCACCCGCGCGATCATCCTGTGCACGCCGAACAACCCGACCGGCCCGATCATCACGAGCGACGAGTTCGCGACGTTCATCGAGCGGGTCCCTGCCGACGTGCTCGTCATCCTCGACGAGGCCTACGCCGAGTTCGTGACCGCGCCGACCGCCGTGAACGGTCTCGACGAGCGCGTGTACGAGCGGCATCCGAACGTCGTCGTGCTGCGCACCTTCTCGAAGGCCTACGGTCTCGCGGGCCTCCGCGTCGGCTATGCGATCGGCAATGAGAAGGTCCTCGACGCCGCGCGCACCACCGGCATCCCGCTCTCCGTGACGTCCGCCGCCGAGAACGCCGCCATCGCGAGCCTCGACGCCGAAGCCGAGCTCATGCAGCGCGTCGCCTCGATCGTCGAGCGGCGCACCCGACTGCTCGAGGGGCTCCGTGCGCAGGGGTGGGACGTGCCGGACAGCCAGGCGAACTTCATCTGGCTGCCGACCGGCGAGCGCACCGACGAGGCGGCGGCCGTGTTCGCGCGCGAGGACCTCGTGGTCCGCCCGTTCTCCGGCGACGGCATCCGCATCTCGGTGGGCGAGGAGGAGTCGATCGGCCGCGTCCTCGACGTCGCCGCGACCCTGCTCTGACGCGCTTCCGCGCCGCTCGGTGCGGCCCGTCGTCGCCCTTCCCGGCAGTTATGAGGACGTCCTAGGTATACGCGACCGCGCATGCGCACGGCGGTAGCGTGGCACCGTGACCTCGTCAGAGACTGAACTCGTCCGCGTCCTGGAGAAGGACGGCCGCTTCGCGCCGAGTCCGGCTGCCGAGCAGTATCTGCCTTTGATCGAGGCGATCAGCGATGCCGAGCTCGAGCAGTTCTACCGCGACATGGTGATCATCCGCGCGATCGACACCCAGGCGACGAACCTGCAGCGACAGGGCCAGCTCGCGCTGTGGCCGCCGAGCCGCGGGCAGGAGGCGGCGCAGGTCGGCTCCGCGCGCGCGGCCCGTCCGCAGGACACGATCTTCCCGTCCTACCGCGAGCACGCCGTCACCCGCATCCGCGGCGTCGACCCGCTCGACATCATCAAGCTCATGCGCGGCGTCTCGCACGGCGGCTGGGACCCGACCGACCCGAAGAACGGCAACACCCGGCTCTACACCCTCGTGCTCGGCTCGCAGACGCTGCATGCCGCGGGCTACGCCATGGGGCTGACCTTCGACGGCCGCACCGGCACCGGCGATCCCGACCGCGACGAGGCCGTCGTCGTCTACTACGGCGACGGGGCTTCCAGCCAGGGCGACGTGCACGAGGCGATGGTGTTCGCGGCGAGCTACCAGGCGCCGACCGTGTTCTTCCTGCAGAACAACCACTGGGCGATCTCCGTGCCGGTGACGACGCAGTCGCGCGTCCCGCTCGTCGAGCGCAGCGCGGGCTACGGCATCCCCAGCACCCGGGTCGACGGCAACGACGTCCTCGCCAGCTACGCGGTGTCGCGGGTGGCGCTCGACGAAGCCCGCGCCGGCGGGGGGCCGCGGGCGATCGAGGCCGTCACCTATCGGCTCGGAGCGCACACGACGAGCGACGACCCCACCAAGTACCGCGGCTCCGACGAGGAGCTGTCGTGGGCCGAGCGCGACCCGATCGTTCGCATGCGCGCGTTCCTCGAGAACAGGGGAGCAGGCGAGCGGTTCTTCACCGAGACGGATGCCGAGGCGGCGGAGGCCGCCGAGGACCTGCGCTCGCGATCGGTCGAGCTCGGGCCTCCGCCCGCCGACCGGATGTTCGACCACGTCTACAGCGAGCCCCACCCCGTGATCGCCGAGCAGAAGGCGTGGCGCGACCGGTACGAGGCGTCGTTCGAAGGAGAAGGCCAGTGACCCTGGAGACGATGCCGCTCAGCAAGGCGCTCAACGCCGGACTCCGTGCCGCCATGGAGGCCGACGCCAAGGTCCTCCTCATGGGTGAGGACATCGGCAAGCTCGGCGGCGTCTTCCGCGTGACCGAGCACCTGCAGCGCGACTTCGGCGATCGACGCGTGCTCGACACCCCGCTCGCGGAGTCCGGGATCGTCGGCACCGCGATCGGACTCGCCATGACCGGGTTCCGTCCGGTCATCGAGATCCAGTTCGACGGGTTCGTCTTCCCCGCGTTCGACCAGATCACCACGCAGCTCGCGAAGCTCACCAACCGGCACGAGGGAGCGCTCAGCCTTCCGATCGTGATCCGCATCCCGTACGGCGGCCACATCGGCGCCGTCGAGCACCACCAGGAGAGCCCGGAGGCGTACTTCGCGCACACCCCCGGTCTGCGCGTGGTCTCGCCGTCGACGCCGAACGACGCGTACTGGATGATCCAGGAGGCCATCGCGTCGAACGATCCCGTGATCTTCATGGAGCCCAAGAGCCGGTACTGGGTCAAGGGCGAGGTCGAGCTCGACGCCTCGGCCGCGCCGCTGCACTCCTCGCGGGTCGTGCGCACGGGTTCGGATGTGACCCTCGTCGGCCACGGCGCCATGGTGACGACGCTGCTGCAGGCAGCGGCGCTCGCCGAGGCCGAGGGCACGAGTTGCGAGGTCGTCGACGTGCGGTCGCTGTCGCCCATCGACTACGAGCCGATCCTCGGGTCGGTGCGCAAGACCGGTCGCATGGTCTACGCGCAGGAGGCGCAGGGCTTCACGAGCGTCGGCAGCGAGGTCGCGGCCACCGTCATGGAGCGCGCGTTCTACGCCCTCGAGGCGCCGGTGCTGCGCGTCTCGGGGTACGACACTCCGTTCCCGCCCGCGAAGCTCGAGGGCGCGTACCTGCCGGATGCCGACCGCATCCTCGAGGCCGTCGACCGCTCGCTGGCCTACTGAATCTCCGGAGTTATCACCACGGCATCCGCCGAAAGGACTCGACATGAGCACGCAGAACTTCAACCTCCCCGACGTGGGCGAGGGCCTGACCGAGGCCGAGATCGTCGCCTGGAAGGTCGCTCCCGGTGACACGGTCGCCATCAACGACGTCATCTGCGAGATCGAGACGGCCAAGTCGCTCGTCGAGCTGCCGTCGCCGCACGCCGGAGTCGTCGGCGAGCTGCTCGCGGCCGAGGGCACGACCGTCGAGGTCGGCTCGCCGATCATCACGTTCGTGACGGATGCCCGCGACGACGCCGGACCCGGAGTGATCGCGACCGCCGAGGCGCCCGCTCCCGAGGAGGGCGGCGGCTCCGTGCTCGTCGGCTACGGCTCGGGCGGCGGAGCGACGTCGCGGCGCAAGCGTCCCGCGGAGCGTCCGGTGCGGTCGTCTGTGGGAGTCATCGCGAAGCCGCCCATCCGCAAGCTCGCGCGCGACCTGGGCGTCGACCTGACCGCCGTCACCCCGTCGGGCGCCGACGGCGAGGTCACGCGCGACGACGTGGTGACCCACGCGCAGCAGGCCAGCGTCTTCCGCAACATCGAGACGCCCGAGTGGGGCCAGGTGCGCGAGGAGACCGTGCCCGCCCCGCAGACGGCGCAGGTCGGCCTCGCCCGGGGCCTGTCTCCCGCACCGGCATCCGCCTCTCGCGCCGGCGACGACGCCGGTCGCACGGAGTCCATCCCGGTCAAGGGCGTGCGCAAGGCGACGTCGTCGGCCATGGTGCAGAGTGCGTACTCCGCTCCTCACGTGACCGTGTGGAAGGAGATCGACGCGAGCCGCACGATGGAGCTGGTCAAGCGGCTCAAGGCGTCGCCGGACTACGCCGACATCCGCGTCTCGCCGCTGCTGATCATGGCACGGGCCGTGATCTGGGCCGCTCGCCGCACCCCGATGGTCAACGCGGCCTGGATCGAGACCGAGAGCGGCGCCGAGATCGCCGTGCGCCACTACGTGAACCTGGGCATCGCCGCAGCCACCCCGCGCGGCCTCCTCGTGCCGAACATCAAGGACGCGCAGGACCTGAGCATGAAGGATCTGGCCCGCGCGCTGAACCGTCTGACCCTGACGGCGCGGGAGGGCAAGACCAGCCCCGCCGATCAGCAGGGCGGCACGATCACGATCACCAACATCGGCGTGTTCGGGATGGATGCCGGCACTCCGATCATCAATCCGGGCGAGGCCGGGATAGTGGCCATGGGCACGATCAGCCAGAAGCCCTGGGTCGTCGACGGCGAGGTGCGCCCGCGCTGGGTCACCACCGTCGCCGGATCCTTCGACCACCGTGTGATCGACGGCGACGGCATGAGCCGCTTCATCGCCGACGTCGCCTCGGTGCTGGAGGAGCCCGCACTGCTCGTCGAGTGAGCAGGCAGATGCGCGAGGACAGGCATCCCGGGCGGCAGGATGCCTGTCGTCGCGCGATCGCCTGTTCTCGGTGACTACGTCCGCAGGACCGCGAGAGTGGTGGTGACGGCGGCATCGGCATCCCAGTGCCGCACGCTCGCCGCGTGACCGCGGATGTCGCCGCCGAGGAGATCGAGCGCCGCTGCGATATCGGCGACCCGCAGGCGACGGGCGAGGGCGACGTGCGGCATCCACTCGCCCGGCGCGGTGTGAGGCGCATCCTCGCCCGGGCCGGCAGCGGCGCGCACGGACGCGCGGAGCTCGAGCAGCTCTGCGGAGGGCAGGATGCTGCGCGCCAGCACGCGGCGCTCGCCGGCGCCGAACAGCAGCGGAGCGCCCAGGGTGATCGGGAACGAGGATGCTCCGGCGAGAGCGTCCGCGTCGAGCAGGGGCAGCCCGATGCGCGCCATCAGCGTGATGTGGGGGCGGTTGCTCGCCGATGTGTGCCCGGCCAGGCTCGACATGCCGCGGGCGGCGAGAGCATCCCACTCGGCGCGGATCGCCGCATCGGCGACCGGGTCGACGAGCAGCTCGATCGCTGAAGGGGAGCGCTGCGGCTCTGCGTCTCGCACGGATCGATTATCCCGCCGCACCGGACCAGGCGTTCACGCGAGGACAGGCCTTTTCCGATCGGGTTTGCCTGTTCTGGCGCGATCGCCTGTTCCGGCGATGATCTAGCCGGCCGCGCTGAGCCGGCGCTCGGCGAGCATCGGCACTGCGCGCTCGCGCGCCGCGCGCCGGGCGGTCGTCACCGCTCCCACCGACACGACCTCGGCACCCAGCGTCGAGGCGAGGATCTGCGGAGCGGGGAGGTGCAGCTGCTCGGGCAGGACCTTCCGCGCTGCGGCGAGCACCGGCTCGATGCTCTCGGCGACGGCGCCGCACACGATGACCCGCGCGGGGTCGTACATGCTGCCGAGGACGCCCACGATCCGCGCGAGCGTCTCTCCGACGCGCGCGCTCACGAGCAGAGCATCCGCGTCGCCCGCGGCGGCGGCGGTCAGGACGGTGCGCGGGTCGATGTGCGCCGAGCGGGCGAGTCGCCCCATGGCGCTCTCCGGGTCGATCTCCCCGGCATCCGCGGCCGAGCGCACCTGCTCGGGCAGCGCGTAGGTGAGGCCGAACGCCGATCCGACGCCGATGATGTGGTCGAAGACGATGCCCTCGCCGACGCCGCCGTGGGCGCCGTGGAGCACGTGGCCGTCCACGACGACCCCACCGCCGAAGCGCTCGCCGGAGACCAGGGCGACGTAGTCGCGGCATCCGATCGCGGCGCCGTGCGATCCTTCGGCGACGGCGGCGAGCTGCGCGTCGTTCTTGACCTCGACGATCGGCGCCCAGCCGTGCAGAGCCTCGGCGAGATCGGGGTTCGTGCGCTCCCAGAACCCGTCGGGATGCGGAGGCGAGATGCCGTCCCGGTTCACGGGGGCGGCGACCCCGGCGCATACCGCGAGCACGTCCTCGGGGGCGACCTCCGCCTCTCGGAGGGCGGCGGTCATCCGCTCGAGGATGGTGGCCCGGCGCGCGCTCGCGGACTGCGTGGGGTCGAGGTCGGTGCGATGGTGCACGAGCACGCGATCGATCGGGTCGGCGACCGTCACCGCGACGTGCATGTCGCCGGCGTCCACGCCGATCACGACGCCGAGATCGGCGGACAGCACGAAGCGCCGAGCCGGGCGTCCGGATCGGTAGCTGCCGGCGGCGCGGGCGTTGGCGAGCTCGCGCAGCACCTGGGCGCTCACGAGCGTGTCGATCGCATCGATCGCGGTGGACCGGGTGAGGGAGGTGCTCGCCATGACCTCGGATGCCGTGAACTCGCCGGCGGTCCAGGCGAAGTCGAGCACGGCGCCCACGCTCGCGCGCCCGGTGCCGAGACCTGCGGATGCCTCTGTCACGGGTCTTGACCTCCCTCTCGCTCAGATGGGATAGTACCGTTCATCGAAGTTGATTTGCTCACTAGATTTAGTCTGCAGATCTACAGGACGAAAGGACGATGGTGTCTCTGAAACTCCCACGACCGGCGCGGCTCGCCGCGGCTGCAGCCGCGCTCGCCCTGGTCGGAGCAGGTCTCGCCGCATGCTCGCCGTCCGGCGGCGCGGAGACGATCCGCTTCACGTTCAACAAGCGCGAGGCGATCGGCTTCATGACCGATCTCGTCGCGACGTACAACTCCTCGCAGAGCGACGTGCGCGTCGAGATCGACACCTCGGGGCCCGACGTCATCTCCGCGAGCTTCGTGCGGGGCAACCCGCCCGACCTCATCCTCGGCAACTACAACTACGAGATCGCGCGATTCGTGCAGCGCTGCACCCTGAGCGATCTGTCCGACACGGATGCCGCGGCGTCGGTGCGCGACGACCTGCAGCCGCTCATGGACCAGTACGGCTCGTGCGAGGGCCGCACGAGTGCCCTGCCCTACTCGGTGATGGCGGCATCCGTCATCTACAACAAGGAGATCTTCGACGCCCAGGGGCTCGAGGTGCCGCAGACGTGGGACGAGCTGCTCGCGGTGTGCGAGCAGCTGAAGCAGGCGGGGATCGACCCGTTCTACGCGACCTTCAAGGACGACTGGACCGTCGGTCAGGGCTGGTACGACTACTCCGTCGGCGGCACTGTCGACACGATCGACTTCTTCGACGCGATGGCCGAGGAGGGCGCCGAGGTCGGACCCGACTCCGAGGTCTCGTTCGAGAAGGATTTCGCGCAGCCCATGGAGCAGATGATGCAGCTCGCGAACGAGTACACGAACGAGGATGCCGCGAGCCGCGGATACGGCGACGGCAACCTCGCGTTCTCCAAGGGCGAGGCCGCGATGTACCTGCAGGGTCCCTGGGCCTTCAGCGAGATCGCCAAGACCGCCCCCGACCTCGAGCTCGGCACCTTCCCGCTGCCCATGACGAACGACCCCGCCGACCTGGGCGTGCGCGTGAACATGGACCTCGGCGCGATGATCCCGGAGGGGTCGCAGCACCAGGAGGCCGCCCGCGACTTCCTCGAGTACCTGTACCTGCCCGAGAACATCGAGGCGTACAACGCCTCGCAGCTCGGGTTCACCCCGACGAAGGATGCCGCGGCTCCCGACGACCCGCGCATCGAGGGGATGATCGAGTACTACGAGAACGGCCAGATCTACCAGGGCCCCTCCGTGCTCGTGCCCCGCACCATCCCGGTGATGAACTACGCGCAGGCGATGGCGCTCGGCGCCTCGACGACGTCGACGCTGCGCACCATGGACGCGGACTGGGCTCGCATCGCCTTCCGCGCACCCATCCCGAAGACCGACGATGCGGCATCCGGCGAGACAGAGGAGTCCGCACCGTGAGCACCACCGCGACCTCGAACACCACGAGACCGAACAGCCCCACGACCGACACGACGTCGATCGTCACGGGGCAGGGGCGCAGGCTCCGCAAGCGCGGCCACCGGGTCGAGCCGATCTACTACTTCTTCCTCGTGCCGACGCTCATCATCTTCACGCTGGCGATCACCGTGCCCGCCGTGATGGGCATCTTCTTCAGCTTCACCGACTCGATCGGCATCGGCGAGTGGAGCTTCAACGGGCTCACCAACTACATCGCGATGTTCAGCGACCCGGCGATCCTGCAGAGCTACCTCTTCACGTTCGGCTTCTCGATCGCCACGGTGATCGTGGTCAACGTGATCGCCTTCCTGCTGGCGGTGGGGCTGACCTCCCGCATCCGCTTCAAGACCGGCCTGCGCACGATCTTCGTGATCCCGATGGTCATCTCGGGCATCATCATCGCCTACGTCTTCAACTTCCTGTTCTCGAACTCGGTCCCCGCGGCCGGCGCCGCGACCGGCATCCCGTGGCTCGAGACCAGCCTGCTCGCGAACCCGGACCTCGCTTGGATCGCGATCGTGATCGTGACCGCGTGGCAGGCGGTCCCCGGTGCGCTGCTCATCTACATCGCCGGCCTCCTGTCGGTGCCCGGCGAGGTGTACGAGGCGGCGAGCATCGACGGGGCGAGCAAGACCCAGCAGCTGACGCGCATCACGATCCCGCTGGTCGCCGGCTACGTGGTGATCAACGTGATCCTCGGGTTCAAGGGCTTCCTGAACGCCTACGACATCATCGTCGGCCTCACCAACGGCGGACCCGGCACGTCGACCCGCAGCGTCGCGATGACGATCATCGCGGGCTTCAACGCCGGCGACTACGCCTACCAGATGGCCAACGCGACGATCTTCTTCATCGTCGCGGTGCTCATCTCCCTGCTGCAGCTCTCGCTGACCCGCGGAAGGAACGCACTCTGATGTCGACGGAGACACTCACCACGATGTCCGCCTCGGGCAGGAAGCCCCGCGTCCGCATGGAGCGGGTCAACTGGTCGGGCACGATCATCCTCATCCTCTGCGCGGTGACCGTGCTGCTGCCGCTGTACGTCACCCTCTCGATGGCGTTCAAGACCACGGGGCAGGCCGTCGACGGCAACGCGTTCTCGCTGCCGGCCCCGTTCAGCATCGACGGCTTCGTCGAGGCCTGGAACCTCACGAAGTTCCCCGTCGGCGCCGCGATCTCCCTGTTCGTCACGGCCGGCACGGTGATCGCGACGATAGTGCTCGCCGCGTTCGCGTCGTATGCGATCGTCCGCAACTGGGATCACCGCCTGTTCCGCTGGTCGTTCTTCTACCTGCTGGCGGCGATGTTCATCCCGTTCCCCGTGGTGGCGCTGCCGCAGATCCAGCTCACCGGATACGTCAAGCTGGACAACCCGTTCGGCGTCATCATCCTCGCGACGATGTTCCAGCTCAGCTTCAGCGTGCTGCTGTTCACGGCGTTCCTGCGGTCCATCCCGCTCGAGCTCGAGGAGAGCGCCCGCATCGACGGGGCATCCACCTGGCAGACGTTCTGGCAGCTGATCTTCCCGCTGCTCGCGCCGATGAGCGCCACGGTCGGCATCTTCGCGTTCCTCTACGCATGGAACGACTTCATGATGCCGTCGCTGATCATCTCGGACCCCGCGATGCAGACGCTGCCGGTGCGGCAGAACCTCTTCCAGACGCAGTTCAGCAACAACTACAACGTGTCGTTCGCGTCGTACCTGATGGCGATGGCCCCGGCGATCCTGGCGTACCTGTTCACGCAGCGCTTCGTCATGGAGGGCGTCACGCAGGGAGCCGTGAAGGGCTGACCCCCGGACCGCGACGACCCGCACGACCCGCACGACCGCACGACCCGCACGACCGCAACGAAGAAGGAGCAACACCCCTCATGACCGATGCGCTTCTCACCGAGACCCGCGACGACACGACGGCGGCATGGTGGCGGCAGGCCGCCGTCTACCAGATCTATCCGCGCAGCTTCGCGGACGCGAACGGCGACGGCCTGGGTGACATCCCCGGCATCGTCTCGCGCGCCGACTACCTGCAGGAGCTCGGGATCGACGCCGTCTGGCTGAGCCCCTTCTACCCGTCGGCCCTGGCCGACGGCGGATACGACGTGGCCGACTACCGGGACGTCGATCCGCGGCTGGGCACGCTCGACGACTTCGACGACATGGTCGCGGCCCTGCACGAGCGCGGCATCCGCGTCGTGGTCGACATCGTGCCGAACCACTCGTCGGATCTCCACGAGTGGTTCCAGGAGGCGCTCGCCGCAGGGCGGGGGTCGGCCGCCCGCGAGCGGTACATCTTCCGCGAGGGGTCGGGCCCCGACGGCTCCGAGCCGCCCACCGACTGGACCGCCGCCTTCGGCGGTTCGGCGTGGGAGCGCGTGGAGGACGGCCAGTGGTACCTGCACAGCTTCGCGCCCGAGCAGCCGGACTTCAACTGGGACCACCCGGAGGTGCGCGAGGACTTCCTCACGACACTGCGCTTCTGGTCGGACCGCGGCGTCGACGGGTTCCGCATCGACGTCGCGCACATGCTCACGAAGGACCTCAGCGAGCCGCTGCCCAGCAGCGCGGAGCTCGAGGGGATGCCGCATGACGGCACTCACCCGCTGCACGATCGCGACGACGTGCACGAGATCTACGCCGAGTGGCGGCGCGTGTTCGACGAGTACGACCCGCCGCGCACGGCCGTCGCCGAGGCGTGGGTGTCGACGCCCGAGCGCCGCGCCCGCTATGCCTCGGCCGAGGGCCTCGGGCAGGCGTTCAACTTCGATCTGCTGGTCGCGGACTTCGACGCCGCGCAGTTCCGCACGATCATCGCCGACAACCTGGCGCAGGCGGATGCCACGGGGTCGTCCACCACCTGGGTGCTCTCGAACCACGACGTCACTCGGCACGCGACGCGCTACGGACTCGCGCCGCTGAACGGACGCGAGGGCGTCAAGCAGGGCGTCGAGTGGGTCGCGGCGGGCGGTCCCGCCGACCAGCTCGATCGCGAGACGGGGCTGCGCCGTGCGCACGCCGCGACTCTGCTGCTGCTGGGGCTCCCGGGCAGCACCTACCTCTACCAGGGAGAGGAGCTCGGGCTGCAGGAGGTCGCCGAGATCGCGCCGGAGCAGCGTCAGGACCCGTCGTTCTTCCGCGGCGCGGTGTTCGACGGGCTCGGACGCGACGGATGCCGGGTGCCGCTGCCGTGGACGGCATCCGGTCCCTCGTTCGGATTCGGCGGCATCGAGGCGCACCTCCCGCAGCCGGCGTGGTTCGCCGAGCACGCCGTCGAGGTCGAGGAGGCCGACCCGCAGTCGACGCTCTCGCTGTACCGCGAGGCTCTGCGCCTGCGCCGCCTGCTGCAGACCGACGAGAGCCTCGAGTGGATCGAGACCGGCCGCGCCGACGTGCTGCGCTTCGCCCGTCCGAACGGCTGGCAGATCGTCACGAACTTCGGGTCCGAGCCCTTCGACCTGGGCGCGGATGCCGCGGAGGTCGTGCTCGGTGCAGTGGTCGACGGCGCGGTGCCGGCGGACTCGACGGTCTGGATCGCACCGGCCGGCCTGGTCGGCTGACGCGGCCGGCCGGGTCGGCTGACGCGGTCGGCCGGCGGCCGGCGGCCGGCATCCGACATCCGGTGTCCCGGTCTGCAGGTCGGATGCTCGTGTGCAGGGCGAGAACGCGGTTCTCGCCCTGCACACCGACATCCGGCCTGCACACCGACCTGGGGGAGGGGGTCGGCGACGACAGGGTGCGGCGACGACGTGATAATGGTTCTCATTAGCACGTAGAGTGGAACCATGAAGAAGCCGGTCGCCTCCCTCGCCCTCGCATCCGTCGCCGCGCTCGCGCTCGCCGGATGCTCGTCTCCCGCCGCGGGAGAGGGCGGCGACGGCACGATCCAGGTCGTGGCGAGCACGAACGTGTACGGCTCGCTGGCGGCGCAGATCGGCGGCGATCGCGTCGACGTCACGTCGATCATCACCTCCGCGTCGCAGGACCCGCACTCCTACGAGGCCTCCGCCCGTGATCGGCTCACGCTGCAGAAGGCCGACCTCGTGATCGAGAACGGCGGCGGATACGACGCCTTCATCGACACGCTCCTCGAGGATGCGCAGGACCCGCACGTGATCACGGCGGTCGAGTTCTCGCACGACCACCCCGGCAACGAGGGGCATGCGGACGAGGGCGCCGCCGCCGAAGAAGAGCACGATCACGCCGAGGAGGAGCACGCCGACGGCGAGGACGGGCACGAGGGCCACGACCACATCGAGGGCTTCAACGAGCACGTCTGGTTCGACGTGCACACGATGATCCACGTCGTCGAGGCCGTCGCCGAGGAGCTCACCGAGCTCGACCCCGAGGGCGAGGCGGACTTCACGGCCAACGCGGATGCGATCGTCTCCGACCTCGAGGGCTTCGAGAGCGAGCTGGAGGCGCTGAAGACGGATGCCGCCGGCGCGAACGTGATCATCACCGAGCCGATCCCCGGCTACCTCGCCGCCGCCGCCGGACTCACCGACGTCACTCCCGAGGGCTTCGCCGAAGCGGTGGAGGAGGGCACCGACGTCGCCCCCGCCACCCTGCTCGCCGCGCTGCAGGTCGTCGACGGCGGCGATGTGCGCGCGGTGCTCACCAACGCCCAGACCGGCGGCGCGGAGACGCAGCGCGTCGAGGATGCCGCGGCGGAGGCCGGGATCCCGGTCGTGGCCTTCACGGAGCTGCTCCCCGACGGATCGTCGTACTCTGAGTGGATGAGCGACGCGATCCAGAACCTCGCTGACGCACTCCAGTCGTGACCGGAGCCCGTCGGCCGTCTCAGGGATCTCCGGGAGGAGCCGGCACGCCCGTCCTGGACGTGCACGGGGCGGCCCTCCAGCGCGGAGACCGGGAACTGTGGTCGGGACTCGACCTCACGGTGCAGCCGGGGGAGTTCATCGCCGTCCTCGGTCCGTCCGGATCGGGCAAGACCACTCTGCTGCGCAGCATCCTGGGCCTGCAGCCGCTCTCGGCCGGAGAGATCTCCGTCGCGGGCGAGCCCGTGCGCAAGGGCAACCGCCGCATCGGGTACATCCCGCAGCAGCGTTCGCTCGCCCCCGACACGAGCATGCGCGCCCGCGACCTCGTCGCGCTCGGCGTGCAGGGCAGCCGCTTCGGCCTGCCGGTCCCGCACCGGGGCGACCGCGCGAAGGTCGACCGCCTGCTCGCGGCCGTCGGCGCCGCGCACTACGCCGACCGTCGGGTCGGCCTGCTGTCGGGCGGCGAGCAACAGCGTCTGCGCGTCGGCCAGGCACTCGCCGACGAGCCCTCCCTGCTGCTCTGCGACGAGCCCCTGTCGAACCTCGATCTCGCCAATCAGGTCGCGGTGACCGACATCATCGACCGTCAGCGCCGCGAGCGCGAGGCCGCGGTGCTGTTCGTGACGCACGACATCAACCCGATCCTCGGCCGCGTCGACCGCATCCTCTACATCGCCGGCGGGCGGTTCGTGCTCGGCGCACCCGAAGAGGTGCTCCAGTCCCGGGTGCTCACCGAGCTGTACGGCACCCCCGTGTTCGTGCTGCGCGCGGGCGACCGACTCGTCGTCGTGGGCGTGCCTGACGCCGAGCCGCACCACGAGCACGACCACGGAAGCGCCGCATGAGTGCCCTGACCGCCATCGTGCCCGCCGTCGACTGGAGCGACGTCTTCTCGTTCCAGGACTACGGCGAGCTCGTCGCCCTTCTCGCGAACTCGATCATCGCGGGCGCCGTGCTCGGCATCGTCGGCGGTCTGATCGGCGTGTTCGTCATGCAGCGCGACCTGGCGTTCGCCGTGCACGGCGTCAGCGAGCTGTCCTTCGCGGGTGCGGCGGCGGCGCTGCTGTTCGGCGGCAGCGTGGTCGCAGGCTCCCTCGGCGGAGCGCTCGTCGCGGCGATCCTCATCGGCGTCCTCGGCGCGAAGGCCCGTGACCGCAACTCGATCGTCGGCGTGCTCATGCCGTTCGGGCTCGGCCTCGGCATCCTGTTCCTGTCGCTGTACGACGGCCGCAGCGCCAATCGCTTCAGCCTGCTCACGGGGCAGATCGTCTCGGTGTCGAGCCCCGACCTGGGCTGGCTGCTCGGCATCAGCATCGTCGTGCTCATCGGCCTGCTGCTGATGTGGAACCCGCTGCGCTTCGACTCGCTCGACCCCGAGTCGGCGGCGGCCCGCGGCGTCCCCACCCGCGCGGTGAGTCTGATGTTCATGGTGCTGCTCGGACTCATCGTCGCGGTGAGCGTGCACATCATCGGGGCGCTGCTCGTCATGGCGCTGCTCGTGACGCCCGCGGCCGCCGCGATGCGCGTCACCGCGGGACCCGTGGCGGTCCCCCTGCTCGCGGCGCTGTTCGGCTTCGTGTCGGCCGTCGGCGGCATCCTGCTGGCGCTCGCGGGCACGCTGCCGGTGAGCCCGTACATCACGACCCTGTCGTTCACGATCTACGTCGTGTGCTGGGTGGTCCAGCGCGTGCGCGGCGGCGTGCGGCGGGTGCGCGCCTGACTCCCAGGCCGCCACAAGCGCGGCGCGCCTAGAATCGTCGGTATGGCTCAGCGGAACACCTGGCAGCGCGAACGCGTGCGCGAAGCGCTCGCCGACGCGCGCGGATTCGTGAGCGCTCAGAGCCTGCACGCCTCGCTGCGCGACGACAACACCGGCATCGGCCTCGCGACCGTGTACCGGGCGCTGTCGGGTCTCGCGGCATCCGGCGACGCCGACTCGCTGCAGAGCCCCGAGGGCGAGGCGCTCTACCGAGCGTGCACGACGCAGGGCCACCACCACCACCTGATCTGCCGCAACTGCGGTCTCACGGTCGAGATCGAGGCCAAGGACGTCGAGCAGTGGGCGCACCGCACCGCGGCTCTGCACGGCTTCACGGATGCCGCGCACGTGGTCGACATCTTCGGCCTGTGCGCCTCCTGCACCAACAAGCGCGCGGCCGACGAGGCCGCGACGGCGTGAGGACGACGACCGGTACCCGGCCGGCGCACACGCACCGTCCGACCAGCTCGCCGCGGTCCCCGTGGATCGGGGTGGGCCTGGGCGCCGCCATCATCGCGGCCCTGTTCCTGATCGACCGGTTCCTCCCCGACCTGTTCACCGCGAGCCTCCCCGACCGGGCGCAGGACGGACTCACCCTCGCGATGAGCGTGCTCATCGAGGCGCTGCCCTTCGTGATCCTCGGTGTGCTGCTCTCGATCGTCGTGCAGGTCTGGCTGCCCTCCGACGTCATCCACCGGTGGCTGCCGCAGCGCGCCTGGGCTCGCCGTGCCGTGCTGTCGCTGCTCGGGATGCTGATCCCGGTGTGCGAGTGCGGCAACGTGCCCTTCGCCCGTGGTCTGATGATGCGCGGTCTCGCGCCCGCCGAGGCCATGACCTTCCTCATCGCGGCGCCGATCGTGAACCCGATCGTGATCCTGACGACGCACGCGGCCTTCGGGTTCGACGACGGCATCCTCGTCGCGCGCCTCGTCGGCGGCTACCTCATCGCGAACCTCATCGGCTGGATCTACAGTCGTCACCCCTCGCCCGACGCGATGCTCACCCAGCGCTTCGTCGACACGTGCGAGCGCGTCACGCACGAGCCGGGCACTCCCGTGCGCCGCAGCCTGACGCAGTTCCTCGTCGAGCTGCGCGCCGTGATGCCCGCGCTCGTGATCGGGTCGGCGCTCGCCGGGGCCGTGCAGGTGCTGATCCCGCGCGACGTGCTGCTCGCGATCGGCTCGAACCCCGTGCTGTCGATCGTCGCGATGATGGCCCTCGCGATGACGGTCGCGATCTGCTCGAACGTCGACGCGTTCTTCGCGCTGTCGTTCGCCTCGACGTTCTCGTCGGGAGCGATCGTCGCGTTCCTGCTCGTCGGCCCGCTCGTCGACGTGAAGATGCTCGCGCTGATGCGCACGACCTTCACGACCCGCACGCTCGTCGGCATCGTCGCCGTCGTCGTGTCCGCCGCGTTCGCGATCGGGATCGGGGTGAACGTCTTTGTCTGATCACACCTCGGATGCCGGTGCACGGCGCCGCGCGCTGGGTAGCCGCTGGCTCGGCATCGGGCTCGCCACGGTCGTGGCCGTCGTCACGCTCGGCCTCGGGCTCACGGGTCGCCTCACGCTCTACATCAGCCCCGAATCGATCTGGTTCGCCTGCGCCGCAGCGGTCGTGACCATCGCCGGCGCGATCTGGTCGTGCGCCCTGCCGCTCGGCGCGGAGGGCGACCACGATCACGGGCACGACCACGGACACGCCTCCGCCGCCGACGACACGGCGGGCACGGGCGCGGAGGCCGCACCGTCGTCTCCCCGCCGCGCCCTGGCGACGGCGGGGACCGTGGCCGGCGGCGTGGTCGCCTCCGGCGTCGTCGTCGCGGCCCTGGTGCTGCCGCCCGCATCGCTGTCGGTCGAACTGGCGATGTCGCGCGTGGGAGAGCAGACCGCGCTGTTCGCCGGCGCCGACGACGTGACGCTCGGCGTCGCGGACACCGCCACGTTCGGCGTGGGGGACTGGGCGAGCGTGTTCGCCACCGCGACCAACACCGCCGCCTACGACGGAAAGACCGTGACCCTCACCGGCTTCGTCACCCCGACGGGCGACGACGAGGTGAGCCTCACCCGCCTCGTCATCACGCACTGCGTGATCGACGCGCAGCCCGCCACGGTTCCGGTCACGATCGACGCCGGCGAGTTCGAGACCGGCCAGTGGATCGAGGTCGAGGGCACGGTGAAGGCGGACGCCGACGGCGCGCTCCACGTCGAGCCGACCACCGTGACGGCGATCGACGAGCCCGGGGACCCGTATGAGTACTGACGACGAGCGCCCCGAGGCGCCCGCCGTTCCGCGCACGCGTGCGGAGATGCGCGCCGCCCGCGAGGCGGCGGAGCGCGAGGCGGCGGCACGCGAGGCGGCGGAACGCGAGGCGGCGGCATGCGAGGCCGCGAGCATCCCGGACCCGGTGCCCGCCGCCACCCCGCCGATCACGAAGCCCGCCTTCATCCCGGCTCCGGCCCCCAGGCCGATGCCGCGCAATCGTCGCTTCCTCGTGGCGCTGGGCGCCGTGCTCGGCATCCTGGTCCTGGTCGGCGCCGGCCTCGGGGTCGTGAGCCTGACGCAGGGACCGCGCATCACCGAGGTGCAGGTCGACCCCGCTCAGGCCATCGAGACCTCGGGCAGCCGCGTCATCCTGACGGCGAACCAGTCGCTCGCGGCCGTCGACGAGTCGCAGGTGACCGTCGAGCCGTCGGCGCCGTTCACGCTCGACGCGGCCGGTCGGGGCATCGGCATCCGGTTCACGGTCCCGCTCGACGACGACACGACGTACACGGTGAGCATCGCCGACGCGGTCGGCGCGGGCGGTGGACCGTCGGCCACGCTGACGACGAGTTTCACGACCCCCGCGTCGAGCATCTTCCTGCTGCGCCGCGCTGTCGACGGGAAGGACACGATCTTCCGCACCGACCTGACCGGCGAGAGCGCGGTACCGGTGTTCGAGGCCGAGAAGATCAACGACTTCCGCGCGACGAGCTCGCAGCTCGTGGTGTCTGTCGAGGAGAGCGACGGATCGAGGCTCCTCGTCATGGGCCGCGACGGCTCGGCGCAGCGCGAGCTCGAGCTGCCCGGCGAGGGATACGTCGGCGCCATCCAGGTGTCCGACCGCGGCGGCCTGGTCGGGTACAGGTACTCCGACAAGGAGCTCAGCGACACCGAGGGCCGCGCGAGCGTGCTGGTCACGCAGTCGCTGAGCGGCGACGACGATCCGGTCGTGACCGAGGTCGGCGGCGAAGAGGCGAACATCTTCGTCTGGCAGTTCGTGCCCGACAGCTCGGCCGTGCTGTTCATCGACTTCGACGGCGCGCTGTCGCTCGTCGACCGGTCGTCGGATGCCGGTGTGCAGTCGCTCGGGCTCGCGACGACGATCCAGGGCATCAGCCGCGGCACCTACACTGCGATCGTCGAACGGCTCGACGGCACGGTCGTCGAGCTGAACCTCGCAGACGGCTCGGAGCAGCCTCTCGCGGCATCCGAGCCCGACTACGGCACCGCGACGACGATCACCCCGTTCCCCGGCGGGACTCTCCGGCACGTCGTCGCGCGTGGGGAGACGGGGATCCCGAGCGGGCAGGCGATCGTCAAGGTGAACGACAAGGGCGCCGCCACCCCGCTCGTCGAGGTCGGCCCGACCGACTCGATCCTGCAGGCGTGCGCGTCGCCGAGCGGACAGTACGCCGCCGTCGTCATCGCGCCGGACCTCGCCGACAACCCCTACGACCAGATGCTGCTCCCGCTGCCCGAGACCATGGAGACGCACCTCATCGACCTGCGCTCGGGCGACGAGCTCGTGGCGCTCACCGGGTTCGACGCGTCGTGGTGCCAGACGGCGCCGCAGTTCTGAGGCCCCGTGTCGGACGCCCTCCATCGCGCGACCCGCGCCGAGCTGAGCGCGCTGCCGGTCGAGGTCGCCCCGCGGCTGCTCGGCGGCGAGCTGCGCACGGTGGTCGCGGGGTCCGAGGTGCGCCTGCGCCTCACCGAGGTCGAAGCGTACCACGGTCAGGGCACGGGAACTCTGCCCGACCCGGGGTCGCACGCGCGCATGGGTCCCACCGCCCGGAACGCCACCATGTGGGGCGAGCCCGGTCATCTCTACGTGTACCTGAGCCACGGGATCCACTCGTGCGTCAACGTCGTGTCCGGCCCCGAGGGTCAGGCGGGCGGGATCCTGCTGCGGGCCGGCGAGATCGTCTCCGGCGCGGATGCCGCTGCCGTGCGACGCCGAGCCGTTCCGCCGCTCACGGCGACGGCGCGGCGCGACCTCGCCAGGGGGCCCGGCCGGTTCGGTCAGGCGGCGGGTCTGCGGCACCCGATCCACGACGGCATCGACGCGATCACGGGCGTGGAGCGTGAGGGGGCCCGCGCCGAGCTATGGCTGCGCGACGAGCCGCTGCTCGCCGTGGCGACGGGTCCGCGGGTGGGGGTCGCCGGCATCGCCGGGACGGATGCCTTCCCGTGGCGCTTCTGGATCGCCGACGACCCGACGGTGTCGCCGTTCCGCTGGGGGAGGGGCGCCCGGGCGGCGTCGCTCGACCGCGGCACGGGCGACCCGGCCCCGCGGGCCTGACGCCGACCTTCAGGCGGAGTCGCGCCAGACGACCGGCGTCTCGAGGATGATGCCCTCGCGCGGGCGCTGATCGTCGCGCAGCTGCGCGAGGACGGATGCCGCCGCGGCCGCGCCGAGTCCCTGAGCCGGCTGATCGACGGTCGAGAGCTGCGGCGTCGTGCGCGTCGCCCACGAGCTGTTGTCGAAGCCGACCACCCCGACGTCCTCGGGCACTCGGCGTCCCGCCTCGCGCAGCGCCCACAGCGCGCCGGCCGCGACGGCATCCGACGCGGCGAACACACCGTCGATGTCGGGTGCCCGCTCGAGCAGTCGCGTCATGCCCGCCGCCCCGTCGGCGTAGGAGTACAGCGGCACCTCCTCGACGAGAGCGGGGTCGAACGCGTCGCCGAGAGCCTCGGTGAATCCGGCGAGGCGGTCGGTGCCGGAGTCGCGGTCGAGGGCGGCGGCGATCATGCCCACGCGACGACGACCGGTCTCGACGAGCCGGGACGTCACGGCGCGCGCAGCACCGCGGTTGTCGACGCCGACCCAGGCCGCGTCGACCTCGGGCGGATGCCCGACGTACGCGACGGGCAGATCGAGCCGCATCACGGCCTTGGTGATCGGGTCCTGCGCGCGCGCCGAGACGATGACGGCGCCGTCGACGAAGCCGCCGTTGAGGTACCGGGCGACGCGCTCGGTGTCGCGCACGGAATCCACGACGAGGCAGACCATCTGGTAGTCGGCTTCGGACAGGGTCTCGTTGGTCCCGAGCATGATCGCGCCGATGTTCGGATCCTCGAGGAACAGCGCGTGCGGCTCGTGCACGATGAAGGCCACGGCCTGCGTGCGCTGTCGCACGAGGTTCTGCGCGGCGGTGTTCGGCACGTAGCCGACCTCGCGGATCGCATCCTCGATCGCGGAGCGCGCGGCATCCGACACGTACCCGCCGTTGATCACACGGCTCACCGTGCCGCGTGAGACCCCGGCCACCCGGGCGACGTCGTGCACGGTGCTGCGACGGCGTGCCGGGATGGTCATGCTCCACAGCCTAGCGATCTCGACTTGACGGCTCGCGACGCGACATGCGACGATGTGTGCACGTTCACAGAAATCCGCCCCGCCCCTTCCGCGATTCGGGCTGTGCACGTGCACACACGATCCGCAAAGGAGCGCCTCGCATGGCCGCCGCAGTGTCCGACCGCATCGCCACCCTGTCCCAGGGCGACGGCCTCGTCTTCGGATGCGACTACAACCCCGAGCAGTGGGACCGCAGCGTCTGGCCCGACGACGTCCGGCTCATGCAGGAGGCGGGCATCGGCCTCGTCGCGATCAACATCTTCGGCTGGTCGTCGATCAATCCCGCCGAAGGGGTCTGGGACTTCACCGCGCTCGACGAGATCATCGAGCTTCTGCACGCCGGCGGCATCCGCATCAATCTCGGCACGGGCACCTCCTCGCCCGCGCCGTGGGTCACGGCCCGCCACCCCGAGATCCTGCCGGTCGGCGAGGACGGCACCGTCTTCCACCCGGGTGGCCGCCAGGCGTACTGCCCGAGCTCGCCCGTCTTCCGCGCCTACGCGGCCGAGGTCGTCACCCGCGTCGTCGAGCGCTACGGCGACCACCCGGCGGTGTCGCTGTGGCACGTGTCGAACGAGCTCGGCTGCCACAACGCCCTCTGCTACTGCGACGCGAGCGCCGAGGCGTTCCGGGGGTGGCTGCGTGCCCGGTACGACGACGACATCGCCGCGCTCAACCGGGCGTGGGGCACGACCTTCTGGAGTCAGCGGTACAGCTCGTTCGCCGACGTCCGCCCGCCCGCGCAGGTGCTCTCGCTGCGCAACCCGGGTCAGATCCTCGACTTCCAGCGCTTCTCGTCCGACGAGCAGCTCGCGCTCTACCGCGCGGAGGCCGCGATCCTCCGCGCGCACAGCGACGTCCCGGTCACGACCAACTTCATGGTGACGGCGCACATCCGCACCCTCGACTACTGGTCGTGGACCGGCGACATGGACGTCATCGCCAACGACCACTACCTCGACCGCCGACTGGACGACCCGCGCGGCGAGCTGTCGTTCGCGGCCGACCTCACCCGCGGCCTCGCACAGGGCGAGCCCTGGCTGCTCATGGAGACGTCGACCGGCGCCGTGAACTGGCAGCCGTACAACCTCGCCAAGGGGCCGGGGGAGATGCAGCGGAACATCGCCGCGCACGTCGCGCGCGGCGCCGACGGCATCTGCTTCTTCCAGTGGCGCGCCTCGACGCAGGGCGCCGAGAAGTACCACACCGCTCTCGTCCCCCACGCGGGAGAGGACTCCGACCAGTGGCGCGAGGTCGTCGAGCTCGGCGGACTGCTCGAGCGCCTCGGCGAGGTCGCGGGCACGCGGGTCGAGGCCGACGCCGCGCTGCTCTTCTCGTGGGAGAGCTGGTGGGCGATCGAGAACGAGGGGCGTCCGAGCGAGGGCGTCACGTATCTCGGCCAGGTGCACGCGGCGCACGCCGCTCTCGCCGACGCGGGGATCACCGCCGACGTCGTGCGCCCCGGATCCGATCTCTCCGGCTACCGGCTCCTGGTGATCCCCGCTCTGCACCTCATCCGCGACGACGACGCCGCGGCGATCGCGCGCGCCGTCGAGGAGGGCGGAGCCACGGCCCTCATCACGTTCCACAGCGGCATCGTCGACGAGGAGGATCGCGTGCGCACGGGCGGGTACCCCGGCGCGTTCCGCGATCTGCTCGGCATCCGCTCGGAGGAGTTCGCACCGCTGCTCCCGGGGGAGAGCGTGTTCCTCACCGACGGCACCACCGGCTCGGTGTGGAGCGAACGGCTGAAGGCGACGGATGCCGAGGTCGTCGCGTCCTTCGCGGACGGCCCCGCCGCCGGCGGTCCGGCGCTCACCCGCCGCTCGGCGGGGGAGGGGGCCGCCTGGTTCGTCGCCACCCAGCCCGACCGCATCGCGTACCGCGACCTGGTCGCCCGGCTCGCGGCGGATGCGGGCCTCTCGCCGATCGCGGGCGCGACCCGAGACGTCGAGATCGTCCGTCGCTCGGGCGAGAGCGGCAGCTACCTGTTCGTCATCAATCACGGCGACTCCGCCGTCGAGATCCCGGCCTCGGGGCACGACCTCGTGACCGACGCACCGGCCACCGGGTCCGTCCCGGCCGGGGCCGTCCGCATCATCAAGGAGGATGTATGACCACCACGCTCTCCGCTCCGGCGGTCGGCTCGGCGCAGGGCGCGCCCGGTCGTCGCCGCCGCATCCCGCACAAGGGCGCCATCGCGTTCCTGCTCGTGCCGTTCGGCGTCCTGTTCCTGCTGTTCTACGTCGTCCCGATCGCCTACGCCTTCTGGCAGTCGCTGCTCGTCGTCCGGCGCGACGGCACCTTCGGCAAGGCCGAGGAGGTGTTCGGCGGGTTCGCGCAGTACGCGCTCGTCTTCCAGAACGAGGCGTTCTGGAGCTCGATGGGGCGGATGCTGCTGTTCGGCGTCGTGCAGGTGCCGGTCATGCTCGGCCTGGCGCTCCTGTTCGCGCTGCTGCTGGACTCGCCGCTCGTGCGCGGAAAGCGGTTCTTCCGCCTCGCGTTCTTCGTGCCGTACGCGGTGCCCGGCGTGATCGCGGCCATCATGTGGGGCTCGCTGTTCTCGCCCAACCTCTCGCCGTTCACCGCCATCACGAAGAACATCGACTTCCTCGGGGCCGACCTGGTGCTGTGGTCGATCGCGAACGTCGTCACCTGGGTCTACGTCGGCTACAACATGCTGATCATCTACTCGGCGCTGCTGTCGATCCCGCAGGAGCTCTACGAGGCCGCACGCCTCGACGGCGCCGGGCAGTGGCGCATCGCCTGGTCGATCAAGATCCCGCTCGTCCGGCCCGCCATCGTGATGACGGCCATCTTCTCGATCATCGGCACACTGCAGCTGCTCGCCGAGCCGCAGGTGTTCCGCTCGTTCAGCTCGGCGGTCACCAGCACGTTCACCCCGAACATGACCGTGTTCGCCACCGCATCCATCCCGAACACCAATCTGGCCGCCGCGTTCTCGGTCGTTCTCGCGGTCACGACGTTCGTGCTGTCGTTCGGATTCATGAAGTACATGCAGCGCAAGGAGCAGAACGCATGAGCACCATGTCGATCGTCGCCCCCGGGCGCTCCGCCCGCGGCTCCGCGCCCCGGGGCTCCGCCGCCCGCGAGTCGGGTCTCTCGCGCGGCTCCGCCATGCTCATCATGGCCGGCTTCACGGTCTACTTCCTGCTGCCGTTGTGGTGGCTGCTCGTCGCCTCGAGCAAGGAGACCGGTGACATCCTCACCACCGCTCCGCTGTGGTTCGCCGACTTCCACCTGTTCGACAACATCGCCGACCTGTTCACCTACCGCGACGGCGTGTATCTGCGGTGGCTGCTGAACTCGGTGCTCTACGCCGCGCTCGGCGGAGCCATCGCGACGCTGCTGGCCGCGATGGCCGGATACGCGCTCGCGAAGTACCGCTTCCCCGGTCGCGACCTCATGTTCGACATCGTGCTCGGCGGCGTGCTCGTACCGGCGACGGCCCTCGCGCTTCCGCTGTTCCTGCTGTTCAGCCAGGCGCAGCTGACGAACACGTTCTGGTCGGTGTTCCTGCCGTCGATCGTGAGTCCGTTCGGCGTGTACCTCGCGCGCATCTTCGCGGCGTCGTCCGTGCCGGACGAGCTGCTCGAAGCCAGCCGGCTCGACGGAGCGGGCGAGATCAGGACGTTCTTCACGGTCAGCATCCGTCTGATGACGCCGGCGCTCGTGACGATGTTCCTCTTCCAGTTCGTCGCGATCTGGAACAACTTCTTCCTGCCGATGATCATGCTGCGCAGCGAAGAGCTCTTCCCCGTCGTCTTCGGTCTCTACAACTGGAACAACCAGCTGAACCAGCTCCCCGAACTCCGCGGTCTCGTGCTGATCGGCGCTCTGCTGTCGGTCATCCCGCTGATCGTGACCTTCCTCCTGCTCCAGCGCTTCTGGCGCAACGGACTGGGCGCCGGCGCCCTGAAGTGAGCAGGCGCCGCGCGGACGACCGCGCGGCACCGCACCACCCACCTGCACCACCCACCCGCACCATCCATCGCATCCACGAAAGGGATCGACATGCAGCATTCGAAGAAGAAGGCAGCGGCCGCCGTCATCGCCATCTCGGCGTTCGCGCTCGCCGGCTGCTCCGCCGGCGGCGGAGACAGCACCGGAGGCGGCGACGCGGCCGCATCCTGCTCCCCGGCGGACGGAGACGTGACGCTCGAGTTCACGTCCTGGATCCCCGGCATCGAGGACGTCGTGGAGATCTGGAACGAGGCGAACCCCGAGATCCAGGTCGACGTGCAGACCGGCCCCAACGGCAACGGCGGCACGTACCAGAACTTCTTCAACCAGATCAAGGCGGGCGACGCCCCCGACCTCGGCCAGATCGAGTACGACGCGCTGCCGAACTTCCTCGTGCAGGACGGCGTCGAGGACCTCAGCGCGTGCGAGGACGTCGTCGCCGCCGAGGACCAGTTCGTCGACTGGGCCTGGGGTCAGGTCACGCTCGGCACCGACAGCGTCTACGGCATCCCGCAGGACACCGGCCCCATGGCCCTGTTCTACCGCGCCGACCTGTTCGAGCAGAACGGCATCGCGATCCCCACGACCTGGGACGAGTACCGCGAGGCCGCCGTGAAGATCCGCGAGCTCGGCGGGTACATCACGAACTTCTCGCAGTCGGACATCAACCAGTTCGCCGGCTTCGCGTGGCAGGACGGCGCGCAGTGGTTCTCGAGCGACGACGCGGGGTGGACGGTCACCCTCGCCGACGACGCGACCACCACCGTCGCGGACTACTGGCAGAGCATGCTCGACGACGACCTCGTCGCGACGGTTCCGGCGTGGACCGACGAGTGGAACAACGCCTACAACTCGGGTGAGGTCTGGACCTGGAACTCCGCCGTCTGGGGTGCCAACTCGATCTCGAGCGGCGCTCCGGACACGGCGGGCAGCTGGGCCGTCGCCCCGCTGCCGCAGTGGGAGGCCGGAGGGTCGGCTGCGGGCAACTGGGGAGGATCCTCGACCGCCGTCCTGAAGGGCAGCGAGCACGTGTACGAGGCGACGAAGTTCGCGCTGTGGCTCAACACCTCGGAGGAGGCGCTGACCGCGCTCGCCGAGGCGGCGAACCTCTACCCGGCGACCACCGAGGGTCTGACCCTCCCTGTCTACGCCGAGGGCGTGGAGTTCTACGGCGGGCAGAAGATCTACGACGTGTTCGCGGACGCCGCGACCCAGGTGTCGCCCGACTTCGCGTGGGGCCCGACCATGACGCAGACCTACGCCGACGTCTCCGACGGCTTCAAGGCCGCCGTCAGCGGCAGCGGCACCCTGCTCGACGCGATCGAGAAGGGCCAGTCGTCGACGATCGACGCCCTCAAGGCCGCGTCGATCCCCGTCACGGAGTAGCACCCTCTCGGAGGCCCGCCCGTGCACCGCGGGCGGGCCTCCGCCGTGTCGGGGCGAGGCGCCCGCCGTGCTAGACTGACTCTTTGTCTGCGCACACTCCTGTGCGTAGTTCGTGTGCTCCCCCTCCTCCAGCCGAGTGATCGGCCGTGTGGGGTGGCGCGCAGACAAGGGATCTTGGGTGGGGCCGTCCGGCCTCACGGTATAGAAGGAGTCACATCATGGCAGCAGTGTGCCAGGTGACCGGAGCTGTTCCCGGCTTCGGTCACAACGTCTCGCACTCGCACCGCCGGACGAAGCGCCGCTTCGACCCGAACGTGCAGAAGAAGACCTATTTCGTTCCGTCGCTCGGTCGTAAGATCACGCTCAACGTGTCGGCCAAGGGCATCAAGGTGATCGACGCCCGCGGCATCGAGAACGTGGTCAAGGACCTCCAGGCGAAGGGTGTGAAGCTCTAATGGCCAAGAAGGCACAGGACGTACGTCCGATCATCAAGCTGCGGTCGACGGCAGGTACGGGTTACACGTACGTGACGAAGAAGAACCGCCGCAACACCCCCGACCGTCTGGTGCTCAAGAAGTACGACCCGGTCATCCGTCAGCACGTCGAATTCCGAGAGGAGCGTTGATCAATGGCTAAGAAGAGCAAGATCGCTCGCAACGAGCAGCGCAAGGTCATCGTCGAGCGTTACGCCGAGCGTCGCGCCGAGCTGAAGAAGACCCTGGTCGACCCGAACGCCACCGACGAGGCCCGCGAGGCCGCCCGCGTCGGCCTGCAGAAGCTGCCGCGCAACGCGTCGCCGGCTCGCGTGCGTTCGCGCGACGTCATCGACGGCCGCCCCCGCGGTGTCCTCACGAAGTTCGGCATCTCGCGTGTCCGCTTCCGTGACATGGCACACCGTGGCGAGCTGCCCGGCGTGACCAAGTCCAGCTGGTAAGTCTCAGCATCCGAGAGGGGCGAGGATCTTCGGATCCTCGCCCCTTTCGCGTGTCCGGGTGGTGGCTGGGGGGGTCGGGCGTTCGGGCGTCGCCGCGTCGGGCCTGGCAGGCCCCCGGCATGAAGGAGATCTCCTGACATGAAGGGGTGAATCCGGCATCCGCTCCTTCATCTCGCGGGAACTCCTGCATGAACGGGCGAGCAGGCGGGCGGGAGACAGGCGGGCTGGAGGCGGACGGACGACGGGCGGTGCGCGCGACCTGCCCTGCACAGCGGAGTGCGCGGCTGAGTAGTCCGCATCGACCGGGATGGCGGGAGACGGCGGCTCGCGTCGGGTGCACCATCGAGCGATGGATGCGATCGAGGAAGTGCGCCGCCGAGGCGGGATCGTCCGGGTGTCGGTGCTTCGCGCTGCCGGCGTGAGCGAGCATGCGCTCCGTCGCGCGAAGTCGAGTGGGGGGCTCATGACTCCGCGTCAGGGGTGGGTGGCACTGCCCGACGCGGATGCGGCTCGCCTCGGCGCGATCGAGCGAGGGGTCGTCCTCACGTGCGTCAGTGCCGCGCAGCACCACGGGCTGTGGATGCCGGAGAAGATGCCGTTGCATGTCGGCGCCCCTGCGCATGCTGCGCGGATACAGGTTCCCTCTCACGTGGTGGTGCACTGGTCCGTGCCGATCGTGCCGCGTGACCCCGACGAGGCCATCGACTCCCTGGTGAACGCGCTCGTGATCCTCGCTCGCTGTCAGCCATTCGAGACGGCGCTCGTCATCTGGGAGTCCGCACTCAACAGAAGGCTCATCGACGCCGAGTTCCTTCGTGGTCTGCATCTCCCTCCGCGCGCTCGCGAGCTGCTCGAGGCCGCACGTCCGTTCTCGGACTCCGGCCTGGAGACGATCTTCGTGCACCGGCTGCGGTGGCTGGGACTTCCGATGCTTCCGCAGGCCTGGATTCTCGACAGGCGAGTCGATCTGCTGATCGGCGAGCGGCTCGTGATCCAGATCGACGGGGCGACGCACACCGGCGCCCAACGGACGCGCGACATCGAACATGATGCCCAGTTGACGCTCCGCGGGTACCACGTGCTGCGGTTCAGCTATGAGCAGATCATGGATCGATGGCCCGAGGTGCAGAGTGTGATCATGTCGGCGATCGCCCAGGGGAAGCACCGCGCGTGAGCGACGAGTTCAGCCGAGGCCCGGCGCCGGAGCGGGCGCGAGGCCCGGGCATCAGGCGACGGATGCCGTGGCGTGCCCGACCGCCCAGGCGAGGGCGTGGTCGGCGATCTGCCTCAGGCCGATGCCCTTCAGGGCCGACGGGTCGCGTCGGATGTCGTCGACGGACCGGTCGTCGATGCCCGGCCATCCGGGCACGATCACCTCGTGGCCCTGCGCGCGGAAGCGGTCTGCCCACGTGTCCCAGCTCTTCGGCGTCATCCACAGTCCGTGGATCAGGACGATCGGGGTCTTCTCGGTGGTGCTCATCTGCTCTTCTCCTTGTCTCGGCCCCTGCCCGCTGCAGGTGCGCTACGCTGATAGTCGACCGAACGTTCTATCTACCGCAAGATATTCCCGACACCGGTCGCATCGCGGATCGGATGGAGGCGTTCGGGTGACACGATGAGAGGGATCACCATGGATGCCATCGACACGACCACGCCGCGCCGACCGAGTGCCGCCCGCGCCCGACTCCTCGACAGCGCGACCCGCCTGTTCTACGAGGAGGGGATCCATGCGGTCGGCGTCGACCGCATCATCGACGAGGCCGGAGTGACCAGGGCCACGCTCTACAAGCAGTTCGGCGGCAAGGAGAACCTCGTCCTCGCGTACCTCCGCACCGAGGACGAGATGCTGCGCGCCGTGTTCGCCGACGCGGGGGCGGAGGTGTCCGACCCCGCCGCTCTCCTGGGCGCGGTGATCGACGGCATCGCCGCCGACATCCGACTCCGGCACACGCGGGGATGCCCCTTCATCAATGCGGCCGCGGAGTATCCGGATGCCGACGGGGCCGTGCGGCAGCTGATCGACGAGCATCGGGAATGGTTCAGGGCGACGCTGCACGCCGTCGCCGAGGGCGCGGGTCTCGAGCGCCCGGACGACGTCGCGGCATCCCTCGTCCTGCTCCGGGATGCCGCGCTGGTGGGCGGATATCTCGACGGCGAGGACCGCGTGGGCCCGGCGTTCGAGCGCACCGCGCGCGCCGTCGTCGAGGCGCACCGACCCCGCTGACACCCGGGATCCCCGCGCCATTGCCCGCGGTCCTGCGGGGTGTCAAGAGGGGGTCACAGACGTCACATTGGTCACTTCTGCACCACGACACGCCAAAGAAAAGCCCAAAACCCGCGAAATGACGCGGAAATGTGGGCGCTGGTTGGTACATTCAAGGCGGTCACACGACCAACGGGCGGCAGTCGTCGCCCGCACCACAAACGATGCGACGGGATCCTCGTCGCTGGAGGATGACATGGCTGACAAGTCCATCACCAAGACCGAGCTCGTCGCGAGCATCGCTTCCGCCACCGGTCAGAGCCAGGCCACCGTCTCGGGTGTCCTCGACGCGCTGTTCTCCTCGGTCTCCGACGCTGTTGCCAAGGGCAGCAAGGTCTCGATCCCGGGCTGGATCTCGTTCGAGCAGGTCGCGACCGCTGCTCGCACGGGCCGCAACCCGCAGACCGGCGCCGAGATCAAGATCCCGGCCGGCAAGCGCGTCAAGGTGACCGCCGGCTCCAAGCTCAAGGCAGCCGTCAAGTAAGACCGCTTCCCGTCGAAGGCCGCTCCCGATCATCGGGGGCGGCCTTCGTGCGTCACGCCCGTGCGCCGGAGGCATCGGCTCCCCGCCCGGGCGATCGGACAGCCGCCGCGGCTTAGGCTTGTACGGTGAGTTCCCGCGCCGCGCAGACCTGGACGAGCCCCGCCTATCGTGCGGGCGGCCTCGTCGTGCTGCTCGGCGCCGGCATCATCGGCACGCTCATCGCCCTGCTGATCGGCGGCGGTGCCGCGCCGCCCCTCCTGCAGGACCCGGGACCCTTCGTGCGCTGGGCGATCCCGCTGGTCAAGCTCGTGATGAACGTCGCCGCCGCCGCGATGCTGGGCTCGCTCGTGCTGGCGCTGTTCGCGCTCCGCAGAGACGAGAAGGCGTTCGAGGTCGCGCTGAACACCGCATCCGTCGGCGCCGCGACCTTCACCCTGAGCGCGGGGGTCAGCGCCTTCCTCGCCTTCATGGCGGCGTTCAACCCGCAGCTCAGCGCCGAGCGCGAGTTCGGCACGCAGCTCGGACGCTTCCTTCTGGAGACCGCGCTCGGACAGTCCTGGCTGATCACCACGATCATGGGATCCGTCATCACGGTGCTGGTCTTCGCGTGGCGCACCTGGACGCCGACGCTCATCACGACCCTGCTCGCCGCGGCATCCTTCGTCCCGCTCGCCACCCAGGGGCACTCGGGCGAGCTCTCCGGGCACACGGTCGCGGTCAACTCGATCCTCCTGCACACGATCGGCGCCGCGGTCTGGCTCGGCGGCCTGCTGCTCGTCGTCGTGCTGCGCGGGCGCAGCGGCATCGGCACGCCTGCGCTGGTCGCCCGCTACTCGAGCCTCGCGATCGCGGCCTTCGCGGTCGTGGCGGTCTCGGGTCTCGCGCGGTCGGTCGTGGCTCTCGGCGACGTCGCGCAGCTCTGGACTCCCTACGGCGCCATCCTGCTCGCGAAGGTCGTGCTGCTGGTCGGGATGGGCCTGCTCGGCGCGTGGTACCGCATCCGGCTCATCCCCCGGCTCGCGGGCGCGAACGCGGCGCGCTGGTTCTGGATGCTGGTGCTGTGCGAGGTCGCCCTGATGGGCCTGGCGTCGGGAGCGGCCGCGGCGCTCGCGCGCACCCCTCCGCCGACCGGAGAGCAGGCGGCGTTCGTGCAGACGCCCGCCGAGAACCTCACCCGCTCACCGCTGCCGCCCGAGTTCACGCTCGACCGCTGGTTCACCGCCTGGGACATCGACATCCTCTGGCTCGTCGCCGCCGGCTTCGGACTCTTCTTCTATCTCGCGGGCGTGCGGCGCCTGCACAGCCGCGGCGACCGCTGGCCGATCCACCGCACCGTGTTCTGGGTGCTCGGCATGCTGATGCTCGTCTGGGTGACCTGCGGGCCGATCAACGCGTATCAGGAGTACCTGTTCAGCGTGCACATGCTCGGGCACATGATGCTGTCGATGGCGATCCCGCTGCTGCTCGTGTCGGGTGCGCCGATCACCCTCGCGCTGCGAGCGATCCACAAGCGCGACGACGGCACGCGCGGCGGACGCGAATGGATCATGTGGGCGGTGCACTCGCCGTTCGCGAAGGTCGTCACGCATCCCTTCGTCGCCGCGGGCATCTTCATCCTGTCGCTCTGGGCGTTCTACTTCACCGACCTCGTCCGCTGGTCGATGTACGAGCACCTCGGGCACGAGTGGATGATCGCGCACTTCCTCATCTCGGGGTACCTCTTCGTCATGAGCCTGATCGGCGCCGACCCCGTGCCGTATCGACTGCCGTACCCCGGCCGGCTCATCACGCTGATCGCGGTCATGGCGATGCACGCCTTCTTCGGCATGGCGATCATGATGCAGGAGGGACTGCTCGTCGCCGACTGGTTCGGGTCGATGGGCCGCGACTGGGGGCCGACGCCCATGGACGACCAGTACATCGGCGGCGGCATCGCCTGGTCGATCGGGGAGATCCCGACCCTGATCCTGGCGATCACGGTCGCGATCCAGTGGAGCCGCAGCGACACCAAGCTGCAGAGGCGCCGCGACCGGCACGCCGACCGCACCGGCGAGGCCGAGCTCGAGGAGTACAACGCCCAGCTCGCCGCCCTCGCGGAGCGGGATCGGCGGCAGGCCGAGCGCGAGGCCGAGCGTCAGACACGCTGAGCGTGGCGAGCCGCGCCGCGCGCGCTCAGTCGGCGGGCAGCTCGCCGGGAGAGCCGACCCGGATCGACGCGCTCCCGTCGGGCATGATCGTGATCGATCCGTCGATCTGGAACGGCACGTCCTCGGAGATCGCCTGCACCTTGCCGTCGAAGAGCGACTTGATCTCCACCTCGACGTGCGCCACGGCATCCGTCGTCGGGATCTGCCAGTGACCGTCCTCGGGCACGACCGTCACGGTCGGCTGCACCGCGATCGACCATTTCGGCAGCGAGGCGATGCGATTGGACACCTCGAGTCCGAACGGGCAGGCGGTGGGCTGCAGCACCTCCTGCGTCGTGCACTCGGTGAGGAACTCCTCCACCCGTTCCTGCACGACGGCGACGAACTCCTCCGTGGGCTCGGTCTGCACGTCGACCGGCGTCGTGGCCAGGGGGCTGTCGGCGAGGACCCCGACGCCCTCGGAGCGCGCGATGGGAGTGTCGACCGTGACCGAGTAGAGGCCGGGGGTGAAGACGAGCAGCGGCAGCGGGTCGAGGGGTGCGGCGCTCGCGCCGTCGATCGAGACCTGCCGGCGGTCGACCTCGAAGCCGTTGACGGCGAACCGGTCGGCGCCGCGGAGGGTCAGCTCGACGACCGCGAGGGGACTCGTGGTGAAGCGCCAGTTGGGCGTGACCCCGGCCCAGCCGTCCTGAGCGACCGAGAAGGTGGTGGTCCCCTCGTGGCCGCTGGCCGAGTACGACACGGTGACGGCGGTGGTGTCGCCGTCGGGCTTCTCCGACAGCACCTCGACGTCGGTCAGCGGCGCGAGAGCGGACTGCCGCAGCATGGCCTCGGAGGCCGAGGCGCCGATCCCCGCGAGCTCCAGCGTCTCGCGGTCGATCGCGACACCCGGCACCTGCAGGGCGTCCGCCGCGCGTCCCTGCGAGAGCAGGTCGAGATAGCGCACGACGAACGCCGACGGCCCGTAGAACTGCTGATACAGCGTGGCACCGCCCGCGGCCAGGGCCGCGACGAGCGCCAGACCGACCACCGAGAGCAGCGCCATGTCGGCAGCCAGACGAGAGCGCCGGGGCGCCGTCGACTCAGCCTGCTGCATGGCGTCAGTCTAGGAGCGCGGCCTGGGACGACGCCGAGCGCGCAGGCACGGGAGGACACAAGCGAAGGCGGATGCGCGGGCGACGGCTCGCCGTACCATGGAGAGGCGCGTCCGTCGCGTCGTCCCGCGGCTGCGGACCTCCCCGTCCCGCCCCGTCCCGTCCCGTCCCCGTGAGAGAACCGTGTCGATCCCCGCCCTGTCCGACGAGCAGCACGAGCTGTTCCGCCTCATCGAGGACACGAGCGAGCACGTCTTCATCACCGGTCGGGCCGGCACGGGCAAGTCGACGCTCCTGCAGTACTTCTCGTGGAACACGAAGAAGCAGATCGCGATCTGCGCGCCGACGGGCGTCGCGGCGCTGAACGTCGAGGGGCAGACCATCCACTCGCTGTTCCGGCTGCCGATCGGCCTGATCGGCGGGTCGGACATCGACCAGAACGACAACACGCGCCGCATCCTCAACGCGATCGAGACGCTCGTGATCGACGAGATCTCGATGGTGAACGCCGACCTGATGGATGCCATCGACCGCTCGCTCCGGCAGGCGCGCGGCAAGCGCGGCATTCCCTTCGGCGGCGTGCAGATCGTCATGTTCGGCGACCCCTACCAGCTCGCGCCCGTGCCGCCGCGCGGCGAGGAGCTGCGCTACGTGAAGGACCACTACCGCTCGTTCTGGTTCTTCGACGCCAAGGTGTGGGCGGGGTCGGGCGGCGGCGAGGGCGACGACGGCGACGGCGGGCTGTTCGCGGTCGACACCCGCGCAGAGCTGCACGTGCGCGAGCTGGTGCAGATCCACCGGCAGTCCGACGACGGGTTCAAGGCGATGCTCAACGCCGTGCGCTACGGCCGCGTCACCGCCGAGATCGCGGGCATCCTCAACACCCGGGGTGCGCGCACGCCGCCCGACCCCGAGCCGGGCGAGGTGCCGATGATCACGCTCGCGACCCGCAACGACATCGTCAACAGCATCAACAGCCGCCACCTCGCCGCCCTCCCTGGCAAGGAGCAGACCGCCAGGGCCGAGGTGAGCGGCGAGTTCGGACGCGGCGAGGCGTCGCTGCCGGCCGAGCCCGAGCTCAAGCTGAAGGTCGGCGCGCAGGTCATGTTCCTGCGCAACGACACCTCGATGTCCGGCGAGCCGCCGCGCTGGGTGAACGGCACGATCGGCACGGTCGTCCGCATCCTCGGAGAGACGGTGCGCGTCGAGATCGACGGCGAGGAGGTCGACGTCGAGCCCGCGGTCTGGGAGCGGTTCCGCTACTCCTACGAGCCGAGCACGAAGAAGCTGACCCGCGACGTGGTCGCCGAGTTCACGCAGTTCCCGCTGCGCCTGGCGTGGGCGGTGACGATCCACAAGTCCCAGGGCAAGACGTACGAGCGCGCGATCGTCGACCTGGGGTCGGGCGCATTCGCTCCGGGGCAGACCTACGTGGCGCTGTCGCGGCTCACCTCGCTCGACGGGCTGTACCTGTCGAGGGCGCTGCGCCCCAGTGACATCCGGGTCGACGAGGACGTGCGCCGCTTCATGCGCGACGCCTGGCTGGCGGCGTCCACGCCGGAGCTGCCGCGCGCGTGAGCGCGGGACGGGCGACCGCGGTCAGGCGACGAGTCGGGCGCGGTCGAGGTCCTCGAAGAGCTCGGTGTTGAAGCGGTACGCGAGCAGGACCTCGTCGATCACGCGCTCGCGCTCGGCCTGGTCCCACGGCGCCGCGTCGAGCTGCTCGCGGTAGACGTCCTTGAAGGCCGACGGGTCGGCGATGTCGTCGAACAGGTAGAAGCCGATGCCGTTGGTCTCGAAGCCGAAGCGTCGGGCCATCACGCGACCGATGAAGATGCCGCCCGACAGGTCGCCGAGGTAGCGCGTGTAGTGGTGCGCCACGAATCCGCCGGCCCAGGTCGCGCCGACCTGGCGGATGCGCTCGACGTAGCGCTGCGTGGTGGGCAGCGGCAGGATCTGCTCGCGCCAGTCGGCGCCGAGGAGGAACTCGAGGTCGGCCTCCAGCGCGGGCAGGCGGGTCAGCTTGTCGCTGAGGAAGACGGATGCCACGGGATCCTGGCGCATCCGGTCGCCGGCGCCCTCGAGCGCCTCGTAGATGAAGTAGTGCTGTGCCACGAGAGCGATGTAGTCCTCGCGGGAGCCCTCGCCCTTCAGGAGGTCGGACATGAATCCGGCGCCCTCGCTGCGGGAGTGCGAGCTGGACGAGCGCTCGCGGAGCGCGGCGGAGAAGGAGAGGATCTCGGACATGTCCTCAGTGTAAGGGCAGCCTTACCTTTGGCGAAACCCTCCGCGTGACTCTCGACGAAGCCCTCCGCGTGACTCTCGGCCTCAGGCGTGCGGGCGGGGCTCGACGCCGAGCCGCTCGCAGGCCAGGTCGTACAGCGCCACGACCTCGCGCCGCACGGCGGGACGGTCGGCGATCGGGCCGCCGGGCCACGGCACGCGCAGCTCGGTCGCCGCATCCTCGCGCGTGACCTCCCACGTGCCGCCGTCGCCGTCGAACCCGGTCATCACCGCACCGGTGATCCCGTCGGCCCCGCCCTCCGCCGCGGGCGAGAACGCGCGGGCGATGAGCAGGTTGTCGTCGGTGTGGTCGCCGTTCATGTGGCGGAGGATCGCGGCGACGACGTCGGATTCGAAGGTGTGGGGCATGCTCATCACCCTAAGGGCGGCTGGGCGATGCGGTCTTTCAGGATCCGCGTTCTAGACTCGGGAGACACATCTTCCGGGGGTCCCCTTCATGCAGCTTCTCTCGTCGCGCCGATTCCGCGCCGCAGCGGCCTCCATCGCCGTGCTCGGGCTCTTCCTCACGGGGTGCACCGCGGAGCGCGACTTCAGCTACACGCCGCCCGCCCAGGTCGACGCGGCCCTGCCCGACGACACGGTCGCCGCGATGCAGGATGCCGTGAACAACGCGCTCGTCGCCTCCGGCGCCACCGGCGCCGTCGTCGGCGTCTGGGTGCCGTGGAGCGGCACCTGGGTGAGCGGCGTCGGCACGCAGGACCCCGGCGCGGGCGCGGAGATCAGCACCGACATGGCGTTCCGCATCGGAGACGTCACCCGCCTGATGACCTGCGACGTGCTGTACGGCCTCGCCGACGACGGCATCGTCGAGCTCGACGCCCCGGTGCCCGACTACGTGTCGGGCGTGCCGGATCTGACGGAGGCCACCCTCGTCGACCTCTGCAACGCCACGACCGGCGTCGGCTCGTCCGAGGCGGCGGCCAAGCCGGCCTGGATGAGCACCCCCGAGAGGCGGTGGGCTCCGCTGGAGCTCGCGGCCTCGGGCCTGGGCGCGGCCCGTTCGGCTCCCGGCACGTACAACGGCGCCGACGTGAACTACCTCCTCCTGGGCCTCGCGCTGGAGCGGGCATCGGGCCGCACGGCATCCGAGCTCATCGCCGAGTACGTGACCGAGCCGCTCGGCCTCGCGAACACGTCGCTGCCGTCGCCCGCGGCGGCTCCGCCGTCGTCCGACGCCGTCATGGAGGGCCACTACCTCAGCCCCGTCGAAGGCGGCTACAACTGCGCCGCCCCCGTGGACATCACCACGATGTCCTCGAGCACCGGCTACACCGACTCCGGAGTGGTGTCGACCATCGAGGATCTGGGCCGCTACGCCCAGGCCGAAGCCGCCCAGGCGCTGCGCACCGAGGAGGAGCCCGATCGGTTCGCCGCTCCGCTCCCCGCGTTCGACGGCGCGCCGTCATGGCAGCAGGCGACGGGAGGCGCGAGCCTCGTGGGAAGCCTCGTCGGCCAGTACGGCTGGACCCCCGGCTACGCCACCGCCGCATACAGCGACCCCGCCACCGGGTTCACGGTCGCGGTGTCGCTGAACGACTCGACGCTCGGCGGCACGATCGCCTCGTACCTGTCGTGGGAGCTCGCCGCCATCGCCTCGAAGGCGCCCGCCGCCTCGGGCGAGACCGCGCCGGAGTTCGGCCTGCCGTTCACGGCGGAGCAGTACCACCAGGCGATCGCCGACACGGCCGTCGCCTGCGTCGCCCCGCCCGCGGGCTGATCACACCGTCGCGCCGCGGCCGCGGCCGACGAGAGCGCGGAGGGAGCGCCGATGGCGATCATCGACAACGCGATCTACGTCGACGGCGTGCGCACCGAGAACCCGCACAGCCTCAGCGAGACGTTCGAGGTGCTGCGCGAGCGCGGCGGGATGAGCTGGATCGGCCTGTACCGGCCGAGCGAGGCCGAGATCCGCGAGGTCGCCGACGAGTTCGGCATCCACGCCCTCGTGGTGGAGGACGCGCTCTCCGGCCACCAGCGGTCGAAGCTCGAGCGGTACGGCGACGTGCTGTTCATGGTGCTGCGCTCGGCGCGCTACCTCGACGCCGCCGAGGAGGTGGAGTTCGGCGAGATCCATGTGCTCGTGGGGCGCGACTTCGTCGTCACGATCCGGCACGCGGAGTCGCCCGACCTCGGACGGGTGCGTCGACGTCTGGAGGGCGACCCCGCTCTGCTCAGGCTCGGCCCCGAGGCCGTGCTCTACGCGATCCTCGACGAGGTCGTCGACGAGTACGCGCCGGTGCTCGCCGGCCTCGAGAACGACATCGACGAGATCGAGAGCCAGCTCTTCGAGGACGAGGTCGACGCGACGCAGCGCATCTACGAGCTCGGGCGCGAGGTGATCGACTTCCAGCGGGCGGTGCAGCCCCTGACCGGCATGCTCGAGGCCCTGCTGCGCGGGTCGGAGAAGTGCCGGGTCGATGAGGAGCTGCAGCGGTATCTCCGCGACGTGCTCGACCACACGCTGCGTGTCTCGGAGCGCGCGACGACCTTCCGCACGGTGCTCGACAACGCTCTCACCGTGGAGTCGACGATCGTCGCGCGCCGGCAGAACGAGGAGATGCGGCGGATGACCGAGCTCAGCATCCGTCAGAACGACGAGGTGAAGAAGATCTCGGGCTGGGCGGCGATCCTCTTCGCCCCCACGCTGGTCGGCACCGTCTACGGCATGAACTTCGACCACATGCCCGAGCTGCACTGGGTGCTCGGGTATCCGATGGCGCTCGGGCTGATGCTCGCGATGGGCATCGGCCTGTACGCCGTGTTCAAGCGCAAGGGCTGGCTCTAGCCTCCGACGCGCCGCGTGATCCGGAGATCAGGACTCGTCGTCGTCGACCTCGACGCCGGGGCCGGGGCCGGGGCGCACGGGCGCTCCGTCGGCGATGTCGATGCGGGTGTTGCCGTCGTGCTCCGAGACCTCGATGCGCGGAGCGGCGTCGGCCTCGGTCGCATCCGGAGCCGCGGTCAGCTGATCGTGCCGCTTCTCCTCGCTGGTCATCTCGTCGACGCTGCGGGTGTCGTCAGGCGTGCTCATGGGACTCCTTCGGGGTGTCGATGGACGGGTCGGTCGAGGCCGCGCGGCGGCGGCCCCAGCGGGCGAGCAGGTACAGGACGCCGCCCACGGCGAGCAGGATGCCGCCGAAGAGCCAGACGACCCCTCGCTGCTGCGTGAGCAGCAGGATGCACGAGGCGATGCCGAGCACGGGGACGAACGTCCAGATGCGGAAGTGGTCGTGCTCGACGCGATCGCGACGGAGCACGAGCACCGAGACGTTGACGCTGAGGAACACGAAGAGCAGCAGCAGCACCACGGTCTCGGCGAGGGTGGCGAGGTCGCCGACGAGCGTGAGCCCCATCGCGACCAGCGTCGTCGTGAGGATCGCGACCCAGGGGGTCTTGCGGTTCGGGAGGACGCGCCCGAGCACGCCGGGGAGCAGCTGCTGCTCGGCCATGCCGTAGGTGAGTCGGCTCACCATGATCATCGTGAGCAGCGCGCCGTTCGCGACGGCGATGAGGGCGATCAGGCTGAACAGCCACGACGGGATGCTGACGCCCGTGGCCTCGACCACCGCGAGCAGCGGGCCGCTGGACTCCTGGAGGTCGGATGCCGGCAGGGCGATCGAGCTCGCCACGCCGACGAGCACGTAGACCGCGCCGGCCGTGAACAGGGCGCCGAACAGCGCGCGCGGGTAGGTGCGGCGCGGGTTCTTCACCTCTTCGATCATGTTCGCCGAGGTCTCGAAGCCGACGAACGAGTAGTAGGCGATCACCGCTCCGGCGAGCACCGCCATCGCGGCGGGCGTGCCGTCGGGTGTCTGGGTGAGTCGCGAGGCGTCGCCGCCCCCGCCGGCGACGAAGACGCCGACCACGGCGATGACGATCACGAGCCCGCTCAGCTCGATCGCGGTCATCACGAGGTTCGCGCCCATCGACTCGCGGATGCCGCGGGCGTTCAGCGCCGCGACGACGGCGAGGAAGACGATGGCGACGGGTGTCGCCGGCACGTCGAAGAACGTGCCGAAGTAGTCGCCCGCGAACGCGATCGCGAGGCCCGCCGCGCTGGTGACGCCCGCGGCGAGCATGCTGAACCCGACCAGGAACGACACCAGGGGGCTGCGGAAGGCCCGCTCGGCGAAGACCGAGGCGCCGCCGGCGCGCGGGTACTTCGTCACGAGCTCCGCGTACGAGCCGGCGGTCAGCAGGGCGAGCAGGAGCGCGAGCAGCAGCGGCGCCCAGAGCATGCCGCCGACCTTCTCGGAGAGCACTCCCATGAGGGCGTAGATCCCGGCGCCGAGCACGTCGCCGAGGATGAAGGCGAAGAGCAGGGGGCCGGTGATGGCGCGGCGCAGGCGCGTGGGCTGCTCGCCCGCGGGAGCGGCGGTGTCCGTGGTCATGCTCGGAACATAGGGATCCGCCGGTCGCGGGGCGACGGGGTTGACAGGCCGATGGTCCGTGGCGCACCGGCATCCGCGAGAAGTCATCCGAACGGGGGATGCCGAGGCGCGACGCGGCGTCCTACCGTGGAGGACATGCTGATCGTGGAAGAACTGCACATGCTTCTGCTCCGGCCCGACGGCCGCATCGAGAGCGCCGTGAGCGTGAACCGCCTCTACGGCGAGGTCGCCGCCGTGATCGTCGACCTCGCACTGCACGGACGCATCCGTCTGACGGAGGAGAAGAACCCCGTCGTCGAGATCGTGTCGACGGAGCCGACCGGCAATCCCATCCTCGACAGCACGCTCGCGCGGCTGGTGCCGCTGCGGGGCAAGCGACTGCAGTCCCTGGTGATGCGCCCGAAGCTCGACCCCCTCGAGGTCGTCGTCGAGTCGCTGCTCGTGCAGGGCGTGCTCGTGCGGGGCGAGCGCGGGTTCTTCGGCTGGGGTTCCGCCCGCACGCCCGAGTCCGACCCGACCCCCGAGCAGCTCCTGCGATCGCGGCTCGCCGACGTGCTGGCCGGGCGGGCGGCGCCGTCGCAGGCCGACGCCGCGCTGCTCTCGATCCTGCAGAACCTGAACGCGGCGCACGCGATCCTGCGGGAGGAGTGCGGCGGTGCCTCGGCGCGTGAGCTGAAGCGGCGCATCGACGAGATCGCGGCGGGCTCGGCCGCCGGCAACGCGGTGGCGACGGCCGTCACCACCGCGATCTCCGCGGCGCTGATGGCGGCGATGACCCCCGTCATCGTGGCGGCGACGGTCAGCTGACCCCGGCCGCCGTCGGCGGCGCGGCCGTCAGCGGTGCAGCGGCACGACGGCCGCGAGCTGCTCGAGCACCGGATCGCGGTCGAGCGGATCGACCACGATCCCGGCGACGGCGTCGAGGGCGAGCACGGGGAATCGGGAGACGGCGCCGATCTTCTCCTCGCTGGCGAGCACGAGGGTCTCGGCGGACCTGGCCGCGATGGCGCGCTTGGTGGCGGCGTCCTCCAGGCTGCCGGTGGTGAGGCCCCGCGCCGGATCCACGCCGGTCGCACCGAGGAAGAAGAGGTCGGCCGCGAGGTGCTGCACGGCCTCCATGGCGAGGGCTCCGCCCGCGACCATCGAGAACCGGGAGAGCTCGCCGCCGATCATCACGACCCGCGCGTCGGACTGCTCGGCGGCGGCGACGGCGATCGCCGGGCTGGGGGTGATGACCGTGAGGTCGCCGCCGTGCGGCAGCATCCGCGCCATGGCGAGGGTCGTCGTGCCCGCGTCGAGCACGATGACGGATGCCGGGGCGATCAGCTCCACCGCGCGCCGCGCCACCCGCTCCTTGCTGTCGGTCGCCAGGGCGCGGCGCTGATCGACGGGGCGATCGGCGGGTGCGACCGGAAGCGCCCCGCCGTAGACGCGCACGAGCTCCCCGGCCTCGGCGAGCTCGCGCAGGTCGCGGCGGACGGAGTCCTCGGAGATGCCGAGCTCCCGCGCGACGTCCTTCGCCACCACGCGTCCGTCGCGTCGCAGGACGTCGCGGAGGTGAGCCTTGCGCTGCGCGCCGAGCATTCGTTCTCCTCACGTTCTTTCTTGAAGTTGCATGTTCTTGCACGGTTAACGTTACAGTGCTCGATATGAAAACACCACTCCTCATCCTCATCGCCGGTCCCTACCGCTCCGGGACGGACGGCGACCCCGAGCTCATCGCCCGGAACCTCGAGCGGCTCGAAGAGGCCGCCGCACCGATCCACCGTCGGGGACACGTTCCGATGATCGGCGAATGGGTCGCGCTTCCCGTGCTCCGCGGCATGGACGAGACCGATGACACAGAGGGCGACGTCATGTACGAGACCGCTCGGCGCCTGCTGCAGCACTGCGATGCCGTGCTGCGTCTGCCCGGCGAATCCGCGGGTGCCGACAAGGACGTCGAGATCGCACTCGAGCGCGGCCTGCCCGTGTACCGCTCGCTCGAGGAGATCCCCGTCTGACGTTCAGACCGCGAAGCGCACGCCGGTGAGCTCCTCCGCGATCGACCACAGCTCGGTCGCGATCGCGGAGGAGCGCACCTCTGCCGACGCCTGGACGCGCGCGGGCGCGCCGCGGAACTCGAGCAGACCTCCGGGGCCCCAGTACTCGCCGCCGGCGGCGTCCCGGGCGACGACCGCGTGCACGATCGGCTCCGCGCCGGCGTCCTTGCCCTGCACGAGGCCGCGCGAGAGCGCCGCGGCCGCGCGGACCGGACCAGAGACGGCGGCCAGGCCGTCGCGGTACGGGGTGAGCGGATCGACGGCGTACCCGGGATGCGCGCACAGCGCCGATCGCCCTGAGCCGCGCCAGCGCCGATCGAGCTCGAACGTCAGCGACATCAGCGCCGCCTTCGACCGGCCGTACCGGCGCAGCGACGGCCCGCTCCACGGCTGCGACAGCGTCGCCGGATCGATGCGCGCGAACCGATGCGCCAGCGAGCCGACGGCGACGACCCGCGCGTCAGGGGCGAGTGCGTGGCCGAGCCGGGCGAGCAGGGCGAAGTGACCGAGCGCGTTCGTCCCCACCATGAGGTCGAGCCCGTCCTCCGTGCGATCAGCGGGATCGGCGGCCTTCACCCCGGCATTGCAGATCACGGCGTCGAGCCGCTCGTCGACCCGCGCTGCGGCGTCGCGGATGACGGCGAGCGATCCGAGGTCGACCGGAAGGGTGCCGACATCGGCTCCGAGGACGCCCGCTCGCAGGGTCTTCGCGGCGACCTCCGCGCGGTGCGTCGAGCGGCATCCGAGCAGCACCCTGGCTCCGCGGGCGGCGAGGAGCTCGGCGCACCAGTAGCCGATTCCGGCGTTCGCGCCCGTGATCAGCACGGTGCGTCCGACGAGGTCGCGTCGGGCGGGGGAGGGGGTCACGGTCTCAATCTAGGGGAGACGGGGGTGCGTCACCGCCGCTGTCGCTATCGTCGGAGAAGGCCCGCAGCGGAGCGGGCGCGAGAGGACGGACGCATCATGGAGCACGTCGACACGGTCATCGTGGGAGCGGGCGTCGCGGGACTCAGCGCCGCGCGGCTGCTGCAGGACGCCGGGCAGCGGGTGATCGTGCTCGAGGCCAGGGATCGCGTGGGCGGTCGCGTGCACACCGACCGCGACCACGGAGCCCCCACCGACCTCGGGGCGTCGTGGATTCACGGCGTGGACGGGAGCCCGGTCGCCGCCGCGGTCGCGGCGTTCGGCATGCGCACGGTGGAGTTCACGGTCGGCGGCTACCAGCCCGACAGCAGGCCCATCGCGTACTACGGTCCCGACGGCGCGCGGCTCGACGACGAGGCGGCCAGGGCGTTCGCCGCGGACGTCCATGCGGTGGACGCGACGCTGACCGCGGTGATCGCCGAGTCCGCGGCGGACGCGTCGTACCGCGACGTCACCGAGGTCGCGCTCGCCCGTCAGGGCTGGGCGGAGCAGCGCGTCCAGCGCGTGCGCGAGTACCTGGAGCACCGCTCCGAGGAGCAGTACGGCGCCTGGATCGAGGACCTCGCCGCGCACGGCCTCGACGACGACTCGATCGACGGCGACGAGGTCGTGTTCCCCGACGGGTACGACGCCCTGCCGACGCGGCTCGCGGAGGGCCTCGACGTCCGCCTCGACCACGCCGTGACGCGCGTCGAGTGGTCGGACGGCGTCTCGGTGCGCACGGCGCACGGCGTGGTGAGCGCCGACGCCGCGATCGTCACGGTGCCCGTGGGGGTGCTGCGCTCCGGCGCCCTCGAGATCGTCCCCGCGCTGCCCGCCGTCAACGCGCAGGCGCTCGGTCGGCTGCGGATGAACGCGTTCGAGAAGGTCTTCCTGCGGTTCCCCTCGCGGTTCTGGGATGCCGACGTCTACGCCATCCGCCAGCAGGGGCCGCACGCCCGGTGGTGGCACTCCTGGTACGACCTCACGCCGCTGCACGGGGAGCCCACCCTGCTCACGTTCGCGGCGGGTCCCGCGGCCCTCGGCATCCGCGACTGGGCGGACGAGCAGGTCGCCGCCTCGGTGATGGAGCAGCTCGGGCGGCTCTTCGGCGACCGCGTCGAGCAGCCGCTGTCGGTGCGCCGCACGGCCTGGCAGGACGACCCCTGGTCGCACGGCTCCTACGCGTACATGACGCTCGGATCGACCACGGCCGATCACGACGACCTCGCCGCTCCCGTCGGAGGGGTGCTGCACATCGCGGGGGAGGCGACCTGGACGGACGATCCCGCGACGGTGCCCGCCGCGATGCTGTCCGGCCACCGTGCCGCCGAGCGCGTGCTCGGTCGCGACGTCGCGATCGACCGCCTGTGGGCGCACGCCGGCTGAGCGACGTCCGTCAGGCCCCCAAGGCCTCCAGCGGGTTGCGTCGCAGCTTGTCGACGACGCCGCCGTCGGCGAGCCGCTTCGCGGAGGTGTGCGGCTTGCGCCCCGCCTGCTCGACGACGTCGGACCCGAACTCGACGGCGAGATCGAGACGCGGGTGGGCCGCGAGCACCTCGCGCAGAAACTCGGTCGGCAGGGCCTCGGGGCGGGCGCCGGAGATGTCGAGGCCGGTCGCGATCTCCAGCAGGTAGCCCTCCTGGTCGAGCTCCGGATCGACGGAGGGCCAGTTGTGTCGGACGATCACGTCCAGCGCGCGCCCGCTCCGTGTCTCATCCCAGCCCCCGCCCGTCGTCAGCGCGGCCGCGACATGCCCTCCCGCCTCCTCGTACGAGAGCAGGACGTTGTCGAAGGCGGGCGCCAGGCCGATGTCGTGCAGCATGGCCGACACGTACAGGAGCTCGTGGTCGATCGCCGTGCGCCCCTCGATCTGGGCGAAGGCCTCCGCCCAGATCCACGAGCGGACGACGTGGTTCTGCATCGACGGCGACTGGTGGCGGGCCGCGAACGCGAGAGCGGCCCGCGCGACCGGAGTGTCCGGCGCCCGGAAGTCAGAGAGGTGCATGGATGTGGCCCTTCCCGTCGACGGTGTCTTCTCGTCCGAATCTATCCGCCGCCGAGGCCCGCGACGCCACCGTGCGCAGCGCCTCGAGCACCGCACGGACCGACGTGTGCGCCAGGGACTCCGGGCGGGCGAGGACGTCGACGTGGCGCACGACCGGCTGTCCGGCCAGCGGGCGCAACACCATGCCGTCGGTGGCGAGCGGCGCGGCGGTGAACCGCGGCATCACGGCGATCGCGGCTCCTGAGCGGACCACCTGCGCCGCGACCGAGAACTCGTTGATGCGATGGTCGATCCTCGGCGTCTGGCCGATGAGACCGCCGAGGTGGCGCAGCACCCCGGCCAGCGGGAAGCGCTCGTGCGTCGAGATCCAGCGCTGGTCCCGCAGGTCCTCCGGCGAGATGCGGTCGCGTCGGGCGAGGGGGTGGTCCTCGTGCAGGGCGATGTCGAGCGGCTCGACCAGCAGGGGGAAGACCCGGTGCCGCTCCCTCGGCCACTCCGGATCATGCGCGAGCCGGTGCGCGATCACGAGGTCGTGATCGGCGGTGAGTCCGGGGAACTCCTCCCGAGGGACGTCGGCGTCGACGAGCGCGAGGCGTGCGCGGTCGCCGATCTCCGCGACGAGGGGCCCGAACAGCGCGAGTCCGGCACTGTGGAAGGCCGCCACGCCGACCGGGCGCTCGGTCCGACCGTGGAACGAGTCGACGGTCGCCCGTGCCTCCGCCAGCGCCTGCTCCACCCGCGAGGCGGCGACGGCGAGCGCCTCTCCGGCCTCGGTGAGGACCAGGCGGCGTCCGCGCTTCGTCGTGAGCGGCACAGGCACGCTCGACTGCAGCGCGGAGAGCTGCTGGGACACGGCCGACGGGCTGACGCGCAGTGCCTCCGCCACCGCCGCGACGCTTCCTCGATCGCCGAGCTCGCGGAGGAGCGAGAGCCGCGCGGCATCCATCAGATCTCCTTACTCATCGGTGAAGATGAAGGCCATTGTTCTTATGTGTCTCGGACGACACACTAGCAACCGTGCCCGCGATCCTCCGCTCCGACCGTCTCGTCGACATCCTGCTCATCGGCGTCGCGATGGTGTGGGGCGCGAGCTTCGTCGCGGCCAAGGATCTCGCCGAGGAGGTCGGCGTCCCGTCCGCCGTCGCCCTCCGCTTCCTCGTCGCCGTGCTGGCGCTCGGGCTCCTCTGCCTCCTGCGTCGCGAACGGCTCCCTCGCGGACGGGGGCTGGGGATCGCTCTCCTGCTCGGATGCACCCAGGCCGCGATCATCGGACTGGAGACGGCCGGCGTCGTGCTCACCTCGGCGACGAACGCCGGGTTCCTCATCAGCCTCTCGCTGGTGATGACGCCGGTGCTCGAGGGGCTCGCGTCTCGGCGGTGGCTGCCGCGCGGATACTTCGTCGCGGCGGTCGCCGCGGTGGTCGGCGTCTGCCTGCTGGTCTCCGACGGCGGCCTCCGTTCGCCGACACTCGGCGATCTTCTCGTCATCCTCGCCGCCGTCGTCCGCGCCGTCCACGTCACGGCCAGCGGGCACCTCACCCGGGGCCGGACGGAGGGGTCGCTCGGCATGGTGCTGGTCCAGTTGGGAGTGTGCGCGGGGTTGTCGTCCCTCGTCGCCGGGGCGGCTCTGCCGGCATCCATCGGCCGTCTCAGCGTCGGCGGGTGGGTCGACGTGCTCTTCCTGGGTGTGCTCTGCTCCGTCTTCGCCTTCGTGGTGCAGCTGTGGGCGGTGCGCCGGACCTCGGCATCCCGGGCCAGCATCCTCATGGGCACCGAGCCGGTGTGGGCGCTCGCGGCGGGGTTCCTTCTGGCCGGGGAGCGGATCGGCATCGTCGGCGCCCTCGGGTCGCTCGTGATCCTCGTGTCGACGTACGCGGGGCAGGCGATCGAGCGTCGGGCGAGGCGGGCACCGGGATCGACAGTCCTGGTGGCGCCTGCGCCGAACTGATGTGGAGGGGCTGACGGGAATCGAACCCGCGCTGTCTGCTTGGGAAGCAGAAGTTCTACCATTGAACTACAGCCCCGAACCCGCATCCGGAGAGCGGGTGCTCGCAAGCCTACCGGGCGGATCCGTCACGACCAAAGTGCCACTCGCGGGCGATGACTAGGCTGGTGCCGTGCTTCTCAGCGACCGCGACATCAGGGCAGAACTCGCATCGGGCCGGATCGGCCTCACGCCGCACGAGCCGGAGATGATCCAGCCGTCGAGCATCGACGTGCGTCTGGACCGCTACTTCCGGCTCTTCGACAACCACAAGTACCCGTTCATCGATCCGTCCGTCGACCAGCCCGAGCTCACGCGGCTCATCGAGGTCGATCCCGAGGAGCCGTTCATCCTGCATCCGGGGGAGTTCGCGCTCGGGGCGACGTTCGAGCAGGTGACGCTGTCGGACGACATCGCCGCGAGGCTCGAGGGAAAGTCGTCCCTGGGTCGCCTCGGACTCATCACCCACTCGACGGCGGGGTTCATCGACCCCGGGTTCACCGGGCACGTCACGCTCGAGCTCGCGAACGTCGCGACGCTGCCGATCAAGCTGTGGCCGGGCATGAAGATCGGTCAGCTCTGCTTCTTCCGCCTCACGTCGCCGGCCGAGAACCCGTACGGCTCCGGCCCCTACGGCAACCGCTACCAGGGACAGCGCGGCCCCACGGCATCCCGGTCGTTCCAGAACTTCCATCGCACGAACGTCGGCACGACCGACGTCGGATCACTCGGAGGCTGACGATGACCGACGACAGCACGACCCCGCACGACTCCCCGGCGGATGCTGTCGTCCCGCCGCCTCCGCCCGAGACCCCCGTGCCCGATGACGTGATCCCGCCGGCTCCGCCGGAGACGCCGATCCCCGAGGGGCTCATCCCGCCTCCCGCCGACATCCCGCCGCCCTC
>NZ_LWCU01000003.1 GCF_001650405.1 Microbacterium sp. H83 | reverse complement strand
GCCCCTCGTCGAACGCCGCCGCGAGCTCCCCCTCGCGGGCGTAGAGCGGACGGATCGCGCCGATGATGGTCTCGCCGATGATCTGCGGGACCTTGGTCGAGAGGATCATCTCGAACCCGTGGTCGCCGATCGTCCACGCCATGTCCTTCTCCCCCTCGGCGGCGATCGCCGTGTGGAATCCGTCCAGGCGGACGGCCGGCACCGGGGTCGGCAGCTCGCGAGCCGTGACGATGCCCGCGGCGGCGCCGTCGGCGAAGAGGGAGTTCGCCACGATGAGGTCGGGGTCCTCCGTCGATCGCAGATGCACGGTGCACAGCTCGACGCTGACGATGAGCACGACCGCCTCGGGGTCGGCCAGGCAGAACTGGCGGGCGGCGCGCAGCGCGGGCATCGACGCGTAGCATCCCATGAACCCCAGGTGGTAGCGCTCGACGCTGTCGGCGAGACCCAGCGCCCGCACGATCTCGTATTCGGGCCCCGGGGCGTGGAAGCCTGTGCACGACACGGTGACGACGTGCGTGACGTCCGACGCCACGACGTCGGGGTCGGCGTCGAGGGCGCGACGGGCCGCCTCGACGAACATCCGCGACGCCTCGCGCACGTAGATCTCGTTGCGCTGCTTGGTGCCCGGCGAGAGCAGGTGCCCGGACCGGCGGTCACGGAAGACAGGCGCGTCCGTCTCGTCCGTCCCTTCCGTCCCGTCCGTCCGGACGGGCGAGAGCTCCTCGATGACGGTGTGCCGGGTGTCGATGCCCGAGCCGTTGAACGAGGCTCCGATGAGGCGCTGGGCGAGCCGTCCGACGTCGGGCTGCCCGGCGAAGACGTCTCGCACCTGCTCCTGGGCGATGACGGTGTCGGGGACGATCGTCTGCAGCGATCGGAGGATTGCGGGGCGGCTCATGTCCGTCACTCAAGCACGAGCCGGCGACCCCCGGGAAGGGGCTTGCGCCCGACCCGGCGAGACCCGCCCTCAGAAGCCGAGCGCACGCGCCAGCTTCGACCCGGATGCCGCCTCACGGCCGCCCGCGGCGAAGATCGCCTTCTCCGCGGCGGCGAAGAGAGCCTCGCGGCCTGCGGCGTCGGCGGGGGCGGCGGGGCCGAGCTCCAGCTCCCACTCGCGCCATTCGCGCCGCACGTCGTGCCGGAGATCGGTGGCGCGGACCCGGTCGTCGACGAACTCCGCGACCACGCCGTCCGGTCCGGTGAGGAGATACGCCGTGCGGGCGTTCTCGATGCGGGCCAGAGGGGTGAGACCGCCGGTCGCCCATCGGCTGAGCGTCTCGACGACGGCCGCGGGGACGCTCTCCGCGTCGCCCGCGTCGACGTCCAGCGGCCAGCCGATCTCGACGCGGCCGTCGCCCTCACGCGGACCCTTGATGTGCCAGCCGGCGTCGGGCCCGCCGGTGCGGCGCCGCAGGGCGACGCCGGCGCGGGACAGCTGGGCGTCGGCCGTGTCGAGGTAGCGCGCGTCGAGCTCGCGGAGCTCGCCGGCGGACACGGCATCGACGCCGGGGACGCCCCTCCACTCGGGGAGAGGCGTCGCGTCGTCGACGTCGTACTTGCGCTCGACCTCCAGGACCCGGGACGGGTCGGAGCCGGACGGGGTCTCAGTCATCCGAGGGGTTGAGATCCTCGAGCGACTCGTCGTACCAGTAGTCGATCTCGGTGGGACCGTCGGCGTCGCCCGTGTTCTGCGGCTCGCCGCTGCGGTTGTACACCACCTGGGTCTCGCTGTAGGGGACGATCAGCTTGTCGTCCGCGTCGTCGAGGGGGATGATCTGCCCGTCGAGCGGGCCTCCGTGGAGTCGTGCGAGTGCCATGTCCTCACCCTAGACCCGCCGCCCTGTGCGCCGCCCGCGCGCCGCGCCTGCGGCGGGGCTCTCAGGTCGCGACGACGCCGAGGACGGCTCCGATGATCATCCACGGCCCGAAGGCGATCCGCGTGGTCCGGTCGGCGCGACGCAGCGCCATCAGCGCGAGGGCGTACAGCGCGCCGAGCACGAACGCGGATGCCGCGCCCACGGCGAGCGCCGGCCAGCCGTGCCACCCGAGCACGAGGCCGATGACGGCGGCGAGCTTGACGTCGCCCCCGCCCATCCCCTCCCGGCCGAGCGACCGCAGCGCCGCGTAGAAGACGCCGAGCACGAGCATGCCGAGCAGTGCCCGCACCAGCGCGCGGATCTCTCCTGTCGCGAGCGCGTCGAGGGAGGCGAGGACGAGGAGCGCGGCGAGCGTGGGCAGCACGAGGCGGTTCGGGAGCCGGTGGGTGCGCGCGTCGATCGCGACGAGTCGGCACCCGACGACGAAGAGGGCCAGGTGCACGCAGACGACGACCGGGGTGCGGAGATCCATCCGGGAAGGCTAGGAGATCGCGGGTCGTCGCAGTGCAGGGTGTGGATAACCGATCGTCCGGGGCCGATGTCGGAGGTTCGAATTATCGTCATCTGATCCAGTTGCTTTAGTAGTACATATATTCGAGGATGGAAGCATGGGGATCGGGCTCGATGCGATGACGTCGATCTCTCCGGCGGGTGACACCCGCGCCGGAGAGGTGCTGCGACTGCGCCGCGAGATCAGTCGCATGCAGCGTCGGCGCAGCGATCTCCCGCTCCTCCCCCTCGACCCCGCCTTCTCCTCGCTGCTTCCGGAGCAGGGCCTGCAGACCGGCACCGCGTACACGGTCTCCCCCTCACCCAGCCTCGTCCTCGCCCTGCTCGCCGCCGCCTCCCGCAAAGGTCTCTGGTGCGCGGTGGTCGGCATGCCCACCCTGGGCGTCGAGGCGGCGGCGGCGTTCGGCATCGAGCTCCCCCGGCTGATCCTCGTCCCCGAACCGGGAGACCGGTGGCTCGCCGTGACCTCGGCGCTCGCCGAGGTCGTGCCGCTGATCGCCGTGGCCCCCGGCGGCAGGGCGCGGGATGCGGATGCGTCCCGCCTCAGCGCCCGCCTGCGCGACCGCGGCGCCACCCTCCTCGTCGCGGAGTCGTCGACCTCGGGGGCCTGGCCGCAGAGCGAGGGCTCGATCCGTCTCCACGACCAGCACTGGCTGGGCATCGGGGAGGGATGGGGACTCATCGAGGGGTCCACGGCGACGGTGACGGCGAAGACGAGGCAGAGCCCCACGGCCTCGAGCGTCCGGGTCCGCCTGCCCGGCAGCGACGGCGCGGTCGAGGCGCTCGTCGACGAGCAGGCCGCAGCCGCGACGGTGGCGGAGCTGACGGCACTGCCCGCCCTGCGAGGCGCGGACGCCTCCCCTGCCGAGCACCCCCTGGCGGTGGCGGGATGAGTGCTCCCCTGCGCGTCCTCGTGCTCTGGTTCCCCGACTGGCCGCTGCGTGCCGCGCTGGGCGGCGATCCACCGCATCCGCCGACCGCCCTGGTGCATGCGAACACGGTCGTCGCCTGCACGGCATCGGCGAGGGAGCACGGCGTCCGCGCAGGTCAGCGGCGCCGGATCGCCCAGGGCCACATCTCCTCGCTGCGGGTGCTCCCGCACGACCCCGCGCGCGACGAGCGGGCGTTCCTCCCGGTGCTGCAGCTCATCGAGAAGCACGCCCCCGGTGCGGCGCTGCTGCGTCCTGGCCTCGCCGCGGTGCGGGCCCGCGGCATCTCCCGCTATCACGACGGAGAAGAGGAGGCAGGGCGCGCACTGATCGCCGTCCTCGCCGAGGCGGGCTTCCCCGAGGTGCGGGTGGGCATCGCCGACGGCCCGTTCACAGCGGAGCTCGCGGCGCGGGGGAACGCGCCCTGCACCGTGGTGCCGGCGGGAGCCGCCTCCGCGTTCCTCTCCCCTCTTCCCGTCCGAGTGCTGCGCGACGAGCAGCTCACCGGCCTGCTCATCCGGCTCGGCGTGCGCACGCTCGGCGAGTTCGCTGCCCTCGACGAGATCGAGGTCCGCGACCGCTTCGGCGAGCGCGGAGCCCGATTGCACGCCCTCGCCGCCGGCGCCGACTCCCGGGCCGTGGTGGCTCGTCCGCCCGACCCCGAGCTCGTGCGCTCCATCGAGTTCGAGTCGCCGCTGGCCGGAGCAGACCAGGTGGCCTTCGCGGTGCGGCAGACCGCCGATGCGGTGATGCTCGCGCTCGGCGACGCCTCCGTGGTGTGCACCGAGGTGCGGATCGACCTGACCGACGACGACGGCACGGTCTTCTCCCGCCCCTGGCTGCATCCGACCTGCTTCGATGCGGTGGACCTCGTCGACAGGGTGCGCTGGCAGCTCGAGGCGCTGGCCGCCGAATCGGCGAAGCAGCCGATCGACGAGGCACGGGCTTTCGGCGGCATCATGATGGTGCGCATCGTGCCGGTGGCGGTCGACGACGCCGCGCATCATCAGCCAGGGCTCTTCGGCTCCGGCACCGACGAGCGTCTGCACCATGCCGTCTCCCGCGTGCAGACGATGCTCGGACACGAGGGCGTCGTCACCGCCGCGCTGTCCGGCGGACGCTGGCTCGCCGATCGCCAGGTCCTCACGCCGTGGGGTGAACGGACCGTCGCACCCCGTGATCCCTCGCACCCCTGGCCGGGCAGTCTTCCCGACCCCCTTCCCGCCGAGGTCTTCCGCCCGCCTCGACCGATCGGCGTCCAGACCTCCGGGGGCGAGACCGTGCTCGTCGACGATCGCGGTGCGCTCACGGCGCCTCCGGCCCGCATCGACGGCGACCAGGTGCAGGCCTGGGCCGGCCCCTGGCCGATCCACGAGCGCCGGTGGGACGCCTCGGGAGGCAAGAGGGGGCATCGCCTCCAGATCGTCGACGGCCATGACCGCGCCTGGCTGGTCTTCTGCACGGGCGACCGCTGGTGGGTCGAGGGGAGGTACCGCTGATGGGCTGGCACAACCCTCCGCTGTCGTGGAACGAGCTGGAGCGCGCGCTGAGCGGTGAGGAGTCCCCGCACCCGATCGGCGGGGAGCCGCCGACCATCCGGCCCGACCCCGGCCCGGTGAGCACCCGGCGCACGCGGAAGCCGCCCACGTCGGTGAGCCGTCCGGACGATCCCGTCCCCTACGCGGAGCTGCACGCGCATTCCACCTATTCGTTCCTCGACGGCGCCTCCTCACCGGAGGATCTCCTCGCCGAGGCCGAGCGGCTGGGCCTGACGGCGCTCGCACTGACCGACCATGACGGCTTCTACGGCGCGGCGCGCTTCGCCGAGGTCGCCGAGCTGATGGACGTGTCGGTGCAGACGGTGTACGGCGCCGAGCTCTCCCTCGGTCTCGACGCCCCGCAGCGCGGCGCCGCCGACCCGATCGGCGATCATCTGCTGGTGATCGCCGACGGCCTGGACGGGTACCACCGGCTCTCCGGCGCCATGACGACCGCCCACCTCCGCGGCGGCGAGAAGGGCCGACCGGTCTACGACCTCGACGAGCTGGCATCGACGGCGGAGGGACACTGGACGATCCTCACCGGATGCCGCAAAGGCGGGGTCCGTCGCGGGCTCGAGACCGGAGACGCGAGGACTCCCCTGCGGCGGCTGGTCGATCTCTTCGGGCACGACCACGTCGCCGTCGAGCTGTTCGATCACGGCGACCCGCTGGACACCCGCCGCAACGACGCGCTCGCCGAGCTCGCGCGGGAGATGCGTCTCCCCGTGGTCGCGACCAACAACGTGCACTACGCCGCCCCCGAGCGAGCCTCGCTGGCCGAGGCCGTCGCCGCGGTGCGCGCGGTGCGCAGCATGGACGACCTCGACGGGTGGCTGCCGACCCATGGCGGGGCCCATCTGCGCAGCGGCGCCGAGATGGCAGCGCGGTTCCGCCGCTACCCGGGGGCCATCTCCTACGGGCTCGAGCTCGCCGGAGCCTCCGCCTTCCCCCTGCGTCGCGCTCGCCCCGCTCTGCCGGAGCAGAAGGTGGAGGACGGTCACACGCCGATGAGCTGGCTGCGGCACCTGGTGTGGGAGGCCGTGCCGACCAAGTACCCCCGGCTGGACGCGGACGGCCGTCGCCGGATCGCGCGGGAGCTCGATGTGATCGAGGAGAAGGACTTCCCCGGGTACTTCCTGATCGTGCACGGCATCGTCGCCGAGGCGAGACGACGGGGCATCCTCTGCCAGGGGCGGGGATCCGCCGCGGCGAGCGCGGTCTGCTATCTGCTCGGGATCACCGCGGTCGATCCGATCCTGTACCGGCTGCCCTTCGAGCGGTTCCTCGCGACCACGCGCCAGGAGGAGCCGGACATCGACGTCGACTTCGACTCCGATCGGCGCGAGGAGATCATCCAGTGGGTGTACCGGGAATACGGGCGCGAACGTGCGGCGCAGGTCGCGAACGTCATCCAGTACCGGCCGAAGAACGCCGTGCGCGACATGGCGAGGGCGCTGGGATACTCTCCCGGCCAGCAGGACGCCTGGTCACGGCAGGTGGACGGGTGGAGCACGGGACTGGAGGTCGCGGACGAGCACGACATCCCGGCGAACGTCCTCGACTACGCCGGCGAGCTGCTCAAGGCTCCCCGCCACCTCGGCATCCACTCCGGCGGCATGGTGCTGACACGGCGGCCGGTGGGCGAGGTCGTGCCCGTGGAGCACGCGCGGATGGAGGACCGCACGGTCATCCAGTGGGACAAGGACGACGCCGCGTGGATGGGGCTGGTGAAGTTCGATCTGCTGGGGCTCGGCATGCTGGCGGGGCTGCAGCACTGCTTCGACCTGGTCCGCGACGCGACCGGAGAGGAGTGGACCCTGGAGACCCTCCCGAAGGAGGAGCCGGCGGTCTACGACATGCTCTGCCGAGCGGATTCGATCGGGGTCTTCCAGGTCGAGTCGCGCGCGCAGATCGGGCTGCTCCCCCGTCTGCAGCCTCGCGCGTTCTACGACCTCGCGATCCAGATCGCGCTGATCCGTCCCGGCCCCATCCAGGGCGGCGCGGTGCATCCCTTCGTCCGCCGCAAGATGGCGAAGGATGCACTCGACGAGGAGAACCGAGCACGGACCGCGCGGGGCGAAGAGCCGGTCGTGCTGGAGATCCCCTACCCGCACGACGATCTGAGGCCCATCCTGGAGCGCACCCTCGGCATCCCGATCTTCCAGGAGCAGCTGATCCAGATGGCGACCGCCATCGGAGACTGCACCGCCGACGAGGCCGATCTGCTGCGTCGGGCGATGGGATCCAAGCGCGGGCTCGAGAAGATCGAGAAGGTCCGCGACAAGCTCTATGCGGGGATGACGCGGCGCGGGCTCTCCGCCGAGCAGTCCGATCGCATCTACGCCCAGATCCAGGCGTTCTCGAACTTCGGCTTCGCCGAGTCGCACTCGCTCTCCTTCGCGCTGCTCGTCTACGCGAGCTCCTGGCTCAAGCTGCACTACCCGGCCGCCTTCCTCGCGGGACTGCTGCGGTCGCAGCCCATGGGGTTCTACTCCGCATCCACCCTCACCGCGGATGCACGGCGGCACGGAGTCGAGGTCAGACGCCCCGATCTGCACGCCTCCGCCGCGACGGAGACCCTCGAGGCGCTCGACGACGCTCGTCTCCCCGGACCGACGGGGCGGGACTCCTGCAACGACGCGCAGCAGCCCGAGGTGCCGCGCTTCGACCGGACGCGCCCCGACGAGTCCTCCGCACATCGGAGAGACGGCGGCTTCGCGGTGCGGCTCGGCCTCAGCGGCGTCCGCGGCATCGGCATGCCGTTGGCGGAGAGGATCGTCGCCGAGCGGGACGCAGGCGGCCCCTATCGTGACCTGCACGATCTGGTGCGCCGGACCGATGCGAGCGCCGCGCAGCTGGAGGCCCTGGCGACCGCCGGCGCGTTCGACTGCCTCGGGCTGCAGCGCCGGGAGGCGATCTGGATGTCCGGCGCCGCCGCCGAGGACCGATCCCGCTACCTCCCCGGCACGACGGTCGCGGTGCAGCCCCCGCTGTTCACGGACCAGTCCAGCTACGAGCGGCTGTCGGCCGACCTGTGGTCGACCGGCGTCTCCACCGACGACCACCCGATGACGCACTTCCGCGCGCTGCTGCGAGAGCGCGGGGTGCTGTCCTCCGCCGACCTGCAGCACCACGAATCCGGACGCCGCATCGAGGTCGCCGGCCTCGTCACCCATCGGCAGCGTCCCGCGACGGCCGCGGGTGTCACCTTCCTCAACCTCGAGGACGAGAGCGGCCTGATCAACGTCATCTGCTCGACCGGTGTCTGGGGCCGCTACCGGAGGGTCGCGCGCGACTCCCCCGCGCTGATCATCCGCGGCATCCTCGAGCGCTCGGCGGAAGGGGTCGTGAACATCCTCGCCGACGCCTTCGAGGATCTCCGCACCGGAGTGACCCATCGCTCCCGGGACTTCCGGTGAACTCCCCGGAGCGCGATGTCGCGAGTCCGCGACGCAGCAGGAGGCCTGGCGTCCTCACGCGAGGCGCGTCCCGGGGCGGTCACCAGAACCGTTCGGGCTCCGGCTCCGGCATCCGATCGCCACCGCCCCACCGGTCGGCTTCCGCCTTCGCGGCCTCAGCCGCCGCATCCGCGCCCGTGAGCGCCGCCCGCGCTCCGACTCCTCCCGGACCGTCGCCGTCGGTGTCGATGACGACCACCGTGCGGTCGCGATGTCCGCCGAACGTGACCGTGCAGTCGAGGACTCGACCGAGCCAGTGCACGAGCTCGCCGCGGGGCTCCTCGGCGCGACGGAAGCGCACGCCGGTCTCGAGGTCGACGATCGCGAGCAGCACCGCCTCGCCTCTCGTCTCGTCGATGGCCTCGGTCACCTCGACGCGATGCCCGCGAGCGAGCGGAAGCTGCGCGGCGACTGCGAGCGTTCTGTCCATGGGTCCACTCTATGAGTGGACGTTCTCACGGCAACCCGGAGTCCTGGAGGAAATAATCGTAGATTTCTTTGTCCCCCAAATGGCGGACAAGACGTTTTCGCGATATTCTGCTTTCAGTAGCGGGGGCTACCGGCTGAGACGTTGGGGAATCAGCCGATGAGAGCAGCGAGATCTTCGCCGCCTCCCCTACCGTCCGGGATGGACGGTGAGCCCTCTCGAGAGGTCCATCTGGGGTGGATGACTCGGGAGGGCAACCAACCCCGACCGGCCGCTTGCCGGGCTAGCGAACGTCCTCGCACCCGTCAACCCTCGTCGACGTGCGCCCGTGACGTCGTAGCGTCGCTCCTCGAAGGAGGCGACCATGGTTTCGACCCCTCCGACCGGGCGCGTGCGGATCGGCGTCTCCGGCTGGAAGTACGCGAGGTGGCGCGGAGACTTCTACCCGAAGGGCCTGGTCCAACGCCGGGAGCTGCAGTTCATCGCCGAGCGCTTCCCCACGGTGGAGCTCAACGGCTCCTTCTACTCGCTGCAGCGGCCCGAGAGCTATCGACGGTGGAGGTCGGAGGTGCCCGACGACTTCACCTTCGCGGTGAAGGGCTCCCGCTACGTCACCCACATGCTCCGGCTGCGGGACGTCGACCAGGCGCTCGCGAACTTCTTCGCGTCGGGGCTGCTCTCCCTCGGGCGCCACCTCGGTCCCATCCTCTGGCAGCTGCCGGAGAGGCAGCATTTCGATCCTGAGCTGATCGAGCGGTTCCTCGGATCTCTCCCGACCACGACCGCAGAGGCCGCAGCCCTGGCCGCGCGGCACGACGAGCGCCTCGAGGGGCGCGCCTGGTTGCAGATCGACGCGGACGATCCGCTCAGCTATGCGCTCGAACCCCGCTCGGCGAGCTTCGCCCTGCCCGAGGCGCTGCAGCTCCTCACGCAGCACGATGTCGGCCTGGTCGTCGCGGACACCGCCGGCCGGTGGCCGCGCTTCGACGCGCTCACCAGCGATCGCCTGGTCTACATCCGTCTGCACGGCGCGCAGATGCTGTACCACAGCGGCTACACGCCGGCCGAGCTCGACGAATGGGCCGAGCTCATCGCCTCCTGGGCCGATGGGCGCGGCGCGAGCGACGGACGACCGCGCGACGTCTACGCCTACTTCGACAACGACGCGCGCGGTCACGCTCCCCATGACGCCGAGGGGCTGCAGCAGCGGGTGCGCAGAATCCTCGGCAGCTGACCGCCGTGCCGGTCCGACGACCGGCGCGGTCAGGCCCGACGACCGTCAGCGCGGAAGCGCGTGCGGCCCGCCACGATCGTCTCGATGATGCGGGCCTCGAGCAGCGACGAGGGACCCTCCGCGAACGGATCGATGTCGAGCACGATGACGTCGGCGGCGAAGCCCGGCGCGATGCGTCCCCGCCAGTCGCCGTCGCCGACGGACGCCGCGGCGTCGCGTGTCGCGTGGCCGAGCGCGCTCGCCAGCGGCAGAGCGTACTGCGGATGCGTCGCCGGCACGGAGCGATCGAGAGCCGAGGCCCTCGTCGATGCGATGTACATGTTCGCCAGCGACTCGTACGGTGCCGTGGGGGCGTCGGTCGAGAAGGCCAGCAGGGCGCCCGCATCCTCGTACTCCGGCCAGGCGAACGCCCGTTCGACGCGGTCGTCGCCGAGCATCTGCGCCCAGTTGTCGAAGATCGCCGGATCACTGTGCACCGGCTGCATCGAGGCCGTCACGCCGAGCCGCGCCATCCGCTGCGCGGTGCCCGGGGCGGCGTACTCGAGGTGCTCGATGCGATGGCGTCGCGGGAGATCGCCGTTGACGGCCACCGCATGCTCGAGCGCGTCGAGCGCGATGTCGCTCGCCCGGTCGCCGATCGCGTGCTGCGCGATCTGCAGTCCTGCGGCATCCGCGGCGACGACCACCGGATGCAGCTGCTCGACGGGCCAGATCGGCTCGGCGTTCGTGCCGTCGGCGTACGGATGCCGCATCGCCGCCGTGCACGCGTCGATGACGCCGTCGAGGATCAGCTTGATGCCGACGACGCGCAGCCACGGCGAGGTCGACGCCTTCGCGAGGTCGGCGGCGCGCGCCACCTGCGCCAGGTTGGCGGCGTCGTCGCCGGTGTTGGTGACGATCCAGTGCGCCGCGACGCGGAGGGGCAGCTCACCGCCGTACCGGGCCCGCGCCCGCTCGAATGCGGCGAGGCCGAACTCGTCGAACGCCATGTCGACGACTCCGGTGACGCCCGTGGCGAGGTAGGCGTCGATGACTCGGTCGACGTCGGCGTCGCGATCGGCGTCGGTCGTGGTCTCGTCTCGATGCGCCCAGGCGTACTGCGTCGCCGCGGTCTCGAGGAGGAGTCCTGTCGGCTCGCCGTCGGCATCGCGCACGATGCGACCGCCGAGGGGGTCGGGGGTGGCGCGCGTGATGCCGAGCTCGGCGAGCGCAGCCGTGTTGACCCAGCACGAGTGGTAGTCGTTCGCGTCGAGGTAGACCGGGATGTCGTCGATGACGGCGTCGATCATCGCGGCGGTCGGCGCGCCGTCGGGCACGGAGTCGAACAGCCAGCCGCGCCCGCGAAGGACAGCCGTGCCGGGGCTCTCCGCACGAGCGCTGCGCAGCGCTTCCTGGATCTCGTCGAGCGATCGGGCGGCGGTCAGCGGCACCTGGCCCAGCGCGGCGCCCGTCATGAGCAGGTGGGTGTGCGCGTCAGTGAACCCGGGGAGCATCAGGCGCCCCTCGAGGTCGACCGTCTCGTCGGCATCGGGCGCGCCGTCGGTGGTGCCGACGTAGGCGATCTCCTCCCCGTCGACGACGATGGCCTCCGCCCAGGTGCGCGCCGGGTCGAGGTCGGCGGTGAAGATGCGTCCGTTGAGGTAGCGGGTGGTCACGGTCGACCGTCCTTTCCGAGAGGGGTGCGCAGCAGCGCGGCATAGAGGAGGGCGGACACGGCCATGCCGAGCGGCACCGACACGTCGACATGGCTCGTCAGCTGCGCGATCGGCCCCTCCCACACACTCGTCGAGAGGCACACCGCTGTGACCACGCCGCCGACGAGGAGGGAGGTGATGCCCGGGATGCTCCATCCGGCGGAGTACCAGAACCTGCCGCTCCTGGTGTCGTGGAAGAGGTCGATCCCGTCGTACCGGTATCGACGGAGGAGGACGTCCACGACGAAGATGGCCATCGCGGGCCCGGAGACCACGACGAGGAACTGGAGCATCAGGTTCGCCGCCTCCAGGAGGCTCGAGGACAGCACGAGATAGATCGTGAGCGCTGTGCCGACGACGCCGACGATGATTGCGGCGGGGATGCGGCGGAGCCGGAAGCCGATCGCCTGCAGCGCCATGCTCGATGTGTAGGCCGTCATGGCGTTCAGGGCGATGGTGTTGAGGACGACGCCCACGACGAGCAGCGGCCCGAGCCATCCGGGCAGGAGGTCGAGCAGGGCGACGTCGATCCCGACGTCGAACGCGGCGGCACTCAGGCCGGTGGCGAGCAGCACGCCGACGATCGTGAACACGATGAACGGCACGGCCCCGCCGAGCGCGGTCGCCGCGGCGATGTGCGAGGGCTTCGTGCTGCGCGGGAGGTAGCGGGCGATGTCCGGGCTGTTGATGAACGACAGCGGGGTCGACGCGAGGATCGTGAAGCCGATCGAGACCGACGACCACAGGGCGGTACCGGTCAGCGGCGCCGGGGCGGAGTACTGCCAGTCGACGGTCGGGAGGATGAAGCCCGCGACGGCGAGGAAGATCAGGAAGAGCGCCGCCGCCATGTACGGGTAGGCGCGCAGGATCAGGCCGTGGCCGAAGATCGCCACGAGGATCGTCACGGCCGCGACGACGACGGTGACGCCGATCGGCACCCACACCGGGTCCTGCAGGCCGACGCGGCGCAGCAGGTCCGCACCCATGAACGACGAGGCGAGCCAGGTCAGCGAGAGGAACACGGCGCCGATGAACCAGCCGACGAGGGCGACGAAGAGCCGGTTGCCGAGGATCCCGTACATGGCGCGGGTCACGACGGAGCCGGCGGTGCCCGATGCGGGTCCGCTGCCGGCGATCACGCCCGGCAGGATCCACAGCAGCGAGGCGGCGAGGATCACGGCGATCGCCTGCCAGACCTCGAGGCCGAGCAGGATCAGGGATGCGCCGATCGTGAGATTCAGGATGCTGACGCTCGGCGCCGCCCAGATCAGGAACAGGTCTCTGGCACGACCGTGGCGCTGCGTGTCGTCGATGAGCTCGATGCCCCGCGTCTCGGGGCGAGCGGCGGAGTCGGCGACCTCGGCGTCCGGGGCGAACGCGGGGCCTGCCGACGTGCTGCGGGCACTGCCGCCGCCGACGGCCGCACCGTCGGCGGTGGATCGGATCCCGGTCATGGAAGTCCTTCCGGGAGGAGCGTCGTTGCTATTGGTCGGGTGCCCAATGGACTATTGGTCACTCATTCAATAGCATGGGAGACGTGACGTCAAGCACTTCCTCTCCACGGATCCGCAAGCAGCCCGAAGAGCGGCGCGAGGAGATCCTCGCCTGCGCTGCGGACATCGCGATCGAGGAGGGGCTCGAGCGGATCACCCTCCGCGCCGTGGCCGCGCGACTCGGAGTCCGTCCAGGGCTCATCACCCACTACTACCCCGTGGCCGAGGATCTCGTCGTCGCGGCGTTCGCCCGTGCCGCCGTCATCGAGCGCGAGCAGTTCTTCGCCGCCGAGGGCACGCCCGTCGAGCGCCTGGCCCGCTTCGTACACCACATCGAGCGCGGCGCCTCACTCCCCCTCGCGCGCCTCTGGCTGAACGCCCGACACCTCTCGCGGTTCAGCCCCGCGCTCGACGCGGAGCTCGAGGTGCAGGACGCCCTCGACCGCGAGCGCCTCACCCGCATCATCGACGACGGCATCGCCGCGGGCGACTTCTCGCCGGTGGATGCCGAGACGGCGTGCATCCGCATCCTCATCGCCGTCGACGGCGGCGGTTCGTATGTCAACGCCTCCGCGCAGTCGGAGCATCCTGCCCACAAGCGGGTCGTCGCCGACGTCGCGGAGTGGACGCTCGGGCTCGCGCCCGGAACGCTCGGCGAGGTCGTCGCGCGGGAGGCCTGAGGTCGGTCGCGTCCTGGCGCGTTCAGCGCGGATCACGGAACCGCTCGGGTCAGCGGCGACGGTTCCCGGGCAGGAGCTCGTGGGCGCCGTAGCTGTTGTCATCCGGATTGACAGTGACCCCGGGCGCGACGAGCTCGTCGATGCGGTCGAGCACCTCGGTCGACAGCGTGATCTCCGCCGCCGGCAGGTACGATTCCAGCTGCTCCATGGTGCGAGGGCCGACGATGGCGGAGGTGACGCCGGGGTGGGTGATCGCGAACGCGATGGACATCTCGATCAGGGTCATGTCGTTCGCCTCGGCCAGCAGCGCGAGCTCTTCGACGATGTCGAGCTTGCGCTGGTTGGCAGGTGCTGACATGTCGAAGCGCGCGGAGGGCCGAGCCGACGAGGTGGGCGCGGCCGCGGCATCCTTCCGCCACTTCCCCGACAGCCACCCTCCGGAGAGGGGGCTGTAGGTGAGCGTGCCCATGCCGTGCCGCCGCGTGGTCGGGAGGACGTCCTCCTCGATGCCGCGGACGAGGATCGAGTACGGCGGCTGCTCGGTCACGAAGCGTTCGAGGTTGCGGTCACGCGACGCCCACTGCGCTTCGACGATCTGAGATCCGGAGAACGACGACGACCCGATGTAGCGGATCTTCCCCTGATGGACGAGGTCCGAGAGGGCTCCGAGGGTCTCCTCGATGTCGGTGTCGGGGCTGGGGCGGTGCACCTGGTACAGATCGATGTAGTCCGTGCCGAGACGGCGCAGCGAGTTCTCCACCTCCTGGATGATCCACCGCCGTGACCCGCCGCGGTGGTTGAGGTCGTCGCCCATCGGCATGAAGAACTTCGTCGCGAGCACGACATCGTCGCGGCGACCGGCGAGTGCCTTGCCGGTGATCTCCTCCGAGGCCCCGGCCGAGTACACGTCGGCGGTGTCGACAAACGTGATGCCCGCATCGAGCGCGGCGTGGATGATGCGGATGCTGTCGTCGACGTCCTGGTTGCCCCAGGGACCGAACATCATCGTGCCCAGGCACAGCGGGCTCACCTTCACGCCGGTGCGGCCGAGAGAGCGGTGGTCCATGATCTTCTCCTTCTTCGCGAGTGCGGGGGGTGGTCAGGCTTCGTCGATGACGACGTCGAAGAACGCGTCGCGGGGCTGGTCGGGGTCGGGGCCGCCGCGCACGCCGGTGTCGAGGGCGTCGATACGAGCGAGATGCTCGCCGGTGAGCTCGAAGTCGAAGACATCGAAGTTCTCCGCGATGCGCGCCGGGTTGGTCGACTTCGGGATCACGGAGCGCCCCTGCTGGATTCCCCAACGCAGCATCACCTGCGCGGGGGTCTTGCCGTGCGCATCCGCGATCTCGGCGATGGTCGGATCCTCGAGCACGCTCCGCTTGCCGTCGCCCCAGCCGGGGTAGAAGGTGATGCCGCCGATCGGCGACCATGCCTGCGTGAGGATGCCGTGCGCAGCATCCGCCTCCTGGACCGCCCGCTGCGTGAAGTACGGGTGCAGCTCGACCTGGTTCACCGCGGGCACGACGTCGGTCTCGGCCAGCAGGCGCTCGAGGTGGTGCGGCATGAAGTTGCTGACGCCGATCGCCCGGACGCGTCCGTCGGCCAGAAGGCTCTCCAGAGCCCTGTACGCGGCGATGGTCGTCTCGAAGCGGGTGGGCGCGGGCTGATGCAGGATCAGCAGATCGAGGGTGTCGACGCCGAGCTTGCCGGCGGCCTTCTCGAACGCGTGCAGCGTCTGGTCGTAGCCGAAGTCGGACACCCAGACCTTGGTCTCGAGGAAGACCTCGTCGCGGTCGACGCCCGACCGGCGCAGTCCCTCGCCGACCTCCCGCTCGTTGCGGTACGCGGCGGCGGTGTCGATGTGCCGATAGCCGATGCGGAGAGCCTCGGCGACCGCCTGGGCCGTTTCCTCGGGGGCGCTCTGGAAGACCCCGAGGCCGAGAGTCGGAAGGGTGACGCCGTTGTTGAGCGTGAGGTCGATCATGGCTTGTCTCCTGTTCGGTGAGCTGCTGGTCTCCACTCAACGCCCCCACCGCGACTCGCGACAGTCACCCCTGTGACCGGTACTGACAGTTCCCCCGTGCCGGGAGCCGCCGTCCGCGAGCCGCCGTCGGTGCGAGCCGTCCGCCTCTGCGAGCCGTCCGCCGGTGCGAGCCGCCCCGGCTACGCGGTCGACGCGTCCGTCGACTCGAACTCCTGGGTCGCGGCCCACGACGCGAGCACGCGCAGCGCGTCCGCCGATGGCGAGCCGGCGGGCGCGGTGTAGACGTTCATGACGAGTCCCGGCTCGCTGGGCAGCTCCATCGACTCGAAGTTCAGGTCGAGGTCGCCGACGACCGGATGATGGATCCGCTTCAGCCCGCTCCGATGGAAGACGACGTCATGCGACGCCCACCGCTGACGGAACAGCTCGCTCTGCATGGAGAGCTCGCCGACCAGCTTCGTCAGCTCCTCGTCATGCGGATTCCTTCCCGCCTCGAGGCGCAGCATGGCCGCCGCGTCGTTCGCGATCCGGTCGTAGTCGCGCCAGAACTCCCGCGCGGCGGGATCGAGGTAGGTGAATCGTGTGGTGTTCGGTGGGTTCCGCGGGCCGTCGAACACGGGCGCGTACAGCGCGCGTCCCATCCTGTTCGCGGCGAGGATGTCGTGCCGTCCGTTCCGGACCCACGCCGGAGCATCCGCCATCGCGTCGAGCACCTGACGCACGGCGGGACGCACCTCGCTCGGCTTCCGCTTCGGCGGGCGTCGGGAGGCGCCGGCCGAGCGGGCGAGGTCGAAGAGATACTGGCGCTCCGCGTCGTCGAGCTGCAGCGTCCGCGCCAGCGCGTCGAGCACGCTCTCCGAGGCACCGGCGAGGTTCCCACGCTCCAGCCGGACGTAATAGTCGACGGAGACGCCGGTCAGCATCGCGACCTCCTCGCGGCGCAGCCCGGGCACGCGTCGGTTGCCACCGTACGCGGGCAGCCCCGCGGCATCCGGCGAGAGTCGAGCCCGACGCGACGAGAGAAACTCCTTCACCTCGGCATGCAGATCACCCATGGATCCACAGTACGAGCGGGAGACACTCGGTGGGAGTGACTGCCGCACCCTCCCAGAGCGCATCGCCTCGGAATGGCCGCACCGCGCAGCACGGCGACCTGCGCCGGCATGAGAAAAGCCCCGGAGCTCCGCGTGGCCTCGCGGTTCTCCGGGGCTTGCTGGTCGGGCTGACAGGATTTGAACCTGCGACCCCTTGACCCCCAGGCGTCCAGACGGCGTCGTCAAGGCTGAATCCCGCGTGACGCCGGGGCTCAGATCATGCAGGACGCTTCGTGCGATGCATGATTTGCATGATTCTGGTCCCCTTCTGGTCCCCCCCCTCCCCGCTGATTGAAGTGTCTGGTGGTTACGAAGGCACCTGTCGCCCAGGGTCGAAGCCCAGTGACGTTGCGAGGGCGCTACTCCCCCATCCCTCGTCTGTGATCTTCCAGATTGAAGCGATGTGAAGCGACTCCAAGTATCGTGCGTGCTCGTCGCCAATCGGCTCGGAGAACACGGCCAACAAGTGCGGCTGCCGAGTGTCGTTCCGGTACCAGAAATAGCGGTACTCCAAAAGCTGTGCGGTCGCTTCGCGCACTGCTTTGGTTGCGTTGCCGCGATATACCTGTTTCACCTCAACAAGACAAACCTCGCCGACCCGGGTCAGTTCCATGTCTCGAGGATGGACATTGGTCGCGGGTTTCCAGCCGCGCGCCGCGGCAGCGATACCGAAGGTCCTCAGCGTCTCTTCATGATCTCGTCGTTTCGTCAGCACCTGACCTTGCAGTCGAGCAATGTACTCGCCGCTGTCTTTGGGTTTGAAGTCGGCGAGAAGCTCGGCTTCAGTATCATCACGCAGGCCCGCGCGGTATCGCTGCGCCTCGGCAATCGAAAGCGGACTGAGTCGCCACGGACCTCCGCGCGTCGACGGCAGCATCTCTCCTCGATGCTTGAGCTGGTCGTATAGGGAGTCGACGTTGTTCTGCCACGCGGCTTCGCCTCGTCTACCAACGCGCGGCCGCATGTCCTCGGCGCTGAACTCGTCCCCAAAGAGGTGCGTGATTCGCGCATGCACCTGCCGCCGGTATGCCTGCTCGCCGAGGTCCACGACCGCAGTGAACAACCAGCGCCGCACAATGGCACGAGACGATTCGGTCATGTGTCAACCGTAGCTTTCAGCCATGTCCACACAGCCGCCAGTTCCGGTGCGTCTTCCGGCTCGGAGAACTCTGTCCGACCCGGATGCCCGTACGTATACGAGGACTCTCGCTAGAACCAAAGTCGCCAAAGTTCGACCACACCCCAAACGAGCGCGGTTCCAAGAGCAGCGGCCACCGCGCCGACGAGCACCTGTCCGACGACTCCCAGGGCACCCGCGGCGGTACGCTGGCTCCAACTCGGTCCGACAGCTTCACGTAGCGTCTGCGGCCAGCGGAGGAAGCTCGCGATCACGCCGACAAGTCCGCGCTCATGCTGAAGCGCGTTCTCGTACCGAGTACGCGCCTGACCGATTGCGAGATCGACCGCTGACACCACCATCTGGGGCTTGAGCTCGTCAGGACGTTCTAGCGCGAAATGCCAGTTCGCGATGGGGTTGACGGTCGTCATGTAGGCAGCATTGCGCATCGTGAACGTGCCACCGCCGTTGGCGCTGTATGCCTCCTGCGCAGCACCCGCCGCGATTGCGGTGTCCCTCTGGAGCTGGGACCACTTGTCGTCCGAAACGGCGGGAACTAGCCTCGGTAGATCCCAGTCGCCACCCACAGGCTTCGAGGCGTTCATCAACTCGATGAAGGCGTGACGGAACTCATTCAGCCGTTCACCCTGCTGCTCAATTCGAGTCGACGGTTTCCCCATAGTTCCATCCTTGTCAGCAGTACCGACTCTGCTCGACCGACACGCTCTAGGGCTGCCTCCGCCGGGTCTTCCAAGAACGTCCGCGCATTCCGCGCTGGTCGTCGATCGGACCCGCCTCAACGGAAGCCGCAAGCCTGCGCTGATCGCGGTGCTGGGCGTGCGGCTATTGCTTCTTCTTCGTGAGGTTGAGGTTGTATGTCTGGCAGGCGCAGCGAAGCGACTCTTCGGCTCCGGTCCTTCCGCTCACGGCGATCCATGATTCGCAGTCAGCGTTCTCGCACCGGAAAAGCGAGAGGAAGTCCTGTGCCGCAGCGAGCACAGGGCGGAAGTCGGCCGCGGTGCCATTGGCCCAGTCGTTGTTGTGGACGAGCTTATTGAGAAGCCACGACTCGGCATCTTGCTCTGGGACGACGGCGTTCCGGCGCTGCTTGAGCTGTTCAACTCGTTGGGTCTGCGGCTGGTTTCCCCAGGATTGCGCCGAGCTCGCGGCCAAGCCCAAAAGCTTTCCGTGGCGGCCTTTGATGGAGTCCAGGAACGCCGAGAGGTCGTAGGTGCCGTCGCTGCGGTAGGGCACCGACCCCCCGATGCTCTCGGCGATATCGGACGTGCTCGCTTCGAGTGCTCGTCGGAGCTTGTGGGCAGCACCGGCTACGTCTTCTTTTTCGAGGTCGGCTTCGATTGAGGCCCACGCATCGCTCACGCCGTAGGCGGGGCCGGCGTCGACTGTCCAGCCGTAGAATCGTGCCATCGAGGCGGACTTGACGAGTCCGGATGCGCGCATCTGACGAGCCCAAACCTCGTCATGCGTGGTGATGATGAACTGGACGCCAGCGAACTCGGTCTTTAAGAGTTCAGCGAAGCGGCGCCGGTGGTTGGAGTCGACGGACATCACGACGTCATCGAGTACCGCGTACTTGAAATCTGGGCCGAGAAGCTGCTTCACCAGGGCGAGGTACAGGCAGACACCCATCCCGTCCTGATGACCTTCGCTGTGATAGGCCACGGGCGGGAACATGCCGAGCTGGTAGAAATCGACCTTTAGGTCGAGGCTTCCCGAGCTGGGGACGAGCTCAGCGCGAAAAGCCTCCTCATCGTCTGCATTGACGAACTGGTAGTAGCGGCTGAAGTCGTGTTCGACAGTGGCGTACAGGGTCGACAGTGCTTCGTCGGCGGACGCACAGTAGAGGTCATAGGCTTCCTGGGCGGCCTTCTTCACAGCGTCGGACTTCTTGGCGTCTACGCGCGCGAGCCGAACGCGGGTCCATCGGTCCTTGGCGAGATCAAGGAAGGTGCGCGCAGCGTCCTCGTCAGACTCATCAGGGGCATCTTCGAGCGCGGTGCGGAGCGCGTCGAAGGCCTCCGTCAACAGCTTCGGAGGAACGTGAGCCGTCACAGAATGCGAGGCGTCGTGGGCGGTCACAGCCTCGAAGGTGCCGACCGTTCCTTCCAAGACGGCAAGCGAGTCCGTCCAAGACTTCAGAAGATGCGGAAGATCCTCTGATCCGAAGTTGCGTGCGGACGGAACAATCCGCTCTGCCTGCTCGCGCAAGCCTCGGAGCGCCGTCCTGTATGAAGCGGCCGCCGTGGTGACTTCACCGCGTAGCTTCTGCGCTGCCTCGGTGGCGGCGATGCGCTCGGCGATGTGTGCTTCGAGGCTCTCCTGGGACTCCCAAGCTAGATCGCAGAGCGGGCAGGTGGCGGCCTCGACCGCCGCGAGCCCCAGATCGAGTAGCTCTCGGTGCCGGATCGCGTCCATCATGGATGGGTTGGCCACGAAGGTCGCGACCTTGCCTTGAAGTTCCTCGCAGGCCATCTTGATCGCATCGTCTTCGGTGATCACTGTGCGCAGCGTGGCGAGTTCGCGTCGAGCGCTATCCAGGTTGATCGAGCTGGACTTCCGCCGTTCACCCGATCCCTGCAGGACGTCAGTATCAACGGTGAGCTCGATCAGGGCCGCCAGCCCAAGAATCTCGCGACGCTTGTTGATTTCGCGCAAGACCTCGGCAGACAACAGCGACGTCAGGCCAAGATGCTGTTGGAAGGACCGTTCGGCGAGCGCGCGCTCCGACGCGCCCGTCTTGGCGTCCGTTGCGGCCTTGAACGAGGCCGCTTTAAGCGACTTTCGCAAGGCTTCGACGCGATCGAGCTTCAGGAGCGCCTGCACTTCGGCGGCGCGCTGCCCGGGCTTGGCGACAATGTAGTTGATCAGCTCGCGGCGCGAGAGGGTGAGTTCGGGATGATCCGCCGCCGCTTGGAGTGCCCTGCGCATAGCGGGCGTGTCCGGAGTGAGCGTAAAGGTGGCGGCAGTCTTCACGCTGCGCGTGATCGTGGCCACCTCGCCCGATTCGGTGTCCCTCACGCGGAGCACGACCTTAGCGGCGGCGGGGTCGTCGCGCCGGTGGACATGCGGTCCGTGACGTAGAAGCGTCACGCCCGCGGTTCCGTCGCCGGCTAGGCGCGCGATGCTACCCGTGAGGCCGAAGTCGATGGCGTCGACGACACCGCTCTTGCCAGACCCGTTCGGCCCGTATACAACGAACGACTTGGCGGCCAGGTTCAGATCGATGGAACGGATGCCTCGGAGCTCCTCGACGTGGAGGTGTTCAAGCTGGATCATACGGGCTGGTCTCCCACGTTCGTCTTGGTCGCCTCGAGGAGAGATTCTGCTGTAGGCACGCGATCGCTGCGGACGAGTTCCATCAACTTCGCGGCCAGCTCGACCGAGATCGCGTCTGATGCCGCTAGACGGTTCTCGAAGTCGCTTAGAATCTGGCCTTCAAGAGGTGTGGGCACTGTGGCCTCCTACTGACATTGTGACGAAGAAGAGGACTGGTGAAGGTCTTGGTAGGGGCGTGGATGTAATGATGACCGAGTATCCGAGGGCAGAGGGAAGCGGATCGATGATTAGCCGGTCTGGCTCAAGTGGATGCCTCTTTAGATTCGAGTAGCGCGTCGATTGGCTTTCGGTGGTCTACTCATCTCGTCCGTCGAACCACCGAATGGGAACATCGGAGTATCCGCTGACGCGTTGCTCCAAGAGGTCTGCGCGACGGCGCAAGAAAACGTCCGGGTCCGCCAACGATTCCAGCAGTGGTCCACCCGGAAGTAGTTGCGATTCAAGGGCAGCTTCCGGGACCGTGCTCAGGAAGCTGCCGCGTTCCCGTCGCACTTGGCGAGCTGACGCACGCGTCATCAGAACCATCCCGAGGACGCGCAGATGAAGATCCCCCTCGCCGCGCGGAAACAGGCTGACGACAACTGCGTCTTCAGCAGGACTAACGATCACTTCGCCAGTCAGGAAATCACGCGGTTCCTCTGCCGCGAGGAGCGAAGTAAACGCCGACCACAGGGCTGACTGTTGTCGGCGGGTTGCACTTTGAAGCAGTCGACGATCAATCGCGAAAGAAGCTGAGGACCAGTCCGGGTTCACCTCAGACAGTAGTCGAGAGTCCAACGCTATTCGGGTACTCGAACCGACCCCATAGTCCATCCCCAGTGAACGGGCCCAGAACCAGGTAGAGAGCTCAGCGTTATCCTCAAGCGAGTCCCGTCCCAAACGCATCGCCCGATCAGCGAGCGGCAGCAACAGACCGCGGTATGGCATCCAGGAAGGCGCAGGGATCCCAATGTTGCGGAGCTTCAAGACAGCCGCTTCAGTTGCGGCCACTGCCGGGTCCCACGAGCCACGAATGTCCCGCGCTTTGAGGCCGAGGAGCGCGGGCTGACGAACGTCACCCTCAAGATTGAGCGAGATCGTTTGGATCACCGGAAGTCCATCGTCTCCGAGCCAGTGCGCAATCGGCTCGCTCTCGCGACGCGCTGTTTCCCACCTATCCCGCAGATTCCATTCCGGCTCGTATACCCGCGCGACGAGCAAGTCGAACGTGTTTAGCCGCAAGCCGGTCAAATTGATCCGTTCGAAAATCCGAGCAACGGCTGCCGGTGGTAGGTCGTTGTCAAGCAATACAGCCGGGAACGCATATGTATTCAGTCGTCCAAGGTGAGACCGGTAGACATCCGCCAAGAGTCTGCCGACCTCTCCGCGCTCCCTCTCCGGTGTCGCTTCGATCACGCGGTCGCGCCAGGCGAAAAAGTCTGACGCGGTTCGAAGTTCATGCAACGGCACCAGGCGTTCTCGACTTTGCCGCTCAAGCGGGTACTCGCGTTTCCACTTCCCGCGTGGGACAAGCTCGATGAGTTCCTCAATCGCCTCGGCGCTCCCGTCGGAGTTGGCCAAGTCCTGCGCGCGAAGGATGAAAGCAACGTCTCCGCGCCCCCGGATCGCGTGAAATAGGGCGGTGAGACGCTGCTGCCCGTCGAGGACGACATACCGCACATCGTTAGCGAGATCTGGACCGTCCTCAAACTTCCGAACTTCAAAAAACTTCGGCGCTCCACTCATCAGTAGGAGGCTCCCCGCGGGCCAATCGGAGAGCAGAGTCGCAAGCAAGCTGACGACGTCCGAGTCCGACCAGTCGAAGTCACGCTGAAACGCGGGAAGTACGGCCGTGCCTTCTTCCACCGAGTCAAGCAAATCCTCAAGGCGAATCTGCTTCGCATCAACAGCTAGTGCGCTCATTACCTAGACCTCATCCAATCGGTTCATGCCGGCCAGGAGCGGCTTATAAGCCGTGAAGAAGTTCGTCGGATACTCCTCCGGGCTCTGGTTGTACACGAACGCAACACGATCGCGAAGTTCGTCCGAGTCTCCGGGAGCCGCGAGGGTCACAATCGTCGTTCGATCGATCGTGACAACCTCATAGCCGAGGTCGAGATCATGCTCTACAACGCTAAGTTTGCTTCCTCGGTGCAACTGTTCAGAACCCTGCTTTGCGTCGCGCCACAGTCGAGCAGCTCGCGCGACCACGTCGCCAATATTGTCGGCGAGCCTTTCGGCAGTAACCCCGCGCAACTCGGCTTCCCGCGCGAGATAGGCTCCGCCATTCACCGGCACTGCGATGGTCACCGACAGAGGCCGCTCACGTGCGACGTCTCGAATCACGTAGGCGTTTCTGTCGAGCCAATCTCCGTTGTAGGTAAGTACGGTGATGTCATTCGCGGACGCGAGCAAATGCTGCCAGTCCAATTTTGAACGAGGAGACACATCCTGCAACCCCGACTTCGCGATACTCGATCCGAGCCGAAGATAGTGCCGGAGATCCGTGCTGTGATCGCGGCGAACAAAAAACTCCCAGATGAGCGAAACGACTGCCAGACCGAAAAGAACTCCCAGCACATTGGTGGCCGCCGCGTACAACCACGGCCAGAGATTGTCGCGGAAAAGCTCCAGAAGGACTAGTGCCGCGAGCGTTAGGACACCACCGATAACCGCGAGGGTGAGGACACTTCGGCGTGTCGCCGCGAAGGCCTTATCCATAAGGGTGCTCTCGCCCATTGCCAAGGAGCGCGTCTACGCGTGACTGCTCGGCGAGACTAACGCTATTCATCGCTCGACCGCCAGGACTGGCTGCGACCGTCGCCGACGCGCTTCTTTGTGCAAGTTCACTGGGGTGGCGTCGATTACTCGCCGCACCATTTCGGCGATGAAGTACCCCGGCTGGAGGTCAGCGGGGACAAGCTCGACACGGATCGCAACGTGAGGCAGGTTTGCCAATGCTTCCTCAACCGCTGAGAGTTCGACGCTTTCCTCGGCGACCTCGTCGTCTTCGAGTGGCGTGATACCTGCCTCGGCAAGGGGGTCTTCCCCGTCGCCAGGGTCATCGTTGCCCTCGTCGACGGCCAGGTGCGCTCCGTATTCAATGATAATGAGAGCAACAGCGTGATAGGCATCGTCTTCCCTGCCAAGCTTCTGGAGCAGATCAATTAGCCATTCGGCTTTGTCAGGTGACTCGTCGAAGATCGTGGAACGAAGCCCGTACGCGAAGCCGAGCGCTGCGAGGGGATGTCGGAGACGAAGGTTCTTGGCGTCGCCGTAGGATTCTTCTACACGGTTGGCGGCGTTCTTGCCGAAGCTGGAGTCCATTCGTTTCGTGCTGATGAGCAACTCGGGTCCGGCAACCCAGTTCGACATGACCACATCGACCTGTTTGAGGTAGTTCTTACCCAGAATGCTGGCGCTCGATGCTGCTGCGCCGGCCGGTGGGGTCTTAGCGCGGAGTCGTTTCCAGAGCGCTTCGCGCTCCTTAACGGTGACCTTCTCAAGCAGGCTGACCACGGGTCCAGGAAGGATTCGCGGTGCGGTCGGTCGGGGCCACACTGCGTCCGCATCAAAGCCCGCGCGGCGGAGTTCGTACGAGAGCCACACATCGAGTGCAAGTGCCGGGACACCCGTTGTCGTTGGGGCCTTCAAGTAGAGAGGCACCCCAAGAAGGCGGGTAAGTGTTGCGTAGTCAGGTTCGTAGACCAGGTTGCCGTCGGGGCCCTTCGTCCACGGGTTGCTGTGGACGCCTTCGGGTGCCGCGTCGGCGACGATGCGGTCAAAAATGGCCCAGGCTTTGGCCTTCGTTGACGGTTCAGCGGCCACTTCGTCCCCTCGCTGTGCGTCGGTGTGTCATAGCCGCGTGAGCTACCCGTACTCGAGCCAAGTCAGCTTCCGAGACAATGCCCGCGCCTGTGAGCAGGACGCGGTCCACAAGTTCAACGGCCTGGGCGAGCTTTCCGTGCTGCAGCAGCGTCGCGACCCTCGGTTTGATAGCGCGGAGTGCGTCGGCGTGCGCCTGAATGTGTTCGGTCGAAGGCATGGCCCAGACATCGGCTTCGCGAGGTTCGAGCTTGAGAATCCCGCCCCCGTACGAACGACCGACCATTTCAGCATTCAGAAGGGTGACGGAGTTCAGACTGGCGAGAGGCAGCAACTCTCGCCCCAGCGCCCGAACACCGTCCTTGAGGTAAACGCCGTGGACAGAATTCAAGTGCCCAGCCTGCGCGCTGTTGGTGGTCAGGCGTGGGGTATCGGCGTTCATGCAGGTCAGCAGCAGGTCCGCTGGCGGCAGGAGCGGGACTCGATACCAGGGCTTACGGACCCGGCACTTGTATGCCTCGTCGACGCCGGCGAGATGACCGGTCGCAATGTATGCCTGAGCCGCGGGAGATGGGGTCTCGGACGGGCGGAACAGCCAGGTCGCCTTGCCCTTCTGCCCGAGTCGGGTCATGGCATCACTGGAGAGCTCCAGTCCACGGAGATGCGAGCTGCCGGGCGGGGAGAGCCGGATCAGGTCTTTGCGAGTGAGACCGAGCTCTTTCACCCGTGCGGGCGAGAGGGCAAAGTACCGGTTGTTGCCGGTCACCATCCCGAGCGTGGTGTCACCCCAGGCCTCGAGGTTGGTGAAGTGTCCGCTAGCTTTCAGGGTGCGGAGCGGCTCGATCGCGTCCGGGTCGACGAGTAGGCCAGTCCACTTGGCCGCCGGGTCCGGTGGCGTCCAGGTCAGCGGGCCGCTGAGCGTGGAGAGAGCTTCGGCGTCTTGTGCCTGATAGATGGTGGCGTGATCGGTCGGCCCTTCGTCAAACCCGTCGGCGAGGAGAAGGACCACGTCAGCCTCGGCCTCGGGGAACACCTGCTCGGTGAACAGCACGAGCTCTACGCTGCGGAAGCGATCGAAGAGGAACTGTCTGACGGCGGCGGCGTAGTTCACGCTGAGCAGTTCGGCGGGCAGCACAAGTCCCATCCGGCCGCCGGGTTTGAGGAACAGGGCGGAGTGGATGGTGAAGGCTGCCCAGCTGGAGGCGAGCGCCGTCAGTGCGACGCCTGCTTTGAGCGCGGCGGCGCGGGAGCGTGTGCGGGACTCTCCGGTGAAGTCCTGGTAGCGGATATACGGCGGGTTTCCGATCACCACGGAGTAGCGGGGCTCGGGTTCGACGAGGAAGAAGTCGCTAACGATCAGGTTGGGGTCTCCCCCGGCCTCCTTGACCCGGGTGCGGGCGATACGGGCGCTGTGCGGGTGGATCTCCACCCCGTCCACGCGGGGCGCTGCGGTGTCGCCGTTGGCTAGCTCTTGGAGACGCCGGACGGCTTGCACAAGGAACGCGGCATCGCCGGCTGACGGCTCCAGCACCGTATCCTCTGAGGTGCGGACTGCCCAGTTCGTGATGTAGCGGGTGATCGCGTCCGGGGTGAAGAACGCGCCGCGAGCCTTCCGCAGCTCAGCCGTGTCGACAGCGGCGGGTGCAGAGGAATCGAACATGTCTTCATTCTGGCGCACGCATCTGACAATCGTCGTGAGGCCGCGCTCAACATCACGGCGCGAGTTGTCCCGCCGATCGTTGGACTTCGTTCCGCCAGGAGCGAGGACACGGTCGTTGTGGCCAGATCGACAGGAAGTGTGCCAGATCACATCTCGCGGGCACGCTTCCTGTCGATCCCGCACTTAGCTTGCTTGGGCGAACACTTTGTCGAGCAGTTCCGCGGTGACCGGGTTCACGGTCTCGTTACGCTGGATGTAGTGCTGCATCGTGATCCTCGGGTCGGTGTGCCCGAGGAGCTCGGAGGCGAGGAGCGCGCCCCGGGCGTCGTTGACGACGGTCGCGACGGTCCGGCGGAATCGGTGCGGGGTAACGTTCTCGATCCCGGCCGCGTCCATCACGTCGCGCAGGAGCCGGCGGACGTTGTTCGTCGTGTGCGGCGTCCCAACCCGCGTACTAAACAGGAGCGCACACGGTTCTGTGTCTCCTGTACGGAGAAGTCGCAAGCGGATCGCCTGCAGCGCGAACGACGGCAGTGCGACGCGGCGGACAGAGCGATCCGTCTTCGGATGATCCTGCCGGTGGGTCGGCTCACCCTTGCGGCTGATGATCGTCCCGGCAATCCTTGCCGTCGGGATCGGACCATCCAGGTCGAGATCCTGGACTCGGATGGCGAGGACTTCACCGATGCGGGCGGAGGTGCCGAGCATGACCTCGACGATCTGGCCGAGTTGCCGCTCCGGCCTCGGTCCCGCCAGTATCCGCCGGGACTCCCAGGCCTTGATCGCCGCCCGGATCTCATGCACCTCGCCGAGGGTGAACGCGTCCGGGATGGTCTTCTTCCGGTGCAGTCGAGAGACGTGGTCCATCGGGTTGCGGGGCAGGATCTCGTGTCGGACCGCGAGCGCGAGGGCGAGTCGAAGGACGACGCGGGCGTGCTTGGCACGGCTGTAACTGCGCTTGGCGAGTTGTTTGAGGAAGTAGTCGCAGCGGGCGACCCCGATCTCCCGGAGAGTGAGGTCTTTGAATGCAGGGAGCACGAGGGCGCGCATGTCACGCTCGTAGAGATTCCTCGTGGTTCGTGAGAGGCGGTCTTCGATCTCCATGTCTTCCAGCCAGTACGCGACGAGCTCCGGGAACGAACTGTCGGCGCTCATCCCGTTGAATCCGGGCTGGTAGAGGGAACGTTCGGCGAGCTTCTGCTTGAGCTTGCGCTCCGCGGCGGCCCGTGACGGGCCCGTGGCCTGGACGAGCCGGTTGCTGCCATCCCAGTCCCGGTACCGGGCGCGGGCCACATGGTTGCCGTTCGGCTGGGCGCGGGTGGCGATGATCCCGAAGGTGCCGATCGCTGTGCGGGGCCTACCCACGCGCGCCCTCCCCCGCTCCAGGAAAGGTGGCGGCGCCGGCGGGCTCGCGCATGGTGTCCATCCAGGCGCGGATGTCGGTTATGCCGAACATGATGCGCTTGCCGAAGCGGTAGGCGCGGGGGCCTTTGCCGTTAGTGCGCCAGTCGTAGATGGTGGAGACGGGCACGCCGAGGTAGTCGGCGAGTTCGTCGATGTTCAGGAGCGGTTCCAGGCCGTGCGGGCTGGACTGGTGTTGATTCATCCCTCCAGTCTCAAAGGACAGATGACCGGATCTGTTCTCCCGCCCTGCTCCCCCGTCGAGTTGCCCGCCGCCCGGCACGCGAATCAGCGCCTGCCGGGCGGCGTCGCTGTTCGAACAGTGCGGGCGAGGTCGCGATGCAGTTCCTATGGCATGCGCGCCGTTGTCGGTTCAGCAGGCTCAATCGGCCGACGTGTACGGCGGTCGCGGCGGCGGGTTGCCGATTCCTCAAGGCGAGCGCGGACGAGGAGGACAACGCTGATCGGCCCCATGATGAGGAACTTGAGCGCGTTCCAGCAGAACAGGAGCACGAGGAGGTTCAGCCAGCCGGGGCCGCCGTCCTCGATCAGGGTGAGGCAGTAGTTAGCGGCGAGGAAGTACGGCGCGGCGAGGAGCATCGCGGGGGTGCCCCATTTCAGGCCGCGGCGGGTGCGGATCGCGTCGAGCGCGATGTTGGTGGGCATGTAGCGCCGCAGGTAGTAGCGGGCGTGGGCGCTGAGCGCCCAAAGCAGCCGGATCATGGCATTGTCCTCTCGTGGCACGGTCAGATGACGAGACAGTGCGTAGAGAGCGGCCCGAGGGCCTGTCCGCAAGGACGCCAGATCAAGGAGGAATCTGCCTCGCTCCCAGGGTACGACCCCCCTGCGACATCCGTAAGAGGTGCGCCCGCTCGTTCGGGTGACACTCGCACACCTGTCTGGCACACACGGACGGGAGCCGGCATGGCCACGATCACTTCTCTCTCCAAGGACGAGCGCGCCGCACGGGTCGCTCTGGCTGCAACCTTGGAGCCAGACGACGCGGTGACCGGGCGACTCATCGCTGCGGTCGGCGCAGTCGAGACCGTCCGCCTGGCAACTGGCACCGGCGCGTTCCCGAAGAAGGTCGATGCGATCGAGGCCGGGCTGTGGCGTAACAAGGTCGCCCCGCGCTTGGATGTCCAGGCGGTCACACGGGTGCTGACAGAGACCGACCGCCTCGGGCTGCGCGTTCTCGTCCCTGGCGACAGCGACTGGCCGACCGCTCTGAATGACCTGGGCGAGCGCGCCCCGACTGCCTTGTGGCTGCGTGGTGCGACATCGTTTCTCACCGCTCCGCTGAGCGATCGCGTGACGATCACCGGAGCCCGCGCCGCCACAAGCTACGGCGAGCACGTCACGGGCGAGCTCGCCTCCGATCTGACACATGCCGAACGAATCATCGTGGCCGGCGGCGCCTACGGCATCGACGCCGCCGCACACCGAGCCGCGCTCGCCACAGGCGGGCAGACTCTCGCCGTGATGGTCAGCGGACTGGATCGGCTCTACCCCTCCGGCAACCGTGAGCTGCTGGAACGAGTCGGAGACCTCGGGCTGCTCGCCAGCGAGATGCCGCCCGGCGCGACACCGACCAAGTGGCGCTTCCTCGCCCGCAATCGCATCCTCGGTGCCCTCTCCGGTGCGACCGTCATCGCGGAGGCCGGCTACCGTTCCGGCTCCCTCAACCTCGCCGCCCGCGCCGCGCAGCTCGGGCGTCCGGTCGGCGCCGTGCCCGGCCCGGTGACCAGCGTTTCCAGTGCTGGGACGCACCGGCTCCTGCGCGAAGGCATCGCGTCACTCATCACCGATGCCACAGACGTCACGGCACTCCTCGACCCGCCCGCAGGCGTGAGCGGGAAGGCGCTCGCACGTGAGTCGGCCATCACCCCGTCCGCGCGCCGGGAGGGGCGCGCGCTGTAGGCGGCCTCCGGTCGGCGTCACCGCCAGTTGTCGCAGGTGATCCCTACGCTGGGGGTCATGACTTTCACCGCTCTGCATCGCGCCCTCGGGGTCGGTCCTGGACCGCTGACGGACGAGCTGCTGGATGCGGCGGTGAGCAGCGGAGTCGTGGAGACGAACGATCTGGACTGGAAGTCAGAGCTGCCGCCGGCGAAGGGCATACCGCAAACGGACTTCCCCAAGGACGTTGCAGCGATGGCGAACAGCGGCGGCGGCGTCATCGTGTTCGGAGTACGCGAGTCACAGAAGGCTGCGACAGAGCGCGTCGACGTCGGAGAGTTTGATGAAGCGTACGAGCGATCCCTGCGCTCCGCGGCGATCACCGCGATCTCCCCACCTGTCTTCGGCCTCAACGTGCACCGTCTCGGAGCTGATGGTGCCCGCGCTGTAGTCGTGGAAGTGCCGGCAAGCGTTGACGGACCGCACCTGATCTACCGCAACGACTACTTCGGCGCTCCGGTGCGCAACGACTCCGACACCGTATGGATGAAGGAACGCCAGATCGAGGCAATGTACCGAGCCCGCTTCGATGAACGCCGCCACGCCAGCGAAACGCTCGACAACCTGTATGCCGAGACTGCGGGCGGGCGCGCCACGAGCGAACGCGCCTGGTTGATCGCTGTCGCCCACCCGCGCGTCCCTCGACTCCACAACCGCCTGACACGCGACGGCGCGCGCGGCGTGCTGACCAAGGCGGAAGGCTTCGCCTTGCTCTACGCCGGACGTAGCGGTGTGCACCCGCTGGAAAACGTCGACCGGCACAATCCACGACCGGGGTTGCGCCGCCGGATCGCCGTCAACACCGCAACGGGCGACCGATCGCTGTGGAGGGAAGCATGGGCGAGCCTCCACCACGACGGATCAGTCACGCTCGCAGCCGCAATCGGCGGCCACCGCATGAGTAGCGACGGATACTTCGAGGGATGGCAGATCCAGTCAGACGCGGTCGAGTGCGGCGTCGCAGACCTGATGGCTCTCATCCGGGCGACCGCCGACGCGACGGGCAACGATGAGTACGACTTGCGCGTTGGGGTCGAGTGGACCGGTTCAGAGCCCTTGATGATCCTGACTGTGGACAACTTCGGCCGGTCCTACGGCGGTGTCTCCACGCCGTTGCACCGCTACATACCTGTCGAGAGCACCGTAAACGCGGCGGCTGCCGATCTTGACTTCTACTGGCGCGTTCACGACCTCGCTCAGGACTGCGTGAATCAGGGCGGTGTCTCGAACGTACGGATGATCCAACCACCAGATCGAACCGAGTAACCGAACCGCTACAGCGACGGACTGACGCTCTGCGGCCGGGTGCGCCGGGCGCGCTCCTGCTCTGGCTGTTCGGCCTGGGCGAGGTCTTGCACCCTGTCGAGCGCGGCACGGGCGCGGGCAGCGTCGAGCTTCTGCGTCTCGGTCTCGGCGCGTGCTCCGAGGGGTGCAGGCCCAGTGACGCCGTAGCGGTCACGGTAGGCAGCGAGGGTGCGAGCGGCGTTCCGCCATGCGTGGGCTGCTCGCGCCTGCTTCGGCTGGAGGCCGAGTTTCGTGATCCACTCGTGCTTCTCAGTGAGCGCGGTGTCGAGGAGCACATCGGCCCGGGTCTCGATAAGGTCGCGTCGCTCGGTCAGCGCCTGCCGCATCTCGGACGGCACTGTGCCAGTGGCTTCGGGGATGAGGCCGGCGATCAAGCGTGGTGCCTTCCGCGCGCGACCGGACCCCGCCGGCCGCGCGGTCGCCTTGGCGACGCGGTAGTGCAGGACGGCCGCGATGTCATCGGCGTCCCCGAACCCGCGTGCTCCCACGAGGCGCGGCAGTAGGGTCTCGACGTCGTGCTGGTTCGCCTCTGCCCGGCGGAGCTCTGCGGTCAATGCGCCGAATGCGGGTGAAGCGATCGCGTCGTCTGCGTCGTCGTCGCTGAGCCCCGACGAGCGGACGAGTGCGGCCCAGCGGTCGTGTTGTGCGGCAGCAGCCAGGGTCTCGTACTCGGCAGCGAGCTGCGCAATTGAGCCCCAGGCGTCCTGCTCGGCGGTGATCGTCTCGTGCGCCGACAGCTCGGCGCCGACGTGCTGCAGCATCCCGAACAACACCGACCGGGCGGTGGCCTCGGTGTTCTCACCGGGGTGCAGGCCGTCGTGGGCGGGGTCGGGCTTATCGACAGCGACGTAGGCGATGTTCTCTTCGCGGCCACGGGTCATAGCGACGTAGAACGTCTCTCTGGTCATCGACGCATCCGCCAGGACGTGCGAGGAGTCGACCGTGATGCCCTGCGCCCGGTAGGACGTGACGGCGTAGCCGAGGTCGAGATGTTCGGCCGCGTACTTGGCCGGGACCACGACCGATGCGCCCCATCGCTTGCCTGCGCGGCGGAGGGTGAGGGCGCCGTCGTCCCGAACCTCGGTGATGTTCCATCTGTCGCCGTTACGGACCCAGGACCGGCCGGCGCGCAGGCGACGGTCGTTGCGGCGGGTGATGACGGTATCCCCGGTCGCGGCTCTCGTGCCGTCGTGCAGCTCGACCTCGCGGCGGGCGTTCACGATGCCATCGAGGATCAGATCAGCCCGCGCCCTGTTGTTGAGCGCTCGGACGGACTCGTTGGAGTCGGTCACGAGGACGCTGGCTCGCCCGGCCAGGGTGTCCGTACGCCAGGCGGTGTAGGCGGCGTCGATCATCTCCTCGGTCTCCCCGCCGATCACGCGGCCGTGCTCGGCGTAGGTGTCAATGACGTCGGTGCGGCCGTACCGCAGAGCGAGGGATGCGGTCTTCTCCCACACGTTGACGAACCGGTGCACGTCGACCAGCTCCGGGGCGTCGTCGCGGTCGTGAACGAGGAGGGAAAACGCGCCCCCGGCAGAAACGGACTGTAGCTGGGCGTGATCCCCGACCAGCAGCACCTTCGCCCCGGCCTCCGCCGCCAAGGTGGTGATGCGGTCGAGGGAGAGCGTGCCCGCCAGCGACGCCTCATCGACGATGACGAGCTGACCCTTGCGGAACGTCTCGCCGGTGCGGTCGTGGGTGTCGAGCCACTTCGCGGTGTTCTCGGTCTGGATGCCGAGGTCATCGGCCAGGACCTGCGCGGCGACCGCGGACGGCGCGAGCCCCACCACGCTGCCGCGCCCGTGCTCGTGCTCCCACGCCCGCCGCAACGCCGACATCGCCGTCGTCTTCCCCGCCCCCGCCGGGCCGACCAGCACATCGACCCTGCGCCCGGAGACCGCGATCTTCGTCAGCGCGGCCGCCTGGTCGTCTCCGAGCATCCGGCCCTTGCTGTCGGGGCGCTTCGTGATTCGTTCGACGGTGGTCAGCGGCACCGTCGGCGCCGTGGTGGTGCGGGCGCGCTCGAGGAGGCGGTCTTCGGCGGCCAGCAGCGCCTCGGAGGAGAACAGCGCGGAGTGCTTCGGACGGAACACGCTCGTGCCGTCCGGTCGGCGGAACTCCGCCGGGCTGGATGCGAGCTCCGGCGGGGTCAAGCGCAGCGAGGCCGCCTCGGCAGCGTCAACGACCATTCCGACGATGGCTTCGCGATCCTCGGTCGACGCGAACCGGTAGGCCATTGTCTGCCGAGCGGCCTCGGCGGTGAGGTTCCAGCGATGCCAAGTGGAGCGCTTTTCCGCAACCGCGGCCACGACGTCTGCCCCGAGCGAGTCGATCACGTCCAAAGGCACGTCGTCGGCACGCAACAGCAACGGCTCCTCGTTCGCCGTCACGCCGCGCGCCCACGAGGTCGCATCCGACCCGAGCACCCTCCCGGCCCGTTCCCGCCACGAAGCCGTGAGGGCGGCCAGCGACCGCACCTCCTTCTCCGGCCGAGTGGAGAGCGTGGCCTGGGCGCGGAGCTTCATGATCGTCGCCGGCGACGGCCGCCGCCCATGCGTCTCGACGTAGCGCTCGATGAGCCGGTCGCTCTCTGCGTCGATGTGCTGGGCACGCGTCGAGAACTCCTTGACCAGTGCCTCCGGCACCCCGGTGACCGCCCAGGCGGGGTTCCGGTCGCGGCCCATGTCGCGCGCCTCCCAAGAGACGCCGAGCATTCGGGTGAGGTGGTCCGCGAAGACCGCCTCGTGCAGTTCGGAGAGCGCGACCACTGCGGCGTGCATCGGCCGCCCATCCAGGCTGCGCCATTTCCCGTCGAGGACGGTCTGGACCTTGTTGCTGATGACGACGTGCGTGTGCAGATGGGGGTCGCCCGCCCGGCTGTCGTAGTGGTCGAACGCGGTGCCGATCAGACCTGCGACGTCGACCTGTGCAACCGCGCCGTCGCGGCCGGTTGCACCCGTGCGGGTCGCTGCAACCTCCCGCTCCATGAACGCAACCACCTCCGCAACCGCCGAGTGATGCGCGTCCGCGATAAGCGCCTGCGTCCCCGCATCGGCCACCGCCCAGAGCACACTGGCGGACTTCGGAATGGAGAAGGTGAAGTCGTAGCCCGCAACCGCCCGGCGCGTCCCGCGTGCGGCCTCCTCGGCCTCGATTGCTACGGTCGCCTCCGCACGGCTGGCCGGCCCGAGGTCGGGATCGAGCGCGGCGACGCGCTGCGCGATCCGCTCGGCCACGGACTTGTAGGCCGGATACTCCAGCCCGAGCGGAGCACCCGTAACCGGGTGCCGACCGAGACCGAGGAGGAGTTCGAGCTGGCCTTCGGTGACCTGATCGCCCTCCGCGATCACCCCGCCAAGCGCCGCGACGCCAGCGCCAAGCCACTGGCCCGGTGGAGTGCCAACCTCGGCGTAATAGCGCGTCAGCGGGGTCGAGAGCAATCTGTCGCCGTCGCCCGCAACGACCGTGCGTAATAGGTATCTGTAGCCGTAACCCGCGGACATCACTCGCATCGAGACCGTCACATGCAGCAGGTACGCCTCCCAGCGCTTGCCACGGCCGATCGCGTCAGGCGGGCAGCCTCTTGCAGGCGAACTCCCCGACCTGATCCTCGATGAGGAACTCGTCCCCAGTCAGGTCGGCGTACATTGCCGCGATGCCCTCCGGTTCACCCGCGGCTCGGAAACGGACGCGGTCAGAGTCCGTATGGATCAGATAGGCGCTGCACTCGCACGAAGCCATGAATGCGTAGAACCGTCCCTGGTGCGCTTCTCGCAAGAGCGCAACGGGGTAATAGATGTCGTGCTTGCGGCATAGCGCGGGGACTTTGACTGCACCATTTTCGAAGGCACTCCGCGGGAGGTGAGCTGCGTGGGACCAAGGTTGCAGTCGCACCTCACCGTCCAGTGCACGCAACGTACCCCCGTCTGCAAGTGCGAGCAGAGACTTCTCCGTGCATGTCCGTCCAGCTGGCCACGTCACCGACGTGTCTGATGGCCACAACTGTGGCATCCCGAGATCCGTCGTCGTGTCCGCCTGAAGACCCGGAGTGGTGAACCGCACACCGTGCAGCAGGAGCGCACCGACGACGACCGTCATCGCGTACCCCTGAGGCAGCGCCGGCTCGGGGAACCCCGGAATGCGAACCGTCAGCGGGGTAACACGTACAGCCGAGAACCCGTTGATTCCCTTGAATCTGCCGACCCAGAACTGACTGAACTCCAGCGGTTGCATCAACTCGCGACGTTCGTACAGTGCCCTGTACTCCGACGGAGAGAGCCCGTAGCCGTTCTCCCTCTGTTCCTTGCTGGACAGGAGCATCGCTGTCAGCGCGGTCTTCTGCACCCACGTCGCGATCGCTGCTTGATCTTCGAGCGTGATCGTTCCGGGCTCGTCCAGGATCAGCGGGGTCAACACCCGCTGCGCGACCGTTTCGAGATTGCTCATCCACCCGTTATTACACGGAGCACAGAAGCTCTTCACCGTTTGCCGGAATGGGGGCTGCTCCCCCATGTCGCGCGGCAGAGCATTCAACGGACCCGCATGATGACGCATCGGTGCGAGATCCAAACCAATCCTGCTCACCCACTGACCGAAAACGTGCTCGCGGGTCAGGGGCCCCGGCGACCCACAGAAGGCACAGGATTCAGGCATCCACCCATTCTCCGGCACGGATACCGTTCCTCGACCTGCAAGAGGCGTGGTGGCTCTGAGGTGACGTTGGAGAGGAACTCCAGCGAGTCCAACGCAAGGTTAGGGCGAGGCAGGCCGCAGGAAGTCTCCGCGGGCACACAGCGGGTGCGCAGCATCCATCGCCTGCGCCATGGATTCGATGACGACTCTCCCGTCTGACATTGAGCTGATGACAAGCGCACTGGCCGATTACTGCATCAGATGGCCGATCTCTGCATGCTCTGCGCGCACTTGTAGTTATTTAGAGACGGTCGGTCTAAATTCGCTGTCATGACCGACATCGCAGCTCGACCACGCCGGGGACGGCCCCCGAAGATCCCTCGCGAGCACGGAGACACGCGGGAAGCGCTGTTGCGCTGCGGCATGGAAGTCCTCACAACGCAGGGCATGAGCGCGACCGGCATCGACGCGGTCCTGAAGCGTGTCGGCGTGCCGAAGGGCTCCTTCTACCACTACTTCGACAGCAAGGACGCGTTCGGATTCGAGGTGCTGCAACGGTATGCGGACTACTTCGCTCGCAAGCTCGACCGATGGCTGCTCGAAGAGGGGCCGTCGCCGCTGGAACGCCTGACGCGGTTCGTGGACGATGCCAAGGCCGGCATGGTGCGACATGACTTCGAACGAGGGTGCCTAGTCGGCAACCTCGGCCAAGAGGTCTCCTCCCTCCCCGACGGCTACCGTGAAGCGCTCGAAGACGTGCTTCGCGACTGGGAACGTCGCGTCGCGGCGTGCCTGCGACTGGCCGCAGACGCAGACGAGATCCCGCCCGGCTCCGACTGCGACGAACTGGCGTCGTTCTTCTGGGTGGGTTGGGAAGGCGCGATCCTTCGCGCCCGCCTGACCCGCGACGTCCGACCGATGGAAGTGTTCTTCGCCGGTTACCTCGCATCTGTCCGCATCCATCCCGGGAGAGCATGATGTTCAGCGCAATCTCCATCGACAAGACCGACGCCGGACACCAGGCAGCGCTGCGCGAACTCGACGAGAGCGAGCTACCTGACGGTGACGTCACGGTGCGCGTGTCGTACAGCGGCCTGAACTACAAAGATGCCCTCGCGATCACGGGAAAGGCGCCAGTCGTGCGTCGCTTCCCGATGGTGCCCGGGATCGACCTCGCCGGTGTCGTGGAACACAGCGACAGCCCCTCTTATGCGCCTGGTGACCGGGTGCTGGTGAATGGATGGGGCATCGGCGAGACGCACTGGGGCGGCCTCACCCAGCGGGCTCGCGTGAGCGCGGACTGGCTCGTGCCGGTTCCTGACGCGATCTCGGAGCGGCAGGCCATGTCGATCGGCACGGCCGGATACACGGCGATGCTCTCCCTCATGGCCCTCGAATCGCACGGCCTCAGCCCTGATGCGGGTGACGTCCTCGTCACGGGCGCGAACGGCGGAGTCGGCGGGTTCGCGATCGCGCTACTGGCAAGCGGCGGCTACTCGGTCGTTGCGTCGACCGGCCGTCCCGCTGAAGCCGACTACCTGCGCCGCCTCGGCGCGATGACGATCATCGACCGGACAGAGCTGTCGGAGCCCGGCCGGCCGCTCGGCAAGGAACGCTGGGCGGCTGCGATCGACTCCGTCGGCAGCCATACCCTTGCGAATGCCTGTGCCGGGACGAAGGCGGGCGGCGCCGTCGCCGCATGCGGGAACGCACAGGGCATGGATCTGCCCGCCACCGTCGCACCGTTCATCCTGCGCGGGGTGAGCCTGCTCGGCCTCAACAGCGTCACCCAGCCCCACGACAAGCGCGTCGCAGCATGGAACCGCCTGGCCGACGAGCTCGACCTGGACTTGCTGCCCGCTATGAGCCGCGAGGTCGGCCTGAGCGAGGCCCTCTCCGTTGCCGATGACCTTCTGGACGGCCGCATCCGCGGCCGGATCGTCGTCGACGTGAACCGCTGACCATCCCCCAAGACCACACAAACGAAAGAGGAAGTCCATGACGAAGATCACCGTGCTCGGAGCCGGCGGACGCATCGCAAAACACGCCATCGCCGCGCTCCTCGAGGAGCCTGCCAACGAGCTGACCCTCTACCTGCGTCGCCCCCAGAGCCTGCCGGATGTTCCCAGCGTCCGCGTGCAGGTCGTCGAGGGTGACGTGCTCGACAAAGATCTCCTCACACGCACTGTCACGGGACAGGACATCGTCTACGCGAACCTCGGCGGAAGCGACATCGAAGCTCAAGCCCGCGCCGTCGTCGCAGCGCTGACCGCCGCGGGAACGCGACGTTTGATCTGGATCTCGACCCTCGGCATCTACGACGAGGTTCCCGGCGAGTACGGCAAGTGGAATCACCAGATGCTCGACGGCGGATACCTGCAGACGTACAGCGCCGCCGCGAAAGTGATCGAGGAGTCCGACCTCGACTACACGATCATCCGTCCCGCCTGGCTGTCCGACGATGATGAGGTCGACTACGAGCTGACCCAGAAGGGCGAGCCCTTCCAGGGCACCGAGGTGTCCCGCAAGAGCGTCGGCGCGCTCGTCGCCGAACTCGTCAAGAACCCGGCCGACAGCATCGGCGCCTCGCTTGGCGTGAACAAGCCCGGCACCGACGGCGACAAGCCGTCCTGGTACTGAACGGAGCATGCCATGACCGCTTTGGACACGCTCACCGAGAACGGCTTGTCCCTCGGGATCGAGCTGCCCCTGGACAACGATCTCGCCCGACGAGACGTCTCCGGTCACGGGCTCTTCCCTGACCTGACCCGGCATCAGGAGCGTGCGCAGCTCGCCGACAGGCTCGGGTTCCGGGCGCTCTGGCTGCGGGACGTGCCGATGTGGCGACCGCGTGACTTCGGCGACGCCGGACAGGTCTTCGACCCCATCCCCTACCTCGGCTACCTCGCCGCATCGACCGAACACATCCTGCTCGGAACAGCGGGGATCGTGCTCCCCTTGCGGCATCCAGTTGCGCTCGCGAAGGAAGCTGCAACCGTCGATGTCCTCTCCGGTGGGCGGCTGCTGCTCGGCCTCGCCTCGGGCGACAGGCCGGGTGAGTACCCGTTCTTCGGAGTCGATTTCGATCGTCGGGGAGAGACCTATCGCGACGGTGTGCGCGTGCTGCGTGAGATCTGGGCGCAGGCGGCGCTGGGCCGGATCGATCAGGACTCATTCCTGCCCGCCCCTGCGGACGGGACGATTCCACTGATCGGGATCGGTGGCGCGCAGCAGTCGCCTGCGTGGGCGGCAGAGTACCTCGACGCGCACATGACCTACCACCGTGCAGGTCCGCAGATGCGCGCCGTCGCTGCGCAATGGCGGGCGATATCGCTCAAGCCGTTCATGACGAACCTCTACCTCGACCTCGCTGAAAACCCGGATGCTCCCTTCGAGCCGATCCGCCTCGGTGCACGAGTCGGCACCACCGGTCTCACCGATTACCTCACCGGACTGGCAGCGGCAGGGGTCGCGCACGTCAACCTCGTGCTGCGGCCGGGACGACGAGACGTCGAAGACGTCATGGAGGAGATCGGACAAGACGTCATCCCCGCCCTCCGAGCCCGAACCGCATCAGAGCCAGCCGGCGCAGACATCCGATCGTGACCGAATCCACCGAATCAAGAAACCAACGAGCAGGGAGAACGATTGAAATGAGCAGCACAGACACCGTCGCCACGACCGCGAGCGACCCGACAGCGGTTGTCGCGACCGCGCAGTTCCTCACCCCCGTCGTACTCGGCCTTCAGGCGCTGACCATCAACGCCAAGCAGGCGCACTGGCACGTGCGTGGCGCGAACTTCGTCGGCGTCCACGAGTTGCTGGACACCATCGCAGGCAACGCCGGCGAGTTCGCCGACGCGGCAGCGGAACGCATCGTCGCCCTCGGCCTTCCGCTCGACGCCCGCGTCAGCGCGGTCGCCGAGAAGAGCTCCGTGACAAGCGTTCCGGTCGGCTTCGCGAAATCAGACGACCTCGTGCACGCGGTGATCGCAGACATCGACAGGCTCCTCGCGGACGTCCGCGCAGCGGTCGATGGCCTCGACGGGATCGACCTCACCAGTCAGGACGTCGCGATCGAGATCCAGCGAGGTCTCGACAAGGACCGCTGGTTCCTCGTGTCTCACATCGCAGCCTGACCGACCTGCCAAGGCGCCTCTCACCGGTCCGGTGAGAGGCGCCGCGCGCACTACGTCGTGCAGTCGGACAACACGGGCTAATCGAGAATCGCGGTGACTTCGAGCTCAACGAGAACGTCCGGCTCGAAGAGGTAGTCGACCCCGATCAGGGACGCGGGCGGCAAGGGCTGAGGCAGCTTCAGCTCCTCAGCCACCCGAGCGATCCCGTCCATGAAAGGTGCGATCTTTTCGGGCTCCCATTCGGTGACGTAGAAGGTCAACCGAAGCGCATCGTCGAAGGATGCACCCGCGCCTGCGAGCGCACGAGCTGTGTTGCGGAGAACCTCCGCGACCTGACCCGCGAGATCGTTGATCGCGATGGGCTTTCCTTCCGCACTACGGGCGATCTGGCCGCTGATATGCACGTGACGCGTGCCGGTGCCAATGGCGACGTGATCATACGGCGTTCCTGGCTGGAGACCGGCAGGACTGAAGCGTGTGACTGGCATAGAAGGTCCTCTTCGTTGGTGGTTTACTATTGATACTTGGTAGTTGAAGGACACTTCAAGGAGACCTGGTTTCATGGCCGATACCGACGCCGTATGCGAAAGCGAGCTGCGTATCGCGACGCCGCATCGCGAGCTGCTCGACCAGGTGCTCGACAAGTGGTCACTCAGCGTGCTCAACGAACTGTGCGAGCGACCCTGTCGGTTCAACGAGTTACGGCGTGCGATTCCGGGAGTGACGCAGAAGTCCCTCACGGCGACGTTGCGTCGGCTGGAGCGAAACGGAGTCGTGCAACGCCGAGTCATCAGCACGCGGCCGGTGGCCGTCGAGTACGGGATCACCGCCTTGGGCAAGACGTTGCGCGGGCCGATTGACGCGCTCGTCGCCTGGGCAGATGAGCAACTGCCGAACATTGAACGCGCACGCATCGCCTTCGACGAAGACGAACAGTAGACGTCGGGACATCTTTCCCCTCGCGACCAAGCAAGAGCGCGGCTCAGCTCTCTGTCGGATGTTCAGGCTTTGCGCCTTCTCTGTCTCCCATGACGGCGTCCACCATGCCCATCGTCGCGTCGAACTGCGTCATGACCAGCGCCGCTGTGCTCGCGAAGCCGCACGCGAGAAGGATGAGCAGCGAGGGGACGAACTCAGTCGGATCGGGCACCCAGCCTCCCAATGTCCATGGCAGGACCATGGCGATGACGATGCCGGCGCTCGAGAGCCATTCGTTCACGAATAGAGCGCGTGAGGAGCCGGACCCGCCCCTCGCGAGGATACGACGTCCTGTTTCCACTGTCATCGCTACCAGGAGGATGCCGAGGACGATGAAGCTCAGCGCGCCCCAGAGCGGATCAAGCGACGCGAGCACGAGCGGAACAAGGAGCGGAATGGAGTAGGCGGTGAAGACCCAGCGGACCGACGAACGGAGATACCGGTCCGCAGCCTCCGACGCTGCGAGTCGGCGGTGCATCTCCGAGTCGATGTAGAAGAACACGCCCACGATGAACGTGCCGAGCATCGTTCCCGATACTCCGGCGAGCCCCAAGAGGAAGTCATCATCCGTACCTGACATCGTCTGCGTCCCTTCTTCCCTGGGCACCTGTGAAGCGGGCAATCCATGCGGTCGCAGGATTTCGTGCCAGATCGGCGAGGCTTCCTCGCTGCGTGATGCGCCCTGTCTCAAGGACGATCACCTCGTCAGCGAGCACCTCGACGTCTTCACGGTCATGTGTGACGAGGATCGTCGGACCGGCGAACTGGCGGAGACGCAGACCGAGGTCGGCACGCACCTCATCCCGGAACTCCACGTCCAGCGCCGCGAGCGGCTCGTCGAGGAGCAGTGCCTTCGGCTCGGATGCGAGGGCACGGGCTAGCGCTACACGCTGAGCTTGCCCGCCGGAGAGTGCACTGGGGTATCTCTCTGCCAGGTCCGCCATTCCGAAGCGAGACAGCCAGGGGTATGCGCTGCGCCGGGCGGCGGACCAACGCCCACCGCGGACTTTGGCTGAGAAGGCGACGTTCTCGCGCACCGTGAGGTGAGGGAAGAGGAGCAGGTCTTGGAACATGACGCCGATCCTTCGCTGGTCAGCAGGAAGACCGGCCAGATCCTTGTCCCCCAGTCGAATCGTGCCGTGGGACTCGGTGAAGCCTGCGATCGCCGCGATGGCGCTGGACTTTCCGGCACCGTTCGGTCCGACGACGGCGAGCACACTTCCGGGATCCGCTTTCAGCTCCACGACTACGTCGAAGGCGGGGCGTGGGATACGTGCGGAGACGGTGAGCTCGAAGGTCATGCGGTGCCTGGCAGCCATCGGTCGCGGAGTGCGAGGAGCACACCCAGTGATACCGCGAGCAGGACGAGTGCGAGGGCGATCGCGGTGTCGGGGTCCGAGTTCATCGCGAGGTACGACGCGATCGGGAGTGTGCGCGTCACGCCGGGGAAGGAGCCGGCGAACGTGATCGTCGCGCCGAACTCGCCGAGCGCGCGGGCGAAGCACAGCACGGCGCCCGCGGCGATTCCAGGCGCGGTCAGCGGAACCGTCACGAGGCGGAAGATCTGCCACGGGCTGGCGCCCAGGGAGGCGGCGGCTAGTTCGCTGCGGCGGTCCGCTGATCGCAGCGCGCCTTCGACGGCGAAGACGAGGAAGGGCATCGCGACGAAGGTTTGCGCGAGCACAACGGCACCGGTGGTGAAAGGAATAGTGATGCCGACCTGCGTGAGCCATTGCCCGAGGATGCCTCGCCGTCCCAGCAGGAGAAGCAACGCAATGCCGCCGACAACGGGAGGCAGTACCAGCGGGATAGTGATCGCCGCCCGCAAGAGGCGGCGCGGCAGGACCTTCCAGTGAACGGAATGGCTCAGCAGGACGGCTAGCGGGATACCGAGGACGAGACTCAGGCCGGTAGATAACGTCGCTGTGAGTAACGAGAGCCCGAGCGCCTGCAGTACCTCTTGCCGAACGAAGAGTTCGCCCAGCTGGCCCCATGGTGCACGCAGGATGAGTCCGAGCAGCGGGAGAACGAGCAGCGCGAGACCGATCACCCCGAGGGCGAGGATGACCGGCTGCCGGCGTTCACGGGGTCGCGAAGCCTGCATGCTCGAAGACCTGACGTGCCTCATCGGAGCGGAGGTAGTCGATGAACGCCTGTCCTGCGTCGGGGTTCGGTGCCTCGGCAAGAAGGGCGACCGGATAGTTGTTGATCACCTGCTGCGCCTCAGGCACATCGATGCCTTCCACCGCGCTCCCTACTGCGACGACGTCGGTCACGTAGACCAGTGCGGCGTCGGCCTCACCCAGAGAGACTTTCGTCAGTGCGGCACGCACGTCCTCCTCAAGTGTGTCCGGTTGGGCCTGAACACCAGCAAGGTCGAGCAGGGACTGCGCTGCGGCTCCACACGGCACCGCGGTGTCGCACAATGCGATTGTCAGCTCAGGCCGTGCGAAGTCGGCGAGACCGGTGATCCCTGCAGGGTTCCCGGCGGGAACCGCGATCTGCAGCGTGTTCGTGACGAGCACTTCCGGATCGGCAGCCAGGCCTGCGTCGACGACAGACTGCATCGTCGCCTCATTCGCTGAGAAGAACACGTCCACCGGGGCACCGGAGACGATCTGCTCGGCGAGCGCCGACGATCCGCCATAGCTGGCGACCACGTCGACATCTGCGTTCGCGTCCTCGAACCTCTCGGCGAGGACGTCGATCACGTCGGTCAAGGAGGCTGCGGCCAACACTGTCACCGTTCCGGAGGTCATGTCGTCCTTGCTTGCCCCGACATCCGATTCGTCGCTTCCCGTGCCGGGCGATGAGCATCCAGCGAGCAGAAGGAGCGCTGCGGCTGCCGCAAGGAGGGAGGGGGCACGCACGACAGGAACTCCTCTGAAAGACGGTCGGTCAGGCGAACGAAGTTGCCGACCTGTCTCAAGCCTCCCGTAGCCGAGGTCGTGAGAATGGCCTGCGACTGCTGGGCTTTGTCTGCTCTCTGCTGTCTCGCCGCTTCCGACCTCACCCGCTGGGACCGGCTCCCTAGCCTGAAGGCATGCCGGTCAATCCGCTCTCTCCGACCTTTCAGAGGCAGCGCGTCCTCACGGGCTTCGGCGTTCCCGCTCAGGAGCGTCTTTCGAGAGCGCATGTGCTCGTGATCGGCGCGGGTGGGCTGGCCAGCACCCTGTTGCCGGTCCTTGCTGCCGCAGGCGTCGGCAGCCTCACGATCGTCGATGACGACACTGTCGCCGAATCGAACCTGCACCGGCAGACGATGCACACGCCCGGCGACATCGGTCGCAGCAAAGCGGTCTCAGCCACCATAAGGCTCGCGTCGCTCGCTCCTGATGCTGAGCTCCGCGCCGTCGAGGGGCGTTTCGACGCCGTGACAGCCGAGGGTCTGCTGCACGGTGTGGACGTGCTCGTCGATGCCAGCGACAACCCGGCAACAGTGATGCTGGCAGACCGTGTTGCTGCCGAACGCGGCATTCCGCTCGTGTGGGGGTCAGCACTGGGGTACGCCGGCCAAGCAGGCGTGGCATGGGATGCCAGAGGCACCGACTACCGCGACTTGTTCCCGCATGGTCCGGACTCCAGTGCGGACACCTGCGACATGATCGGCGTGCTGCCGAGCGTATGCGCCGTCATCGGGGCGTTCATGGCGACCGAGGCACTCAAGCTCCTCACCGGCATCGGAGAGCCGTTGATCGGCCGGGTCGCCGCGTACGACGCACGCACCGGCCGCACCCGCGAGATCGCCTACCGGCGCGACGAGTCCGCCCGTGCCGCAGCGCAGAGCATCGAGACCACTCCGCTGTCATCCGACGATCAGAACGCCGTCTCGCCCGAGGAACTGCGCGACCTGCTCACAGCTTCCTTCCCGCCGCTGCTGATCGACGTACGCGAACCGTGGGAGGCCGACATCGCAGCGATCCCGGGAAACGTGCTGATCCCCTTGACCGAACTCCCTCGCCGGGCACCAGAACTCGACACCGGTCACCCCATCGTGCTGTACTGCCACCGCGGCACACGCTCACGCCAAGCGCTCGATCAGCTCCTCCAACTCGGATTCTCCGATGTGCGGCACCTCACCGGAGGCATCGATGCCTGGGCTGTCCGCATCGACCCCACGGCGAGCAGGTACTGACATGCCCCGCACATCGGTCGCTGAGCACACGGCCCGAGTCCGCACCCTCCTGAACGCCGTGAGCCAGCGCCCCGTCGAGCAGGTCGCCCTGTCTGACGCGCTAGATCGGGTGCTTGCCCACCCCATACGGACTCCGATAGATCTGCCCCCGTTCCGGAACTCACAGATGGACGGCTTCGCCGTCCGTACGGTCGACCTCGCGCGGACGCCAAGCAATCTGCCGCTGCGCGGTGCGATCCCCGCTGCTCCTGGCACACCTGGGCCGCTTCGCCCTGGCCATACCGTCCGGGTCATGACCGGTGCGCCGATCCCCGACGACGCCGATGCGGTCGTCCCTGTCGAACACGCCACCGTCCAGGGAACGACAGTGACGTTCACGCGGAAGCCGGACGTCGGAGAGTTCGTGCGTGAAGCCGGCTCTGACCTCGCGGGCAGTGAGCCTCTGTTGTCTGATGGCTTCCGGCTCGCTCCTCGCCACCTGGCGGCGCTCGCAGCTGCGGGAGTGGCGTCCGTCCCCGTTCGCTCACAGGTACGTGTCGCAGTGATCTCGACCGGAAGCGAGCTGGCCGCTCCCGGTGAGCTTCTGGCTCCCGGCCAGATCTACGACGCCAACGGCCCCGCACTCGCCGCAGCGGTACGAACCGCCGACGCCCTCTTGGTCGATGAGCATCGTGTCGTCGATGACACGGCCGCGTTCGCGCGCGCTCTCGACGCGTCGTGTGCGGCGGGAGCCGAGATCTTGCTCACCAGCGGGGGCATCTCGGCAGGCAACTACGAAGTCGTGAGGGAGCTTCTGGAGCCGCTCGGGGCGCACGTCGATACTCTCGCGATGCAGCCGGGCGGCCCCCAAGCCACTGCCATCTACAAAGGCGTTCCCGTGGTGTGCTTCCCAGGCAATCCCGTGTCCGCGCAGCTGTCGTTCATGCTCTTCATCGAGCCGGTCCTCCGTGAGGCAGCAGGACTGCACGCGCGACAGCCCGAGCCGCGGACCCTGGCCGAGCCTCTCACCTCTGTCGCCGGGAAACGGCAGTTCCGCCGTGGTGTGGGGTTGCCTGGAGGCCGGGTGGCACCGGTTGGCGGCCCTTCCTCGCACCTTGTCGCCGCCATGGCGGCATCCGACATGCTCATCGATGTCCCGATCGATGCCGTCACCCTCGACATCGGGACACGCGTGGAGACCTGGAATCTATGAACGAACTGCCGCACCTCGACGATCACGGCCGGTCGCGGATGATCGACATCGGCGGGAAGGCGATCACTCGGCGCACGGCGATCGCGACCGGCCGCCTCGACACGACACCGGCGGTGCTGGAACTGCTCGCCGCCAACCAGCTGCGCAAAGCAGACGCGCTCCCGACAGCGCGGGTCGCGGGCATCCAGGGCGCCAAGCGCACCAGCGAACTCGTACCCCTCGCGCACACATTGCCCCTGGAGTCCGTCACCGTGGACTTCGAGCTCAGCACCTCATCGGTGGAGATCCGGGCCACGGTCGCAGCGACGGCGAAGACTGGGGCCGAGATGGAAGCCCTCACCGCCGTCGCCATCGCCGGTCTCGCTCTGCACGACATGATCAAGTCCGTCGATCCGGCCGCCGTGCTCGGAGACATCCACCTCATCGAGAAGACCGGAGGAAAGCGCGGGCACTGGGTTGCAGACGCATCCGTGCCCGCAGAACACGGACAGGCGGTCGTGATCGTCTCCTCAACGAGCACCGCGGCCGGTACGCGCGAGGATCTCACCGGTCCGGCAATCGCAGACTGGCTTCGCGACCACGGGTATCGGCCAGACGAGCCCGTCGTTGTCGCTGACGCGGATATCTATCAGGCGCTCACGGATGCTCTCACCAGCGAGCCGGTATTGATCGTCACGACCGGCGGCACCGGGGTGCATCCCGAGGACCGCACCCCCGAGGCGACGAGCGCGGTGATCGAGAGAGCACTTCCCGGCATCGCCGAGGCCATCCGTGCAGCGGGCCGCGCGGCGACGCCGACAGCCTCGCTCAGCAGGGCGCTTGCAGGGATCGCCGGACGCACGATCGTCATCAACCTGCCTGGATCGCCACGCGGCGTGGAAGACGGCCTCATCGCACTGGAGCCGCTCTTGCCACACCTGCACGACCAGCTGGCCGGTGGCGGACATGCCTGACCCGATCGGTTTCGTCACCGCTGCTCCGCTGGACAAGACGCAGCTGGAAACACGGATACGCAGTAGGAAGAACGGGGCGGTGGTCACCTTCGAAGGCATCGTGCGCGACCATGATCACGGAGAGGACGTCGGCTCTCTCGACTACGAGGCGCACCCCGACGCGGAACGAATCCTCATCGACGTGTGCACGAGGATCGCTCAAACCACGGACTGCGATGTCGTCGCCGCTCACCGCATCGGGCACCTCGAGATCGGCGACGTCGCACTGGTCACGGTCGTCGCCGCCCCGCACCGGGCAGAGGCGTTCGCCGTCTGCGGGAACCTCGTCGACGCGATCAAGGCAGAGGTTCCGATCTGGAAGCACCAGCACTTCACCGACGGCAGATCGGAGTGGGTGGGGTTGTAGATACACCGCACGACCTAGCGAACCCGCCGGGTGAACGATGGTGCAATCACCGAGGAAAGAGGCGCCAGATGACTGGCATTGAGACTGAAGCACACAACTTTCATGGCAACCGACTTCCCCCGTCAGAAGCCGCCCGCGTCGCACCCACCGATGCGGCCGCTCGGACCGTTCTTGCGAGCCTCTGATGTCGTTGCTGCGTGGTGGTGATGCGTTCCCCGCCCTCGAGCTGCTCGAGGTGGGAGGCACACGCCGAACGATCCCGGCCGTATTCGCCGGGCAGTACGGCGTGGTTCTCTTCTCTCGCGGAGCAGGCTGCCGGTCTTGCGTGGAGCAGCTGCGTGCGTTCCAGCGCGGCCTACGACGCTTGTCCGCCGCGGGTATCGCTGTCGTCGCGGTGACTGCGGACGAGGAGCCGATAACCGCGGAGCTCGTGGCGCGCTATGGGCTGACTTTTCCGATCGGACACAGCGTGGACGTGGAGCAGATCACCGCCGCGACTGGAGCGTTCGTCACCGTGGACCCGCCGCAGTTGCAGACGACCGGATTCGTGCTGGATCCCGATGGGACGGTCGTGATCAGCGTGTACTCCTGCGGAACGTTGGGACAACTCGTTCCCGACGATGTCCTCGAACTCATCCGGGAGTTGCCTCAGCATGCGGATGCGAATCGGAAGCAGGCAGACCGATGAAAACCATCGATGCCATCTCGAGAGCGCGGATGCAGACCGCTGCGAGAGCAGTCGGCAAGGATGTGCGCAACCAGAACAGGATGCAGACACATCCTCTCTTGATCGTTCCGCCGGAGAAGCGACGTTGACCTCGTCTCCGAACGCCTCAGGTGCCACTGGGACAGCCGTCTGGGAGGAGCTCGCTCAGGAGGTCCTCAGCAGAAACCCACGCGGCCGGATACTCGTCGCCATCGACGGCGTGGACGCTGCAGCCCGCATGCACTTCGCCGACGCCCTGGCGGCAGCGCTGCGTGCAGTGGGACGTCACGCGACTCGTCTCAGCGCGGCCCCGTTCACGGACGATGACGCCGTCCGAACCATACTGCGCATGTTCCGCCACAACGGACCTGAGAGCGAGCTCGCTGCCGCGCCTGAGGACAGGATGCTGATTGTCGACGGTTGGTCACTGCTGCGCTCTAGCCTGCGCTCGGCGTGGCACTTCACCGTCTTCCTCGACGGCGGTGAGCCGGCGCACCCAGACACCCATGAACGGCATCTCCGCTACATGCGCGAGGACATTCCACGCGAATCATCCGATGCCGTGTACGAGGTGAGCGACAGCATGCATCCCCAGCGCTTGTACTCCGATTCCTGCTGAGACAAGGATCTGGGCAGCACCGCGGTCGTCTCACGTAAGAGGATGGCAGCGCAGGAGACGAATGCAGTTCACGACACGTGGACCCCCGCGGTGGATCGGACCTCAGCCGCTTGTGGTTTGGCTCAGCCGCCGGAGAACGGGGGCAGCACGTCCACCTGCGCGGAGACCGGTCGCGCGGGATCGCGTGAGGCGATGCCGTCGACGAGGAATGTCCCCTTTGCGATCACCGGCTCGAGTGCCGGGTGAGCTGTGAGGAGCGCGTCCTTCGCCTCTCCGAGGGTCGTCGCCTCGACGTGCTCTTCTTCGCAGCCAGCCGCTTCAGCGGCGGCTGCGAAGTATCGGACGAGTATGCGTGACATCGTCAGCCTCCGATCGCTCCCATGGAACGGGCCGGTCGACGAAAGCTCTTCTCTTCCATCCCGTGCCCAGCCTGTTTGTCCCACATCGTCGCCCGCCAGGCGTCGGCGATAGCGGCATCGTCTGCTCCACTTCGCAGCATCGTGCGCAGGTCTGTCTCGTCGTCTCCGAACAGACAGGAACGTACCGAGCCTTCGGCTGTCAGCCTGGTTCGGTCGCACGCGTCGCAGAAGCTGCGTGTGACGGACCCGATGATGCCGACGGTGGCCGGGCCTCCGTCGACGAGCCACTCCTCTGCGGGAGCGGACGGGTCTTCACGCCCGGCCGGGGTCAGCCGGTATCGGCGTCCGAGCACAGACAGAAATTCTTCGGCGGAGACGAGGTGGTCTCTGCGCCATGTCTGATCTGCATCCAGCGGCATCTGTTCGATGAACCGCAACCGCACGCCGTTGGCAAGCGCCCACGCCAGCAGGTCGGGCGCACCCGCGAGGGTCTCGCGCAGCGCCACCGCGTTGATCTTGATCGGGCTGAGCCCTGCGTACTGTGCCGCCTCGATCCCCTTGAGCACGGCAGGCAGGCGATCGCGTCGGGTGACAGCGGCGAAATGCTCGCGGTCGATCGTGTCCAGCGACACGTTGATCCGCGTCAGTCCAGCCTCCACAAGCTGCGGCGCCTTGCGGTCGAGGCCGATCCCATTGGTCGTCATCGACACCGGCAGGCCGGGCACGGCTGTCGTCGTCTGGCGCACGATCTCGACCAGATCAGGTCGCGTAAGCGGCTCGCCGCCGGTAAAGCGCACCTCACGGACTCCGAGATCGTGGACGGCTATGGTGACCAGACGCGCGATCTCTTCCGGAGTCAGCAACTCCCCGCGAGGGACGATGGGCAGGCCTTCCGCCGGCATGCAGTATGTGCAACGCAGCGAGCAGGCGCTTGTGATCGATACGCGCAGGTCTCGCGCGGTGCGCCCGAACCTGTCCACGAGAAACGGTGTCTCGGGTCGGCCGACCGTCGAGCGCGCGCGATGGCGAACGGTCGGCATGCCGAGCGCAACAGGGCACATGGTCACAGACTTCTTCTCGATGCTTGCGGGGGGGGGCGAGGTCGCCCGGTGGGGCGTCCTGTTCCACAGTGTGGTCGGCACAGTGGCCCGTTTTCACCCCGGGGACTCATCACCTGCAGTCATGGGCAAGTTCCGCGCAGGACCAGGCGATCAGCGAGAGAGCTCCCGCAATATCGTCGGTGGTGTACAGCCAGAGAAGACGGAAGGGGCGATGTATGTCGTTCACTACTCGCGGATTCGCGGGACGCCGGCGTGGACCCGATGATCAGCTCCCTCCGGGACAGACGCTGTTCGACAACTGGCCGGTGCTCACCGCCGGTCCCACCCCCTATGTCGATACCGAGACGTGGGATTTCGCCATCCTCGATGAGACCGGTACCGAGCATCACTGGAACTGGGAGCAGTTCCTGGCGCTCGGTGCCGAGGACATCACGGTCGACATCCACTGCGTCACGCACTGGTCCAAGCTCGACATGGCCTGGCGCGGGGTGAGCCTGGACAAGCTGTTCGAGAACGTCGAGACATCCCATGACTACGTCATGGCGCACTCCTACGGCGGCTACACCACGAATGTGCCGCTTGAGGATCTCCTGGATGGCAAGGCCTGGATCGCGACCGAGGCCGAAGGCGCACCGCTCGACGCAGAACACGGCGGGCCGGCACGTCTCCTGATCCCGCATCTGTACTTCTGGAAGAGCGCGAAGTGGGTCCGGGCATTGACGATGATGCCGACGAACGACCCTGGGTTCTGGGAGCAGAGCGGCTATCACATCTACGGTGATCCGTGGAAGGAAGAACGCTACTGGTGATGGAGCAGACCCGGCTCGCTCCGCTTCGCCCCCGCGTGAGGCCGTCGTGGTTCGTCGCCACGGTTTCGGAGGTGCGTCCAGAGACGCCGACTGCGGTTCGGCTGGTGCTCGATGTCCCGGGGTGGCCGGGGAGCGAGGCGGGCAGCCATCTCGATCTGCGACTGACCGCTCCGGACGGCTATCAGGCGACACGTTCGTATTCGATCGCATCCTCCGAGACGGGCGGAACGATCGTCCTCGCGGTCGATGAGCTGCCCGATGGCGAGGTGTCTCCGTTCCTCGTCCGTGAACTGCGCGTCGGTGACCAGCTCGAGGTCCACGGACCGCTGGGATCGTTCTTCCTCTGGCGCCCGGGACAGAGCCAGCGCCCCGTGCAGCTCATCGCCGGCGGGTCAGGTGTCGTGCCCCTCTACGCGATGGCGGCGTCTCATGCGGCCGCATCCGATCCCGTTCCGTTCCGGCTGCTGTACTCGGTGCGCACCCCGGAGGACGTCTACTTCCACCAGGAGCTCCTCGAGCTGTCGGACGGGTCGTTCGCCATCGACCTCGTGTACACGCGACGAGCGCCAGCCGGATGGCGGGAGCCGGTCGGACGGCTCACAGAATCGGCTGTCGCGGCGCGGACGCTCCCTCCGGAAGACCGCCCACGCATTTTCGTGTGCGGTTCGACAGGCTTCGTCGAAGCCGTCGCGCCCTGGCTCGTGAAGCTCGGCCATGCGCCGCAAGACATCCTCACCGAACGATTCGGAGGCCTATGATGACCAGCCACCTCGACGGGAACATCCTCGCCGGACCTCTCGCCCAGTTCCTCGTGCCCGATGCAACGATGATCGAAGGACGGTGCGGAGGTTGCGGGCGTATCGCGCCCCTTGCCGAGGCAGTCGTGTATCCGGACGCCCCGGGGCTGGTCGTGCGCTGCAAGACGTGCAGCCACGTGCTGGCGACGATCATCGACGCCGGTGAACGCCTCTTCCTCAGCTTCGCGGGGATGACTGCGTTCGCGATGAGGCGGGATCAGGCTGAGGAGTCGGTCTCAGTCGCGTAGGCCCCGAGTTGTGCGATAGCCATGTCGAGAGCGGCACGCATCGGATAAACATCTCGACTCGCCTTCGCCAGAAGATAACCTCCCTGCAGTGCCGATAGCAGCCCACTGGCAAGCGCTCGCGAGTCCGCATCGCTGCGCAACACGCCGCGTGTCTTCAGCCTCTCCACGGCATCGATCAGCATCTCCAGCCACTCATCGAAGTGGGCAGCGATCGCCCGGCGGGCATCCTCGTTGTGGTCTGCGATCTCGTTCGCCAGAGACCCGAGCGGGCACCCGTACGCGCCGTTGCGTAGCGCGTTGCGTTCGACGAGCTCATCCCGCCACAGCTCGAACCCACGTAGGGATTCCACCCGTCGAAGGCGCCGGCGCTGCTGCGTCAGGACGTCCTCCGCCCGGGTCTCGATGACTTCCTTCACGAGTGCGTCCTTGTCGGCGAAGTGCTGATAAACCTGAGACTTCGATGTCGCGCTGGCGGCTCGGACGTCGGCAAGGGTCGTCGCCGCAACGCCTCGCTCATACATCAGCTGGTTCGCTGCGTCGACGATACGCGCCCTCGTTGCCGCCCCTTTCGGCGTCAACCGGCGCGCACTCGTTCCGTCGGCAGTCACGCCTCCAGGGTAGTCTCCTCCGTCCGCAGGACTCGAAGTCGTCCGTCACGCGATGCCAGCCCGGCCGGCCCAGTGAAGTCCAGCGGAGCGGGACGCTCGCATCTCACACCTTCACAATAATGGACCTCGAAGTCCTTATCCAAGTCGACCCGAAACACCTAAGGCGATCCGAGCGCCCTGCTTTTCAGACCTATGACACCTCTCATCGATCGACGTCCGGCTCATACTTTGGTCTGGCGAGTCCTTTTCTGTCGTCGTAGGCTAGTGGTCATGATGTGCGGGAAGCCACGCGGCTCACGGATCTTCCGTGTGCGCGAGAACGTCCGAGCCGAGGGCTCGGTGCGGCTGCCCACGCGCGCCCGTCGAGAACGTTGCGCGCTCCGCAGGAGAGGGGCGTTCGGTGGACCTGCCTGTCAAGCTCGGTGACGCGCAAGAGTTTCTGATGCTCGTTCCCTCGCCTCTTGCGGAGCGGGTGGCTGAGGACGAGCGCCTGGTCGTGGCGGCCTATCGGTTTCGTAGGGGCCTGGGCATCCGGGCTCGACGGGCGTTGGCCTCACGCATCGAGCATGAGGTGACCGCCGCGCTGCACATCGTTCGGCCCGGAACGGTGGTGGTGGCGTTCGACGGTGCCGGCACGATGTCTCGAGCCCGAGTACACAGGTTGGCGACGGGCGTAGTCGGTGAGGTGAGCAGGAGCGCCACCAATCTCGTCGGCGCGGACACGACCGTGATTGGAGTCGTGGTGATGTCACCGGCCGAGCGAGATCTCGCCGCCGCGTGCGTGCGGCATGTCGCAGAGCAGCCACCGCACCGGGGCGACGGGCTCGTCTTTCACGCCAGCGACCTCCGCCGGGCGAACATCTATGAGCTGATCGAGGAAGCAGTCCTGTGATGACGGTCAGCTCTCCCCGTGGTCGCAGCGAGGACCACCTGTTAGTCATCTACCAGCGTCGGAACGCCTCGGTCCTGTCGCTGCAGGGGCGGGACGCTGAGCTGACCCCCGGGAGCATCGTCGTTGTCCCCCGCTCGACGGTGGAGAGCGCGATGCCCACCGAGGATGCCGATCGCATGATCGTCGAGGTGCCGTTGGGTGTGGTGGGGTTGACGGCGGATCAGGTCGCTGAGGTCTCGGGTGTCGACCTGCAGGAGCGGACCTCGCTGGCGGCGCTGCTGCGGTCCGTGCTCGGGGGCGTGATGGACTCCGAACTCAGCCTTCGCGACGAGGTCGACGTGTTCGCACCCGTCGCCGACCTGCTGAAAGTCACCCTGCTCAGCGCCCTCACTCCCGACCGCGCCACGACCCGGTATCCGCTGGCCGAGCAGATCGTCACCTACGTGCTCGACAACCTCACCGACCCCGGCCTCGGAGCCGCCAGGATCGCGAAGGACCTGCACGTGTCCGAGCGTCTGCTCTACGCAGAGATGTCCCGCGCGGACATCAGGCTCGCGCAGCTGATCCAATCCCAGCGCCTGCGCCGCGTCCGCGACGCCCTGACCGCACCGGCCACCATCGACGTCCCCATCGGCGTCCTCGCCCAACAGCACGGATTCGTCTCCGCCAGCCACTTCAGCCGCATCTTCCGCGAAGAATTCGGCACCACACCCCGCCAATGGCGCAACAACACCACGCCACCGGCACCGTGAGATCACCGCTCGCGTGTCAGGCCTCCGTTGCGACCTTCCCGCGCGATCAGGTCACGGGACGCGCTGTCGTCGGCGCGGATCTGATGGGCGGTCTCGAGCACTTCGTCGATGTCGCTGTCGGGGATGACGACGGCTCCCGATGAGTCGCAGAAGATGTACTGGCCCGGATAGATGCCCACTCCTTCGATGACGACGGGGATATTTGCCTGAAACGGCGTGACCACTGCTCCACCCCAGGCGACGGCCTCTCCCGAGCACCATGCGGCGAACGGTTCCGCGGCCAGTTCGTCGAAGTCGCGAAGGCGTCCGTCAGTTAGGACGCCGGCGAGGCCGACGTTGGTCGCACGGGAGAGCTTCGTTCCACCGGCGAGAGACGTCGAGCTGTGGCCGTTGCTGGCCATCACGAGGACCGTATTGCCGGGATTAGCTGCTGATCCGTCGACGGCCTGGTGGAACAGCCGTCCGAAGGTGTATTCCTCCGGGTCAAGTATGGCGTGGCAGGTCGGGAAGAAGGAGATCGTCGCGACGCGCCCGAACAGGATGCGTTCGGGTGTCGGGCTGACGAGCCCGGTGATATGGGCGCGGTGACGGTGCTTCCGGCCGAGCGCATCGGTCAGGTCTGCGCATGTGAGGACTGCGGCTGACGCTGCGCGACGTCGCTCCACCGCGTTGTCTTCATCTTCGTTCACGGTCGTTCCGCATCATTCCTCCGTCACTGATGACGTGGGGGCGCGCCACCGGCTCAGCGGTGGCACGCCCCCACGTGGACATGGTCAGACGGAAGCCTCGGTCGCCTGGATGCGGCGGGGCAGGACCCAGCCGGCACGAGGGTAGTGGCAGTTGTAGCCGTTCGGATACCGCTGGAGGTAGTCCTGGTGCTCAGGCTCGGCCTCCCAGAACGGGCCGGCGGGCTCGATCGTGGTGACAGCCGATCCTGGCCACAGGCCGGAGGCATCGACGTCGGCGATCGTCTCCTTGGCGACCTGCTCCTGCTCGGGGGTGAGCGGGAAGATCGCCGACCGGTAGCTGGTGCCGATGTCGTTGCCCTGACGGTTCAGGGTCGACGGGTCGTGGATCTGGAAGAAGAACGCCAGGATGTCCCGGTACGTCGTCTTCGATGGGTCGAAGACGATCTCCACGGCCTCGGCGTGGCCGGGGTGGTTGCGGTAGGTGGCGTGATCGTTCTGCCCGCCGGTGTATCCGGCGCGGGTGCTGATCACGCCCGGCTGCTTGCGGATGAGCTCGTCCACGCCCCAGAAGCAGCCGCCGGCCAGGACGGCCGTCTCGGTGCCGGGTGTGCGGGTGACCTCTCCGGTGTCGTGAATTCCACTGGTCATGATGCGTGCTCCTTCGTGGTCGTGGTGGTGGTCTCGAACAGTGAGCGGAACTCTCCATACCCCTCGGCCTCCAGGTCGGAGACGGGGATGAACCGCAGCGCGGCGGAGTTCATGCAGTAGCGCAGGCCGCCGGCGTTCGCGGGGCCGTCGTCGAAGACGTGCCCGAGGTGGCTGTCCGCCCCGGTAGAGCGGACCTCGGTGCGGGGCATCCAGAGGGATCGGTCCGTCTTCGTGTGGACGGCGTCAGCGACGACCGGCTTGGTGAAGCTGGGCCATCCGGTTCCGCTGTCGTACTTGTCGGTGGATGAGAACAGGGGCTGTCCGGAGACGACGTCCACGTACAGGCCGTCCTCGTGGTTGTCCCAGTACTCGTTGCGGAAGGCCGGCTCGGTGCCGTCCTTCTGGGTGACGCGGTACTGCTGGTCGTTGAGGCGGCTCAGGGCCTCAGAAGTCTTGCTGTAGTCGTGCGACACGATGTCCTCCTTGTTCGGCGCCGCTGGCTGCGGCGTCACTGTTGATAACGCCGGGGTGACGCGGTTTGGTCCCGTGAGCCTGGGAGTGGGCTGTGACTTCGAGAATCCTCCTGTTGTTGTTCCGGGCTATGAGGTACGGCCTTCGGTGAAGCCCCATGTCGTACCTGACTCGCTGTCGTTGAGCACGATCCCGGCGGCGTCGAGTTCGTCACGGATACGGTCTGCGGTGCGGAAGTCTCCGGCCGCACGTGCCTGGGCTCGCTGGTTGAGCGCCTGTGCGACCAGGGCCTCCACTGCGCGCTCGGCGTGCGGGGGTGTGGCCGTTGATTCGTCCCACGGGCTGTCGCGCGGGTTGATGCCGAGGACGCCAGTCATGGCGAGCACCGCATCCAGCGTGTCGGCACCGGCCCGCGCGTCGTGCTGGGCGAGGGCGGTGTTACCCCGCCTGACCTCGTCATGGAGGACCGCGAGTGCCGTGGGGATGTTGAGGTCCTCATCCAAGGCGTTTCGGAATGCGACCGGCAGCATCTCCGCGTCCGCCGTCCGCCTGGAGTGGTTGGTGCTCCGGGTGATGAAGTCTTCGATCCTGCGCATCGCCGCCGTGGCTGCTCGCAGGGCCGAGTCGGTCAGTTCCAGGTTCGACCGATAGTGGGCCGATCCGAGGTAGTAGCGCAGGTCGAGAGGACGCATGTGCTGCAGTAGATCGTCGAGGGGTGTCGCATTGCCGAGGGACTTGCTGATCTTGTCGCCGCTGGACGTGACCCAGCCATTGTGCATCCAGTAGCGCGCGAATCCGTATCCGGCGGCACGGGACTGCGCCTGTTCGTTCTCATGATGAGGAAAGCGCAGGTCGAGCCCGCCACCGTGGATATCGAAGCTCTCTCCCAGGTAGCGGAGAATCATCGTCGAGCAGCTCAGATGCCATCCAGGGCGTCCCGGCCCGTAAGGCGAAGCCCATGCTGCGCCCGCGGTACTCGCCGTTCCTGTCGCCGCATCCGAGAGAACCGACTTCCAGAGCGCGAAGTCGCGAGGGTCACGTTTCTCCGTCGCCTGATCGGTATGTTCGTCTCCGCGGAGAGTCCCGGTCTCCTGTGAGGTCAGAGACCCGTAGTCGGGCCATGATGAGACGTCGAAGTAGACGTCCCCCGCTTCCCCTCCCGCTCGGTACGCGTGGCCTCGGGCGATCAGCCGGTCAATGAAGGTAAGCATCTCGGCCGTGTGCCCTGTCGCGCGCGGCTCGATCGACGGCGGCAAGATGCCGATCATGCGATACGCGTCGGCGAACGCCCTCTCATGACGAGCCGCCCACGCCCACCATGGAACGCCCGCCGCCTGGCTCGCGACAAGGATCTTGTCGTCCAGGTCGGTGATGTTTCGCACCAGAGTCACGTCGAGATCGTGGCCGATCTGGAGCCATCGTCGCAGCTGGTCGAAGACCACTGCCGAGCGGAGATGACCGACGTGCGGCGGAGCCTGAACAGTCGGACCGCACAGATAGATGCCGACGTGGCCCGGTCGCAGGGGCGCGAACGTGCGCAGCGATGACGTTCCACTATCGAAGAGCCGTAACGTCATCGATCAGCCCATCTCACGGGTGCGCTGCTCTCGGAGCGCACGGAGGTGGACAGCGGCCCAGGAGCGGAAGGGGCGCCAGCGTTCCGCGACCTCCTCGAGCACCGAGTCGGGCCCGTACTGGTAGGAGATCTCGGCGTAGAGGCGGCGTTCCGCGCGCGGAAGGATGTCCTGGGCGTTGGCGCCGCGGATAAGGATGAGGTCCGTGGCGAACGGGCCGATGCCTGTCACCGCGAGCAGGTCGCGGCGAGCCGATTCTTCGGGCATTGCTCGGAGCCAAGGACCGTTGAGCAGTCCGGTGAGTGCGGCCTCTGCGACAGCCCGGAGATACTCTGGCTTCCGACCGGGTAGGTCTAGTTCTCCGGCGTCGATGGCGCGGATGAGCGCATCGGGCGCGGGAAAGGCCCCGTCGTTGCCGTGCGCGACGATAAGGTCGCGGCGGAGTCGGGCAGCGACTGGGACGCGAGTGCGCTGCGACAAGACACACCAGGCAGCGGCTTCGTACGGAGAATGGAAGCCGCACGGGCGATATCCGGGGAGAGCCCTTTGGGCGGTGGCGATGATCGGGTCGCGATCGCCGACGGCCGGCCATCCCCGCGCGTCCACATCGAGAGAGAGGAAGCGCCGCACCTGCTCAGCGGCTGCGGCCAGATCGCCCGGGCCGGACAAACCTATCTGGGCGCACTCCCGGCTCTGGGTGACCTGGGCGGACACAGACGTCCAGTCATGCTCGCTCACAAAGCGTGCGGAGAGGACGTCCGGATCACCGCCGGCCTCGATCGCGGTAGGGGTGAACTCTTCCCAGAACCGCTTGCTGGTGCGCAACGACCAAGGCCCGAGCACTGGGACCGAGAGGGTGTGCTGCGCCATGGTGGTGTTAGGCGCGGGCGTGAATGGTGACGACGTAGCCGTCGGGGTCTCGGAAAGAGAACTGCAGTCCGAACGGCCCCTCGAACGGTTCCTGCACGATCGGCACTCCCGCGTCGACGAGTCGTGCATGCACGCCTTCCGCGTCATCGTTGTGGAACCAGACGCCGATGCCGGCGCCGAGCTGAGGGATCGCGTCGAGATCCACGCCCGGGAACGGGTCGCGGATGGCGAACGCGGCACCTCCTGCGGAGAAGACGGTCGCTGCCGGGTTCGAGTCTGGGAGCCGCGTGAGTCCGACGAGCTTGTCGTAGAACTCCGCGGAGACGGCGCGGTCCCGCACCTGGAAAGAGACGAAGTCCGGGCCGGTGGTTGTTGCTGCCATGAGCAGGCTCCTGTTCTGTTCAATAACGCCAGTGTCAATATCCTGACACTCAGTGGAGTGTGTGTCAAACTATTGACATGGATGCATTGGACCGGAGCCCGGAGTCGCTGGGGGTGCTGATCAAGGAGACGCAGTCGCTCCTGAACCAGCGAATGGACGATCGGCTTCGCCCGCTCTCGCTGAGCGTGCCGCAGTACGCGTGCTTGACCGCCTTGCAGGACACGCCAGGTATCACGAGCTCCGAACTCGCCCGGCGCGCGTTCGTGTCTCGCCAGTCGATGAACGTGCTGCTGCAGGGACTGGAGAAGCGGGGACTGGTGACCCGCTCGAGTGATCCTGGGCCCAGGCGAGAACGGAGCGTGGTGCTGAACGACGCCGCAGAGCTCCTCCTCGAACGCGCGCATGAGGAAGTCTCCTCGGCTGTTCAACGCATGACCATGGAGGTCGAACCGGTGGAGCGCGCCCGTCTTTACGAGCTTCTGGCCCGTTGCCGAGACGCCCTGCTCATTCCTTGACGGCATTCTCAGGCCCGGGGAACTGGTACCGGCCGACGGCGGTGTAGGAGCCGCGGCGGAAGCGGAGACCAGCGATTCGCTCGTCTTCGACGAGCCAGCGCAGTTCGTAGCACGCTCGGTAGTCTGGCGGCCAGAAGGAGCAGAACTGCCCCCCTGCATCCACGTACCACTCCCCCAAGGTGGGTCTTCCGTCCTCGACGTACACGGTCTTGCCGTTCTCGGCGAATGCCTGCGTCGCCCCGTCCTCGTACAGGATCGATGCGGCCGTCAGCGCGCGAGGGATATCCGATGCTCGAACTTCCTCCGCGTCGATGACGGTGAGGTCAGACAGAGGCTCGTTCATCCGTACGTCTCCTCTGGTCTGATCTGCTGCGAGAGTTCCAGTCGGCTCTCGTCCTGGGTCTCCTCGAGGCGTGGTGTGGTGTTGTTGCGCCATTGGCGGGGGGTTGTGCCGAATTCTTCGCGGAAGATGCGGCTGAAGTGGCTGGCTGAGACGAATCCGTGCTGTTGAGCGAGGACGCCGATGGGGACGTCGATGGTGGCCGGTGCGGTCAGGGCGTCGCGGACGCGGCGCAGGCGCTGGGATTGGATCAGCTGCGCGAGCCTGATGTCCGCGCGGGACATCTCCGCGTAGAGCAGACGCTCGGACACGTGCAGGTCCTTCGCGATCCTGGCGGCTCCGAGGCCGGGGTCGGTGAGGTTGTCGAGCACGTAGGTGACGATCTGCTCGGCCAGCGGATACCGGGTCGTGGCGCGGTCGGGAGTGAGGGCGCTGAGCAAGGTGACTTTCAGCAGGTCGGCGACGGGTGCGAACACGTCGACCTCGTCGCGAAGGCTGAGTTCGGAGTCCATCACGCCCCCGAGCACGGACCGCAGCAGCGCCGCCAGCGAGGTTCGTTCCTGCAGGTCCACACCCGAGACCTCAGCGACCTGATCCGCCGTCAACCCCACCACACCCAACGGCAGTCGGAAGAAGTCCCCGATGACTCCTTCGTCGAAGGCGTGGACGTAGGGGCTCGTGCTCGGGTAAACGACGATGCTGCCCGGGGTCATCACGGTCTGGTCATCACCACGGCGCAACATCGACCGGTTGCCGCGCTGGAAAACCACGAACAAGGACTCGTCGTCGTCCGACATGATCATCCGCTGAGGACGCATAGCGAGGGCCGCCAGCGAGGGCACCGTCTTGACGGACAACGCTCTCAGCTGCCCAATGTCTTGGTACGACACGCTCACATGCGCCTCGCGGCCCTGCGGGTCGAGAGTCAGGTCTGTCTGAACGAGGTTCTCGCAGAGCATCGTACGGATCGTCTCCACGCGGTCACGTGGATCGACGCTGCGCGAGTCCCATGTCTGCTGCATCATTACAGCCTCCGCCGTTCTCCCGGGCTTCCCCGGTCTGATTCCAGACTATTGCCGGTCATAGTCGCCCTCGTCAATGACGACATGGATAGCTGCCTCCTCGGCGGAGGCGGCGCCGTTATCGATGCCGATGTCGGAGGCCCAGAAGTCGGAGGATGGGTCTGGGTTGCCGGGTTCGGTCCAGATCAGCCGTCCAGCGCGTACCGATCCGACCTGGTCGTCAAGGATCTCGCCGTCCGTGCCGATGATGTCGCCGATCCCGTCGCCCATCGGCTCTTCGGGTTCGTGCTCCGGCACCTCACGCGCCAAGCGAGCCGCCAGCGGTTCTCGAGTACGTGCTTCGCGTGCGGTGAATCCCCACGACAGTTCGGATGACCGCCGCTCCGGTGGAGAGTATCCCGGGCCGTCGTCATCAGAGTCTTCGCCGAGAAGATCCGAGTCGAGGCTCTCATCCGGCGGAAGCAGATCGAACTCGATGTCCTGCCCGCTGACCGATCCATCAGTCATGATGGGTTCCCTTTCTTTCCCCCGGCGCCTGGTCTATCGGCGTCACGTGCAGGCTCTTCGTCACCGGGTGATATCACCGGTACGGCGCCCTGCGCGAGCTTCAGCCGCGTCCACACGTTCATGTTGATGACGACGGCTGCGATCTCCGCGATCTCACGCTCATCGAAGAACACCGTCAGTCCTTGATGCATCTCATCGAAGTGCTCGTGCTCGTAACGTGTCAGCGCTTCGCAGTACGCCAGTGCAAGTGCTTCGGAACCGGAGAACATCGTGCTCTGCCGCCAGCTCGCCAGGTGCGCGACCATCGCCGCGCCGATGCCTACCTCCACGGCGATACGCGTGTGCAGGATCAGGCAGTACGAGCACGGATTGATCTGAGCAACCCGCAATCGGAGAAGAGCAGCTAGGCGATCACCGATCGACAACTTTGCCGTGTACCCGAACCCCGCAGCCATCTGCTTCGCAAGCTCATGGAAGTCAGAGAGATCCGGATCAAAGCGCACATTCTCGAAATCGATCTGCTCTGATATCACGATCTCTCCTCACCGTAGGGCACGGTTCGCTGGCTTGCCGGAGTTCCGACGCCTCCTCCGACGGTAGATCCGCTTCTCTGCCCCGTGTGGCCTGCCCCTGCAGAGAGCTGTCTTCTCCCTGCAACCGCCCGCCCCGCTTTCGAACGCGGCAGGTCGCGGACATTACGCTGCACAGCCAGGCCACCTGGACAGCACCCGGCTCCGTATCGTGACCCGAAGGGGCGTGCTGCCCGCCGTGAAGAGAGAGAAGACGATGCCGACCTCGAGAGTGATCCTCGCCAGCGGCTGCTTCTGGGGAGCCCAGGAGCTCTTCCGCTCACTCCCGGGCGTCGTGAGCACCCGCGTCGGATACTCCGGCGACGACGACACCCCCAACGCGACCTACCGGGATCACGGGGATCACGCAGAAGCCCTCGAAGTGATCTATGACCCCTCGATCATCCGATTCCAGATACTGCTGGAGTTCTTCTTTCAGATTCACGATCCCACCACTCGGAACCGTCAGGGAAACGACATCGGGCGCAGTTACCGATCAGCGATCTTCACGACGACCGAGGGACAGAGGAAGGTCGCCTTCCACGTGATCGAAGCGATCAACGCTTCCGGCCGCTGGCCAGGAAAAGTCGTGACAGAGGTGGGCGAAGCCGGCTCGTTCTGGGAGGCCGAACCCGAACACCAGGACTACCTGCAAAAGCACCCCAATGGCTACTCGTGCCATTTCATCCGACCCGACTGGGTACTACCGGGCCGCTGACCGAGATCTCGCGATAGGAGAGACATGAAACATCCCGACGGAATGATCGGCTTGACCGCGACCGACGCCGACACTGACCTCCCGGCTGCATCCTCGGACGCAGCCGAAGACTTCGTCATCACTGAGAACGTCGAGTCCGAGCTGTACGAAGCGACCGTGAACGGCAAGCTCGCCGCCGGCCTGCTCTACAGCAGAACCGGCGACCGGGTGCTTCTGCTCGCGACGTCCGTGTTCCCCGAGTTCCGCGGAAAGGGAGTCGCGGCGCGACTCCTTGGAGGCGTCCTCGACCGTCTCCGCGAGGACAAGAAGACCGCGACGGTCTCGTGCCCCTTCGCCGCCGCGTACATCCGCGCTCATCCGGAGTATGCGGACGTCGTCGACACGCGATTCCCCGGCAACCCCCACGGACACCACCACTGATCATCATGCGCACAAGAGGAGAACCCACATGGCAACCGTCGAACTGACCGAGGACAACTTCGAGGTCACGATCAATCAGAACGACATCGTCCTCGTCGACTTCTGGGCGGACTGGTGCGCACCATGCCATCAGTTTGCGCCGGTCTTCGAGAAGTCGTCGCAAGACAATCCGGACATCGTCCACGCGAAACTCGACACGGAGTCGGAGCAGCGCATCACCGCGGCGGCCCAAATCACCGCGATTCCCACTCTGCTCGCCTTCCGCCAGGGGTTGCTCGTCTTCAGCCAGGCCGGCGCCCTACCGCCCACTGCCCTGGCCGAAGTAGTAGAGAACGTCAGAGGACTCGACATGGACGAGGTCAGGAAGGACCTCGACTCCGATGGCGGCTCAGCCAAGGAGGATCGGTGATGACGACCTTGCATGAACCACGCCCCTACATGGACAAGGCCGTCCCAGAAGCATGGGAAGCCGCGTCTGCGTTCGCGACCGCTGTGTCTGAGGCCGCTTCGCAACGCGGACTCACTCCCGCCGAGAGCGAGTTGATCAAGGTTCGGGCGTCGCAGCTGAACGGATGCGTCTTCTGTCTCGATCTGCATTCGCGGCAGGCAAGGCGCGCAGGCGTTAATCAGCAACTACTCGACATCTTGCCCGCCTGGCGCGAGTCGCCCCTGTTCAGCGATCGAGAGCGCGCCTTGCTCGCGATCGCTGAAGCAGCCACCCGGCTCCCGCTCGACGCCGCCGTGAATGTCGAGCTCGCGCAGGCCCGAAGCACCCTCACCGAGGAGGTGTTCGCGGCCGCGGAGTGGGTCGCTGCGGCCATCAACATGTTCAATCGGATCTCGATCCTCAGCCAACACCGCGTGCGACCACGCGACTCGGAAGGCAAGCTGAGCTGACGGTGTGCCGTGCGCAGCGTGGCCGCTACGCCAGAGGACGCGTTCGAGGCCGCGCACGACTTGCCGCCCAATCAACCGATCAAGTTCACGCGCCCCTACCCAGCGGTTCAAGCGCCAGGCGATATCGCGGCCATAGAGATGGTGCGTACGGTCCCGTCAAGCCGTACCGTGTTCCGGCACGCGAAGATACTCAACGTCGTCGAGGGCTCTTGCGCCCTCGATACTGCTGAGAGCGTGCACGTCCTGCGTCCTGGCATGTCTCTTGCCCTCGGCACCGGCAAATGGTGTCGCTTGCGGCCATCCCCGTCCGTACGCATCTGGGCCATCTACGCCGACGAGCAGTTCTGGCGCACCCAGATGGCATGGTTCCTCCCCGACGCAGAACGAGTAATCGCAGGACTACATCCCCTCGAGTGGGACGGCCGCGCGATCGTCCTTGCACCAGGAATCGCTGCGCTGCGGCAGGTCGAGCCGATATGGCGACAGATGAGCATCCTGCGCAGCGGGACCCACTCGCCCGAAGTCGTCGCGACTCACACTCTCGAGCTTCTCGCGCGATGGATGAGGTTGATACTGCCGTATTTTCTGGATGAAGCGTCGGACACCACCACGGCGCCGTGGACACCTATCAATGGACGACTGACCGACACCGGATCTATTGGCTACGTCGGTCAGGCAATCCGGTTGCTTCGCGGGCGCATCGCAGAGCCGTGGACCGTTGGAGCGCTCTCACGAGAGCTCTCCCTCTCACGGACCCACCTCACCCGCATGTTCGTACAGCACGCCGGCGCCGCCCCGATGCGTCTACTCACTGAACTCCGGCTCACTGAATTCGCGCGGCTCATTGAAGAAACCGATATTTCCGTGATGCGTGCCGCGAGCGAAGTCGGGTGGAGTGACCCGCGCGTAGCATCCCACTGGTTTCATCGTCGCTACGGCATCACGCCGACACAGTACCGACGCACACCACACACGGTTCCTGAAGATCGACAAAGCCACGCTATCGCTGCCAACGACACCAGCCGGTAACCTCTGCGGACTCGTCGTATGAACCGCTCCACTCGACGCGTGTCCCACGTTTCACCGGCGACGTCGACAGGTCTTGGACTGCCGTGTAGAACACGTCAAATACGTCGGGTTCATCGCGGAGCCTGACGGCCACAGGCCCAGTCCGTTGTCCGTCTCTTCTTCCTGATCCGCCCGGCGCACCTCATGGTCGCAAGGGTCAACGGCTTGTGCCGTTGGCCTCGCCGGGAGGAGGTCATTGATGGCGACGGACGAGGAGGCGCGAGCGGCGCAGGATGCGCGGCTCCAACAGCTCCACGAGCGGCTAACGGCTGCAGTCGATCAGCTCGTCTCGGGTGAGGACTGGAAGCGTGCGCTGGAGTTCGCGGCCCGGTTCCGGGCGAAGTCGTTCAACAACACCCTGCTGATCTGGGCTCAACATCTCGATCTCTACGAGGCAGGTCGCACAAGCGCGCCAGAGCCGACCTTCGTGGCCGGTTACAAGCAATGGAAGGCGCTGGGTCGCTCGCCGCTCGCGGGCGGGTCGATGCAGATCTTCGCCCCGCTGATGGCGCGGTTCGCGTCCTCGACACCGCAGAACCCCGGATCATGGCGCCGCCTGGACAGGTACGAGAAGCCGAAGCCCGGAGAAACGGTCCGGTCGAAGATGGTCCGCGCGATTCCGGTGCGTGTCTGGGACGTCTCGATGACCGACGGCCCGCCGATCCCTGAACGCCCGGCGCCGACGCTGATGGAAGGCCAGGCACCGGACGGCTTATGGGAAGGGCTATCGGCACTGGTGGCGGCCGAGGGCTTCGCGGTGCTGCGGGTCGAGCACGAGGGGATGATCCACGGCGCGAACGGCCTGACCGACTTCCAGGCGCGCACGGTCGCGGTGCGGACGAACATGGACGAGGTCGCGCAGGTGAAGACTCTCGCGCACGAGCTCGCGCATGTGATGCTGCACGGCCCCGACAATCCGAATGCGACCGGGCATCGAGGCGTCGGCGAGGTCGAGGCCGAGTCCGTGGCGCTGATGATCGGTGCCGCGCATGGCATGGACACCACCGCCTACACGATCCCGTATGTCTCAGGCTGGGCGGGCACGGTGAAGGACAGGGACCCGGTCGAGGTCGTGCAGGCCACCGGCGAGCGAGTCCGCAAGGTCGCGGTGACGATTCTCGACGCGCTGCCCACCGTCCAGGTCGGCACCGGCGACCCGCCCGGCCTATCCCGTGAGCCGGCTGGGACTTCGCGTGTGGCTGGCTCAGAGCGGATCGCACCCCAGTCGGTGCCGGTCGAGTCGGCGCGTTCGCCACGTCCTGCGGGCGTGGCGGTGAGGAGCCTGTGATGAGCGTCGCCAGCGTCCTCGCCTCGGTGTCAGGCCTTCCATTGCCGCAGGCCGCCGCACGGCTCGCGGCTGCTGGGGTGCCGGTGTTCCCGTGCGTGCCGGGCGCGAAGAACCCGCTGTTGAAGCCCGACGAGGAGAACCCGCAGGCGCAGCCCGGCGGGTTCCACACGGCAACCACCGAGACCCGTCAGGTGGCGGCGTGGTGGCGGCGCTGGCCGTCGGCGAACATCGGCATCCCGACCGGCGCTGCCTCCGGGGTCGAGGTCGTCGATGTGGACCGCAAGCCCGGCGGTGACGGGTTCGCGGCGTTCGAGCGCGCCCGCCGTGCCGGCCTGGTGCCGGGGTGGCTGGCCGTGGTCAGGTCGGCGTCGGGCGGTGCGCACTTCTACTTCCCGGCCGACCCGGACCGGCCGCAGCGGTCGTGGCAGGCAGCGAAGGCGCATGTCGACTTCCGCGGCGACGGCGGCTACATCATCGTCCCGCCCTCGGCCGTGACCAGCTCCGGTACCTACGAGTTCGTCGCCGGCGCCGACCGTGTGCCAGGACCCGTGGATGCGGCTCGACTGCGGGGCTTCCTCGACCCGCGCCCGGAGCCTGCCCCGCACCAGGCGCGCGGCCCGATCCGCTCGCAGGACGCGGCGCGGCTGGCCGCATGGGTCGGGATGCGCGCCGAGGGCGAGCGCAACCGCGGCCTGTTCTGGGCATCGTGCCGTCTCGCGGAGGCGGGCCTGTCGCTGCCCGAGATGGTCGACGCGCTCGCCCCAGCGGGCGAACGGGTCGGCCTCCCGCAACGGGAGATCGAGACGACGATCCGCTCTGCGTACCGCGCCACGCACGCCCAGCCCGCGTCCGTCGTCGGGCAGAGCGATGCCTCGCGCCAGCCGGCGCGGCTCACGGGGCAGGTGCTCTCATGAGTTCCGCGGTGCGGACGCGGGGCGGGCGGGTCGCGGTCGTGACGGCCGTGGCCGGGACGGTGTTCATCGCGGCCGGCGCGTTCTGGCTCTCGTTCACCGCCCTCGCGGACCTCGCTCGCCGCTCGGGCGTGGATGCCGGGCAAGCGTGGGCGTGGCCGCTCATCGTCGACGGGATCATCGTCGTCGCCACGGTCGCTGTCGTCGCCCTCGGGGGCCAGCGGTCGGCTTGGTACCCGTGGCTGCTGCTCGCGGCCGGTGCGCTGGTGTCGGTGACGGCGAACGCGATCCACGCCGTCGTTGCGGCCGACGCCGACGTGCCGGGCGTGCTCGCCGCGTGCGTGGCGGCGGTGCCGCCGCTGGTGCTGCTGGCGATCACACACCTCACCGTGATCCTCACCCGCCCCCTTCCCGTGAGCATCGAGCCCGCCGAGGAGTCTGCGCCTGATGAGGACATGCCTGATGCTGCGCCGGCGCCGCCGACAGTCGTGCCTGTGCGCCAGGTAGGCCGGGAGCTCGCGGCGCGCCTGCGGGAGGAGGGCTGGTCGAACAAGTCCATCGCCCGGCGCCTGGGCGTGCACCCATCCACCGTGGGCCGCTGGTTCGCCCCGCCCGCAACGACGAGGAGTCAGGAGGAGACGCCATGAACGACGACCAGCACACGACCGCTCTCCACGAGCAGGTCGAGCGCGAGCCCGACCAGCGGGAGCGCGACGAGACGCCGCGGGAGCGCGAGACCTCGGCGCTCGCCCGGCACCGCGACCCGTCGCTGACCCAAGACGCCACGGAGGCGGCGAAGAAGCAACGGCCGGGCGTGGAGTGGGTGCGCCCGACCGACCTCATGGCCTCTCGCTCGGCCCGGATCGCTGGGCGGGGCATCGACTTCCAGGCCGAGCTCGCCCGCCGCTCCCGCCTTGTTCCCGGCCAGGCATACCGGGCGACGCGCACCGGGGCACGCACGGGTGTCCGGTTCGTGAGCGAGCGTGCCCGGAAGCTGCCGCCCGTGACGGCGTTCGGCCGCGGGTCCGGGGAGCACTACTCCTGGGTGTCGCGCTCCGGGATCGGGCTCGGGTAACCATGTTCGCCCCCGGCGCGACGGCGCGAAGCCAGGCCACTGGGGGCCGTGTGCGCACCTGCCTGTCAGGAGGTGCCGTCATGGAGACTGCCACGGCCCGCGACCGGCGGGCACGATTCGAGGACTCGGAGGCGCTGCGCGCCCTGCTCACCCGCCTCCACGAGGCGGGGCGCGGAGCGTGGCGCCATGACCCGGAGGCCGCTGCGCTCATGGAACATGCGGCGAGAAAGTACGCGGCGCTGGCCCGCAAGCACGGGCTGGACCCGTGGGAGGCGGCGTCTGCGGCATTCGAGGCGATGCGCGGTGCCGCGACCCGCCGGGCGGAGGACCCGTGGGCGGTGATCACGCGGGCGGTGCAGGTGACATGCACCGCGGAGGAGCGCGGCAACGGGCTGCTGTGCTCCGTCCACCAGGCCCGCCGGCCCCGCTACTCGGTGTTCCATGACGCGGAGCGGTTCAGCGATCGGGAGAACCCGCTGCCCGACTACCACCCCGCGTTCCGGTTCGATCCCTTCACCGACGGGGAGCCGGATGCCGATGGCGATGCGGTGCCGGAGCGGGCAGTGAATGTGACCGCCGCGATCGAGGACACCATCGCGTTCCTGAGCTGGGTCGGGTGGGAGCCTGCGACGGCGCGGGCTGCGGTCGAGTACATCACTACGCGGCTCGCGGAGTCGGTGTCGCGGGCGTCGGCGTTCGAGGTGCTGCGCCGTGACCGGCAGGCCCGCGCCCTCCTCGACCTCCCCAGCGCCTCCTGGACGGCGCTGCTGCGGGTCGTGCTCGGCGTTCCCGACCCGGCCCTCACGCACACGAACGCCGGCCGCGGAATGCTCCGCCGCCTGCTAATCGGCCAGCCGCTGCGAGCACTCCTCACAGACGACAACCTCGTGATCACCGCCGGACTCGCCGCACCCAGATTCGGTGCCGGGAGCGGCGGGTCATGAGCACGCCACTGGAAGGACGCATCGAGCTGGAGCGCGCGGTCGATTCGATCATCGTCGGCGCGCGGCACCGGCACGACCACGGCGACCTGACCCCATTGGTCGAGTCGATCCGTCGCCACGGGCTGCTGCAGCCGATCACGGTCACCCTCGACGGGCACCTGATCTGCGGAGCCCGCCGGCTCGCGGCGATCAAGCTGCTCGGCATCAAGACCGTCAACGTGTGGGTGCGGTCCGGGGTCTCCGACCGGCTCGGGCAGCTCCTGGCGGAGCAGGACGACAACCAGCTCCACAAGCCCCTCACCCAGCTCGAAGCTGCCGCCCTCTACCGCGAGCTGAAGGCCCTGCTGGCCGAGGACGCCGCCCGCCGACAGGAGGCCACCAGGTTCCAAACGTCCGCCGAAGATGCAGAAGACGGTGGTGCCAATTTGGCACCACCGCAGATCGAGCAGGGCAAGACCCGCGCGCAGGCCGCTCGGATGGTCACTGGCCGCGCCTCATACACGACGTTGGAGCGCATCGGCCGGCTGGAAGACCTCGCCGCGGACGAGTCCCAGCCCGAGGCGGTGCGGGCGCGCGCCGCGCAGGAGATCGAGCGGATCAAGACCGGCGGCAGCGTCTATCCGTCGCATCTGCGCGTGAACGCGGAGCTGTCGCTGGCGGAGCTCGATCAGCTCGCCGCCGACCTGGCACAGCCCGCCGGGCTGCGCGAGCGGGCCCGTACCGAAGCGGATGCGGTGCGGGCCGCGGAGCGGGAGGCGAAGGCCGCAGAGCTGGAGCAGTTGGCGCAGTCCGCGCTCGCCCGCGTCAAGGCAGCCAAGACCGGCAGGAAGGCGAAGCGGCCCGCACTGACGGCGGTGGAGCCGGGCCTCCCGGTGCCGTTCCCTCTGACCGTGTTCACCGCGACGTGGGACGACATGGCCTCGTGGTGGAAGCACTACGACCCCACCGAGGTCGGCCCGGCACTCACCACCGAGCAATGGGCACGGTTCGAGGAGACGATCGCCGGCACCGTCGCGTTCGCCGATGCCGCGCGCGTCGCCCGGGAGGGCCGGCCCGAGCAGACCGCCTGAACAGGGCGGTGGCGCGCACCTTCCTGGCAGCCACGCATCCCCTTGTTGCCGTCCGGGAAGGACCCCTGTTCATGGACCCCGCCGCCCCCGATGACCGTCGCCGTCGTCGCCTGCTGATCGCCGCCACTGCCGCAGGCCTCGCCCTGCTGATCCTCGTCGGCATCGGCATCTACGGACTCGTCCGCGGCCCCGCCGCCCCGGCCGACCCGGCACCGAGCGAACGACCCTCCACCACGACGCCAGTGACGCCCGGCCCGATGCCGGGCGGTGAGCTGGAGCCGCTGCCGCAAAGGCTCGGCCCGGAAGCGTTCGCCCGCGCGGTCGCGACCGCGCTGTTCACCTGGGACACCACGACCGGGCACACGCCTTCGGACTATGCGCAGGTGCTCGCGGATGCCGCCCACGGTTCCGAGGCGGATGCGTTCGTGGGCGACGTACGCGCCTACCTCCCGACGACGGAGGCGTGGGCGCAGCTGCGCCAGTACGCGACGCGCCAGTGGCTCACCATCGACGAGGTGTTCATCCCGGAGGCGTGGGAGACCGCCGTCGATCAAGCCGCCCCCGGCCAGATCCCGGCCGGGGCAATCGCCTACACCTTCGAGGGCACCCGGCACCGCGACGGCACCTGGGGCACGACGCCGGTAGAGGCGTCCCGCCCGGTCGCGTTCACCGTGTTCCTCGTCTGCACCCCGCCCACGCCCGGCCACGGCGCGGCATCAGGTTCGTGCGAGGTGCTGCGGCTGTCCGAGCTCGACACCCCGCTGCACTGAGCCGGGAGCGTCGCGATGAAGAAGCTCGCCGTCCTCGCCCTCACCCTGCTGCTCATCGGGCCCTCCACGGCCCTGCTGGGCGTCGCCGCCCTCGGCGGCACCTCCGCGACCGCCGCCGTCTGCACGCCCGGCTCACTCGCGGTCGGCCCGATCCCGGACTCGCTGACCGCCACCACCCGCAACGGGGAGACGGTCACGCTGGACCGGCAACAGCTCACGCACGCGGCGACGATCATCACGGTCGGCAGGCAGACCACCGGCGTCGGACGCGACGGGGTGCTCATCGCACTCATGGCCGCCCTCACCGAATCCACCCTGCGGATGCTTGCCAACACCAGCGCCTACCCCGAGTCCGCGGACTACCCGCACGACGGCAACGGGTCGGATCATGACTCGCTCGGCCTGTTCCAGATGCGGCCCGCCAGCGGCTGGGGCACCGTCGCCGAGCTCATGGACTCGACATACCAGGCCAGGGCGTTCTACGGCGGCGAGTCCGGCCCGAACTACCCGTCCCCGCGGGGGCTGCTCGACATCCCGGGCTGGCAGCAGCTCGACCCCGGAGAGGCCGCGCAGGCCGTCGAGGTCAGCGCCTACCCGGACAGGTATCAGAACTACCAGCCGGTGGCGCAGGCGATCCTCGACGCCCTCACCCGACCCGCGCCCTCCGGCAACGGCGGCGGGGATGAGACACCGGTCGTGCCCGAGACGACCAGGATCGTGCTCCCGCTTCCCGAGGGAACCTGGGTGCGGACGAGTCCGTTCGGGTGGCGCAATGACCCGATCACCGGGGAACGTCGCTTCCACGCCGGCTCGGACTTCGCTGCCCCCGATGGAACCCCGATCTATGCCGTCGCCGACGGCGTCGTGGTGCGCGCGAACTACACCGACGCAGGTGGCGGGGTCATCGTCATCGAGCACACCGTCGGCGGTGAGCGGGTCGCGTCGATGTATGTGCACATGTGGCAGCACGGCATCCACGTCGCCGAAGGCGACACCGTGACCGCCGGGCAGCACATCGGAGACGTCGGCTCCTCCGGGCACTCGACCGGCCCGCACCTCCACCTACAAGTCCACCCCGGCGGCGCAGGAGCGGACCCGGTGGACTCCGACGCCTGGCTCACCGAACACGGTGCCGAAGGGATTGCGGGCGGCGAAGCCGCCCCCGCCCTCTGCACCGCCGGGGGTGCGTGATGGACGTGTTCCCCGACTTCGGCGGCGTGGGCGGCGCCGCAGACCTTCGGTCCATCGTCGGCGCGCTGCTGATGTTCGTGCTCGTCACCGCGGTGCTCATGCTCATCGTCTGCGCCATCATCTGGGCGATCGCGTCCGCCAGCGGCAACTACCAGGCCGCCACCAAGGCGCGCACCGGCCTGCTCGTCGCGGTCGGCGCCGCCGCGCTATCCGGCGCCGGCGTTGCCTGGCTCAACTTCCTCCTGGACGTCGGCACCCGGCTCTGACCGCCCCCGCCTGCGCTGGGAGCGGGTGTGCACCTGACCGTCGAGAACCCCGTCTCGACCAGTCAAGGGAGCACAACCGTGATCGACATCGACCCCAACAGCTCGGGCCTTCCGGGCATCGAGCAGCTGCGCATCATCGTCGGCGCCGTCATGACGGTGGGCCTGATCCTCTCCGTCCTCGCGCTCATCGTCTCCGCGATCGTCTGGGGTCTCGGATCGAACAGCAGCAACCCCCACCTCGCCAGCCGCGGCAAGGTCGGCGTCCTCGTCTCCTGCGGGGCGGCGATCATCTGCGGCGCCGCGGTCACGCTGGTGAACTTCTTCTGGGGCGTCGGGCAGGCCGTCTAATGACGACCCGACATGACCTCCGACGGCGGGGGTGGGCGCGGTGAGCGTCTGCGACGTCCCGGTCATCTCCTCCGTCTGCGACGCCGTCGGCGAAGGCACCGCCTCCCTGATCGCGGCTCCGTTCGACTGGCTCGCGCAAGCGATGGCCGGGGCCGCCGCATGGCTGTTCGAGGCCGTCTGGTGGGTGTTCGACACCACGACCCTCGTCGACGTCACGAGCGCCGAGTACGTCGGCGTCTACAACGTCCTTTTCGGTGTCGCCGTGTTCGTGATGCTGATCTTCTTCTGCCTCCAGCTCATCACCGGCCTGGTCCACCGCGACCCCACCGCGCTCAGCCGTGCGGCGCTCGGCCTGGCGAAGTCCGTCCTCGGCAGCTTCTTGGTGATCACGCTGACGGCGCTGCTGTTGGAGGTGACCGATCAGCTCGCGGTCGGGATCGTGCAGGCTACCGGCAACACGATGGAAGGGATGGGGACCCAGATCGGGCTCCTCGCCGTCGCCCTCGGCGCCATCAACATCGGCGGCCCTGGCGTCGGGGCGATCCTCACGATCTTCCTCGCCGGCCTGGCCATATCGGCGGCGGCGATCGTGTGGTTCTCCCTGCTGATCCGCAAGGCGCTGCTGCTCGTGGCGATCGTATTCGGCCCGGTCGCCCTGGCCGGGGCCACGTGGGACGCGACCAAGGGCTGGTTCGCCAAGTGGGCGGCCTTCGTGATCGCCCTGATCTTCTCCAAGCTCGTCCTCGTCGTGATCTTCCTCGTCGCGATCGGGCAGGTCTCGGCCCCGATCGAGGCCGACCTGGCCTCCATCTCCGACCCCATCGCCGGCGTCGTGCTGATGTTCATCGCCGCGTTCGCGCCCTACATCACCTACAAGTTCCTGTCGTTCGTCGGCTTCGACATTTACCACGCGATGTCGTCCGAGCAAGAGGCGAAGTCCGCGCTGAACCGGCCCGTGCCGGTGCCATCTGCCCCGCAGGCCGACACAGCCAAGAAGGTCCTCGACGGCGGCACCGACACGGGCAGCAACCCGCCAAGCGGTGGAGGCGGCGCAGGCGGAGGCTCGACACCGCCCCCGCCTCCTCCCGGTGCGTCGGCTGCGGCCCCTGCCAGCGCGGGAGCGGGCACGGCGGGTACCGGCGCCGCTACATCCGGTGCCGGAGCAGGGGCTGGAGCTGCCGGCGCTGGCGCGGCTGGTCCCGGTGCGGCCGCGGGGCCCGTCGGTGCCGCGGTGGTCATCGGAGCCGCCGTGGTCAAGGCCGCAGCGGCCGCCGGCCCGAAGGCAGGCAAAGCCGTGGGCGGCGCGGCGGACAGCCAGGCCGGCGCGGCGGCCGAGCAGGCATCCCCGCCGCCGTCGCAGGGCACCCCGCCGCGTCCCGCACCGTCAACGCCGCCCTCTCCCGGGCCTGCAGAGTCCTCGCCCGCGCCTCGGCGCCGGCAGGACCCGCCGCCTCCGCCATCGTCCGCACCGGCCGGGAAGGAGTAACACCTGATGGTCACGAACTCGACTAGCGACTACCCGCTGGCACCGGTGCAGTTCTCCCGGCTCGCCAGGCGCGGCATCATGCTCGGCCTGTCCCTGCCGCAGCTCATCGTCCTGGGCGTCGCGGTGCTCACGGTCGTCTTCTCCCTCTACGCCGCCGGCGGGATGGGCTTCGCCTGGACCGCACCCGTCTGGGGCACCTGCGCCCTGCTCGCGGTGATCCCTGCCGGGGGCCGGAAGGTGATCGAGTGGGTGCCGGTCCTCGCCCGCTGGGCCGCCCGGACCTATCTCGGGCAGCTCGTCTACCGGCGCCGCGTCATCAAGCCCCGCCCCGCCGGGACGCTCTCCCTACCGGGCGATGCGGCGCCGCTGCGGGAGTGGGAGGACCCCGAGACCGGGGCTGCGATGATCCACGACCCGCACGCACAGACCCTCACCGCGATCCTAGGCGTCTCCCACCCCGCGTTCGTCTTGCTCGATCCGGGTGAGCAGCAGCGCCGGGTCTCCGGCTGGGGCCGCGTGCTGGCCGCCGCGTGCCGTTCCGGACGGATCGCCCGCATCCAGGTGTCCGAGCGGACCCTGCCGGATTCCGGGACGGGCCTGGCGGAGTGGTGGCGCACGCACGGCACCGACGACGGCTCCTGGGCCGCGACCACCTACGCCGAGCTCATCGACCGCGCCGGCCCCGCCGGAGAACGCCACGCGACGACCATCTCGCTCGCGCTCGACATGAAGGCCGCCGCCCGGCAGATCAGGACCAGCGGTGGCGGGATACGGGGTGCGGCCGCGGTGCTGCGGCAGGAGATGAGCACGCTGACGACGGCGTTGCGCGCGGCGGAGCTCACGTCGACCGGGTGGCTGGCGCCCGGCGAGGTCGCCGTCGTCCTGCGCTCGGCCTACGACCCCGCCGCCGCGCCCGCGCTGGAGCGGCACGGGGACCTCGGCCGTGACCTGGCGACGGCCGGCCCGGTCGCGGTCACGGAGACCTGGGACCGGCTGCGGTCGGACTCCGCGCACCATGCGGTGCTGTGGATCACCGAGTGGCCTCGCTCGCAGGTGTATCCCGGCTTCCTTGCCCCGCTCGTGCTGTCCAACGGCATCCTGCGCACCCTCGCCCTGCACTACACCCCGGTTCGCGCCGACCAAGCAGCGCGGGACCTGCGGAAGAAGAAGACCGAGCTCATCTCCGATGCCGCCCAGCGGCGCAAGATAGGGCAGATCGACGACGCGGCCAGCAGCGCCGAGCTGGACGACGTGCTCCAGCAGGAGGCGGACCTGACTGCCGGGCACGGCGTCCTGCGCGTCTCCGGCCTCGTCTCCGTGTCCGCGCCGACCGTGGACGAGCTCGACGCGGCGGTGGCGGCGGTCGAGCAGGCGGCGATCCAAGCGTCCTGCGAGACCAGGCGGCTCGTCGGTCAGCAGGCGCAGGCGTTCACCGCTGCCGCGCTGCCGTTGTGCCGGCCGGTCTGACTCGGCGCACCTGCTCACCAACCGTCACGCCTTCTTGTGAGGAGCCTTGATCATGCCGATCTTCGATGACCCGCTCGCGGACGCCGCTGAGGCGTCCGCCGCGCTGCGGGGCCTGGCCCACGCGACCCGGACGTTCGCGAGCCCCGCCGACACCTACCCGGTGATCGGAGAGCTGCTCGCCGGCGTCAGGTCGCTGCGGCAAGTGCTCGACCAGCTCGCCTCCGCCCATATCAACGCCCGCGCCAGGGCGCACGACGACGCCGGGAATCAAGCCGCTGGCGCAACCTCGGCTCTCGCGGCTGCCGACGAGCTGCACCAGGCCGGCACCCTGCTGGACACCGTGGAGTGGCGGCTGGACGCCGCCTCCCAGCACTCCGGCCGCATCGCCTGGCACCCAGCACCTGCCGTCGAGGACGGCCCGGCGAGGCGGTGGGTCAGCGTCGTGTTCCTGGAAGGCTCCGAGGCCGACGAGGTGCTGGAGCTGATCGACCGCGACGGGACGGATGCAGCGATCGAGCACCTGGCCGGGCACGACTACGGAGCGGAGACCACCCAGGCCGCGCTCGAGAACGGATACGTCTACGACGAGCCCCCGGCAGGTGCGCTCGACAAGGTGGCGACCAGAGACGTCTACACGCTCACCTACAACCCCTTCCTCGGGCACGTCTCGCTGCTGCGCGAGCACGACACTATGCGCGATCCGGCACTCCTCGGCGTCGACGCCCCGGCCTCCGCATCCGCATCGGAGTCGGGGCGGGAAGCGGAACGCGCCGCGCACAAGTCCACGCGTGCAGTCGGCGCCGCGGTCAGTCGGGGGCGAGACGGGGCCGACTGGTTCACCCGCCGCCCCGGCACCGCCTCCGCACACGGCCGGGGGCTGGCGCTGTGACCGGGCAGGACGACAGCCGCCTGCACACCGCTGTGCTCGTCGGGCCCGAAGGCGAGCGGCGCCGGGCACGCAAGGCCCGCCGGCAGGCGGCGGCGAAGGTCGAGACCGATGCCCGCCAGCATCGCAAGCTAGAAGCTCGGGCGAAGTGGGAGGCGGAGCAGGCTGAACGCCGCAGCACGAGCTACCTGCCCGCCGCCGGCGAGGCGGGACCTGCGGCGTTGCGGACGCCGGGCCGGTTCCGGCTCCCCAAGCACCAGGACACCTCCGCGACGCTCGCCGGCCAGTACCCCTTCCTGGCCGAAGCCGGCCTCGGCAGCCAGGGCGTCTTCGTCGGCCAGGACCTCTACAGCGGCGGATCGTTCGTGTTCGACCCCTGGGTGCTCTATCAGCGGGGGCTCATCACGGCGCCGAACGTCGTGCTCGCCGGCATCGTGGGGAGCGGCAAGTCGTCCCTGGCGAAGTCGCTGTACACGCGCAGCCTGCCGTTCGGACGCAGGGTCTACGTTCCCGGCGACCCGAAAGGGGAGCATACGAGTGTTGCGGAGGCGGTCGGCGGGCGGGCGATCATCCTTGGCCACGGCCTGCGCAACAGGCTCAACCCGCTCGATGAGGGCCACCGGCCGTCTGCGGTGTCGGATGCGGAGTGGGCGATGCAGGTCGCCTCCCGCCGCCGCGACCTCATCGGCGCCCTCGCAGAGACCGTGCTGGATCGGGCGCTGTCGCCGTTGGAGCACACCGCGATCGACCTCGCCCTTCAAGACGCTGTGAGGAGCGCCGAGGTCCCGATCCTGCCGATGGTCGTCGACCGCATCCTCAGCCCCAGCCGCGTCGACGACGAGGACGGCCGGCTCGCGGAAGATGGCCGGCTCGTCGGCCACGCGCTCCGTCGGCTCGTCGCTGGAGACCTCCAAGGCCTGTTCGACGGGCCCAGCACTGTGCGGTTCGACCCGTCGTTGCCGATGGTGTCGCTCGACCTGTCGCGGGTCGCGGAGAACAGCACGCTGATCTCGGTGCTGATGACCTGCTCGTCCGCATGGATGGAGTCCGCCCTGTCCGACCCGGCAGGCGGACAGCGATGGGTGATCTACGACGAGGCGTGGCGGCTCATGCAGTACCCGGCGCTGCTTCGCCGCATGGACGCCCAGTGGAGGCTGGCGCGGCACTTCGGGATCGCGAACATGCTCATCTTCCACAAGCTCTCCGACCTGGACAACGTCGGCGATGCCGGGACCGCGATGCGCGCCCTCGCCTCGTCGTTGCTGGCGAATGCGGAGACGCGGATCGTGTACCGGCAGGAGCCGGACCAGCTCGGCTCCACCGCCCTCGCGCTCGGGCTCACCGGCACCGAGCAGAAGCTACTCCCAGGGCTCGGAACCGGGCAGGGGCTCTGGCGGATCAAGGACCGCAGCTTCGTCGTCCAGCATCAGCTCCACCCCGCCGAGCTCGCCGCGTTCGACACCACCGGCCGTATGACGAGCGATTCCCATGAGTTCAGGAATCTCGACGTGCCTTCAGGAATCCCGAACGATCGGCAGGATTCCTGATGCCCCGGCCCCGCTACAAGCGATCCTGGGGCGAACCCGCATCTCGAGACGGGAGTGTCGAGCCCGTGCCGGTCGTGCTCCCGCTCGTCGCCATCGCCATCGCCGAGGACGGCCGCATGACCGTCACTGTCGACGGGGCGCCGTTCGAGCCAGAGCCGTTCGCGCCGCCGTGGCGGCGGGAGGACTTCGCCCGCGTCCTCGACCAGCTCACCGACCTGCGCCGCTCCCCGGTGCGGGTCGAGGTGCGCGAAGCGGAAGGAACCGTGTTCACCGACATCATCACCCCGAGCAGGCGCCGCCGCACCGAATCCGATCCAGAGCCGGCATCGGAGGAACCGGCCCGCCGACCGGCGACGGATCTCGTCGTGCTGCACGGGGAGGGGTTCGTGCCGGGTGAGGACGTCGCGATCGCCGTCGTCATCGCCCACGGCGACGCCGCCCCGGATGGCACCATGCGCGGCATCATCGAGGCGGCACAGCTCGCCGGGAGCCCGACCCGCGAGGTCATCCTGCTCGGCCGGGTCTCCGGCACCTTCACGATCGGGCACCCCGAATGAGCACGCCCCGGCCCGCGGGGGCGCTCGGGGACGAGCTGAGCAACCTCGGCATCGGCATCCTCATCGGTGCCGCGGTCCTCGCCGCCATCCTCCGCGGCGCCGGGTCTGTCGCCGCCTGGATCACCGGGACCGGCCAGCCCACCGGCGGGATCGAGGCGGGCCTGGGTGTGCTGCTACACTCCGGCGACCCCGCTGCCGCGCTCGACGCTCCTGGCCTGAACGTCGTCGCGTACTGGATCACCGCCGGTCTGCTGGTCCTCGGCGCCGGGGTGGCCGGCTGGTGGGCGTGGCGGTTCTTCCGCGAGCACGGCCGCCGCGTGAAGACGGACCCTTACCGCATCGCCGGGATCGCCACCCGCAGCGAAGTCGCCAAGGCCGCCTCAGAGGCGGCGCTGCTGCGCCGGGCCGGTCACCTGCGGCCCTCGCTCCACCAGCCGCGGCCGGAGGATGTCGGCTACCGGATCGGCGCCTCACATGGCACGAGCGTCTGGGCGTCCGTCGAGGACAGCATCCTGCTGATCGGCCCGCCCCGCTCCGGCAAGGGTGCCCACATCGTCATCAACGCCATCTTGGACGCCCCTGGCGCAGTCGTCACGACGAGCACCCGCCCGGACAACCTCACCGCGACCCTCCGCGCCCGGCAGAAGATCGGCCCGGTCGCGGTGTTCGACCCGCAGCACCTCGCCGAAGGCCTGCCCGCCGGGCTCAGGTGGTCACCCATCCGCGGGTGTGAGGACCCGCTGACGGCGATGATCCGGGCGACCGGCCTCGCCGCCGGCACCGGTCTCTCGGCCGGCGGGGTCGAGGGCGGCGGGTTCTGGGAGGGCAAGACGAGAACCGCGCTCCAAGCGCTACTCCACGCCGCCGCCCTCGACCACCGGCCACCCTCGGAACTGTTCCGCTGGACCCTCGACCCCTCCGCCGCCGCGGACGCGGTCGCGATCCTTACCGCGAACCCGCGAGCCGCGACTGGGTGGGCGGACTCGTTGCAGGCGATGATCGACTCCGACCCCAGAACCCGCGACTCCATCTGGCAAGGCGTCTCGCTTGCCCTGGCCGCGCTGGCAGACCCGCGCGTGCTCGACGCCGTATCGCCGCGCGAAGACGAGGACTTCGACCCCGAAGCGTTCCTCCGCGACCGAGGAACCCTTTACCTGCTCGCCACCGGAGCCGGCGCCAACAACTCCGCTGCGTTGGTGGCTGCGTTCGTGGAAGACGTCGTGGAAGCTGCCCGCCGCCTCGCCGCCACCAGCCCCGGCGCCCGCCTCGACCCGCCACTGCTGCTCGCGCTCGATGAGGTCGGCAACCTCGCCCCGCTGCCGTCGCTACCGACGCTCATGGCTGAGGGCGGCGGAACCGGGATCACGACGATGCCCGTCCTCCAAAGCCTCGCGCAGGCGCGGGAGAAGTGGTCGGAAAACGCGGCCGGCGCGATCTGGGACGCCTCCATCGTCAAGATCGTCCTGGGCGGAGCGTCGAACTCCAAGGACCTGCACGACCTCACCACGCTCATCGGCGAGCGCGACGAGGTGACCGACTCCACCACGGTCGGAGACCACGGCTCCCGCTCCGCGCAACGCTCCATCCGCCGCGTGCCGATCATGCCGCCCGACACGATCCGCACCCTCCCGTTCGGGACTGCACTGGTGCTGCTGCGCTCCGCACCACCCATCGTCACCCGGATGCGGACCTGGACCGACCGGCCCGACGCGAAACAGCTGCGCGACGACCGGGCCGACATCGAGGCGACGCTGCAGCACCGCTCGGAGGAGCCGCCGGGCGCACCTGCCTGACAGAGCGGCCCCATCGTGGGGTCGCCGCCGATGTCAGAAAGAGGGGCAGTCCAATGGCTCTCCACACGCAGGAATCCGTCTCGGGGTTCATCGCCTCCGACCCGCAGCTCACCTACACGGAGCGGGGCGATGCCCGGTTCTACGCCAAGATCGGGCAGGAGCACTATCGCAAGGAGCCGGACGGGTCGTTCACGCAGACGGAGACGACCTTCCACGACCTCGTGGCGTTCAAGAAGACCGCCGAGCGCGCCCACGACCGGCTCGCCAAGGGAGACAAGTTCGTCGCCGAGGGCTACACCCGCGAGTACGACCGCGCCACGCCGGAAGGCGAGGTGGTCAAGTCCGAGGAGTTCGTCGCGAAGAAGCTCGGCCACGACCTCGCCCGCACGAGCTACGAGGTCGACCGCACCCGCCGCCAGCCCGCCACGACGCAGGAGCCTGTGGGACAGGCGGCCGGCGCAGCTCATCGCGAGAGCTCGGGCACCGCCCCGGCGCTCGGGCTCTGAACGGCGGTGACCGCGATGAACCAGAACGACACCGCCCCCGAGACCGACGAGCCGGACCTGGACGAGGAGTCCGAGGAGTTCAACGGGCCGCTGATCCCGGAGCCTCCGCGCCCGATCAACTGGAACCTCCTGACCAGCGAGGAAGCGGAGGCCGAGTGGCTGGAGCTGAACCGCTGGGTCGACTGGCTGCGCCGCACCTACGGGCTGCCTGCTTCGGTGGTTCCGCCGTTCTGGCACCGCCACCCGGAGCTGTTGTGGGAGCTGAGTGCGCTGCATCTGCATTGGCTGTCCGCCTACGACCCGGAGCAGAACGGCTCCGCGCCGCTGGGCTGGCATCGCGACTTCGCCGACGCCCGCCAGCGGCTCCGTGACTGGGTCGCAGCTTCCGGAACCCGGCTCGACCGAGACCGCCCGACCCGGCAAACCACCTGGCCCGGGGAGGACCCGGCAGGCCCGGTCGAGGACACGATCATCGCTCACCGGGATCAGGACTTCGTGCAGTTCGTCCTCGACGATGTCGCCGCGCGCCGCCAGGCCGAGGACGACTTCTATGCCGGGCTCAACCCGAACACCGGAGAAGTCGCATGAGCGATACCGGCGGCACGATCGTGGTCTCCCCTCTCATGGACAGTCGCGAGATCGCCGCCTATCTCAAGGTGTCCGAGTCGACTTTGTCGAGGTGGCGTTCGGCTGGTCAGGGGCCGCCGTTCCTGCGGCTGGGCGGGATCGCCCGGTACCGCATCGACGCGGTCGACGCCTGGCTGGCGGGGCTGGAGCACAGCCATGCCCAGGAAGGCTGAGCCGCTCCCGCACGCGCAACCGAAGCCGGTGCCTCCGGTCGGCGTGAGGATCTCCACCGACCTGGAACGTCGCTCCTACGGCATCCGCGCCCGTGCCCGCTGGACGGACCCGATCAGCAAACGCCGCATCATCCGCTCCGAGATCGTCGCTGACGAGGCTGCAGCGCATGAGTTCTTCGACTCGCTGCGGCAGTCCTCGGCCAAGGGCATGGACGTGTCCATGACGCTCACCGAGTTCGTCACCACGATCGGCGACCGATGGGCGCGCGGCCTCGACCCCACCTCCACCGGGGAGACCTACGGGTACGGGCTCAAGCTCCGCGTGCTACCTGCCCTCGGGCACCTACCCGTCACGCAGATCACCGCCGGGATCATCGACCGCACCATCGATGCCTGGGAGAAACGGCATGGGGCGTCAACGATCAAGAACTCGATCGCACCTCTCGTGCGGGTCCTCGACGAAGCAGTGCGCGACGGGCTCATCCCGATCAACCCCGCGAAGAACCGTGCCAAGCGCAGCCTGAACCGCAATGCCTTCCGTCTCCAGCCTGCGGAGGATGCTTCCCCACGCGCCCATGCGATCCCGGACATGGGCACGCTGACGAAGCTCGCTGAAGCCTGCGGGAAGGTCCACCAGTCGTACTCCGACTTCGTCATGCTCGCCGCCCTCCTCGCAGCGCGCTCCTCCGAGGTCTCGGGCCTTCAGGCCGGTGACGTCCGGTTCGACAAGAACATCGTGGTGATCGCGCGGCAGACCTACCCCGGCAAAGGCGGGCTCATCACGAAGCAGACCAAAGGCCGCAGAGAACGCCGCGTCCCGATCCTCGACCCGCTCCGACCGGTTCTTGAGCGGCTCACGGAGGGGAAAGAGCCCGAGGATCGGCTGCTGGTCGGCCCGAAGGGCGGCGCTCTCACGACCGCGACCGTGCGGGACGCGACGAACTGGGACCAGATCGTCAGCGATCTCGGCCTGCCCGACCTTACCCGGCACGGCCTCCGGCACACCGGCGCGACGTGGATGGCGGACGCCGGCATCCCGCTGCACGTCCTTCAGGACATCCTCGGCCACGCCTCCGTCGAGACCACCCGCGGATACCTGCACCCCGACGACCGCCACCTCGCCTCCGCTGCGGAGCAGGCCAACGCCTTCCTTGCCCGATCCGCCAAGGCCAGCAGACCGAGCCGGCGCGGGGCCTCGAGGTCACTGTGACGGGGAGCCGGGAGCCACGACGGAGGCTCTGGTCCCCTTTTGGTCCCCTTATCCACAGGCAACGACCTCCAGAGAGCCAGATACGCCCTCCGACGTCTGTGAGCCGGCATCGATGCCTTGGCGAGGGGACCAGAGGGGGACCAACAAAAACCCGTCGCCAGACATGACGAAGCCCCGATGAAAATGGCTTCTCATCGGGGCTTTTCTGTCGGGATGACAGGATTTGAACCTGCGACCCCCTGACCCCCAGTCAGGTGCGCTACCAAGCTGCGCCACATCCCGTGGCATCGATTTTCAGTTATTTCGGGCCGACCGGAGGGGGTGAACCCCTTGACCCCCAGTCAGGTGCGCTACCAAGCTGCGCCACATCCCGTGGCATCGATTTTCAGTTATTTCGGGCCGACCGGAGGGGGTGAACCCCTTGACCCCCAGTCAAGTGCGCTACCAAGCTGCGCCACAGCCCGTTGTTCTGCACTCACGCGCAGGCAACTCCCCTATCTTAGCCCCACTCCGTGGCCCTCCGCGAACCGACGTCCGCCCCGGGCGTTGCGACTGTCCGGGGCCGGGGGTACGGTCGCGTGCATGGCGACGATCACGACTGAGGTGGCGACGACCGATCGGTGGGACGACGTCCAGCGCGCGCTCACGGGCGGCGGCGACGGGGCGAGCTGCCAGTGCATCTGGCCGATGATCAGCAACAAGGAGTGGGACGCGACGACGACCCCGCAGCGCACGGAGATGTTCCGTCACGAGATCGACAAGGGTCCTCCCCCGGGACTCGTCGCGTACGTCGACGGCGAGGCCGCGGGATGGATCCGCATCGGTCCGAGGAGTCGTCAGGCGAGAGTTCCGCGCACCAGGATGATCGCCGCGGCGACGACCGAGCCCTTCGATGACGAGTCGGTCTGGGCGGTCACGTGCTTCGTGGTGCGGAGAGAGCATCGAGGAAAAGGGCTCAACCGCGAGCTCCTGCGGGCTGCCGTCGACTTCGCCCGGCGGTCGGGAGCGCGGGTGATCGAGGGCTATCCGGTCGACACGAAGGGCGCCCAGCAACGGGCGAACGAGCTGTTCCACGGGACGCTGAGCACATTCCTCGCCGCCGGCTTCGAGGTGCAGACCGAGATGAAGCCCGGCCGCACGCTCGTGGCCCTCGACCTCGCCGCCTGATCGACGCGCCGCCTCCGTGGCCGCTAGCGTGGAGGATATGACCGCGCACCCCACCATCGACGATCCCGAGCTCGGCACCCTGGTTAGGGCGACGACCGAGCTGAGCGACGGCACCGTGCTCACGCACGACTGGTATGCCGGAACGGTGACCGTCGACGGAGCGGAGCTCGAGTTCATGATCGAAGGGACCGACGCCGACGAGGCAGCGGCGCTGATCCCCCGGGTCCGCGAGACGATCGGGGTTCTCGATGTGCTCCGACGGCTGGCGACGGATGCCGTGGTGACGGCGTTCAGCACGGGAACTCCCGAACAGCACGAGCTCGACGATGCCGCATCCGATCTCGTCCTCGACACCCTCGAGGCGTCCTCCGATGAGACGGTCGTCCTCCATTTCACCGACGGCTGCGGCGAGCACTTCCCCGAAGGCTACTGGCCCGCGGTCCATCTCGGTGCGGACGGCCAGATCACCCAGGTCACCGTCGAATCCTGAGCATGGCCGCCCGGCCATACGATGGAGGGATGCAGAGTAGCGAATCGTCCGCCCCACCGCTGTGGACCTTCGCTCCGTACATCGTCGCCTCCGCCCTGCATGTGGTGCTCCTCGCGATCGACAGCCCGGGCGCGCAGCCGTCGAAGCTGCTGCTGATGCCGCTGCTGGCCCTCCCCGTCCTGCTCACGCTCTCCGGCACGCGGCCGCGCGCCGCGGTGGCCCTGCTGCTCTCCGCCATCGCCTTCTCCTGGCTGGGCGACGGGGTCGGACCGTTCTTCCCCGACGCCCAGGAGCTCCCGCTGATGCTGCTGTTCTTCGGCATCGCCCATCTCGCGTACATCGCTCTCTTCCTCCTCTTCCTCGGACGCAGGCGGATGCCGTGGTGGGCACTGGTCTACGCCGCGTGGTGGATCGCGATGCTGGCGGGCCTCGGCGGGCATGTCGGAGCCCTGCTGCTCCCGGTCGCCGCATACGGACTCGTCCTCGCATCCACGGCCGCGTTCTCCGCGCGCTGCCATCCTCTCGTCGCCGCGGGCGGGGCGCTGTTCCTCGCGAGCGACACCGTGCTGGCTCTCCGCCTCTTCCTGCCGGAGTCGCTGCCGGAGTGGAGCAGCCCGGCCGTCATGCTGACGTACGCGCTCAGTCAGGGTCTCATCGTCGCGGGAACGCTCAGCTCGCTGTCACGGGAGGCGGAGTGATGGCGGATGCAGCGCGGGTGGACAGCTGGCTGTGGGCGATCCGCGTGTACAAGACGCGATCCGCCGCGACGACCGCATGCCGCGCCGGGCATGTTCGGGTGAACGGCGACCGGGTGAAGGCGGCGCAGCAGGTGCGGATCGGCGATGAGCTGCGGATCAGGATCGCCGGATTCGATCGCATCCTCATCGTGCGGCAGATCCTCGTGAAGCGGGTCGGCGCTCCGATCGCCGCTGCGGCATATGAGGACCGGACGCCGGAGAGGGAGCCGCAGGCCATGCTCGGCGTTCGCGATCGGGGTGCCGGACGACCGACCAAGCGCGAACGCCGAGACATCGACCGCCTGCGCGGACGAGGCGACGAGGATCCCGGTATCTTCCTTCACTGACCCTTCGATTCTTCGAACATACGTTCTATACTCGACGTATGAGCCAGCCCACGGATCTCGACCTCGACCTCGAGGAGCGGCTGCGCCTGCTCGACGCCTGGACCGAGCTGCGGCGCCGCATCGCGCGCCTCGAGGCCGAGGCGAGCGACCTGCTGGTCGAACGCATCGCGATCCACGACGCCGACGTGGCGGAGAGTCCGTTCCACCGCGACGCGATCATGCGCTCGATGGTCGCGGAGTACGGCGCGGCCGGGCATCTGCCGAAGGGCTCCGCGGAATCCGCGTTCACGGACGCCCGCACGCTCTCCCGCAGCCTTCCACTGACCCGAGCCGCCTTCGCCGCAGGGACGATCAGCGTCCAGCATGTGCGTCAGATCGTTCGGGCGAGCGACATCGTGACCGACGCGATCAGCAACCGACGGGTGGATGCCGGGGTTCTCGCCCTGTTCGAGACCGCGGTGCTCGTCGTCGCCGAGCAGGACACCGCTGCGCGCACGGGAGCGCACGCCCGGAGCGTCGCCGCCGCCCTCGTCGGCGAGACCATCTCGGAGGGACACCGCCGCGCAGCGCGCGAGAGGACGGTGACCGTTACCTCGGTCGGCGACGGGCTGGCGCTTCTCACCGCGGTGCTGCCGGAATGGATCGCGGTGGCGATCCAGGACCGCCTCACCCAGATGGCGCGCCACATCTCCCGTACGCGTGATGACCGCGAGCCCGACCTCGAACCGATGGACGACGGCGGCGAGCACGCGGTCCACCTCGAGGATCTGTCGCCGGAAGACCCCCGCTACGACGCCTACTTCTCCGGCGTCCGTTCGCACGTCGACGGGGCGATCTTCGGATCCGACGACACGTTCACGACCGATCCTCTCGTCGGATTCGCCGATCCGATGACCGACCCCTCCAGCCCGGACATCGAGCATGTCGAGCACGACACCCGCACTCTCGATCAGGTCCGCGCCGATGTGCTCGCCGATCTGCTGCTCGCGGGTCGTCCGAGCGCCGCGCAGGGCTCAGGGCTCGACGAGATCAGGGCACGGATCCAGGTGACGGTCGCCGCCACGACACTCGCCGGAGACGATGACCGACCCGCGGAGCTCGACGGCTGGGGGCCACTCGACCCCGATGTCGCCCGCTGTCTCGCCGGACGCCACACCGGGTGGACTCGGCTGTTCCTCGACGCCACCGGACTCGTCGTCGAGACGGACACCTACACGCCCACGGAGCCCATGCGACGGTTCCTCCGAGCACGGGACCAGCACTGCAGGTTCCCCGGATGCCGGATGCCGCTGCACCGATGCGAGATCGACCACAACCACGACCATGCACGCGGTGGCAGGACGCGAGTGGACAATCTCGCCCACTTCTGCAGGGCTCATCACGCGCTCAAGCATCCCGACATCGCGGCACTTCACCGATGGACGGCGAGACAGCTCCCGGACGGGAGCATCACCTGGACGAGTCCGCTCGGTCGCGAGTACACCGACCGCGTATCCCGCAGGGTCGTGTTCACGTGACCCTGGACTCCTGTCGCCGCGGCTGCGGTCAGCGATCTTCGCTGCCGAGGACGCCCTGCAGCCATCCGGCCGATCGCACCTGCTCGGCGCCGGCATCCGCGATTCGCTGTCGCAGCTCGCGGTCGCTCGTGACGGCTGTCACCCTCTGGCCGTCACGCACACGCCGCTCGACCTCGGCTACGATCGCGTCGTCGCCGCCGGCTTCCGCGTCGACGACCGATACCACTGCTGCCGGCAGCACTTCGCCGGTGTCCCCCGGCTCCGGCGCATCGATGCCTCGGGCCTTCCCCTCCACGACGAGCGCGATCTCGGGGAACCACTCGGTCCCGCCGGTATCGAGATCCGCCGCCGTCACGGAGAGACCGTCGAGGCGGTGCGCCAGTCGTGACGCCGCTGCCGCGCGATCCTTCCACCAGCCGTCGGGCACCGAGCCGACGACGTTCGCCGCATCGACGACGAGAGCGGGTCTGACCGCCAACAGCTCGCGCAGCACCGGCCATGCCTCGCCGAATCCCGGGTGGAGCGGCCGTGCGTCCACCTCTGCCACCGGAACCCATTCCAGTGCGACGCTCTCGGGATCGCTGATCATCGGCTCGAAGGGGTGCACGACATCGGCGACGACCGTCGTGTACGACCAGACACCGAGGTCGAGAACGCTCGTGAACCGCGGCCGCACGGCTCCGTCCGGCACTCCCGCCTCCTCCTGCGCCTCGCGCACGGCGCCGACGATGGCGCTCTCGCCCTCGTGCATCGCGCCGCCGGGCAGGCCCCAGGTGCCTCCGAAGTGGCTCCAGGACACACGGTGCTGCAGCAGAACGCCACGCTCCGAGTCGAGAGCGAGCAGCCCCGCTGCGCCGAATCGTCCCCAGTACTTCTCGCCCGAGGGCGCGACGACCCAGGCATCCCCGGGGTTGCGCGGGCCGTCCGGGCGACGGGGTTCGCCGGTGGCGGGAGGTACGACAGTCACCCCTTCAGCCTGTCACAGCATCCGGGCATCGGCATCAGCCGAGGTCACACACGGGAACGCGCGCGCCCCGCCGGAGGACCGACGGGGCGCGGACGGATCTCGGTCTCAGCGCTGGCGCTTCTCGCGCACGCGCATGTTGACGACGATCGGGGTTCCCTCGAACGGGTACAGCTCGCGCAGGCGGCGCTGGATGAAGCGGCGGTAACCGGGGTCCAGGAAGCCGGTGGTGAAGAGCACGAACGTCGGCGGACGAGTCGAGGCCTGCGTGCCGAAGAGGATGCGCGGCTGCTTGCCTCCACGGAGCGGGTGCGGGTGCTCGGCGACGAGTTCGGCCAGGAAGGCGTTGAACTTGCCGGTCGGGATGCGCCGATCCCAATTCTCGAGAGCGGTCTCGAGCGCGGGCACCAGCTTGTCGAGGTGACGTCCGGTCTTGGCCGAGATGTTGACGCGCGGAGCCCAGGCGACGTGAGCGAGGTCCTGCTCGATCTCCCGCTCGAGGTAGCGGCGACGGTCCTGGTTCTCGAGGTCGTCGTCGTTGAGGCGGTCCCACTTGTTGAAGGCGAGCACGAGCGCGCGCCCCGAGTCGAGCACGAGGTCGATGATGCGCACGTCCTGCTCGCTGATCGTCTCCGAGACGTCCAGGACGACGACGGCGACCTCCGCCTTCTCGAGCGCGGCCGACGTGCGCAGCGATGCATAGAAGTCGGCACCCTGCGCCATGTGCACGCGACGGCGGATGCCGGCGGTGTCGACCAGCGTCCACAGCTTGCCGCCGAGCTCGACGATCTCGTCGACCGGGTCGCGCGTGGTGCCCGCGAGGTCGTTGACGACGACGCGCTCCTCACCGGCGGCCTTGTTGAGCAGCGACGACTTGCCGACGTTGGGGCGTCCGAGGATCGCGACTCGGCGGGGGCCGCCGATCTCGGCCTTGGCGACAGCGGACACGTCGGGGAGCTTCTTCAGCACCTCGTCGAGCAGGTCGGCGACGCCACGGCCGTGGATCGCGGAGACCGCGTGCGGTTCGCCGAGTCCGAGGTTCCACAGCGCGGCGGCCTCCGGCTCCTGCCGGGCGTCGTCGATCTTGTTCGCGACGAGGAACACCGGCTTGCCGCTCTTGCGCAGCAGCTTCACGACGTGCTCGTCGGTCGAGGTGGCTCCGACCATCGCGTCGACCACGAACAGGACGACGTCGGAGAGGTCGATCGCGACCTCGGCCTGGGCGGCGACCGAGCGGTCGATGCCCTTCGCGTCGGGCTCCCATCCTCCGGTGTCGACGAGCGTGAAGCGGCGGTCGTTCCACTCCGCCTTGTACGTCACGCGGTCGCGCGTGACGCCGGGCGTGTCCTCGACGACGGCCTCGCGACGGCCGAGGATGCGGTTCACAAGCTGCGACTTGCCGACGTTCGGTCGCCCGACGATCGCCACGACGGGCAGCGCGGGCAGGAACTGGATGCCGTCCTCGCCCAGCGTCACGCCGGCGAGGAGCGCCGCATCCTCATCGTCGAGCTCGTAGTCCGCGAGGCCGGCGCGGAGCGTCTCCGCGCGCTGCTCGGCGAGCTGCTCGTCGAGCGCGTCCATCTTCTCTGCGAGGTGGTCGGGGCCGCCTTCGTATTCGTCGTCAGCCACGGTGTGCTCCTCGGAGTCGTTCGATGACCGCGAGTACGGCATCGATGGTCTGGGTGAAATCGAGCTCGGTCGAGTCGACGACCTCGACGCCCTCTGCGGCGTTCAGGAAGTCGACGACCGCGCTGTCGGAGGCGTCGCGCTTGTGCAGGGCCGCGGCGACCGCCGCGGCGTCCTCGCCGGCGAGTTCCCCTGCCCGACGTGCGGCGCGCACCTCGGGAGCGGCCGTCAGCAGGATGCGGACGGGGGCGTCCGGCGCGACGACGGTCGTGATGTCGCGTCCTTCGACGACGACAGCGGGATATGCGGCATCGGCGACCAGCGAGCGGAACAGGCGGTTGACCTGCTCACGGACGTCCGCGACGCGCGCGACTCCGCTCACGGCGCCCGACACGCGCGGCTCACGAATGGCCTCGGTGATGTCGGTCTCCCCGACCCGCACCGTGCGGTCGTCGGGATCGAGACCGAGCTGCACCGGGAAGTCGGATGCCGCCGCGAGGACCGCATCGGGGTCGGAGGTGTCGGCGCCGCGGTCGAGCACATGCCACGCGAGGGCGCGGTACGCCGAGCCGGTGTCGAGGTATCCGAAGCCCAGCGATCGAGCGACCGCCTTCGACACGCTCGACTTGCCCGAGCCCGCGGGGCCGTCGATCGCGATGAAGTCGGGGGTGCGCGCCGTGACCCCGCCGTCGGCGACAGTGGTCGAGTCAGTCATTCGTGCTCCCTGCAATCCGCCAGCCGCGTCCCTGGAGTCCGGTGATCGCCCCGTGCAGCGCTGCCGGGTCGACGCTGATCTCGGCGAGGCCGAACTGCGCACCGGGCGAGTGCTCCAGGCGCAGATCCTCGACGTTGACGCCCAACTCGCCCAGCTCGCCGAACAGGCGGCCCAGCTGACCGGCCGTGTCGTCGACCATGACGACCAGCGACTCGAACCGGCGGTTCTGTCCGTGCTTGCCCGGCAGGCGCTCCACGCCGTCGTTGCCCTGTCGGATCGTCTCGGCCACCACACGACGGGACCCCGGCGCCTCCGGCGCACGCAGCGCGTCGGACACCTTGCGCAGATCGTCGGCGAGAGCGTCGAGGATCTCGACGACGGGCTGCGCATTCGCCCCCAGGATCTGCACCCACAGCTCGGGGGCGGATGCGGCGATGCGCGTCGTATCGCGGACGCCCTGCCCCGACAGTCGCAGCGCTCCCTCGTCGGCGACCGCGAGGCGGGCGGCGAGGAGACTCGCGACGACCTGGGGCACGTGCGAGGTGAGCGCGACCGAGCGGTCGTGCTCCTCCGGCGTCATCTCGAGCGGCATCGCGCCGACATCGAGCGCCAGGGCCTCGACGAGGGCGAGGTCGGACGCCTTCGTGTCCTCGTCCCGGCAGACGACCCACGGGCGACCGATGAAGAGATCGGCGCGCGCGGAGATCGCTCCGCCGCGCTCGCGTCCGGCCAGCGGGTGCGAGCCGATGTAGCGGGTGAGGTCGACGCCGCGACTCTTCAGCGTGCGGAACGGGTCGAGCTTGACGCTGGCGACGTCGGTCACGACGGCATCCGGATAGCGGGTGAGCTCGGCCTGGATCACATCGGCGGTGACGTCCGGCGGCACGGCGACGACGACGAGCGCCGGCGCATCCGCGTCCTCGGCCGCGCGACCCGCGCCGTAGTCGACGGCGAGACGCAGCTGCGCGGGCGACGTGTCGGAGAGCACGACGTCGACGCCCTTCGCGCGGAGGGCGTGACCGATGCTCGCTCCGAGCAGGCCGGCGCCGACGATCCGCACCGTGCCCGACAGGCGCGTCGCGACGCGGGGTGCGGCGGATGCTGCGGCCCGCACGCCGTCGTCGACGCGTCCGGGCGCCTCGATGGGCGCACTCGTCGTGTCGGTCACTCGTTCTCCTGCTGCTCGCCTGGCGCCTCGGCGACACCGGAATCACGGCGCGCGAGAGTCAAGAGCGCACCGAGTTCGATTTTACTCAGTTCACGCGAGCGCCCGGCAGGGAGGGTTCCCAGGTGCAGCGGCCCGAACTGACGACGGACCAGCTCGGTGACCGGGTGGCCGACCGCCGCCATCATCCGCCGGACGATGCGGTTGCGCCCCGAGTGCAGCGTCAGCTCGACGAGGCTGCTCCCGCGCGAGGTGTCGAGCAGCCTCGCCTTGTCGGCCGCGATGTGCCCGTCCTCGAGCTCGATGCCCTTCGTGAGCTTCGCGATCGTCTGCGCGGTCACCGCACCGTCGACCTTGGCGATGTAGACCTTGGTGACGCCGAAGGACGGATGCGCGAGCACGTGCGCGAGCTCGCCGTCGTTGGTGAGCACCAGCAGGCCGCTGGTCTCCGCATCCAGGCGTCCGACGTTGTAGAGGCGCTCCTCGTACTCGTCGGTGAAGCGCCTCAGGTCGGGGCGCCCGCTCTCGTCGCGCATGCTGCTCACGACACCCGTGGGCTTGTTCAGCATGACGTAGCGCTTCGAGACGTCGAGCTGCACGGCCGTGCCGTCGACGTCGACCAGGTCGGTCTCCGGGTCGATCCGCCGACCGAGCTCGGTCACGGTCTCGCCGTTCACGCGGATGCGACCCTCGACGATGTACTGCTCGACGACGCGCCGCGAGGCGACGCCGGCAGCGGCGAGCACCTTCTGCAGACGCACGCCCTCGGGCTGATCGGTGGATCCCTGCATCGTCATCGGATGGTCCCTTCGTCGAACCCGTCTGCGCCGTCGTCGAGCAGCGGCGAGATCGGCGGCAGCTCGTCGAGCGAGTTGATGCCGAGATGCTGCAGGAGGGCATCCGTGGTTCCGTAGTTGATGGCGCCGGTCTCGCTGTCGGCGAAGAGCTCGGTGATGAGTCCGCGCGCGAGCAGCGTCCGCACCACGGAGTCGACGTTCACGGCGCGGATGGAGGCGACCTGGCTGCGGGTCACCGGCTGCTTGTAGGCGATCACGGCGAGGGTCTCCAGCGCCGCCTGCGAGAGTCGCGCCGGCGCCTGTCCGCCGACGAACTCGGCGACCAGGTCGTCGTGGTCGTCACGCACGTAGAGCCGCCACCCGCCGCCGACCTCACGCAGCTCGAAGCCCCGGCGCGGCCCGCGGCCGCGGCCGTCGTAGTCCTCGACGAGCGTCTCGATCGCCTGGCGGACCGCGGGAACGGGCGAACCTACCGCGGCGGCGAGGGCGACGAGGCCGATCGGCTCGTCGATGATCAGGAGGATCGCCTCGATCCGTTCGGTGAGCGGCGAGGCCTGGCCGACGTCGTCGACCCGGCTCGCGGTCCGGTCACCGGTCTCAGTCCGGTCATCGGTCGCGGTCCGGTCATCGGTCTCAGTCCGGTCATCGGTCATAGTCGGCCCCCAGGGTCGCGAGTGTCTCGTCCGACCAGGAGTCGGCGGCCCAGCGCAGCGTGAGCTCACCGAGCGGTTCCAGTTGTTCGAAGGACAGCGCCGCGTGCCGGTAGAGCTCCAGGACGGAGATGAACCGCGCGACGACGATCCCGGGTTCCCGCACGCCGGCGACCAGCTCGCGGAAGCTCACCGACTCGGCGCCGCGGAGCAGGGTCACCACGATCGCCGCCTGCTCGCGGATGCTGACGAGCGGCGCGTGCAGATGGTCGAGCCCGACGTGCGGGATCTCCTTCGGCGCGAACGCGAGCAGCGCCAGCGCGGCGAAGTCGTCGACCGTGAGCGACCAGACCAGCTCGGGGGTCTTCCTGCGGTGCTTCTCGTCCAGCCGTACCGCGCGGACGTGACGTCGATCCTCGCGCTGGAGGCAGCGCGCGAACCATGCCGACACCTCCTTGAATGCCCGGTACTGCAGGAGTCGGGCGAACAGCAGGTCGCGGGCCTCGAGCAGAGCCACGGCCTCGGCATCCACCAGCTCCCCCTGCGGCAGCAGCCCCGCCACCTTCATGTCGAGCAGGGTCGCGGCCACGACGAGGAACTCGGACGCCTGATCCAGCTCCTCGTCCTCGTCGAGCTCCTTCAGATAGGCGATGAACTCGTTCGTGACGGCACTGAGAGACACCTCGGTGATGTCCATCTCGTGCTTCGAGATGAGGGTGAGCAGCAGATCGAACGGTCCGTCGAAGTTCGACAGCGAGACGCGGAAACCCGCGTCGGCATCCGTCGTGTCGGCGGTGTCTGGCGCCTCGGCCGGTGGAGCGGTCGGCTCGACCTCAGGCGACGGCGCCACGGGCGACCAGCTCCCGCGCGAGACGCAGATACGCCTGAGCGGCGGCGTGCTCGGGAGCGAACTCGGTGATGGGCACCCCGGACACCGACGCGTCCGGGAACTTGACGGTGCGGCCGATCACGGTCTCGAGCACATCGTCTCCGAAGGCCTCGACGACGCGCTCGAGCACCTCGCGCGAGTGCAGCGTGCGCGGGTCGTACATCGTCGCGAGCAGCCCGTCCATCGTGATCGACGGGTTCAGGCGGTCGCGGACCTTGTCGATCGTCTCGATCAGGAGCGCGACGCCCCGCAGCGCGAAGAACTCGCACTCGAGGGGGATGATCACGCCGTGCGCCGCCGTCAGCGCGTTCACCGTCAGGAGTCCGAGCGACGGCTGGCAGTCGATGAGGATGACGTCGTACTCCCCCGCCACCTGGCGGAGGACGCGGGCGAGGATCGTCTCCCTGGCCACCTCGTTCACGAGGTGCACCTCGGCGGCGGAGAGGTCGATGTTCGCCGGCATCACGTCGAGCCCCTCGACGCCGGAGTGCACGATGGCGTCGTGCGCATCGCGCTTGGTGTCGAGCAGCAGATCGTAGATCGTGGGCACGTCGTGCGTCTGGATGCCGAGACCGGCCGACAACGCACCCTGGGGGTCGAAATCGACGGCGAGAACCTTGCGGCCGTACTCGGCGAGCGCGGCGGCGAGGTTGATCGACGTCGTCGTCTTGCCGACGCCGCCCTTCTGGTTGCAGAGCGCGATGATCCGGGCAGGTCCGTGGGACGCGAGCGGTGCGGGAGTGGGGAACCCGTGATACGGGCGACCGGTGGGTCCGAGGGGTTTCTCGTCGGCCTTCTGTGCCTTCGCCCTGGACTTCGCCGCTTTCTCAGCCACCGCTTCTCCTGCTCCTTCGTGCTTGCTCGATTGTAGCGGCAGGCCCGTGGGCGGGCGTCCCGGCGCGCGGCGTGAGCGCGCATGCGGACCGCTGTCTCCGCGCGCCGGGCGTGTCAGACGCCCCGCAGCGCGGCGACGGGTTCGATGCGGGCAGCACGGCGCGCGGGGTACCAGCCGGATCCCCAGCCGACGATCGCCCCGAGAACGGCGCCCGCGATCGCGACCAGCGGATCCGTGACCGGGGTCCATCCCTGCACGACCGCCACGACGATCACCGCGACGACCCCCACGGCGGCCCCGATGAGCCCGCCGATGAAGCCGATCACGATCGACTCGACCGTGAACTGTGCGCCGATCTGACGACGGGTCGCCCCGAGAGCACGGCGCAGACCGATCTCCCCCACGCGCTCCATCACCGACAGAAGGGTCACGTTCGCGATGCCGAGTCCGCCCGCGAGCAGCGCGATGACCCCGAGGATCAGGAACACCACGTTCACGTCCGCCTGCACGCTCTGGCTGAGGTCGGAGGATCCCGACGGCGCTCGCGCCTGCAGCGTGTCGGGCTCATCCGGCTGCAGGGCGATCACGGCCTGCTCCGCGACCTGCGGTCCGGCTCCCACCGAGATCCGGATGTCGAGCTCCGACGGCGCGGCGAGGCCGAAGTCCGCGCGCGCGGAGCCGGTGGGCACGATCACGGCATCCTGCAGCTCGCTGCGCCGCTCCATGTCGTCAACGATGCCGATGACCGCGTACGCGACGCCCGCGATGAACACGGACGGCTGCGAGTCGACGCGATTGATCCCCATGCGCTCGGCGGCGCGCTGGCCCAGGACGGCCACCCGATCCGCGCGCGCGTCGTGCCCGGAGTCGAAGACGCGTCCCGTGACCAGGGTCCCCTGCGTCGTGTCGAGCAGCTCGGAGGAGGCGCTGAACAGGCGAGGCGAGGCGACGGCGGCCGCCGACGGATCGTTCACGGGCACCGCGGTGATCGTCTCGCCCTCGGCCAGCTCGACCTCCGCGAGCAGGGTCGCACTCTCGACGCCGGCGAGGCGGGCCACCCGCTCCGGCGCATCCCAGGGCAGCCGCCCCGCCGCCACGCTGGAGTTCTGCGACCCCGCCTGCGCGGTCGCGGCCGACACCACGACCCGGGTCGCGGCGGCGCCGTCGAACTGGCTCGCGATCTGCGCGGCGGCCGTCTGCGCGAACCCGATGGTCGCGACGAGCGAGGCGATCCCCAGCACGGTGCCCAGGATGGTCATGACCAGGCGCGCCGGTCGAGAGCCGATGTCCGCGGTGGCCTCGGCGATCAGGTCCTGGACGGTGAAGCGGTCGGCGTGGGCGACAGCCGGGACGAGCGGCGTCTCCGCTGCTTCGCCCGGGGCGTCCCCGTCCCGTCCGCCGTCGGCATCCCGCTCCTCCTCCAGGGTGCGCCCGGTGCGCCGGCCCGGGACTGCCAGCCGCCTCACAGCTCGCTCAATCGGCCGTCGGAGATGCGGATGCGCCGACGCGCCCGGCGGGCGACGCCGTCGTCGTGGGTGATCACGATGAGGGTCAGTCCGTCGTCGTTCAGCTCTTCGAACAGCGTCATCACCTCGCCGGAGGTGGTCTGGTCGAGGTTGCCCGTCGGCTCGTCGGCGAGCAGCATCCGCGGACCGCTCACGACGGCGCGTGCGACCGCGACCCGCTGGCGCTCACCCCCGGAGAGCGATCCGGGGAGGAAGTCGATCCGGTGCGAGAGGCCCACGCGACTCAGCGCGTCGCGGGCCCGGGACTCGCGCTCGCGTCGAGGCACGCCGCTGTAGAGCATCGGCATCAGCACGTTGTCGAGCACGCTGCGCCGCGGCAGGAGGTGGAACGACTGGAACACGAAGCCGATGAATCGCGCTCGAGCGGCGGCGCGGTCGTCGTCCGAGAGATCGCCGGTGAGCGCGCCCGCGAGACGGTACTCGCCGACGCTCGGTCGATCGAGGAGTCCCAGGATGTTCAGCATCGTCGACTTGCCCGAGCCGCTGGGGCCCACGATCGAGAGGTAGTCCCCCGCAGCTACCGTCAACGAGGCGCCCTTGAGCGCCTGGACCTCCGGCGGGCCGGGGAACGACCGCGTGATGTCGCGCAGCTCGATCAGCGGCGCGACGGCATCCGCCGCGGTCACTCTCCGACCACCACGAGATCGCCCTCGTCCAGCTCGCCCTCGATCGGCGTCACCTCCACCGCGCCCTTGGCGGCGAGACCGGTCTCGACGACGACCATGCGGGTCTCCGCGTCCTCGCCCTCCCGAGGATCCGAATCGACGACCTCGACGCGCGACTCCCCGCCCGGCCCGGCCGTCAGCGCGGCCAGCGGAACCGAGAGCACGTCGCCGTCCGTCGCGCCGACGGCGATCCGCACTCGGACGTTGCTGCCCTGCAGCTGACTGATCTGGTCGGGCGTGAGGGGGTCCGGTTCGAAGAGCACGTCCCATCGGGCTTTGCTGTCCTTGCCGGGGGTGAGCTCGGAGACGACCGCGCGGTGCTCCGTGCCGTCCGGCAGCTCGAAGGTCGCCACGGCGCCCACCTCGAGAAGGCGTGCATCGGCCTCCGCCGCTGCGCCGGTCAGACGCACGGTCGCGCCGGAGACGGTCATGACGGCCCCCGATATCGACGTCCCTCGCGCGACCTCGACGGCGTCGACGCGGCGCGGCAGCTCGGTGAGGAAGAGCACCTCGCTCGCGGGCAGGTACGGCAGCACGCTCTGCCTCGCGCTCTCCAGCGCCTCGGCTGCGGAATTTACCTGCGCGCGGGCCGTATCGAGCGCTGCCCTCTCCGCACCGGTGTTCCTGGCGGCCCAGAGCTGGTCGCGCTCGAGGCGTGCCGTCTGCAGATCCCACTCCGCCTGCTGCACGCTCGTGCCCTCGACGCCGTTGCGCGCGTCGGCGAGTGCCTGCTCGGCCTGAGCGACCCGCACATCCGCCTGCCACCCCTCCAGGGCGGTCGGACCGGCCCCCGCGGCGGTGAGCGCCTGCTGCGCCTGCGCCACCCCGCTCTCCGCCGAGCGCACGCCCTCCTCGGCGGATCGCACCGCATCGGCGGCCCCCTCCTCCGGAGCGGGCAGCGGATAGCCCGCCTGGGCATAGAGCTGCCCGAGACCGTCGGCCGTCGCCTGGTCGAACCGATCGGATGCCACGTCGCCGGCGCCGATGCCCACACTGACCAGCGCCTGCTTCAGCTGCAGGACGTCCGGGCCCGACACGCCCATGCGGAGCGTGCGATACGCGGGCAGCTCCCCGGGGAGCACGATCACCGGACGCCCTTCGACCTCCAGCGCGATCGACAGCGGAGCGAGAGTCGCGCCGACCTCGGGCACCGCGCCGGTCACGACGCTGCCGCCGCCGGTCGTGTCGATCGTGACCTCCACCGCGTCGGCATAGCCGACGTCGGCCCGGAGCGTGACGTCGTTGCTCAGCGATCCGAACTCGACGGGAACCGTCACGAGCCCGGGGTCGGGGGTCTCGGAGGCATCCGCAGGCGCGATGAGGAACCTGCCGGCCAGGAGCCCGATGACCAGGCTCGCGACCGCGCAGAGAGCGACGATCCAGAGAGTGCGGTTGCCCCGCACGATCCGGCCCCATCCGCTCACCCGGGAGGTGTCGACCTCGTCACCCGCGAGGTCGCCGTCGGGGTCGACGGCGGCGGGAAGCAGTTCCTCGGGAAGTTCTGTCGTCGTGGTGGCGTCGTCGTCCTTCATGTCAGCTGTTCTGCTCGGCGGCGGCCTTGAACGCCTCGAGGTCGGCCTTGTTCTCGGCGATGAACTTCTCCTCCAGCGCGAACTGGATCTCGAGCGACTTCTTCGTGTACGACGTCTCCGCCCGGCATCCGAGGTCGACGATGGCGAGCTCGATCTCCCGCTCGCCCAGGGCCTTCATCTCGGGGCTCGTGCTCGGGTCCTCGAATTCCGCCGCCTCGGGGTCGACCTCGGTCGTCCCGTCGCCGTAGGCCGCATCGAAGAGCGCGCTCTGCTCGTCCGAGATCGACTGCTGCGCCTCCATCTGCGTGGCGAAGCCCGGCTCGCCGCCCTCGTCCATGCACGCGGCCCACGCCGCGTTCAGCTCCGCGTACTCCGGAGCATCCTGCAGAGAGGTCCACAGCTCGTCCATCTTCGTGCGCAGCTCGGCGAACTCGTCGGCCTGCCAGGGGTCCTCCCCCTGCAGCTCGTGCTGAGCCCAACCCTGGCAGCCCGCGTCCTCCCAGCTGTATTCGTAGCTGCCGTCCTCCGCGAGTTCGTCCTCCTCGGGGGGAACCCCGTAGGCGGTCTCGTAGAACGCGGTCTGCTCGGACTCCGAGAGCGACTGGACGTACTCGGCGTTCGGGTCGACGTACTCCTCGGAGGACTGCTCCTCCGTCATGTCGTTGTACGGGTTGTTCACGATCCCGTATCCGTACTTCTCGACCCACTCCTTCTCGTCGGGCTCCCACGGGACCTCGTCGTCCGAGAAGACGATGCCGCCGCTCTGCAGGTTCGGCGTGTACTCGAACCCCTCGTCGGCCATGCACTCCGCCATCAGCTCCTCCTGCTGACGCTGCTGCTCCTCGAACTGCTTCTGCTGCTCCTCCTGCGAGAGATCGCCGCCGTAGGCCGACGACAGGTACTTCGTGAGCGGCGAGTCCTCGTAGTCGAGGTCGGCATCGCCGGAGCCGGAACAGCCGGCAAGCACGAGGGCCAGAGCGGCTGCCGTGCAGACCGCGAGAGGACCGGTGGAACGCATGTCGTACTCCTTCGTCGCCGACGCCCAGAAGTCAGCTGTCCCGAGTAACAGTAGGGGGGCGAGCCCGTTCTTCGCGTCCCCCGAACGGCCGACACGGATGCTCCTCGGATACCTCCCGGGGATGATGAGAAAGCTCGCGGCGACGGCTAGCGAGCCCGCGGGTGGGACGTCGCGTAGATGTCGCGGAGGGCGTCGACGGACACATGCGTGTAGATCTGCGTCGTGGCCACCGACGCGTGTCCCAGCAGCTCCTGCACGACGCGGACGTCGGCCCCGCCCTGCAGAAGATGGGTCGCGAAGGAGTGGCGCAGCGTGTGCGGCGACACCTCCGCGGTGATCTGCGCGAGGTCCGCCGCGGCACGGATGACCAGCCACGCGCTCTGCCTCGACAGCGGCGCGCCGCGCGCTCCGAGGAACAGTCGCGAGGAGGCCCGGCCCTTCGCCGCGAGGCTCGGCCGCACCCGGGTGAGATAGGCGTCGACCGCGTCACGGGCGTACGAGCCGACCGGGACGATGCGCTCCTTCGATCCCTTGCCCCGCAGCCGCAGCACCTCGCCGTGCGCGAGATCGTCGACGTCGAGCCCGACCGCCTCGGACACGCGGGCGCCCGTCGCGTAGAGGAGCTCCAGCAGCGCGCGATCGCGGATGCCGATCGGGTCGTCGGCCGACGGGGCGCCCAGCAGTCGCTCGACCTGATCGATGGTCAGAGCCTTCGGCAGCCGCCTCGGAGCCTTCGGCGGACGGAGTCGGCCGCTCGGGTCATGGTCCTCGATCCCCTCCCTGGCGAGGAACCGGTGCCATCCGCGGACCGACGACTGCAGCCGCGCGAGACTCGTCGCCGCCGGAGCCGGGTCGGCGCCGGAGCGCTCCGCGATGAAGCGGCCGATCACGGACGGCGTGATCGCCGCGGTGTCGGTGATGCCCTCCTGCGTGAGCCACTCGAGGTACGCCCCGAGATCGCGGCGGTAGGCCGCGATGGTGTGGTCGCTGAGGCCGCGCTCGATCGTGACGTGGCGCAGGTAGGTGTCCAGCGCACGATCGAGCTGCACCGGCTACTCCCCCGCGCGACGCCGTTCGGCGGCGAGGAGGCCGATCGCGAGCAGCGCGTTGTGCATGCGTCCTCCGAGCACCGCGTCGACGGCATCCGTCAGCGGCATCCACTCCACGCGGATGTCCGCCTCCTCGTCCTCGCGGGCATGGGCGTCCGCGAGGGCGGACAGACCGGTCGCGACGAAGAAGTGGACGATCTCGTTGCTGCCCCCGGGGGTCGCGAACGTCGTGACCAGCGGTTCCCAGTGCGCGGCCGCGAGATCGGCCTCCTCGGCGAGCTCGCGCTGCGCCGCGAGAAGAGGCTCCTCGCCCTCGACGTCGAGCAGCCCGGCCGGCAGCTCCCAGTCGCGGTGGCGGATCGGATGCCGGTACTGCTGGATCAGGAGCACACGCCCGTCGTCGTCGATCGCCACGATTGCGACCGCGCCGGTGTGATCGATGTACTGACGGACGATCTCGCCCTCGCCGTAGCGGACCCGGTCGGAGCGCACGTCCCAGACGCGTCCCTCGTACACGAGGTCGCTCGCAAGGACCTCCGGCTCGAACGGCTCGTCCTGAAGACCGTGCGTCACCGTCACGCCTCTTCGACGTCGAACAGCTCGCTGGCGCGGTGGCGCTCGATCGCGGCCCCCACCAGACCACGGAACAGCGGGTGCGGGTCGGTCGGACGCGAGCGGAGCTCCGGGTGGGCCTGCGTGGCGATGTAGTACGGGTGCACGTCGCGCGGCAGCTCGACGTACTCGACGAGGTCGAGCTCGGGGTTGAGGCCCGAGAACACCAGCCCCGCCTCGGAGAGACGCGCGCGGTAGGCGTTGTTGACCTCGTAGCGGTGCCGGTGGCGCTCCGAGACCTCTGCGGCTCCGTACACCTCGCGCGCCAGCGAGCCCTCGGCGAGTGCGGCCTGGTAGAGACCGAGGCGCATCGTGCCGCCCAGATCGCCGCCGTCGAGGATCTCCACCTGCTCAGCCATCGTCGCGATGACCGGCTCGGTGGTCTCGGGGTCGAACTCGCTCGACGACGCGTCGGCGATCCCGGCGACGTCTCGGGCGTACTCGATCACCATGCACTGGAGGCCGAGGCAGAGGCCGAGGGTCGGAATGCCCTGCTCGCGAGCGAACTTCAGCGCGCCGAGCTTGCCCTCGATGCCGCGGATGCCGAAGCCGCCGGGCACGCAGATGCCGTCGAGCGCGCCGAGCTGCTCCTTGGCGCCCTCGGGGGTCTCGCAGCGGTCCGACGGGATCCAGCGGATGTTGACCTTCGTCTCCTGCGCGAAGCCGCCGGCTTTGAGCGCCTCCGTGACCGAGAGGTAGGCGTCGGGGAGGTCGATGTACTTGCCGACCAGACCGATCGTCACCTCGTGCTTCGGGTTGTGCACGGCGTGCAGCACCTTGGACCAGCGCGTCCAGTCCACCTCGTCCGCGGCCTTCTGGTCGAGACCGAGGCGACGGACGATGTACGAGTCGAGTCCCTGATCGTTGAGCGTCGACGGGATGTCGTAGATGCTCGGGAGGTCAACCGTGTTGATGACTCCCTCGGCGTCGACGTCGCACATCAGCGCGATCTTGTTGCGGTTGCTCTCGCTGACCGGGCGATCGCTGCGGAGGACCAGCGCGTCGGGCTGGATGCCGACCTGACGCAGCGCCGCGACGGAGTGCTGCGTGGGCTTGGTCTTCTGCTCTCCGGACGCGCCCATGAACGGGACGAGCGACACGTGCACGAAGAACACGCTGTCCCGTCCGAGCTCGTGGCGGAGCTGACGTGCGGCTTCGAGGAACGGCTGCGACTCGATGTCGCCGACCGTGCCGCCGACCTCGGTGATGATGACGTCCGGACGAGGATCCTCGGTGGCCTGCAGACGCATGCGGCGCTTGATCTCATCGGTGATGTGCGGGATGACCTGCACCGTGTCGCCGAGGTACTCGCCGCGGCGCTCGCGGGCGATGACCTGCGAGTAGATCTGGCCGGTCGTGACGTTGGCGGCCTGCGACAGGTTGATGTCGAGGAAGCGCTCGTAGTGGCCGATGTCGAGATCGGTCTCGGCGCCGTCGTCCGTGACGAACACCTCGCCGTGCTGGAACGGGTTCATGGTGCCGGGGTCGACGTTCAGATACGGGTCGAGCTTCTGCATCACGACGCGGAGTCCGCGGGCCGTGAGGAGGTTGCCCAGGCTGGCGGCCGTCAGTCCCTTGCCCAAAGACGAGACGACACCGCCAGTCACGAAGATGTGCTTCGTGGTGAATGAGCGCTGCTCGGTGTCGTTCTTGGGTCCCGCGGAAGAAGAGTTCATCACGGGCTTCGATCCTATCAGGCGGCGGAGGTGCCGAGGCTGAGAAGTTCTCGGGCATGGGTCAGCGCGGCGTCGGAATCGGTGAGTCCCGAGAGCAGTCTGGCCATCTCCGCCTCCCGCTCCGCCCCGTCGAGACGGCGCACACTCGACGCGGTGACGGCGCCGTCGTGGGATTTCACCACGGAGAGGTGGTTCGTCGCGAAGGCCGCGACCTGCGCGAGATGCGTCACCGCGATGACCTGCGACTTCTCTGCGAGCCGGGCGAGTCGTCGTCCGACCTCGATCGCGGCAGCGCCGCCGATGCCCGCGTCGACCTCGTCGAACACGAAGGTCGGAACCGGGTCGGTGCCGGCGATCACGACCTCGATCGCGAGCATCACACGGGAGAGCTCTCCGCCCGAGGCGCCCTTCGCGACGGAGCGCGGCTCGGCTCCGGGATGCGGAGCGAGGAGGATCGCGACGTCGTCGCGTCCGTGGGTGCTCTCGGACCCGGCCGACACGGACACCTCGAGCCGCGCGTCGGGCATCGCGAGGGCGTGCAGCTCCTCGCTGACGGCATCGCCGAGGCGCACCGCCGCGGCCGTCCGCTCGGCGGTGAGGGCGGCGGCCACGGCATCGAGTTCCGACCGTGCGGTCGCGCGCTGCTCTTCGAGGCGCTCGAGTCGGTCTCCGTCGTCGTCGAGCTCGGCGAGACGCGTCGATCCGGTGCTCCACAGCTCGAGCGCGTCGTCGAGCGTGCCGTGCGCCCTGATCAGCGCGCCGAGCGCGGCGCGACGCTCCTCGACCGCGGCGAGCTCGTGGGGTCCGGACTCGTCGAGATCGGCGAGGTATGCCGAGAGCTGACCGGCGATGTCGGTGACCCGATAGCCGATGTCCGCCAGCGCCTCGGAGAGATCGGTGAGCGTACGGTCGGGGACGCGCTCCAGAAGGCGTCGCGACTCGGCGAGCAGAGCCGTCACATCGGGCTCGCCCTCCTCGTTCGACAGCGCGCCGTGGGCGAGGGTGGCCGCCAGGCGCAGCTCCTCCGCGTTCGCGAGGCGCTCGGCACGCGCCGCGAGCTCGACGTCCTCCCCCGCTTCGGGCGCGGTGGCCTCGATGAGCGCGAGCGCCTCGCGGAGACGGGAGGCCTCCTCGGCACGGCGGTCGCGATTATCGGTGATGTCGGCGATCTCGGCGTCGAGCTCCCGCCAGCGGGCGAACGCGGTGCCGTAGGCCTCGAGGGCCGCGGCGATCGGCGCACCGCCGAAGCGGTCGAGAGCATCGCGCTGGGCAGCGGAGGATCGCAGGCGCAGCTGCTCGGACTGACCGTGCACGACCACGAGCTCCTCCGCGAGCGCGGAGAGGACGCCCGCCGGCGCCGCACGTCCGCCCACGCTCGCCCTGCTCCGCCCCTCGGCGCTCAGCGTGCGGGAGACGTAGAGCTCGGCGATGCCGGAGCCTGCGGGTTCGAGCTCGCCCCCGGCGTCCGTCACGATGTCGGCGACCTCACCGGTCTCCGGCACGATCCACACGCCGGCGACCGACGCCTGCGCCGCTCCTGCGCGCACCGCGCCGGAGTCCGCGCGCTGGCCGAGCAGGAGTCCGAGACCCGTGACGACCATCGTCTTGCCCGCACCCGTCTCGCCGGTGATCGCGGTGAACCCGGCGCCGAGGGGCAGGACGGCGTCGGCGATCACGCCGAGGCCCTGCATCCGCATCTCCTCGATCATGCGCTCGCCCCCTGTCCGCGCCACCCGGCGACCGGCAGCTGGAACTTGCGCACCAGTCGGTCGGTGAACGCCGTCGGATGCAGCCGGGCGAGCCGCACGGGTCGCGACGAGCGCCGCACGACGACGCGCGCCCCCGGCGGCAGATCGTGCGAGCGTCGGCCGTCGCACCAGAGGATGCCGGATCCCGAGGTGCCCTCGAGCATCTCGATCGCGACGGCGGCGTCGGGACTCACGACGAGCGGCTTCGCGAACAGGGCGTGCGCGGAGAGCGGGATCACGGCGATGGCCTCGACGCTCGGCCAGATCACCGGCCCGCCTGCGGAGAAGTTGTAGGCGGTCGACCCGGTGGGGGTCGACACGACCATCCCATCGCATCCGAAGCTCGACAGCGGACGGCCGTCGATCTCGAGCACCACCTCGATCATGCGCTCGCGGCTGGCCTTCTCGACCGTCGCCTCGTTGAGGGCGAACGTCTCGTAGACCACCGCACCGTCGACGTCCTTGACGCGGACGGACAGGGCGAGGCGCTCCTCGACCTCGTAGTCGCGGTCGATCACTCGACGCACCGCCGCGTCCATGTCGTCGCGGTCGATCTCGGCGAGGAAGCCGACGTGACCCATGTTGATGCCGAGCACGGGGGCGGCGCAGCCGCGCACGAGCTCCGCGGCGCGCAGGATCGTTCCGTCTCCGCCGAGCACGATCGCCAGCTCCAGCTCGTCCTGCCGTACCGAGTCGCCGAGCACGTCGACCGAGCCGAACCGCGGGTCGACCGCGCGGAGGTCGGCGCTGTCGTCGCCGGCGAGCACCGGACGCGCACCCGAGCCGCGGAGGGACTCGATCACGCGCCACGCGGCCGCCACCGTGTCCTCGCGGCCGGCGTGGGCGACGACCAGGATGTTGCGCTCGTTCATCGTCCCCCTGCCAGTGCATTGATGCGGTCCGACCATTCTGACGGATCACTCCCCCGGCCCGGCGCGAGATGCACCAGGTACTCGGAGTTGCCATGCGTCCCGAGGATCGGAGAGGTGAGGATGCCGAGCATCCCGAAGCCGGAGTCCCACGCGCTCCACACCACGCGTGCCACGGCATCGGCGCGGGTGGCCGGGTCGGTGACGAGGCCGCCGCGCACGGCGGTGCGGCCGACCTCGAACTGAGGTTTCACGAGCAGGACGACGTCGGCGTCCGGGGCGGCGACGACCGCGACCGCGGGGAGCACGAGCTCGAGAGAGATGAACGAGAGATCGCCGACGATGATGTCGGGCGCTGCGGATTCGCCGGTGACGTCGGCGAGGTTCTCCGGTGTCATGTGCCGCACGTTGTAGCCCTCGACGGAGACGACGCCCGGATCTGCGGCCACGGCGGCTGCGAGCTGCTCGTGCCCGACGTCGACCGCGAGCACTCGGCGCGCCCCGCGCTCGCGCAGGACCTGCGTGAAGCCCCCGGTGGACGCCCCCATGTCGAGCGCCAGTCGCCCGTCGGTGCGGATGCCGAAGGCGTCCAGTGCCGCGATCAGCTTGTGCGCTCCGCGGCCGACGTAGTGGTCGACGCCGGCGACCGACAGCTCGGCCGTATCGTCGATCCGGGTCGAGGACTTCACCACCGGACGGCCGTCGACGCTCACGAGGCCGTCGGCGATGAGGGTCGCTGCATGGGTGCGCGAACGAGCGAGTCCCCGCGCGGCGAGGGCGGCGTCGAGTCGGGTCATCGGGGACCCGGGGCGTCGCGCTGGTCGAGTCTCGCGCCGCTCTCGAGGCGGCGGGAGAGCTCGTCGTGCAGCCCGGAGTACGCATCCGCCCGGGCGGCCAGCGGCTGCCCTTCGATCAGACGCAGGCGACTCCACAGACCGTCGGTCGGTGCGTTCGTCGTCTCATCGCTCACGTACCTACTGTACGGGGCGACGGTGACAGGATGACGGTGCCACGGCGGCGGCACGGCCGCCCCGAGTCACGGACGATGGAAGGGATCGTCGTACAGGCGCTCCGGCACCCGCAGCACGAACACCGGCGTGCCCGACGCCCAGATCGCCGCTGCTCCGGCGCGCAGGAGGTCGATCTGCGACTCGCCCTCCGCGAGGATCTCGACATCCGCACCGGTGACCCGCACCGACGCGCCGTTGACGGAGTGCACACCGTCTACGACCGTGACCTGGGGATACGGCTCGTGCAGCTCCCGGAGATCGCTGAGGATGTACGTGGGACGCGAGCCCTCAGGCGCCGCGAGGACGTGTTTCGGGCGATCGATGCCCGTCAGCACGAGGGCCGAGTCGATACCGGCGCGAACCGCACCGAGGATGTCGGTGTCGAGACGATCGCCGATGAAGAGCGGGGACCGGGCGCCGAAGCGCGCCATCGCCTCCTCGAAGATCGGGACCTCGGGCTTGCCGGCGACGGTCGCCAGTCGCCCGATCGCCGTGTGCACGGCCGAGACGAGCGTGCCGTTGCCCGGGGCGACGCCGCGCTCGCGCGGAATGGTCCAGTCGGTGTTGGTGGCGATCCACGGGATGCCGCCCTCGTCCTCGGGCACCTTCAGCGCGAACGCCGCCTCGGCGAGATCGGTCCAGGCCACCTCGGGCGCGAAGCCCTGCACGACGGCATCCGGAGCGTCGTCGGCGCTGCGGGTCACCGTATAGCCGGCCTTCTCCGCCTCGTCGACGAGTCCGTCTCCCCCGACGATGAGAAGCGTCGCGGGCGGAGGCACGATCCCCGCCAGAAGCCGCATCGCGGCTTGCGGGCTCGTGATCACGTCGGCCGGAGCGACATCGAGGCCGAGACTGCTCAGATGCGCCGCCACAGAGGCATCCGTGCGCGAGGCGTTGTTCGTGATGTAGCCGAGCCGCGCTGAGCCGGCAGCCGCGTTCAAGCTCTCCACCGCATGCGGCAGCGCTCCAGGACCCGCGTACACCACGCCGTCGAGATCAGCCAGGACGGCGTCGACCCCGTCGAGCGGCGTGCGCAGCGCGGGCTTCTTGGAGAACAGCCCCACTACGCCTCCTTCGAGGGGTCGGAGGACGTGGGGGTCTCGGAAGCGGCCGCGCTCTCGGTGGCGTCGTTTTCGTCGGTGTCGACGTCATCTTCGCCGAGGAGCTCACGGACCTCGTCGTCGATCGAGTACTCCGGCTCGGACTCCTCCGCGCCGGTCTCGGTCTCGGCGTCGGCGTCGGAGTCGGCGCCGGGGCCGGCGATGCTGTCGGCGTCGGTGTCTGCGTCGGTGTCTGCGTCGGCGTCGGTGTCTGCGTCGGCGTCGGTGTCTGCGTCGGCGTCGGTGTCGTCGAAGCCTTCGATGAGGCCGTCCTCGATGATGATCTCCTCGTCACCGGCGTCGTCGACGCCCAGTGCCTCGGCAGCGACCTCCGCACGATGAGCCCAGAACTCGGCCTCGTCGGTGCGGCCGAGGTCTTCGAGCACCGCCGCACGGGCAGAGAAGAGCGCAGGGCTCCACTCGAACGCGCGGTCCGGGTCGAGCTCCGGGATCTCCAGTTCGCCGAGCGCGAGCTCGAGGTCACCCTGGTCAAGGCGTGCCCCTGACATGGCGATGGCGAGGGAGACGCGCACCGGCGTCGTGAGCGTGGCACGGTCGACGGCACGGCCGGTCTCGAGCGCGCGGTCCGGGCGTCCGATGCCGCGCTCGCTGTCGACCATCAGAGCGATCTGGTCGTCCTTGCCCGAGATGCGCCGGTAGGTGCGCAGTTCACGCAGGGCCAGCGCGAAGTCCTCGGTGGCGTATGCGGTGATCCCGAGCGTCTCGCGGACGATCGCGATGCGCCCCGCACGACGGGATGCCGCCAGGGCATGCTCGTGCGCCAGGGCCGGGTCCTCGTCGATGAGACGGGAAGCCATTGCGAGGTGGCGCGCGACCAGGTCGGCGTTCTCCTTGCTCAGCGTCTTCAGCTCGTTGCGAGCCGAAGAGTGCAGGTCCCGCGCCGTGACGTCGTCGGGGATGTGCGGGTCGTTGAAGCGCGGGCGGTCGCCCGATGCCTGAACCGGGCGCTCGCGGCCGGCTCCCCCGCGCTGCGGGTACGAGCGCGTCGACTCCCGGCGCGGCGCGCCACCATCGCGGTTGTCGCGGTTGTCGCGGTTGTCGCGGTTGTCGCGGTTGTACCCACCCGAGCGGGGTGCGCCGCCGTCGCGGTTGTACCGGCCTTCGCGACGCGGTGCACCACCATCTCGGTTGTCGCGGTTGTACCCACCGGAGCGGGGTGCCCCGCCGTCACGGTTGTACCCACCCTCGCGACGCGGAGCGCCACCATCGCGGTTGTACCCACCGGAGCGCGGAGCGCCGCCGTCACGGTTGTACCCGCCTTCGCGACGCGGAGCGCCACCATCGCGGTTGTACTCACCGGAGCGGGGTGCCCCGCCGTCACGGTTGTACCCACCCTCGCGACGCGGAGCGCCACCATCGCGGTTGTACCCACCGGAGCGCGGAGCGCCGCCGTCACGGTTGTACCCGCCTTCGCGACGCGGAGCGCCACCATCGCGGTTGTACCCACCGGAGCGGGGTGCCCCGCCGTCACGGTTGTACCCGCCTTCGCGACGCGGAGCGCCACCATCGCGGTTGTACCCACCGGAGCGGGGTGCCCCGCCGTCACGGTTGTACCCACCCTCGCGACGCGGAGCGCCACCATCTCGGTTGTACCCGCCCTCGCGACGCGGAGCGCCACCATCGCGGTTGTAGCCACCTTCGCGACGCGGCGCGCCACCATCGCGGTTGTACCCACCGGAGCGGGGTGCGCCGCCGTCGCGGTTGTCGCGGTTGTACCCACCGGATCGCGGAGCGCCGCCGTCACGGTTGTACCCACCCTCGCGACGGGGAGCGCCACCATCACGGCTATATCCACCGGAACGGGGTGCGCCGCCATCTCGGCTGTATCCGCCCTCGCGACGCGGAGCGCCACCATCACGGTTGTACCCACCCTCGCGACGGGGAGCGCCACCATCACGAGAGTCGCGGTTGTAGCCGCCGCGGTTCTGGGCGGGGCGAGCACCGGAAGGTCGGTCTCCGCGCTGTCCTCTGTCGTCGTTGCGACGCGGACGGCGCTCTTCCTCTTCCGGCATGATGCTCCTCGATATCAGTGTCTGTAAACGCAAAATGGCCACCCAACGATGGGTGGCCATTTTGTCTAAAAGGAGTCCGGCGGTGTCCTACTCTCCCACAGGGTCCCCCCTGCAGTACCATCGGCGCTGTGAGGCTTAGCTTCCGGGTTCGGAATGTRACCGGGCGTTTCCCTCACGCTATGGCCGCCGAAACACTATTGATGTTTCAAATCGTGCATAACAAAAAGATTTTGGTATGCGGTTCTCGACCGTACATCGAGAACCACTCAGTGGACGCGTAGCACCAACAAACGGGGTGTTATCAAGTCATCGGCTTATTAGTACCAGTCAGCTGCACACGTTACCGTGCTTCCACATCTG
>NZ_LWCU01000002.1 GCF_001650405.1 Microbacterium sp. H83 | reverse complement strand
GCCCYCGACCRCTCCGKCCGCGCCGGCCTACACCGCCCACCACCCGGCACATTCCGTCTGCATGCCCAGATGCCGTGTGCATGCCGMAYCCGCCCSTCTCGGCATGCAGACGTGTTTCGAGCCTGCAGGCGGAGCGCCCCGACCGAGACCGAACCTCACACACATCACACACACAAAGTCGCACACAAGACGCACACGCGTCGCACACACGACACACACACAGAAGGGGCGCCCGAGCCGAAGCCCGGACGCCCCTCGCAGGACCTCGACTCAGAAGTCGAAGTCGCCGATGTTGTCGGCGTTGAACTCGAACGGGTCGCCGAGCAGCACGACGCCGTCGGCTCCCACGGTGTACTCGCCCAGCTCGCCGGCCTCGAAGGTGTCGCCCTCTTCGCCGGTGATGTCGCCTTCGATCAGCGCCTTGGCCGCGAAGGCCGCCAGGTAGCCGAGGTCGGCCGGGTTCCACAGAGCGAACGCGGTGACGGTGCCGTCCTCGACGTACTCGCGCATCTGGTTCGGCGTGCCGAGACCCGTGATGGCGACCTTGCCCTTGTAGTCCGACGTCGACACGTAGCGTGCCGCGGCCGCGATGCCGACCGTCGTGGGCGAGATGATGCCCTTCAGGTTCGGGTAGCTCTGCAGGAGCGCTGCGGTCTTGTCGAACGAGGTCTGGTCGTCGTCGTCGCCGTAGACCGTCTCGACGAGCGTGATGTCGGGGTAGTCGCTGGCGATGTACTCCTTCATCAGGTCGATCCAGGCGTTCTGGTTGGTGGCGTTGGCGGATGCCGACAGGATCGCGACCTCGCCGGCGCCGCCGATCTGGTCGGCGATGAGGTCGACCTGCACCTTGGCGATGCCCTCGGAGTCGGCCTGGTTGATGAACAGGTCGCGGCACTCGGGGTTCGTGTCGGAGTCGAAGGTGACGACCTTGACGCCGGCGTCGCGTGCCTCGTTCAGCGCGTCGCAGATGGCCTTCGGGTCGTTCGCCGAGACGACGAGCGCGCCGACGGCCTGCTGCGTGGCGGTGTTGATGTAGCTGACCTGCGCGTCGGGCGTGGCCTCGGCGGGACCGACCTCGGCGAACGTGCCGCCGAACTCGTCGACGGCGCTCTTGCCGCCCTCGCTCGAGGTGTCGAAGTACGGGTTGCCGAGGTTCTTGGGCAGGAACGTGATCGCGAGGTTGTCGGATCCTCCGCCCTCGCCCGAGCTCGAGCCGCCGGAGCCGCCGCTGGTGTCGGCGCAGCCGCTCAGCACGAGCGCCGCGGCGACGGCCATCGCCGCGAAGGCGGCGACCTTCTTGCGTGCAAACGTCATTGTTCTTCCTTTCGTGATGATCACCGCAGGCGGATGCCGGCGATGAGAGGCTGCCTCATGGTGCGGGGGAGGCTGCGACGCGTGGGGGCGGACCGGCCTTGGCGCGGATGCGGTGCGCCCAGGCGAGGACGCTGGCTGCGACGACCGAGAAGATCAGCAGACCGCCCGTGATGATGTTGATGACGTCGGAGGTGACGCCGGCGAGGCGCAGGCTGCTGCCCAGCACCCCGATGAGGAGCACCGCGGCGACGACGCCGTGCAGGTGCCCGCGGCCGCCGAAGACGGAGACCCCGCCGAGCACGACGGCGGCGATCACCTGCAGCTCGAGTCCGGTGGCGTTGTCGCCTCGCGCGCTGCCGAATCGCAGCGTGTAGAAGATGCCGGCGAACGCCGCGACCACGCCCGAGAGCACGAACAGGATGAACTTCGTGCGCTCGACGTCCACTCCCGAGAAGCGCGCGGCGTCCTTCGACAGTCCGATCGCGAAGACGCCGCGACCGAACGGCGTGAAGTGCAGCAGCACCACGAACACCGCGAGCAGGATCAGGAACGGGATCACGATGTACGGGATCGACGTGCCGGCGATCTTCGCCTTCGCGAGGGCTGTCCACGTCTCGGGGAAGTCGGTGACCGCTGTCGTGCCGAGCAGGCCGACCGCCAGACCGCGGAACAGGGCGAGCGTGCCGATGGTCACGGCGAGAGACGGGAGCCCGACCACGGTCACGAGGAAGCCGTTGAACGCTCCCCCGACGACGCCCACGAGGAGAGCCGCGAGGGCCGCGACCTCGAACGGGGCGTCGGACTGCGTGAGCACGCCGGTCACGACGCTGGCGAGACCCACCATCGATCCCACCGAGAGGTCGATCTCCCCGGTGATCATCACCAGGGTCATCGGCAGCGCGATGAGCAGGATCGGGGCGACGTCGAGCAGCAGGTAGTTCGCCGTGATCGGCTGGGCGAATCCGCGGATCGTGATCGCGGCGACCACCGAGACCAGCACGAGGAGCGCGATGATCGCGAACTCCCGATTGATCAGGATGCGGCGCCAGAGCGGACGGTCGTAGTCGCGGATGACGCGGATCGACGTCGTGGTCGTCGTCGCGGTGGTCATGATTCGTCCCTCGCCTCGATGAGCTGGCGCTTCTGCCGCACCGCGAGGACGCGGTCGAGCACGATGGCGCCGATGATGAGCACGCCCACCACGGCGCGCTGCCAGAAGTCCGGGATGCCGAGGATCGGCAGCGCCCTGTTGATGGTCATGAGGAGCATGGCGCCGATGGCCGCGCCCCACACCGTGCCGACGCCGCCGGTGATCGCGATGCCGCCGATGACCGCGGCGCCCACGGCGTCGAGCTCCCATCCGGAACCCGCCTGCGAGCTGATCGATCCGTAGCGAGCGGCGTAGAAGACGCCGGCGAGTCCGGCGAGCGCGCCCGACAGGATGAAGGCCGAGAGCACGCGCCGGGTGACCTTGAGGCCGTACAGCTCCGCGGCCGACGGGTCCGACCCGATCGCGTAATACTCGCGGCCGCCGCGGGTGTTGCGCATGTACCAGGCGGCGAGCGCCAGCACGATCACCGCGATGATCGACAGCACCGGGATGAACAGGATCTGCTGAGTGCCCAGGCCGAGGAAGTCCTTCGGCATGTCGGAGGCGTTGATGCGGTCGCTGCCTGTCCACAGCACGTTGATGCCGCGATAGGCATACAGCGTGCCGAGCGTGATCACCATGGCCGGCACCTTCGCGAACGCGACCAGCGCGCCGTTGATGAGACCGAGGACCGCGCCGAACAGCACGGCGGCGATCACCACCACGACGATGGGGATGCCGGGGACGTCGACGAACAGCCGACCGGTGAGGTACGCGGTGAGGCCCATGACCGAGCCGACGGACAGGTCGACGTTGCGGGTGATGATCACGATGGCCTGACCGACCGCGACGAGCACGAGGATGGACGGCGTCAGCAGCAGGTCGCGCCAGCCGTCGGCGCTGAACAGGAACGCGGGGTTCTTGGCGGTCGCGGCGATCACGACGACGACGAGCGCGGCGAAGATGCCGAACTCGCGCGCGCGCCCGATGCCGCCGGGCTTCTTGGCGAACGCCGGAGCGGCGGCCACGGGGACGGTGGTGGTGCTCATGAGTGCTGCTCCGATGAGTGGGTGGCGGCGAACATGACGTTCTCGCTGGTGGCGTCGTCCCGGGTGATCTCGGCGGTGATGCGCCCCTCGCGCATCACGAGCACGCGGTCGGCCATCCCGAGCACCTCGGGCAGCTCCGACGAGATCATCAGGATGCCCATGCCCTCGCCCGCCAGCTGCGAGAGGAGGCGGTGCACCTCGGACTTCGTGCCCACGTCGATGCCGCGGGTCGGCTCGTCGATGATGAGCACTCGCGGATCCGTGGCGAGCCACTTGGCGAGGACGACCTTCTGCTGGTTGCCGCCGGAGAGGGTGGATGCCACGGTGTCGAGCGCGTGTGTCTTGACCTCGAGGCGGGACGCCCACTCCTTGGCGGCGCGATTCTCGATGCCGCTCGTGATGAGACCCCACTTCGACAGCCGCCGACGGATCGCCAGCGTGATGTTGCCTCCCACGCCCGCGTCGATGACGAGGCCCTGCTTGCGTCGGTCCTCGGGGACGAGGGCGAGTCCGCTGCGCATCGCGGCGGTGGGGTTGCGACGTGCGACGGCGGACCCGAGCATCCGCACGTCGCCCTCGACGTAGGGGTCCACGCCGAAGACGGCGCGCGCCACCTCGGAGCGCCCGGCTCCCACGAGGCCGGCGAGGGCGACGATCTCGCCTGCGCGGACCGTGAAGGAGATGTCGTGGAAGACGCCGGGGCGGGTCAGCCCCGAGACCTCGAGGAGCGGCTCCCCGATCGCGGCCTCCTGCTTGGGGAAGAGCTCGGTCACGTCCCGTCCGACCATCTGCCGGACGAGGTCGTCGACCGTCGTCTCGGCGATGGGCGTCGTGGCGATGTACGCCCCGTCGCGCATGACCGTGACGGTGTCGCAGAGGGCGAACACCTCGTCGAAGCGGTGCGAGATGAAGAGGATGGCACGCCCCTCGTCGCGGAGGCTGCGCGCGACGGCGAACAGGCGGTCCACCTCGACGCCGCTGAGCGCCGCGGTCGGCTCGTCCATGATCAGCACGCTCGCGTCGAGCGAGATGGCCTTGGCGATCTCGATGATCTGCTGGTCGGCGATCGACAGTCCCTCGGTGATCCGGTCGGGGTCGAGCGCGACGCCCAGTCGACGGAAGATCTGCTCGACCTCGGTGCGCATGGCCTTGCGGTCGATCCGGCCGAGCAGGCCGGTGGGCTGGCGGCCCATGAAGATGTTCTCCGTGACCGAGAGGTCGGGGAACAGGGTCGGCTCCTGATAGATCACCGCGATGCCGGCGGCCTTCGACTGCGCCGTGCTGGTGAAGTCGACCTCCTCGCCGTGCAGTCGGAAGTCCCCCGAGTCACGACGGTAGAGACCCGCCATGATCTTCACGAGCGTGGACTTGCCCGCGCCGTTCTCGCCGATCAGCGCGTGGATCGAGTTCGACCGCAGCGTGAGGCTTCCCGAGCGGAGAGCGACGACGGGTCCGAAGGACTTCACGACCCGATGCAGTTCGAGCGCGGTGGGGGGAGCGCTGCGGGCGGAGGCTGCGTCTACCACTGGCTTTCCTCTCCGTTGAGGGGGATGATGATCGGAATGAACTTTACCTGAATCGATTCAAGCTCGTTTCAGGCTAGTGTATGTGATGCCGGTCGCAGGTCAAGACCCTGATGCCGAAGTGTGATCCGCCCGACGACGAGAGGACAGCCGATGCCGGTCAGCATCCGCGATGTCGCCGTCCGGGCGGGAGTGTCCGTCGGCACCGTCTCGAACGTCCTCAACCGCCCCGACGAGGTGTCGAGCGACTCGGTCGAGCGGGTGACCAGAGCCATCGACGAACTCGGATACGTGCGCAACGACGCGGCGCGCAAGCTGCGCGCCGGAGTCAGCACGACCGTCGGATTCGTCGTGCTCGACGGGCAGAACCCGTTCTACAGCGACGTCGTCCGCGGTGCGGAGGACGAGGCGTCGAGCCACGGCATCGCGATCCTCTACGGCAACACCGACGACGACCCGTCCCGCGAGAAGGTCTACCTCGACCTGTTCCGCGAGCAGCAGGTGCGCGGACTGCTCATCGCCCCGTACGGCGATGTGATGACGCAGCTCCGGCGTTTCCGTGCGAGCGGCATCGCGACCGTGCTCGTCGACCGGTTCAGCGCCGACAGCGGATTCTCGTCGGTGTCGGTCGACAGCGTCGCGGGCGGACGTCTCGCGGTCGAGCATCTGATCGAGGGCGGACGACGCCGTATCGCCTTCGTGGGCGGGCCGTTCGACATGCGGCAGGTGACCGATCGTCTCGCGGGCGCCAGGGCCGCCGCCGAGAACGCCGGCGTGCACGTCGACCTCGAGGTGATCCCGACGTCCGCCATGACCGTCGAGGAGGGCGTGACCGCCGGCGCCCGACTGCTGACACGACCTCGACGGGAGTGGCCCGACGCGCTCTTCGCCGCGAACGACCTGCTGGCGCTCGGGCTCCTGCAGTCGCTCGTGTCGGGAGGACATTTGCTCGTCCCCGACGAGATCGCGCTGATCGGCTTCGACGACAACCCGTTCGCGGCCGCCGCCGCCGTGCCGCTGTCGTCGATCCGTCAGCCGAGTCGCATGATCGGCCGCACCGCGCTGCGCATCGTGCTCGAGGAGGCCGCCGATCCCGACAGCATCCCCCGCCAGACCGTGTTCCCGCCCGAGCTCATCGTCCGCCGGTCGACCGAGGGCTGACCGGATCCGCCCGAGGCGCGTCGAGCGCGCCCCGGGCGGGCCGTTCGGAGTCGACGACGGCCGATCAGGCCTGCGCGAGTGTTCCCGCGTTGGCGCCGGCGAGGAGCTGCTCGACCTGCTCGTGCGTCACGTCGATCCCGGGGAAGCCGATGAGCCTGCCGATGGGGAACGACGCCATCATCTTCTGCATGGCCTCGTCGTTCGGCATCATCGACGCGGCCGATGAATCCGCGCCGTTGAGCTCGCCCAGGAAGCCGCCGAGCGCCGACATGACGATCGGACCGGCGACCGGATGCGCGAGCACATCGCCGATCGAGGACTCCAGTGTCAGCGGCAGCGACACGATGTCGCCCGTGACCTGGACCGATGTCGACGAGCGGATGTCCCGGCTCGAGGCCGCCGCCTCGATCCTGTACTCGCCGGGCTCGACGACCCACCGGTCGACCCGCACATCCCAGTAGGCGAGGTCCTCGCGACGGATGACGAGCTCGACGGTCTTCGTCTCCCCCGCCGACAGCGCGACCGACGAGAAGGCCTTGAGCTCCCGGGGCGCGCGCTGCACGGCCGACGCGCGCGGCGACGCGTAGACCTGCACGATCTCGCGTCCGTCGCGGGCGCCGGTGTTCGTGACGTCCACACGCACCACCACGTCGCCGTCGCCGGCGACCTCGGCCGCGACCGGTCCGTAGGCGAAGGCGGTGTACGACAGGCCGTGGCCGAACGGGAAGGCGACGTCGAGGCCCTTCGCGTCGTACCACCGGTAGCCGACGAGCACGCCCTCGCCGTAGCGCACGTGCCCGAACTCGCCGGGGAAGCTGCCGAACGACGGGTTGTCCTCGAGGCGCACCGGAACGGTCTCGGTGAGCTTGGCCGAGGGGTTCACGGCCCCGTAGAGGACGTCGGCGACGGCTCCGCCTCCTGCCTGACCCAGCAGCCAGGCCTCGACCAGGGCCGGCACGCGATCCGCGAACGGCAGCGCCACGACGCCGCCGTTGGAGAGCACGACGACCGTGTCCGGGTTGGCCTCGAGCACGGCGTCGAGCACCGCGAGCTGCGCGGCAGGCAGGTCGATGTGCTCGCGGTCGAAGCCCTCCGACTCCTCGGCGGCGGGCAGTCCGAGGAACACCACGGCCACATCCGCGGCTGCCGCCGCGGCGACGGCCTCGTCCCGCAGCTCGTCGGCCGAGCGACCGGATGCCGCGATCGCGCCGCCCTCGACCGCGAATCCCGGCGCGTACGCGACGTCGCCGCCGAGCGCTCGCATCTCGTCGAGGGCCAGGTCGAGTCTCGTCGGGTTGATCAGCGACGACCCCGCGCCCTGGTAGCGCGGCTCCGTGGCGAACGCGCCGATCACGGCGACCGTGCGGTCTGCGGAGAGGGGCAGCAGCGCTCCGTCGTTCTTGAGGAGCACGATCGATCGGCCCGCGGCCTCGCGTGCGAGGGCGTGATGGGCGTCGACGTCCAGGGCGCCGGAGACCGACGGGCGCGCCTGCGCCTTGCGCACGAGGTCGATCGTCCGCTGCGCAGCGGTGTCGAGAGCGCTCTCGGCGAGCTCCCCCGCCCGGACCGCGGCGACCAGCTGAGCATCCGTCCGACCGCCCGACGACGGCATCTCCAGATCGAGTCCTGCCGCGACGCCGGCGACGCGATCGTTCACCGCGCCCCAGTCCGACACCACGAGGCCCTCGAAGCCCCAGTCGTCGCGGAGCACCCGGGTCAGCAGCCACGGGTCCTCCGACGCGTAGACACCGTTGATCCGGTTGTACGAGCACATGACGGTCCACGGCTGCGCCTCGGTGACGACGCGCTCGAATCCGCGCAGGTAGATCTCGTGCAGCGGGCGCGGATCGACGTCCGAGCTCGCCCGCATCCGATCGGTCTCCTGGTTGTTCGCGGCGAAGTGCTTCAGCGACGTGCCGACGCCCTGCGACTGGACACCTCGCACGGATGCCGCGCCGAGCACGCCCGACACGATCGGGTCCTCGGAGAAGTACTCGAAGTTGCGTCCGCACAGCGGCGAGCGCTTGATGTTGATGCCAGGGCCGAGCACGACCGCGACGTCCTCGATCGCCGCCTCGGCGCCGATGGCCGCACCCACGCGCTCGATGATCTCCGGGTCGAACGACGACCCGATGCCGACGGCGGGAGGGAAGCAGGTGGCGGGGACGCTGCTGGCGAGGCCCAGGTGATCGCTGCCGCCCGCCTGCTTGCGCAGACCGTGCGGACCGTCGGTCATCATGATCGACGGGAGACCGATCCGGTCCAGCGCCTTCGTCGTCCAGAAATCCGCCCCGCTGGTCAGCGATGCCTTCTCTTCGAGAGTGAGGTCGGATGCCGAGGTGTCGGTCATGGTCTTCCTTTCGCGGGGCGACGCCGGTGTCTTGCGAAAACTATATGCGAGTCAGTATTGGAACTCAAACATCGTTCAGATTAGGGTCGACGCATGGCACGACGAGGTTCATACGCGAAAGGCGTCGCCCGACGCGAGGAGATCCTCGAGAGCGCGCTCGACGTGATCGGCCGCAGGGGCTATCAGAACGCCTCCCTGAAGCAGATCGCCGAGGGCGTCGGCGTGACGCCGGCCGCCCTCCTGCACTACTTCGGCAGCAAGGAGGAGCTGTTCACCGAGGTGCTCCGCACGCGGGACGCTCGCGACGAGAAGGACCCGCACCTGACGGAGGTGTCGGAGACCGTCGACGCCAAGGCCGCGTTCATCGAAGTGATCCGCCACAACACCGAGGTGCCCGGCGTCGTCGAGCTCTTCTCCCGTCTCGCGGTCGACGCCGTCGACCCCGACCACCCCGCACACGAGTACTTCCTCGCGCGGCGGGAGCGCCTGCACCACGTCATCGCGGGGGCCTTCGCGGACGACGACGGCCGGGCCGCCCTCGATCCGGACACGATGTCGCGGGTGATCCAGGCCGTCGCCGACGGGCTGCAGCTGCAGTGGATGATCGACCGCAGCGTCGACATGCCGGGCATCATCGCGGCGCTCATCGATGTGCTGCATCCTCCGGTCGACGACCGCTCTCCTATCGACCGCTCGCCCGTCGACGAGCGCTGACCTCACGACGACCGCTGACCTCACGACGACGCCGCCCCTCCCGAGAACGGGAGGGGCGGCGTGGTCCGAGCGGCGCGAGCGGAGTCAGCGCACGTTGCCGTTGGAACAGGTCTGCTGCGCGGCCGAGTTCCCCTTGATCGAGTCCGGCAGTGCCACGACGTTGTCGGGCGTCGCCGCCGGGTCGGGCGTGGCTCCGGCATCCGGAGTCGTGGGCTCGGTCCCGGGAACCGGATCCGTCACGACGACGCCGTCGTTCTCGCTGTTCTCGTGCGTGACCTGCAGCTGCGCGTTCGCATTGATCGCGTCCCACATCGTCTGCGCCGCCGACTTGTTCGCGACGACCTTGTTCGGGTTGTCCGAATCGGTCTGGGTCGGGAACTGCAGGAAGACGATGTCCTCGAACGGCACCGACTTCACGGCGAGCGCGATCTGCACGATCTTCATCGGGTCGGCGAGCGACGTGCTGGCCTCGACGTTGCTGAGGCCGACGTTCGCGAGCTTGAGCATGACGGGGACGTTGCCGAGAGTCTCGCCGCTGATCATCTTGCGGACCAGGCTCGACATGTACTGCTGCTGGTTGCCGATGCGGCCGAGGTCGCTGCCGTCGCCCACGCCGTGCCGGGTGCGCAGGAACTGGAGCGCCTCCAGGCCCTGGATCGTGTGCGTGCCGGCCGCCATGTCGAGTCCGGTGTACTTGTCCTTGATGGGCGTCGCGAGGCACACATCGACCCCGCCGATCGCGTTCGTGATCTCGATCACTCCGCCGAATGTGACGGATGCCGCGAACTGGATGTCCTGTCCCGTGAGCTGCGTGATCGTCTTGGCCACGCAGTTCAGGCCGCCGTCGGTGTAGGCGGTGTTGAGCGGCTGCTTGCTCATCGCCGATTGGACGTCGCCCTGTTCGTCCTCGCACTCCGGGATGGGGAGCATGAGGTCGCGGGGGAAGCTCACGACGGTGATGCGGCGCGGCTCCTCGGAGACGTGCACGAGCAGGTTGACGTCGTTGAGCGTCCCCTCCGAGTCCGGGCCGCTGCAGCGCTCGCCGAAGTAGGCGGCATAGGCCTCCTCGCACGTGTCCACGCCCGTGAGGAGCAGGTTGAAGCCGCCTTCGTACTCGCTGATGTCCGGCGGGAGGTCCTTCGTGTCCTCGAGCTCGACGGCATTGGCCGTGACCGTGCTCGACAGGTCGTAGACCACGTACGCCGCGACGCTGACGCCGCTGACGAGGACGACGGCGAGACCGATCGCGAGGAACTTCAGCAGCTGGCTGACGGGGCCGGGCGTGCGCAGCTGGCCGTGTCGCGCGATGGTGCGACGGCGTCGGGTGCTCTGACTCACTCGGGGCCTTTCGGTTCAGCGTGCGGTGCGGGGACACCGTGCTCAGGAAGCGGAGGGTGTGGGATTCGAACCCACGAGACATCTCTGCCCACTGGTTTTCAAGACCAGCTCCATCGGCCGCTCGGACAACCCTCCCGACAGACGAATCCGCCGACAAGCCGTGAGTCTAGCCGAGTTCTATTCTCCTGCGCTGACCTGGGCAGGTGCTGGAAGCGAGTTCAGCGCCGCGGCGAGGCCGCCGTCGACGACGTCGCCCGTCACCTCTCCCGCGGCGGACTTCACCTCGTCGGGCGCCTGGCCCATCGCCACGGCGCGACCGTCGAGCCCGAGGGCCCAGCCGAACATCCCGATGTCGTTGCGTCCGTCGCCCGCGACGAGCACCCTGCCGCCGTCGAAGCCGAGTTCCCGGCGCACGCGCTCCAGAGCCGTGCCCTTGTCGACGCCCTGCGGGGCGATGTCCAGCCACGCCGTCCAGCCGATCGCGTACGACACCTCGTTGAGGCCGGCGTCCGCGACGAGCCGGTGGAAGTCCTCCTCGTCGTGGCCCGGCGAGACGACCACGACGCGCGAGACCGGCTCGGCCACGAGCTCCTCGAAGCCCACCTGGCGACCGCCGTCGAGAGTCCAGTCGTCGAGGTGCTCCGTGTACAGACGCTGCCCCGAGCCGAGCTCGACCATGTAGCGGGCCTCGGGCAGTCGGTCGCGCAGCAGCGCGAGCACGGGAGTCGGGTCGAAGACCTCGATGTGCCAGCGCTCCCAGTCGTCGCCGACCCGCCGCATGGTCACGGCGCCGTTCGAGCACACCACGAATTCGGGGGTGAGCCCGAGCTGCTCCACGTACCGCTGCGTGGCGCTCCAGCTGCGACCTGTCGCGATCGTCACCTCGTGGCCCGCGTCCCGCAGCCGGGCGACGGCCTCGGGGACGCCGGGGCTCATCGACTCGTCCTCCAGCAGGATCGTGCCGTCGACGTCGAGTCCGACGAGCCACGCGCTCATGCGGTGGGTCCCTGCGCGTGCGGAGCGGTCGGCTCCAGCACCTCGAGGCCGCCCAGGTAGGGCCGCAGGACCTCGGGCACCCGCACCGATCCGTCCGCCTGCTGATGGGTCTCGAGCAGCGCGACGATCCAGCGCGTCGTCGCGAGCGTGCCGTTGAGCGTCGCCACGGGCTGCGTCTTCGACTGCTGGCCGTCCTGCGCCTCGGGCCGGTGGCGGATGTCGAGCCGGCGCGCCTGATACGTCGTGCAGTTCGAGGTCGACGTGAGCTCGCGGAACGCACCCTGCGTCGGCACCCACGCCTCGATGTCGTACTTGCGGGCGGCGCTCGATCCGAGGTCCCCGGCGGCGACGTCGATCACGCGGTAGGCGAGGCCCAGCGACGTCAGCATCTCCTCCTGCAGCGCGACGAGACGCAGATGCTCGGCCTCGGCGTCGTCGGGCGTCGTGTAGACGAACATCTCCAGCTTGTTGAACTGGTGCACTCGGATGATGCCGCGGGTGTCCTTGCCGTATGAGCCGGCCTCGCGGCGGTAGCAGGTCGACCAACCCGCGTAGCGGAGCGCGCCGGAGCCGAGGTCGAGGATCTCGTCCTTGTGATAGCCCGCGAGCGCTACCTCGCTGGTGCCGACGAGGTAGAGGTCGTCGTCCTTGTCGAGGTGGTAGACCTCGTCGGCGTGCTCGCCGAGGAACCCGGTGCCCTGCATGATCTCCGGCCGCACGAGGGTCGGGGTGATCAGGGGGACGAAGCCGTTCTGCAGCGCCTTGTCGAGCGCGAGGTTCATGAGCGCGATCTCGAGGCGGGCGCCGATGCCGCGCAGGAAGTAGAAGCGCGCGCCGGAGACCTTCGCGCCGCGCTCCATGTCGATCGCGCCGAGGATCTCGCCGATCTCCAGGTGGTCGCGGGGCTCGAAGTCGAATGCCGGCACCTCGCCGACCCGACGCAGCTCGACGAAGTCGGCCTCGCCGCCGGCGGGCACGCCGTCGATCACGACGTTCTCGATGCGCGTCAGCGCAGCGGATGCCGTCTCGGCGGCCTCGTTCGCCGCCTGCTGCGCCTGCTTGACGCGATCGGCGAGGTCCTTGACCTGCGCGACGAGGGCGGCCTTCTCCTCCTTGGGCGCCTTCGCCACCTGCTTGCCGAACGCGTTCTGCTCGGCGCGGAGCTCCTCGAAGGCGGCGAGCGCCGCCCTGCGCGATCGATCGGCCTCGAGCGCGGCGTCGACGGTGCCCTGGTCGTTGCCACGGGCGGCCTGCGAACGGCGGACGATCTCCGGGTTTTCGCGGAGGAGTGCGAGGTCGATCATCCATCAAGTCTATGGGGCGTGCCGGGCGTGTCCGCCCCGGAACAGCGGCCGAGAGCGCGGCGGGAGGCGGGCGGGACGAGCGGATGCCGCGGCTAGAGTAGCGCCATGACCACGAGCGCCTCGACGAGACGACAGGCGGCGCTCATCTACAACCCCATCAAGGTCGACGAGAAGCATCTTCGCGGACGCGTGCGCGCGCTGTCGCAGGAGGCCGGGTGGGAGCATCCGGCCTTCTACCCGACGACCGTGGAGGATGCGGGGCAGGCGGCGACGGCGCTCGCGCTCGAGCGCGGCGTCGACGTGGTGCTCGTCGCCGGAGGCGACGGCACGGTCCGCGCGGTGTCCGAGGCGATCGCGAACACCGGCGTCCCGCTCGCGATCCTGCCCAGCGGCACGGGCAACCTCCTCGCCCGCAACCTCGGACTCCCGCTCGGCTCCCCCGACGGCATGATCCTCGCCGCCCTCGGCGACTTCCGGCATCCGATCGACATCGGCTGGGCGCGTCTCACGCGGGAGAGCGGGGAGCACGAGGAGCACGCCTACGTGGTGCTCGCGGGCATCGGCCTGGACGCCGACATGATCGCGAACACCCGGCCCGACCTCAAGAGATCCGTCGGATGGATCGCCTACGTCGACGGGGCCGCGAGGTCGCTCGTGACGGCCGAGCCGTTCCGCGCGGTGTTCCAGATCGACGACGGCCGCCTGCACACGACGAAGGTGCACAGCATCCTGTTCGCCAACTGCGGCCTGCTGCCCGCGGGGATCGCGCTCATCCCCGACGCCTCGATCACGGATGCGACGCTCGACGTCGCCGTGATCCAGCCGACCGGGATCCTGGGATGGCTCGGGGTCTGGCGCAAGATCTGGTGGGACAACTCCGTGCTGCGCCGATTCCGCGCCGGCCGACGCGTCCTTGACCGGCGCGGTCGGGATGCCTCGGTGCACTATTTCCGCGGCACGGCCGCCGAAGCCGCTGCGACCACGCCGATCCCGATCGAGCTCGACGGCGACGAGTTCGGCGCGGCCGTGCGCATCACCTGTCGCGTCGATCCGAGCGCGCTGCTGCTGGCGCTGCCTGCCGGCCACCCGGTCACGGGTCTCTGAGCCCCGACGTCGGGGGTCAGACGACCGTGCGGGGCCGAGCCGTGGGCGTCGGTGTCAGCCGCGCACCTGCACGGTGCCGTCGAGACCGCCTCCCACGAGGGTGAGGGTGAAGTCGTCGTCGTCCACCTCGTCGTCGCCGAACGACAGGATGGTGGCGCGCGGGGCCATGTCCATCGTGCACGCCTGGTTCTCGTCGGTCACGAACGTGGCCGTCCCCGTGGAGCCCGATCCCTCGAGCGTGTCGACGACGGGCGGGCAGCCGGAGGATCCCCACGTGAGCAGCACGAGAGAGCCGTCGCCGATCCAGCCGGCCGACGGGAGGTACTCGGTGGACGACCCGGGCGTGCCGGTGAACGACGGATCGCCGTCGAGGTCGACGTCCTCGGTCATGTCGCCGTAGGTGACCTGCAGCGTGACCTCCTGGGTCGGGTCGACGCCCTCGGGCAGGGCTCCGACGCTCGCCCGCGGGGCGAGATCGGCGGTGCAGGCCTTCTCGGTCTCCCCTCCGCCGTCCACGTCGACGAGCGTCACGGAGACCGTCTGACCGTCGGCCGACACCGTGTCGACCTGCGGGACGCAGGTCGACGACCCGAATGTGACGACCGCGAACATGCGACCGTCGTCGAGGAGCGCGCCCTCGACGTCGTCGGAGTCGTCGGTCGTCTGCCCCGGACCGCTCGACGGCAGCGAGGTGGAGGTCGGCGACGCCGCGCCGGGGCCGACCGTGCAGCCGGCGAAGAGCAGGACGGCACCGAGGGCGGAGAGCGCGGCGACGACACGCGTGGAGGAGGTCATGGACACAGGCTACCGGCCGCCCTCGAGGGCGGGCACCCCCTATACGGGGGATCTCGGGGCTGCTATTGCAGCGCCGAGGTCAGGCGCGCGAGATTGTCGAGCACGGTCGACCGCAGCGGCTGCTGCATCCACTCCTCGAGCGTCAGCTCGCGGCTGAGCGAGCGGTACTCGTCTTCGACCACCCGCATCTCGGCCACGAACTCCTCGCCGCGCACGAGCATCGACACCTCGAGGTTGAGACCGAACGACCGCATGTCCATGTTGCTCGACCCGATCACCGCGACCTGGTCGTCGATCGTGAGGCTCTTGGTGTGCAGGATGTACGGCTTGCGGTACATCCAGATGCGGACCCCGGCCTTCAGGAGCGCCTCGTAGTAGCTGCGCTGCGCGTGGTAGACCATCGCCTGGTCGCCCTCCTCGGAGACGAACAGCTCGACGGCGACACCGCGGTCCACGGCCGCCGTCACCGCCAGCAGCAGCGCCTCGTCGGGGACGAAGTACGGGCTGACGATCATGATCTTCTCCTTGGCCGCGTAGAGCAGGCCGAGGAAGAGGCGGAGGTTGTTCTCGACCTCGAAGCCGGGCCCCGACGGCACGACCTGGCAGTCCAGGTCGCCGGAGCCCGCTTCGGCGTGCGAGATGTCGATCTCCTGCAGCACCTCGTCGGTCTCGCTGTACCAGTCGCTGAGGAAGATGGCGTTCACGCTCAGCACGACCGGGCCGTCGATGCGCACCATGAGGTCGACCCAGTGCAGGCCGCGCTTGATGTTCTTGGGCAGGTTGTAGGTCGAGTCCGTGACGTTCTGCGATCCGAGGAACGCGACCCTGCCGTCGACGACCACGAGCTTGCGGTGGTTGCGCAGGTCGGGACGCTGCATGCGTCCCTTGAACGGCTGCACCGGCAGCATCAGATGCCAGTCGGCGCCCATGGCGTTCAGACGCCTGATCGTCGCCCGATAGCGGGGCTTCCACCGGTTCGCCCAGTGGTCGAGCAGCACGCGCACGTGCACGCCGCGGGCGGCAGCGTCCTCCATGGCGCGGAAGAAGTTGTCGGTCGAGGCATCCGTCTGGAGGATGTAGAACTCGATGTGCACGTAGTCGACGGCCGTGCGGATCTCGTCGGCCATCGCGTCGAGCGAGTCCTGGTAGCGCGCGATCAGGTGGGCCCCGTTGTCGCCCGAGATCGGCAGGGCGCCCAGCCGGTGGTTCATCTCGACGAGCGGAGGGAACCAGCTCGGGGCGTCGGGGCGCAGCGTGCCGAAGTGCAGATGCTCGCTGGTCTCGGCGATGTACTCGTTGATCTGGTCCTGCTTGCGGCGGCGGGCTCGCGGCAGGCGCGGGTTGCCGATCATGATGAAGAGGAAGACGCCGACGAACGGGATGAAGAACACCGCGAGCAGCCAGGCCATCGCCGCGGTCGGACGGCGGTTGCGCGGGATGACGATGATCGCGGTGATGCGGATCGTGAGATCGAGCACCAGAAGGAAGGCGGTGATCCACCAGCCCCACGTCTCCGACGTCATCGTTCCCTCTCCGGCAGCCGCCGCGATCGTCCCAGGATCGCGACCGCCCCGGTGTCCTGGCTAACAGTAGCCGATGGCGCGGACAGCGCTCAGGAGCGCGGGGGCAGACCCCGGGCGGCGCGCTCCTCGGCCTCGATCCGTGCATGCACCTTGCGCTCGGTGCGGTCGAAGCGGAGGATCCCGCGGAGCACGAAGAAGAACACGACGCTGACGCCGATGGTCGGAAGGATCGACCATGCCGCCGCGAGCCAGAAGTTCTCCATGTCTCCATGGTACGCCCCACACCTGTCCTCCACATTCGCGGACCCGGAGTCATATCGCCCCGACTCCTGTGGACAGGAGGTCGCCGAGATGCCCGATCGCCCACACTCTCGGCATGACAACTGTGCTCCGCGCCTCCGGCTCCGCCGATCTCCTGCGTCTCGTCCCCTCGCTCGCCGGCTTCACCCCCTCCGAGAGCATCGTGCTGCTCCCCTTCCAGGGCTCACGCACAAGCGGCGCGATGCGCCTCGACCTCCCGGACGCCGGGATCGGGCTGGAGGAGTACGCGGATGCCGCGGTGGGCCTGGTCGCGCGGGTGGAGCGCACGGATGCGGTGGCGGTGATCGTCTACACGAGCACGGAGTGCGAGGCCACCCGCGACGGCCTCGTCGTCCCGTTCGCTGTGGCGGTCGACGAGCTCCTCGGCCGCGCGGTCGACACGGGGCTGCGCATCGTCGACGCGCTCTGCGTGACCCCGGAGGGGTGGGTGAGCTATCTCGACGACGAGCCCGAGCTGAACGAGATGTCGACCGACGTCCCGGTGGTGCCCGGCATCGGCGATGTCAGCGGAGATCAGCTGGCCGGCACCGCATTGCCGCACGCCGACCTCGCCGAGAAGGAGCGCGTCGCCCGAGCGCTCATCGAGCTCGAGCGCCTGCTGGGTCCGGCGGCGCACGGCACGGGCCTCGCCAGGGAGAACCCGCAGGCGATCGCCGCGCTCGTCCTGCTGGAGGACGTGCCGGCGTTCTTCGAGTCGGTGCTCGCCGCGCCGGACGACCTTCCGCCCTTCGCCACCGCTGCGCTGCTCTGGTGCCTCGGCAGACCGCTCTTCCGAGACGTCGCGCTGACCCAGTGGGCCTCGGATCTCGCAGGCGGCGCGCGCACTCTCGACGCCCAGCTGGCGTTCTCGCGGACGCGCGCCGGTATCCCCGAAGACATCGGCGATGTGTTCATCGGCCGAGGTCCCGCGCCCGACCCCGACCGGCTGCGGGTCGCCCTCGACGTCGTCCGGGCGGCCGCGGCGCGCGCCCCGCGGGCGTCGAGACCCGCTCCGCTCACCGCGGCCGCATGGCTGTCGTGGGCTCTGGGACGTTCGAGTCACGCCGGGCACTACCTGGAACGCGTCGCCGAGATCGACGCCGACTACGGACTCGCCGTGCTCCTGTCGTCGATGATCAGCAGCGCCGTGCTGCCGGAGTGGTCGTTCCGACGCGCGGGCGCTGCTGGCTGACCATCGCCGTCCGACGGAACGCTCCGTGACGAGCGGGACGCTACTTGACGAGCGGGAAGAGGATCGTCTCGCGGATGCCGAGACCGGTGATCGCCATGAGGAGCCGATCGATCCCCATGCCCATGCCTCCGGACGGCGGCATCCCGTGCTCGAGGGCGCGGAGGAACTCCTCATCGACGGGCATCGCCTCCACGTCGCCGCGGGCGGCGAGCTTCGCCTGCTCGACGAACCGCTCGCGCTGGATGACGGGGTCGACGAGCTCGGAGTACCCGGTGGCCAGCTCGAAGCCGCGGATGTACAGGTCCCACTTCTCGACGACGCCCTCGATCGAGCGGTGCTCCCGCACGAGCGGGGAGGTGTCGACGGGGAAGTCCATCACGAACGTGGGACGCACGAGGTCGCCCTTCACGAAGTGCTCCCACAGCTCCTCGACGAGCTTGCCGTGCGTGGCCTGCGCCGGGAGGTCGACCCCATTCTCCTCGGCGAACGCGATCAGCTCCTCGACCGGGGCGGTCGGGGTGATCGTGCGGCCGGATGCGGCGGACAGCGACTCGTACATCGAGATGCGGCCCCACTCGCCGCCGAGGTCGTACTCCGTCCCGTCCGCCCAGGTGACGGTCGTGGAGCCGGCGACGGCGATCGCGGCCTGCTGCACGAGCTCCTGCGTGAGAGCCGCCATCTGGTTGTAGTCGCCATAGGCCTGGTACGCCTCGAGCATCGCGAACTCGGGGCTGTGCGTCGAGTCGGCGCCCTCGTTGCGGAAGTTGCGGTTGATCTCGAAGACCCGCTCGATGCCGCCGACGACGGCGCGCTTGAGGTAGAGCTCCGGCGCGATGCGCAGATAGAGCTCCGTGTCGAACGCGTTCGAGTGCGTGACGAACGGACGCGCCGACGCTCCGCCGTGCTGCACCTGCAGCATCGGCGTCTCGACCTCGAGGTAGTCGTGGTCGCCGAACGTGGCCCGGAGACTGGCGTTCACGGCGGCTCGGGCGCGGACGGTGGTGCGCGCCTGCTCCCGCACGATCAGATCGAGGTAGCGGCTGCGGACGCGCCCCTCCTCGCTGAGCTCCGCGTAGGCGTTGGGCAGCGGCAGGATCGCCTTCGCGGCGATCTCCCACCCGTCCGCCATGATGGAGAGCTCGCCGCGACGGCTCGAGATGACCTCGCCGTGCACGAACACGTGGTCGCCGAGGTCGACGTACTCCTTCCAGTCGGCGAGCGACTCGTCCCCCACGTTCGCGAGCGAGATCATCGCCTGGATGCGCGAGCCGTCGCCCGCCTGCAGAGTCGCGAAGCAGAGCTTGCCCGTGTTGCGGCTGAACACCACGCGTCCGGCGACGCCGACGACGACACCCGTCTCGGCGCCGGCCTCAAGGTCGCCGTACTCCGCGCGCAGCGCCGGGATGGTGTGCGTGACCGGCACGCCGACGGGGAACGCGCCGCCCCCGGCATCCGCCCGCTTCGCGATCAGCCTCTCGCGCTTCGCGAGACGCACGGCCTTCTGCTCGTGGACGTCCTCTTCGGTGGCGGCGGTGGTCGGTTCGGGCGCGACAGACGCGTCAGTCATTCGGGGCTCCTTGAAAGTCCCGACCAGTTTACCGAGGTCGGGTCCCGCTTCCTGTGGCGGAGTCTCGATAGCCTCGAGGCATGGCAGCCACCCGTCTCGGCCCCGCACTCATCGCTTCAGCCCTCGCGGCGGGCGCACTGCTCCTGCCGGCATCCGCCGCCTCCGCCGCCTCCGCCCCCTCCGCCGACGTCGACGACTTCTCGTACGCCGAGTGGGACGCCCGCTACGAGCTCGGCCTCGATGCGGAGGGACGCGCGCACCTGCACGTCACCGAGGCGCTCACGGCGCGGTTCCCCGACACCGACCAGAACAAGGGGATCGTCCGCGGCCTTCCGACCTCCTACGAGAACGCCTGGCTCGACGTGCGCGTGCTGTCGGTGACCGACCAGGACGGTGCCGCCGTGCCGTTCGAGACCGACGAGGACGACGGCCTGCTGTACGTCCTCACCGGCGACGACGACTACGTGCGCGGCCTCACCACGTACGTGATCGACTACGAGATGCGCGACGTCGTGCTCGCGGCGGACACCGGGGTCGACGAGTTCTACTGGGATCTGCTGCCGCTGGACAGCACGCAGGCGATCGAGAGCTTCTCAGCCGACATCGTGCTCGACGACGCTCTCACCGAGAGCCTCACGGGAGACGCGCGCTGCTACATCGGCTACTCCGGGACGACGGACGAATGCCCGCTCACAGCCGACGGGTCGACCTTCGGCGTCGAGGCCGTCGATCTCGCACCGGGCCAGGGCGTCACGGTCGCGATCGGCTTCGATGCCGGCACAGCCACCCAGCCCGCCGCGCGCCTGCCCGATCCCGTGACCGACACGGTGCCCGCGATCGCCGCTCTCGGGGGACTCGGCATCGCCGTCGCCGGCTGGTTCGCGGTGTCCTCCACGAAGCGATCCCGCCGCAGGGCGAGCGGGATCGTCATCGCGCAGTACGACGTCCCGGGCTCGCTGCCGCCCCTCCTCGCCGCCGCACTGGTCCCCGGTTCGAAGGACGCGATCCCGGCGGAGATCGTGCACCTCGCCGTTCACGGCGCACTCCGCATCGAGGAGGGGACGGCCGTGGTGGATCCGCGCCTGCGACGCCTCCCCCGCGCACCGATGCCCGATCAGCTCGACGAGGAGGCCCTCGCCGCCCTCTTCGCCGGCGCCGACGCCGACGGCGTCGCCGAGCTGCCGTCCACCAGCGAGGAGTTCGCCGCTCGGATGAAGACCCTCGCGAGCAGCGGCACCGCCGCGGCCGCCGCCCGCGGCCTGACGACGAAGGCCCGGAGCCGCGCCGCCGTGATCCTGCAGTGGTGTGCGATCGCGGTGGCGCTGGCCGGGTTCGGGCTGGGGCTGTGGGGGCTCATCGCCGGCCGGGTGACCGCCATCCCCGCGTTCGTGGCCATCTCCTTCGGACTCTTCCTGGTCCTCTGCTCCTCGCTCTACACGTTCTCCAGGCACACCGTGCTCACGCCCGAGGGGGCGCGCACCTACGAGTACCTCCTGGGCGTGAAGGAGTTCATCCGCGTGGCCGAGGCGGACCGGCTGCAGATGCTCCAGTCGTATGCGGGTGCCGAACGGCGGCAGGACGGGAGCGCGAACGTGATCGTCGTCTACGAGCGCCTGCTCCCCTACGCGATGCTCTTCGGCATGGAGGACGAATGGGGCGACGTGCTCGAGCACGTCTACGCGTTCGAGCAGCGCGGCGCGTCGTGGATCGGGGATCCGAGCGCGCCGTTCCTCCGCAGCCAGCTGATCGCCTTCACGGCGACATCGCACGCGGCGGCGAGCTACTCCGCCCCGAGCGCGAGCTCGTCGTCGAGCGGCGGCGGTTCGTTCGGCGGCGGGTTCTCCGGGGGCGGCGGAGGCGGCGGGTTCTCCGGCGGCCGCTGACGATGCGCCGGAGTCCGCGACCGCGACAGGGCCTCCCGCCGCGCGCCGGACGTCAGATCAGCGGCGGCGGACCCGACGCATCGCGAAGCGCGGTCTCCACGGCCGACTGCACGAGCGCCGACAGGTAGCCCCCCGCGTTCTCGACGCCGATACCGCGGAGCTGCGCCGTCGACTGCGCGATGATCGACCGCGAGAAGGCGGTCGCCGTCTCGATCGCATCCGCGTACGCCGCGCGGTCGGCGTCGGCGATGACGACCGGCTCGCATCCCATCTCCACCGCCAGTGCCTGTGCGATCGGCAGCACCGCCGCCGGGGCGGTGACGGCCGCATAGCTCGCCTGCAGCTGGCGCAGGTCGATGGTCGTCCCGGTGAAGGCGATGGCGGGGTGCACCGCGAGAGGGATGGCGCCGCGCTCGGCGGCCGGACGCAGCACCTCGATGCCGTGCCCCGGGTCGGTGTGGAGCACGAGTTGCCCCATCTGCCAGCCGCCCACCTCGGCGATCCCCGCGATCAGCGATGCCAGCTGATCGTGCGGAACGGCGACGACCACCAGCTCGCTGCGGCGGACGACGTCGAGCGGATCGAGGATCGGCACGTCGGGGAGGACCGCAGAGGCGCGATCGTCATCCGAGCCGCTGGTGATGCCGGTGATGGCGTGCCCGGCGCCGGCGAGTGCCGCCCCGATCACCGGACCGACCCGCCCCGCGCCGATGATGCCGACGCCGAGACGTCCGTCCCGACGGGAGGGCTCACTCACCGGACGGAGCCCGCGGTGGAGCCGGTGGAGCGGGTGGAGCGGGAGGAGCCGGCGGCGCGACGTAGGGCGGCGGCACAGGCGGCGTGCCGGGAGCCGGCGGGGCTCCCGCAGGCGCGACGTACGGCGGCGGCACGGGGGTCGCCCCGGGAGCCTGTGGGGCGGGAACCTGCGGGGCTCCCGCGGGCGCGACGTACGGCGGCGGCACGAGCGCCGGCGGAGAGGAGGGATGCCGCGGGGCGGCGGCTCCCTGATCCGCGGAAGGGTAGCCGCCGGGGACCTCGTCGCCTGCGGCATCCGTCACGTACTCGCCCCAGCGATGCGTGTGGTCGCGCTCCGCGGCTGCCGCGGCGGCGGCGCTGACGCCGTCGAGGAGGAACAGGGCATCGTCGCGCTCCAGACCGGAGAGGTATCCGGTGATGACACCCTGCACCGAGTGCACCTGCGCGCCGGACAGCCCCTGGGCGCGGTCGATCGGCCCCTGCGACAGCGAGAGTCCCTGCAGCCGGGCGAGCGGGAAGATCGCGAGCTTGCGCCACACGATGCCGCGGCGCAGCAGGACACCGAACTCGGTCATCGCGAATCCGTGCCTCTTCCACGACAGCGGACGACGCCACCATGCTCGGCGCGGCATGGTGCGATATGGGTCGCCCTCCACCGGACCGAGGATGCCGTGCTCCCACACCAGCGGGATGTCGGCGACGGGAGCATCGGGCAGGATCAGCGCGAGCACGCGCTCGACGTCCGCGCGCTTGCCGACCGGCAGCACGATGTTGAACTGCTGGGCGCTGCCGGACTGCTGCTGGGCGGCGCTCTTGCCGCTCATCCGGTTGATCTTGATGGTCCACCAGCCGAACGGGCGCCACAGCAGCGACTGCGTCACCTCCACCGCGAAGATGCGTCCGGGCGGCAGCGTCTCGGTCACGGTCGTCAGGAGCCCATAGGTGATGCGCACGCCGTCGGGCGTCGGCGCGATCGAGTAGCGCAGCGACTTCGAGATCTGCGCCCAGGTGATTCCGACGACCGCGATCACCATCGGGATGCCGATGCCGAGACCGATGCCCAGGCCGATCAGGCTGCCCACCGGCTCGCCGTCGATCAGGGCTCCGATCGAGATGCCGCCGATCGCGACGAGGAAGATCACCCCGAAGAAGACGATCCAGAGCACGCTCGAGATCAGCTGCGATCCGACCAGTCGTCCCGTGGGGATCTTGACGACGCTCTCGGGGGCGACGTCCGACAGGTCGACGCCGCTGATGAGGCCGTTCACTCCGTCGTTCATCGTGCCGACCAGGTGCGAGCGCCCGGAGACGGGAGCGCCCGGCGTCGCCGCACCGGCATCGGCGGGCCGGACCGCGGATGCCGCGCCGCCGCTCTGCCGCGCCGCACGGGCCCCCGAGGCGAGGCGCAGGATGTCGGTGCGGACCGACTCGGCCCGAGCGGTCGCGAGGTACTCCAGCTCGACATTGGAGTCGGTCCCGGCGCCGACGACCTCGAGCTTCGCGAGCCCGATGATGCGAGCGGGGAACGGACGCGTGAGGTTGACGCCCTGCACGCGGTCGAGAGGCGCCCGGCGGTGCGAGCGGAAGACGATGCCCTTGCGCACCTCGACGTGGTCGCCCGTGATGCGGAACTGCTGGAACCGCCACACGAACCAGAAGATGCCGACCAGTACGACCACCAGCGCGAGCACGCTGAGGAGCACGATGACGATGAGGTTGTTCTCGAGCACCCAGTCGACAGGGTCGCCGCTCTGGTAGTCGCTGTAGTGGGCCTCGGGCGAGAAGAGGTCCACCGCCCAGGCGATCAGACGGTCGCGGAGGTTGGCGATCGCGATGCCCGCGATGATGATGAGAGCCAGCCCGCCCTTGAAGAGCGGGGTGAGCGGATGCATCCGATGCCACTCGCCGTCGGCGAGGGTCGTCGACTCCGTCCGCGGCGCCTGCGGCGCGTCGGCGGGCGCGGGGATGCCGTGCTCGCTCACAGGCCCGTCCGGCGGGTCTCGGCCACCTCGATGAGCGTGTCGCGCAGCGCCTCGGCAGCACCCTGCGTGAGACCGGGGATCTGCACGCCGGTGGTCGCCGCGGCGGTCACCATCTTGAGCTGGGCAACGCCGAAGCCCCGGTCGAGGGGGCCCTGCGTGATGTCGACGAGCTGCATGCGCCCGTACGGCACGGCGATCATGCGCTGCCACAGGATGCCCTTGCGGAACACGATGTCGTCGGAGCGCAGCATGTAGCCGATGGCCTTCGCCTGTCGGGGCAGGATCACGAGCGTGAGGAGCGTGATGAGCACGATCACTCCCGCGGGGATCCACGCCCACGTCTGATCCAGGGCCAGCGCGAGCACGGCGGCCACGGCGATCACGAAGGCCACGAAGATGAGGTTCTGCACCACCTGCGACACGACGTACCGAGGCGAGATCTGGTGCCAGGTCCCGTCCAGCTCCAGCCGGGACTCGCTGCGCACGGTGCGGACCCGGGAGTACGTGCCCTGGTCGAGGGCGTCGAGGTCAGTGACCTCCGCCGAATTCAGCGGGGCCGGCGTCCCCGGCTCGATCTCTGGGTTCTGAGTCATCAGGATCCTTCGGCAGTGTGCAGAACTGTTCCGCGATGAGCGCCGCGATCACGAGGACCACCGCGCTGCCGATCAGGGCCAGCATCGCCACAGTCGACCCTACCGGGGGATCGATCGGCCTGGACAGGAGGAAAGCGAGGAGCCCCGCACCCAGCCCGGCCATGATCGCGCCCAGCAGCGAGGACGCTCGCGCCAGGGTCACTGCCCTGGTCGCGCGGAAGGGATCGATCCGGATGCCGCTGCGCACGCTCGCGCGCACCGGCCAGGCGACGCCGAGCGATGCCGCGGCGATGAGCAGCAGCAGCACCGGGAGCAGGAGCGACGGCGTGAAGGTCGTGCGCCCCATGACGGTGAGCATGTGGTCGAGCAGGAAGCCCCCGCCGGCCGACAGCACGGCCAGGACGATGAGGAGTCCGACGGATGTGCGCTTCATCGCGCATCCCCGCGGCGCAGCTCCGACGCGAGATCGGCGACCCTCCCCCGGCCGGGGAGCACGGCGTCCGCATCGAGGTCGAGCCAGGGCTCGAGGACGAACAGTCGCTCGAACGCGCGCGGATGCGGCAGCTGCAGCCGCTCATCGTCGGACGTCTCGTCGCCGTACGCGATGAGGTCGAGGTCGAGCGTGCGGTCGCCCCATCGCTCCTCGCGCACCCGTCCGTACTCGTCCTCGATGGCGTGCATCATCCCGAGGAGGATCGACGGCGCCAGCTTCGTGGTCACCAGGGCGACCGCGTTGACGTAGCCGGGCGCCTCGGGATCGGGGCCGTCGAGCCGCAGCGCCACGGTCTCGAACAACGACGACAGGCGCACGTCGCTCACCAGCGGGAGTCGCGCGATCCGCTCGGCGGCCGCGCGGATCGTGCTCTCGCGGTCGCCGAGATTGGCGCCGAAGGCCACCACCGCGACCGCGTCGGGCCGTCGTTCGCGCGGGCCGGGAAGGGTCGGCGGGATCGTCAGGTTCCGGCTCATCGCGCCACCTCCGGGTGCGTCCTGCCCCGGTCGACCGTGACCGCGACGTCGGAGAACGCGAGTGCGATGGGGGCGTGCGGCTTGTGCACGGTCACCCTGACCGAGTGCACGCGAGGGTCGCCGAGCGCGACGTCGGCGATGCGCTCGGCGAGCGTCTCGATGAGGTTCACCGGCTCGCCGGCGACCACCGCCGCGACCTTCTCGGCCAGTTCGCCGTAGTGCACGGTGTCGACGACGTCGTCCGACCGGGCGGCGTCGTGCAGGGGCATGCGCAGCCGCAGATCGATCGTGAAGTCCTGGCCGTCCTCGCGCTCGTGGTCGTACACGCCGTGGTGCCCGAAGACCGTGAGTCCGGTGAGGACGATCTCATCCATGGCATCCATGATCTACCCCTCCCAGGCGTGCGCGACGGCGAGGGCGTCGCGGGTGGCGGCGACGTCGTGCACGCGCACCGCCCACACGCCGGCACGCACGGCCAGCGCGCTCGTGACCGCGGTCGCGAGGTCGCGTCGCGCCTCCGACACGTCCGGCACCGCTTCGGAGCCGCCCCGCGCCCCGCGAAGGGTCTCCGCGAGGAATCGCTTGCGGCTCGTGCCGATGAGCACGCGCGGGCCGAGGTTCACGATCTCGTCGAGGCCGCGCAGCACATCCCAGTTCTGCGATCCCGCCTTCGCGAATCCGATTCCCGGGTCGACGATCAGACGCGACGGGGCGATGCCGGATGCTGCGGCGGCACCGACGCGCTCCTGCAGCTCCCCCGCCACCTCACGGGCCGTCCGTCGGTACTCGGCGTGGGCATACATGTCGTCCGAGAAGCCGCGCCAGTGGCCGATCGCGTAGTCGGCTCGGGAGGCCGCCACCGCCGCAAGCATGTCGGGGTCGGCGAGTCCGCCCGACACGTCGTTGACGATGCGGGCGCCCGCCGCCACCGCGGCGACGGCGGTCGACGCGTTGAACGTGTCGATGCTGACCGGAGCACCCTCGGCGACGAGGCGCTCGATCACCGGCAGCACGCGCTCCCGCTCCACCTCGGGGCCGACGCGCTCGGCGCCCGGCCTGGTCGACTCCCCGCCGACGTCGAGCACCGTCGCGCCCTCGTCGCGCAGGCGCAGTCCATGGGCGACGGCCCGGTCGACGTCGAAGTACCGCCCGCCGTCGGAGAACGAGTCGGGGGTGACGTTGACGATGCCCCAGATGCCGGTCATCCGTGTCCGAGTCCCGAGCCGGCGGACGAGCCGATCAGCGCGATCAGCTCGGCGCGGGCGACGGCATCCGTGTACTCGCCCCGAGCGGCGATGGTGAGGGTCGACGCCTCGGGCTGCCGCCCGCCGCGCATCGTGACACAGCCGTGGCTCGCGTCGAGCACGACGAGGACGCCGCGGGTGTCGAGGTTCTCGGCGATCGTGTCGGCGATCTGCTCCCCGAGGCGCTCCTGCACCTGGGGGCGCGTCGCCAGCGTCTCGACGACGCGGACGAGGGCACCGAGCCCGACGACCTGCTCGCCCGGGAGATAGGCGATGTGCGCGCGGCCCGCGAACGGGAGCAGATGATGCTCGCACACGGAGCGGAAGCGGATGTCGCGGAGCAGGACGGCCCCCGACGGGAGCGTGTCGGGAGCCGGCCCGCGCGAGACGCTGATCGTGTGTGCGAGGGGTGCCGCGGCATCCTCGCCGATCCCGGCGAAGAACTCCGAGTACAGCTCGGCCATGCGCGCCGGCGTCTGCCTCAGTCCGGGCCGATCGGGGTCCTCCCCGATCGCCTCGAGGAGTTCCCTGGTGAGCCGCTCGACGCGGTCGCGATCGACGGACACGGATCAGGCCGTCGCGGGTCGCGCCTGACCGGCACCTGCCGATCCGGGCTGGGTGCGCGGAGCCGTCGCCGGCGCCTCGACGGAGGCGGCCACCGGCACGACCTTCTTCGGCACCTCGATCGGGGGCACCTCCGAGACCGGACGATCCTCGCTCGAGAGCCAGAGCGGACGCTCCGGCAGCTTGCGCACCTCGGTGAAGATCTCGGCGATCTGGTTGTGATCGAGCGTCTCCTCCTCGAGGAGGGCGAGAGCGAGCCGGTCGAGGATGTCGCGGTTGGCGCTGATGACCTCGTACGCCTCGTTGTGCGCCTGCTCGATGAGGGCGCGCACCTCGGCGTCGACCCGCTCGGCGACCTTCTCGGAGTACTCGCGACCGCGGCCCATGTCGCGGGCCACGAACATGTCGCCGCCCTCGGAGCCGAGCTTGACCGGACCGACCTGCGTGGTCATGCCGTACTCGATGACCATCTTGCGGGCGATCGACGTCGCCTTCTCGATGTCGTTCGAGGCGCCGGTCGTGGGGTCGTGGAAGACGATCTCCTCGGCGACGCGACCGCCCATCGCGTAGGTGAGCTGGTCCTGCAGCTCGTTGCGCGTCACGGAGTACTTGTCGTCGAGCGGCAGCACCATCGTGTAGCCGAGCGCCTTGCCGCGCGGGAGGATCGTGATCTTCGTCACCGGGTCGGTGTAGTTCATCGCCGCGGCCGCGAGCGCGTGTCCGCCCTCGTGGTACGCCGTGATGAGCTTCTCGCGGTCCTTCATCACACGCGTGCGGCGCTGCGGTCCCGCGATCACGCGGTCGATCGCCTCGTCGAGTGCGCGGTTGTCGACCAGCTGGGCGTTCGAGCGCGCCGTCAGCAGCGCGGCCTCGTTGAGCACGTTCGCGAGATCGGCGCCGGTGAAGCCGGGGGTCTTGCGGGCGACGACCTCGAGATCGACGCTCTTCGCCAGCGGCTTGCCCTTGCTGTGCACCTCGAGGATCTTCTGCCGGCCCTTGAGGTCGGGGGCGTCGACGCCGATCTGACGGTCGAAGCGGCCGGGACGCAGCAGCGCGGGGTCGAGGATGTCGGGACGGTTCGTCGCGGCGATCACGATGACGTTCGCGTTCGGGTCGAAGCCGTCCATCTCGACGAGCATCTGGTTGAGCGTCTGCTCGCGCTCGTCGTTGCCGCCGCCCATGCCGGCGCCGCGGTGCCGACCCACGGCGTCGATCTCGTCGATGAAGATGATCGCGGGCGCGTTCTCCTTCGCCTGGTTGAACAGGTCGCGCACTCGCGAGGCGCCGACGCCGACGAACATCTCGACGAAGTCCGATCCGGAGATCGAGTAGAAGGGGGCGCCCGCTTCACCGGCCACGGCACGGGCGAGGAGGGTCTTTCCGGTTCCGGGAGGGCCGTACAGCAGCACGCCCTTCGGGATGCGGGCTCCGATGGCCTGGAACTTCGCCGGGTCCTGCAGGAACTCCTTGATCTCGTGGAGCTCCTCGATGGCCTCGTCGGCACCGGCGACGTCCGCGAACGTGACCGTGGGCGTCTCCTTGTTCACCAGCTTCGCCTTGGACTTGCCGAACTGCATGACCTTGCCGCCGCCGCCCTGCATGGAGGACAGCAGCCACCAGAACAGCAGGCCCAGGAGGATGAGCGGGAGGAGCAGCGAGAGGATGCCGTCGAACCAGGTGGCGCGCGGGACCGCGTCATTGAAGCCGTCCTTGGGGTCCGCGGCGTTGATGGCCGTGACCACCTCGTCGGCGCGGGCGTCGACGTAGTAGAACTGCACGTTCTCGGAGCCCTCGAACGCCTTCGAGAGCGTCATGTCCACGCGCTGGTCGCCGTCGGTGTTGACGACCTCGGTCACGGTCTTGCCGGCGAGCAGCTCGAGACCCTCCTGCGTCGTGATCTGCTTCGGAGCGCCGAGGTTCGAGATCAGGAGGAAGCCGCCGAACAGCAGCAGGCCGATCAGGGCGACGTAGATCAGCGGGTTCCGCGTGAGCTTCTTGACATCCATGGTCGGATCAGCGTATCGCGGGTGCGCTAGGTGCCTGCTGTGCGTTCACCCACGGCGTACGGCGCCCGGGGCGCGCTGCGGCCCCGTCAGGAGTAGACGTGCGGGGCGAGCACCGCGACGTCGCGGAGGTTGCGGTAGCGCTCGTCGTAGTCGAGCCCGTAGCCGACGACGAAGTCGGTGGGGATGTCGAAGCCGACGTACTTGCAGTCGATGTGCACCTTCGCCGCCTCGGGCTTGCGGAGCAGCGCGAGGACCTCGATGGACGCGGCGCCGCGCGAGCCGAAGTTCTCGAGCAGCCAGCTGAGGGTGAGGCCCGAGTCGATGATGTCCTCGACGATCAGCACGTGCTTGCCGTTGAGGTCGGTGTCGAGGTCCTTGCGGATCTGCACCACGCCGCTCGACTTCGTGCTCGCACCGTAGCTCGACACGGCCATCCAGTCCATCGGCGCGTGGAAGGGCAGCGCTCGTGCGAAGTCGGCCATGACCATGACCGCGCCCTTGAGCACGCCGACCAGGATCAGCTCCTTGCCCGCGTAGTCCTCCGCCACCTCGGCCGCGAGCTGGTCGAGCTTCGCGAGGATCTCCTCCTCGGTGACGAGGATCTGGGCAAGGTCGTCCTGGATTTCCGCGGCGCGCATGGATCGATTTTAGGCGACGCGGGTCGATGCTCCCGCCTGCCTTCTGGAAGGCACCGCAGAATACCGGCCACCCTCGGGGCGAGCGCACTACTGTGGGCGGTGTGACGGGCGGACGCCCTGACGGAAGGACTCACTCATGGCTCTCGACGACATCCTGAAGCAGGTACCGATCGACGACATCGCCGCGAAGCTCGGCGTCTCGCACGACGAGGCGAAGGCCGCGGTCGAGCAGGGCGGCGCCGTGCTGCTGGGCGGTCTCGCCTCGAACGCCTCCACCGCGGAGGGGTCGTCGGCGATCGAGAACGCCCTCAAGCGCCACGAGGGCGCCACCGGCCCCGCGAAGGTCGAGGACATCGATCAGGCCGACGGCGGCAAGATCGTCTCCCACATCCTCGGCGCGAAGGAGAAGGAGGTCACCGAGAAGCTCACGGAGTCGACGCAGACCGCGGGCATCGACTTCGGCAAGCTCCTCCCCATCCTCGCTCCGATCGTCATGGGGCTGATCGCCAACGCCAACAAGGACAAGTCGGCGAAGAAGGATGCCGGCGAGCAGTCGGGCGGCATCGGCGACGTGATCGGCGGGATCCTCGGCGGCGGCTCGTCCGGCGGCGGCATCGGCGACCTTCTCGGCGGCCTGTTTGGCGGCAGGAAGTAGGTCGCGCGGCCTCAGCGTGCGGCGAAGACGATCCGGCCTCCGCTGCGCACCGCGGAGCATCCCGGCAGGTCGATGGGCCCCTGACCCGTCCAGTCCGTGACGAGACGGGCGACCTCGACCGTCTGCAGGCGCGTGAGGCTCGCGCCGAACTCGCTGTCGACCACGAGCCGGATGATCCGGTTGCGCAGCGCGGCCGGGTTGGCGGCGAGCGCGGCGACGCTCACCGAGATGCCCGCTTCCGCGTGCTCGACGATGTCCTCGATGGTCTCGTGGATCATCTCGTCGAAGGCCTCGGCGTCTTCCCGCAGCTGCTCCGCGGTGCGTGCGAGCGCCTCGGCGATCCCCGGCCCGAGCTCCGACTCGAGCACGGGAAGCACGCGCTCGCGCACGCGGACGCGGGCGAACCGGTCCTCCGTGTTGTGCGGGTCGTCCCAGACGTCCAGAGCGGATGCCGCGCAGAAGTCCCGCGTCGTCGACCGGCGCACACCCAGGAGCGGCCGCACCCACCGGAGCCCGTCCTCGTCCTCACGTGATGGGGCCATGCCCTGCAGACTCGCCGCCCCCGCTCCTCGTGCGAGGCCGAGCAGCACCGTCTCCGCCTGATCGTCGAGGGTGTGGCCGAGCAGCACGGCCGCCGCGCCGGCATCCCTCGCCGCATCGGCCAGCGCTCGGTATCTCGCGTCGCGGGCCGCGGCCTCCGGACCGCCCTCCGCTCCTACATCCACGCGGATCACACCGGCGCCGAGACCGAGATCCGCTGCCACCCGGGCGGCGCGGGCCGCGACGTCATCCGACCCGTCCTGGAGTCCGTGATCGATCGTGATGCTCTCGGCAAGGAGGCCGCGCTTCGGAGCCTCGAAGGCCGTCGCCGCGGCGAGCGCGAGCGAGTCGGCTCCTCCCGAGAGCGCCACCAGGACGCGCGCGCCCTCCGGCAGGTCGGCGAGCGCGGTGCGCACGGCGAGGCGGATCTCGGCGATGACGGGTGAGAGCGACGGCACAGCTCCACGCTAGATCACCCGCGGTCGCCGCCGCGCGCGGGTCGCGCTCTCACCCCGAGCGGTCCTAGTCTGGCGCCGTGGCAGATGAGACCCAGCGGTTCCGTCCCGAGCGATTCACGGCGTTCGTCGACGCGGTCGTCGCGATCGCGATGACGCTGCTGATCCTGCCGCTGACGGAGGCGGTCGCGGACGCGGCATCCGGCAGGCTCTCGACCGCGCAGTTCTTCGCCGAGCACTCCGGCCAGCTGCTCAGCTTCGCGCTCAGCTTCCTCCTCATCGCCACCTTCTGGATCGGGCATCACAGCCAGTACCGCTCGGTCGAATGGATGACGGGGCCGCTGCTGTGGATCAACGTCGCGTGGATGGCGACGATCGTGTGGCTCCCTGTGCCCACCGCCATGATCGGGCAGATGAAGACCGACACGCTGCAGACCGTGGTCTACATCGGCTCGCTGATCCTGACCCAGGTGACGACCCTGGCGGCGTGGCTCTATCTGCAGCGGCATCCGGATCTCACGAGCTCGTCGCCGGCCACTCTCAGAGCGGGCGTCATCGGCGACCTCGCCGCCATCATCCTGTTCGCCGTCGCCCTCACGATCGCGGTGCTGCTCCCCGATCACAGCTACGCGGGGCTGTTCGTGCTGCTGCTCACCGGGCCGGTCACGCGGGTGCTCGCCCGCGTCGCCCGACGGCGGGGAGCCGCGCGCGGGTAGGCTGGTGCGCGGCATCCAACCGTCTTTTCTGAGGAGCACACGCATGGGCGCACACGACGCCGTCATCGAGATCCCGCGCGGCAGCCGCGTGAAGTACGAGGTCGACCACGAGACCGGGCGAGTGCACCTCGACCGCGTGCTCTACACGACCTTCGGCTACCCGGCCGACTACGGCTACTTCGACAACACTCTCGGCGAGGACGGCGACCCGCTCGACGTGCTCGTGCTGCTCGACCACGCCATCTACCCCGGCGTCGTCGTCGAGGTCCGCCCCGTGGCCGTCCTCAAGATGAGCGACGAGGCCGGCGGCGACGACAAGCTCGTCGCGGTCCTGTCGAAGGACCCGCGATGGGCCCACATCCAGGACATCGACGACATCGCCGAGTACACGAAGAAGGAGATCGCGCACTTCTTCGAGCACTACAAGGACCTCGAGCCCAACAAGTGGGTCAAGGTCGACGAGTGGGGCAACGCCGCCGAGGCGCAGCGCATCCTCGACGAGGCGATCGTGCGGTTCGGCGAGCAGGGTCACTGACCTCGCATCACACGCAGAAGACCCCCGGTCCGCTCAGCGGCCGGGGGTCTTCTGCGTGAAGGGCGAGGGTCTCAGACCGAGACGCCCTTGCCCGCCATGAACGAGATCGGGTTCGTGTAGGCCCCGTTGATGTAGACCTCGAAGTGCAGGTGGCAGCCCGCGGATGCTCCCGTGTTGCCGGCGTAGGCGATGACCTGACCCGAGTTGACCCACTGGCCGCTGCGGACAGCCAAGCCGCCGTCCCTGATGTGCGCGTATCCGGAGGAGATGCCGCCGCCGTGCTGGATGCGGATGTAGTTGCCGTAGTTGCCCTTCGGGCCGGCGTAGTCGACGGTGCCGGACTGCGCCGCGAAGATCGCCGCACCGCACCCGTTCGCGAGATCGACGCCGTAGTGATAGCCCGAGCAGGCCGCGCACGGCTTGGGCCGCGATCCGTATCCGGCGCTGCGGTATCCGCCATGGGGTCGCACCCATCCGCCCGAGCCGGCTGCTCCGCCTCCGCCGCCACCGCCGCCACCGGCCGCTGCCGCCGCCGCTGCTGCCGCGGCAGCCGCTGCGGCCTCCTGACGCCTGCGCTCCTCGGCGCGGACGCGCTCGCCCTCCTGGTAGGCCGCGACCGTGGTGGCCCTCTGGTCCTTGAGGGCGGCCAGCTGGGCCTGCATCGTGGTGAGGTTGGCGGTCTGCTCGTCGAGCGCGGCCTGCGCAGCCTCCGCGGCCTGCTGCGCCGCGATCATCTTCTGCTCGGCGATCTGCTGCAGGCGGTCGCGCTCGGTGCGCGCGACGACGGCCTGGTCGCTGAGGGACTGCGCGGCGTCGCGAGCGGCGGTGGCCTTGTCCTTCACCGTCTGGTTGTACTGGTAGACCTTGTCCATCGTGCCGAGACGGGACAGCAGCTCGTCGGCGTTGTCGGCGGACCCGGCGAAGAAGAGCTCGAGGGCGGTGTCGTCGCCGCCGTTCCGGTACAGCTGGGCTGCGAGCTGCGCCGCCTTGCGCGTGGCCTCGTCGGCGACGGCGGCCTGCGCGTCGGCCTGCGCCTGGAGCTCCTCCGCAGCGGCGATCGCGTCGAAGTACGCCATCTGCGCCGCGTCGAACTCCGCACCGGCGGCCTCGGCTGCGGCCTGCGTCTCGGCCACCTTGGTCGTGAGCGCCTGGATCAGGCCCTCGATCCGGGTGATCTCCGACGCCTTCGCGGACTCGTTGCGCATCGCGTTCTGCACGTCGTCCCAACTGGGGTACGACGCGGCGTACGCGGCGGTGACGCCCGATGTGACACCGAATGCGCTGAGCGCGACGACGCTGAGCGCGCCGATGCCGATCCCGAGGGCTCCGCGACGGCTGACGCCGCCCTTCTGCCAGAGGGCCCTGCCCTCGGCCGGCGTGGGCGCGCAACCGCAGTCCTCTGACGCCGCCCTGAAGGCAGCATCCAGCGGAGAAAGCTTGTCGTTCACACGGCCCCTTCCGCCGGATTCACACATGCCACACTAACAACAGCAATCACATCCGCAACAGATGCGACTGTCGCCCGCATGGCAGGGCGATGAACTCCCATCGTCCTCCTGAACACGCCCGGGAAGCGGCAGGCTCGCCCTCGATTCGCGTTTTGGCTGAGGGATCCCTTATGCTTGAGCGTCGGCAAGGAAGTCCCCCGGGACAGACTTCGGCCCCATCGTTTAGCGGCCTAGGACGCCGCCCTTTCACGGCGGTAGCACGGGTTCGAATCCCGTTGGGGTCACTCCTTCCGATACAATTGAAAACAAGTATGGCCCTGTAGCGCAGTTGGTTAGCGTGCCGCCCTGTCACGGCGGAGGTCGCGGGTTCAAGTCCCGTCAGGGTCGCTCTAAGCGACAGGCCCTTTTCTCGAAGAGGGCCTCTCGTCTAGGTGCGACAGGTTCGCCGGTCGCATGGCTCTGTAGCTCAGTTGGTAGAGCGCACGACTGAAAATCGTGAGGTCACGGGATCGACGCCCGTCGGAGCCACAAGGACCATCATTACAGTGGTCCCAGAAACCCTCGCCTAGCTTCTACATGGCGGGGGTTTTGCCTTGCCCTGAGATCATCCTCCAGACGGATGCCGGTACCTCCCGCGCTCGATGCCCCTGCGCTCCTCGCCGATGAGGCTGGAGGCATGAACGCACGACTCGCCCTCACTGCCCCGGCCTTCATCCTCGCGGGGATGCTGTCGCTGACCGGATGTTCCGCGTACGACAGCCTCGTCCACAAGCATGCGACGTCGACCTTCGCGGACGTCGGGGCGTTCGACGACGAGGCACAGGTCGACGCGGACTGGCTTCCCGCCGACGCGACGGAGGTCACTGTGCGCACCTCGACGCTCGAGGACGCCACCGAAGCGGTCGTCCTGCTCACCAGCGGCTCCCCGCTCGGCGGCGACTGCGCCGAGGTCGAGCGGTACTCAGCCCCGGCCTGGGTCCTCGACGACGCTCCCGATCCCTATACGGCGAAGAGCATCTTCGTCTGCGGGGACTGGGCCGTGATAGCCGCAGACGGCGGCTGGTTCGGCTGGACGCCGAACTCAGAGGACGAGCGGAGCGCAGCCTCCGCCCGATGATCTGCGCCGTCGACAACACGGCGATGCACTGCCAACATGTCCGGCATGGATTCCAGGAACGAAGTGAAGTCCCGCCGCATCGATCTGCAACGGATCCGGTTCGACCGCACGACGGCTGTCATCGGTGCATTCGGCGCGGTGTTCGCGATCGCGACCGGAGTCCTCGGGTTCATGACAGCCAGTCTCGAGAGGGACAATGCCTCGCTCACGTCGGACCGCGCCGCGTTGATCTCAGCGAAGGAGGAACTCGAGTTCCAGCTCGTGACCGCCAACGCAGAAGTCGCCGCCCGAGATGAGACCGTCTCATCCCTTCGAGCCGAGAACCAGGTTCTTCGTGCTGCGGCGCCGTACACGGTCGACCCCGACGACGTGCACCCTCTGCGCGCCACGGCCGCGATCACGCTGGCCAGGAACGGTGACACCATCGACCTGAACTCCGTGATGCCGAATTTCGGCGCCGGGGGCACGATGGCGTGGAGCGATTCTGTTCGCTACGACGGCGACGAGCTGCGGTTCGGATACGGCGTCTCCTCGCTCACGCTGCCCTCGGGGATAGCGAAATACGAGACGTGCGCTGCGGCGACCGGATACGCGTCGAGCTCGTCGATCGAGGTTCATCTGCTGAAGGAGCCCGCGGTCTGCCTTCGGCTCCAGAGCGGACGCTTCGCGGCCGTGCAGGTCACCCGCTTCGACGAGGCATCGGTCGACGTGACCTTCACCGTGTGGGAGTAGCACCGAGCGGGAGCGACGGACGCCCTCGCGTCAGCGCGACTCGATGGTCTCCGGCCGCTTCTTCCGGAACGGGCGAGCCGGGGTGTTCGGGCCGTCCCACACCGTGATGACGCCCCACGCGGCGGCCGCGAGCGGCACCGAGAGCACCGCGCCGACGATGCCGCCGAGGATCGTGCCGGCGGTCAGCGCGAGCAGGATGACCAGCGCGTGGAGCTTCAGCGACCGCGCCATCACGACGGGCTGCAGGAAGTTGCCCTCCAGCTGGTTGACGAGCACGACGATGCCGACGACGATCAGCGCCGCGACCGGGCCGTGCGTCACGAGGGCGACGAGAGCGGCCAGGATCCCGGCGGCGGTGGCGCCGACGAGCGGGATGAAAGCCGTGAGGAAGACGATCACGGCGAGGGGCAGCGCGAGCGGGATCTGCAGGATGGCCAGACCGACCCCGATGCCGATGGCGTCCGCCGCGGCGATGATCGCGGTGCCGCGGATGTAGCCGCCGAACACCTCGACCGACTTGTCGCCGATGCGCCGCGCGCGGGCGTAGCTCTCACCCGTGAACGGACGCAGCAGGAACTCCCAGATGCGCGGGCCGTCCTTCAGGAAGAAGAACAGCACCACGATCATCAGCAGCAGACCGGTGAAGAAGCTGGCGGTGGCGGACACTCCGGCGAGCGCGCCGCGTCCGAACGAGGCGCTGGTGAGGAACGAGCTCACGCTCGCCCAGACGTCGTCGAGGTTCACGGCCTCGAGATCGAAGGGAAGGGTGTCCAGCCACGCGGTCACCTGCGTGATGCCGTCGGATGCCGACTCGACGAGGTCGTCCCACTGCGACCGCACCGTGAGGACGATCACCCAGACGACCGTGCCCAGGATCGCGATGATCGCGATGAGCGAGATCCAGGTCGCGAGGATCGACGGCACGCCCCGGCGCCGCAGGAAGCTGACGACGGGGTGGATGGCGCAGGCCAGGACGAGGGCGATCGTCACCGGGATGAAGACGAGAGACAGCTGCGTGACGACGAGCACGCCGACGGCCACCAGTGCGAGCACCGCGAGCGTCTGCAGACTACGAGTGGCGACGACGCCGAAGCCGCGCGACCAGAGGCGCGGCTCTGCCGGTCGGATCTCGGTCGGTGCGTCCGGCTGGCGGAACAGTCCCCACATGCGTGTCTCTCCCTCACCGGCATCGTGTGCGTCGTGAGGACAAACCTAGCAACCGACGGTGGCGGATCCGCCGATGAGGCCGCCGCTGATCGAGCGCGATCCGCTCGCGGTCGCACCGCTCCATCTATCCGTCTATCCGTGCGCGCGTACCCGCACGGGGTTCGTTTCGCAACCCCCGAGGACGACGGAGGCACGGACCGCGCGCGAACTGTCCGGGCCCTGCTGCGCTTTAACCAACATATTGATATACACGCGGTGCCGACTGCCCGTAGAGTGCATGTATGGGAATAGAAGTACCCGTCGTGCCTGGGGCGCAGCGGAATCTGGGGGCTGAAGACCTCTTCCGCCGACTGGCGACTCTGATCGCCGACGGCACCTATGCCCCCGGGGAGCGACTGAGCGACAAGACCATCGCCGAGGACCTCGGCGTGACCCGCACCCCGGTGCGCGAGGCCGTGCAGCGCCTGGCGCGAGCAGGCCTGATGGAGGTGCACGCCAATCGGTACTCGATGGTGACCGACATCACCGACGAGCGCTCCCGCGTGACGCGCGAGTTCGCAGCCTCGCACGGCGAGGAGATCATCAGGGAGGCGGCGCTCGCCCTCTCCGACCGCGACCTCGAGCTCGCGACCGAGCTCATCCGCGATGCCATCGACTCGGTCGAGAACGGTTCGGGATGGATCGAGGCGCACGTCGCGCTGTTCTCGTTCCTCACCGAGCGCGCCCTCAACGATCTGTACCGTCTCATGCTCAGCGACTTCTGGTACCTCGTGTTCCGCGACCTGTACCTCGGCGAACCGAGGGTGAACACGCGCGAATCGCTGGAGGACCTCGAGTCGGCCATGCGCGCCCGCAGCGCGGATGCGGGCATCAGCGCCGTGCGGCGCATGCTCTCGCTGAAATAGCGCAGTCGGCGCCGGAAGATTGGTCCCGGTCCTCCATGCCCGAACATGGAGGACCGGAGCAGCCGACGAGAAGGTCCGCACGCGCACCCACCCCCATGAGTGCACCTGAGACCGAGAGAGAACTCGAGGGCACCGCCTGGTTCGACCGACGCAGAGCGGCAAGAATGCGGCCCGTCGTGTCTCCAGCGTAGGTGGGGCGATCCATCCGCGCTCATCGGGGCTCGACCGTTGACTCTCCCCGCCGCCACTGCTATGCGCGTGGCGCGGGCGAGTAGCGGAGAGAGGAGCATCCGCGGCCTCGGTACGCTCGAGGGATGCTCGAGACGCTCACCGGATTCGCCGTGGTGGGTGTCGCCATCGTGCTCGGCTACGTGATCGGGCGCATCGACCTGCTCGGCCCCCACGCCCGTCACGTGCTCGGACGCCTCATCTTCTTCGTCCTCTCGCCGTTCCTGCTGTTCACGGTGCTCGCGCATGCCGACGCGAAGATGCTGTTCTCGTCACTGCTGCCGGTGTCGGCGATCGCCGCCGTCGCGGTCATCGCCGTCTACGCCCTGATCGCCCGACTCTGGTGGAAGCGCCCGCTCGGCGAGACGCTGATCGGCGCCCTGGCGGCCGGGCAGGTCAACTCGAACAACATCGGCCTCCCCCTCTCCCTGTACCTGCTCGGCAGCGCGGCGTACCCCGCCCCCGTCGTGCTGATGCAGCTGCTGGTCTTCACTCCGATCTCGCTCACCGTCCTCGACGCGGTCACGAGCGATCGGGTGTCGCTGCGCCGCACGCTCGTGCGCACCGCGACCAATCCGATCATCATCGGCTCCGTGTTCGGGACGCTCGTCTCGGTGCTCGACCTCACCGTGCCGCCGATCGTGATGGAGCCGGCGCAGCTCATCGCGGATGCCGCCGTGCCGGTGCTGCTGATCAGCTACGGCATCTCGCTGCACGGCCGCCGGGTGCTCGGGGCCCCGGGCCGCCGCCGCGACGTCGTGCTCGCGTCATCCCTGAAGCTGCTCGTCATGCCGGTGATCGCCTGGGCCGTGGCGCAGTTCGTCTTCGGGCTCTCCTCGAGCGAGGTGCTGATCGTCGTGATCCTGGCCGCGCTGCCGACCGCGCAGAACGTGTTCAACTACTCGCAGCGCTACGACATCGGCGAGACCATCTCGCGCGACACGGTCTTCCTGACCACTCTGGGGTGCCTGCCGGTGCTCGTGCTCATCATGTTCCTGCTCGGCTGAGGAGTCCGCCTCGGGATCGACGGGTGGAGGCAGAGGCGGGTGAAGGAGAAGGCGTAGGTTGAGGAGGTGGACAGCCCGCTCCCCTACATCGCCGTGATCGTCGTCGTGATCGTGCTGGCGATGCTCCTCCCCCGATGGATCCGGAGGACGTCGGGGAGCGCCGCCGAACGGGAGACGCGACGCCTCGCCGAGCCGCGAACGGCTGCCGCACTGGAGACTCTCGGGACGACGATGGTGGTCCACTCCGGGGAACCCGTCGTGCGGGAGCTGGTGGACTCGATCGCCCTGCAGCATCCGCGCGCGTTCACGATCCTGCCGGACGGGACGTACGGAGTCCGCTTCGCGGAGGCGGACGACGCGATCGCGCGGCTCGTCGAGGTCGACGGGGGTACCCGCGTCGAGATCTCCCGCTTCCGCGAATACGCCGGGATGCCGAACGACTGGGCGTTCTGGACCGAGCTCCTGCGCCGGGTGCAGGCAGGCGCCGAGGCGCGCGGCCTCGCGACGACGGCCGGACCTCGCCTGCGATTCGATCGCGGACGCGGATCCGACCCCCTGTGGTCGGCGGTCGGCGCCGACCACAGGTGATCGGCTGACTCAGCGCGCGCGACCCGCGTCCGCCGAGTCCTCGTCGCCCTTCTCGGCGCCGCTCTCGCTCTCGTCGTCGAGCTCGCTGAGCCCCTCGTCGACACCGTCGACCTCGTCGGGGTGGAACGGTCCCGAATCCTCGGGGTACGACATCGGATCCGACATGGTGTTCTCCTCTCGATCGTGCGCTTCCAGCATCGCGCGACGCGCGAGCAGGCGCAGGAGTCTTGACAGCCGAGCCGCTGCGATGTGACCGCGCATCTCGCGGCGTCCGAAGCTAGGCTTGTCAGCGCGCCCTCCGCGAACCTGCCGTCCCGCGGGCCGCGCACCCTCCTCCTTCGGCCCGTGTGAGCCCCCCGCTCGGCGTCACGGCCCCGCCAGAAAGGCTGACCATGAGCGAAACACCCTCCGACGACCGCACTCCCGACTTCTTCGACAAGCTCATCGACGAGACCCCGCGCGAGCAGTCCGGCGGCTTCACCGCGTCGTTCCGCGGGTACGACAAGGCCGAGGTCGATTCTGCGATCAGCGCGCTGCGCAACCAGCTGCAGCAGGCGAAGGCCGACCTCGCCGCCGCGGAGGCCCGCCACGAGGACAGCGTCGAGGAGATCCGCGACGCCGAGCGCGAGGCCCGCGAAGAGCTCGAGGCGGAGCTCACGGCGGTCAGGGCCAAGGCCGCGGAGACGGAGCAGCAGGTCGCGACCCTGACCAACGAGCTCGTCGACACCCCCCGCGCCGACGGCCAGGAGGCGCCGTCGCGCGAGCAGTTCGAGGCGATCCTGCGCGTCGCGGAGGAGCAGGCCAACGTCCTGATCCAGAACGCCGCCGTGCAGGCCGATCGGCTCATGGCCGCCGCTCGCGAGGAGGTCACGGCTCAGCGCGCCGAGGCGGACGCCGACGTCGCGCGCATCATCGCCCAGGCCCAGCACGACGCCGACCAGGTGCGCCTGAAGATCGACACCGAGTACACCGCGCACGAGGCGACCGTCGAGCGCGAGGCCGCGCATGCGGCAGAACGCGTCCACCAGGCGACGCAGGAGGCCACGGCGATCCGCACCGAGGCCGAGAAGGGCGCGGCGGCCCTCCGCTCGCTCGTCACGCGCGAGACCACGCAGCTGCGCGCGGACGCCGAGCGCGAGGTCCGCGAGATGAACGCCCGCGTGCTCGAGTTCGAGGAGACGCTGACCCGCCGGCAGGACGACGCGCAGCAGGAGTTCCTCGTGCTGCACAACCAGGCCGTCGCGCACGCCGAGCGCATCACGACGGATGCCAACGAGCAGGTCGCCGCGTCGCTCGAGCACGCGCAGCGCATCTCGGGCAAGGCCGACGACTACGAGCGACTGATGCGGTCGCAGGCGCAGACCATCGAGGCCGATGCCCAGGTGCGCGCGCGAGAGACGCTGGAGCGGGCGCGCGTCAAGTCGCAGAAGATCGTCGACTCCGTCACGTCGCACACCTCCACCGTCCTCCGCGACGCGGAGGACCACGCCCGTCAGCTGCGCTGGCAGCAGCAGCAGCTCGCCAGCTTCATGGCCGAGGTGCGCGAGCTGATCCGCCCCGACGGCATCTTCAGCGACGAGCAGTCCTCCGTCGCGTCCGCCGCTCCGTCGTCGACGGTCGCAGCGAACGTCGACGCCCACGAGGCGAGCGACGCGGACGACGTGGACGACGCGGACGACGCGATCGAGACGATCCACGCCGAGGTCGTCGACGACGAGGACGCCCCCGCCGAGGAGTTCCGCGGCGACGAGGCCCTGGACGACGAGATCCTCGACGCGGATGCGGAGACGATCGACGGCAAGATCACGATCGAGGTCGTCGAGTCCGACGAGAAGGCCTCGCGCTGAGCACCCGCCACTGACACCGGAGGGCGCGAGCGGACTGTCCGCCCGCGCCCTTCGTGCATGCGGCCCGCGCGGCATCCACCGGTCGACGGATGCCGGACTCCGTCGCTCCACCGCTACCGCCGACGCCCCTGCGCTGGGACGCTGGATGCATGACAGAGAGCGTGATCGAGGTCCGGGACCTCCGGAAGCAGTACGGCGGCTTCACCGCGGTCGACGGCATCAGCTTCGACATCCGCAGGGGCGAGACCTTCGCCCTCCTCGGACCCAACGGCGCGGGGAAGTCGACCACCATCGAGATCCTCGAGGGATATCGGCACCGCACCTCGGGTGATGTGCGCGTTCTCGGGGTGGACCCGCAGCGCGGCGGCCTCGACTGGAAGGCCCGGCTCGGCATCGTGCTGCAGTCGACCGGCGAGGCCGGGAGCTTCACCGTCCGCGAGCTCCTCACGGAGTTCGCGGGCTACTATCCGAGGCCTCGGGACATCGACGAGGTCATCGCCGCGGTCGGGCTGGAGCAGAAGCAGCGGACCCGTGCCGGCCGGCTCTCGGGCGGGCAGCAGCGGCGGCTCGACGTGGCTCTGGGCATCATCGGACGACCCGAGCTGCTGTTCCTCGACGAACCCACGACAGGATTCGATCCCGAGGCCCGTCGACAGTTCTGGGAGCTCATCCGCGCACTCAAGGCCGAGGGCACCAGCATCCTCCTCACGACGCACTACCTGGATGAAGCCGCGCAGCTGGGCGACCGCGCGGCGGTCATCACCGGAGGACGGATCGCGGCGATCGGCCCGATCGACGAGATCGGCGGACCCGACGCCCGCACCCCCATGGTGCGCTGGCGGGATGCCGAGGGCGCGATGCAGGAGCGTCGGACGACGGCCCCCGGCGCTCTCGTCGTCGAGCTGCACGGCGCGCTGGGCGAACCCGAGTCCCTCGAGGTCGTGCGTCCCACGCTCGAGGACATCTACCTGGGGCTCATCCGCGACCACGACACGAACGGCACCGCCGAGCCCCACGCGACCGCGATCGTGTCGTCCGCCGCCCGCACCGACGTCACGGAGTCCGCATGACCGCCGTGACCGCACCCCCTCGCTTCGGCATCGCCCGGACGATCCGTCTCGGCGTGAGACGGATCGGCTTCGAGCTCCGCCAGTACTTCCGCGCCGGCGACCAGGTCTTCTTCACCTTCCTGTTCCCCACGGTGATGTACCTGATCTTCGCGACGATCTTCACCGGCGACGTCGGACAGGGACCCGATGCCGTCAGCATGGCCACCTACTACCTGCCCGGCCTCGTCGCCGGCGGCATCTTCCTCTCGGGCGTGCAGGGTCTGTCGATCGAGATCGCGGTCGAGAAGAGCGACGGGACGCTCAAGCGCCTCGGCAGCACGCCCCTCTCGCCCGCGACCTACTTCATCGGCAAGATCGGGCAGGTCTTCGTCACGGCGATCCTGCAGATCACCCTGCTGCTCGCCGTCGCCGTCGTCCTCTACCGGGTGGAGCTGCCCTCCGACGCCGCCGCGTGGGGTCGTTTCACGTGGGTGTTCGTCCTCGGCCTGCTCTCCTGCGCGCTGCTGGGCGTCGCCCTCTCCTCGGTCCCCCGCAGCGGCAAGACCGCCTCGGCCGTGGTGATCCCCGTCGTGCTGCTGCTGCAGTTCATATCGGGCGTGTACATCGCGTTCTCCTCGCTGCCGGAATGGCTGCAGAACGTCGCGGGCGTCTTCCCGCTCAAGTGGATAGCGCAGGGCATGCGGGCGGCACTCCTGCCCGACTCGTTCGCGGCCGCGGAGCCCGGAGGCGACTGGCAGCTCGGACTCGTGGCGATCATGCTCGCGGTCTGGCTCGTGGTCGGCGTCGTCCTGAGCCGCGCGACCTTCCGATGGATCCGACGCAACGGATGACCGCTCCCCAGGTTCCGGTCGGTCCTCGCGACCCGGCGCCCTCGCGGCATCGGGTCGCGGCGAACGGTGCGAGAGTGGATCGTATGAGCCGCGTGATCCGCCGAGAGCGCCTGGGATGGGATGTCGCCTCCCTCGCGCTGCTGCTCGCCGTCACGGGACTCTCCTTCGCGATCCCCGAGACGTTCCCCGGCTCGCGCCTCGCGATGATCGGCATCGCGCTCGCGGTGTTCCTCGTGTACGCATTCGGCGCCCGGCCGTACGTGGGCATCCACGAGGGCATCGAGGACCCGTCTCCGGCCCTTTCGGCGGTGCTGCAGATCCTGCTCATCGGCCTCCTCGCGGCCGGGGTCCTGATCGATCCCAACATGCTGCTGCTGCAGACCCTGGTGCTCCCCCTCATCTGGATGACGTCCCGGTCGACCGGTCAGGCCATCCTCGTGACCCTTGGGAACGGCCTCGTGCTCGCGCTCGCCTACGCCCTGTGGGGAGGTCTGACGCCGGACTCGTTCGCCGGCGGCTTCCTCACGGCCGGACTGTCGACCGCGTTCAGCCTCGCGCTGGGGCTCTGGATCACCCGCATCGCCGAGTGGGGCGTGCAGCGCCAGCAGCTGCTCGCCGAGCTCACCGCCGCGCAGTCCGGGCTCGAGACGGCCAGTCGCGAGGCCGGAGCGATGGAGGAGCGCGCGCGCCTCGCTCGCGACGTGCACGACACGATCGCGCAGAGCCTCACGAGCATCGTCATGCTGGCGGAGCGCGCCAGGCACGACGGGTCGCCCGCCGCCCTCGAGCTGATCGAGGATGCGGCGCGCGAGGCGCTCGTCGAGGCCAGGGTACTCGTCGCGGTGACATCGACCACGCCGTCGGCGGATTCGCTCGGCGATGCCCTCCGCCGTCTCGGCGAGCGCTTCTCGCGGGAGACCGGGATGCGGATCAGGGTGACCGCCTCGGACGCCGCGCTGCCGAGGGACGCACAGGTCGTGCTGCTGCGGTGCGCCCAGGAGGGGCTCGCCAACGTGCGCAAGCATTCGGCGGCGACGGCGGCCCTGGTGGACCTGATCGTCGACGACGGTGCGGAGCTGCGCATCCGCGACGACGGCCGGGGGCTCGGCGGCGTCTCGATCGACGATGATCGCGGCTTCGGCCTCGCGGGCATGCGCGAGCGCGTCGCGCTCGTCGGCGGCACGCTCACGGTGGCCGACGGCGAGGAGTCGGGGACGGACCTCATCGTCCGGATCCCGCCCGCCGGAGCCGGCGCCGGCGCGTCGTCGACCCGCGCATCCGTCTCACCCCCCGCGCCCGCCTCCGCGAAGGAGAACGCATGATCCGCGTCATCGTCGCCGACGATCACCCCATCGTCCGGTCCGGGATCGTGGGGCTCGTCGCCCTGGACCCGGGACTCGACGTCGTGGCCGAGGCCGCCGACGGCGCGGAGGCGGTCGCCCTGGCGGCTCGGCTCCGGCCCGACGTCGTGCTCATGGACCTGCGGATGCCGGGGACCTCGGGGATCGAGGCGACGGCGCGCATCACCGAGGAGCTCCCGGACGTCCGCGTGCTCGTGCTCACCACGTACGAGACGGACGACGACATCCTGGGCGCGATCGAGGCGGGAGCGAGCGGCTACCTGCTGAAGGCGGCTCCGCACGAGGAGATCGTCGCCGGCATCCGGTCGGTGGCCGAGGGCCACTCCGTGCTCGCGCCCTCGATCGCCGCGACGCTGGTGACGCGCATGCGCAGCGAGCGCGTCGACCGCCCCGCGCTCAGCGCGCGAGAGCTCGAGGTGCTGCGCCTGGTGGCCGCCGGGCACAGCAATCCCGAGATCGGGCGGGTCCTCTTCATCGGCGAGGCGACGGTGAAGACCCATCTGCTCCACGTCTTCGAGAAGCTGGGGGTCTCCGACCGCACCCGCGCGGTGACCCTCGCCCTCGAGCTCGGCATCCTCTAGCGGGAGACACCGATCCGCGGGCCTGCGGTCAGGCGCGACCGAACTGCGCCGATGCCGGGCAGTCGAACGGATCGCGGGCCGCGAGACCGACGCGGTTGAGGTACTCGATCACGATCGCGTAGGAGCGTCCGAGGCTCGTCTCCGTGTACGGCACGTCGTTCGCGGCGCAGTAGTCGCGCACGACATCCCGAGCCTTCGACAGGTGCAGACGCGGCATGTTCGGGAAGAGGTGATGCTCGACCTGGTAGTTGAGGCCGCCCATCAGCCAGGTCGCCCACCAGCCGCCGCGGATGTTGCGGGACGTGCGCACCTGCTTCGAGAAGAAGTCGAGGCGTGCGCTGGGGTCGATGATCGGCATGCCCTTGTGGTTGGGAGCGAACGACGCGCCCATGTAGACGCCGAACACCGCGAGCTGCACGCCCATGAAGGCGAAGGCCATGCCGAGGGGCAGCAGAAGGAACACCGGCACGAGGACCACGGCGAAGCGCAGGGCGATGAGACCCAGCTCGATCCAGCGCCCCTTCGCCTTCCTGCTCGTCGTCAGGTGCTTGAGCCCGAGGTAGTGGAGGTTGAGTCCCTCGAGCGTGAGCAGCGGGAAGAACAGCCACCCCTGCTTGCGGGTGAGGACGCGGATCAGACCCCGTGACTTCGCGGCATCCGTCTCGAGGAACGAGATCGTGTCGACCTCGATGTCCGGGTCCTTGCCGACCTGGTTCGGGTTGCCGTGGTGCTTGGTGTGCTTGGAGTCCCACCAGGAGTAGCTGATGCCGACGACGCCGGCCGCGAGGATGCGGGCGAGACGGAAGTTCGCCGGTCCCGAGGCGAGGATCTGGCGGTGCGCGGCCTCGTGGGCGAGGAACGCGACCTGCGTGAGGATGATGCCGAGCGCGCCGGCCATCAGGAGCTGGAACCAGCTGTCGCCGAGGAGGATGAAGCCCGTGACGACCCCGCCGAACGCGAGGACGAGAGCGGTGCCGACGAGCGCGTAGAACCAGCGCGCGCGCTGCAGGAGCCCCATCTCCCTGACGACCTGCGACACCTGCTTGTAGGCGTGCGCCATCGGGGGGAACTCGGCGGTGCCGGAGTAGGTCTGACGAACCGGTCCGAGAGTGGCGGTCGTGTCGACGGATGCGAGGGAGATGATGCTCTCCAGACGATCGGAGCCCTTGAGCTGTGGAAGCCCAAGGCAGATCGCCCAACGCTCACCTCAGGCTAACCCGGTCCTCATGCGATTGGCGGTATACGTCCGGACCCCGTGACGATTCACAGGTCCCGCCCACGAGACGGTCAGGCGCGGGCGCGACGGGGTCGCCGACGCAGGGCGCGCGGCAGGGTGAACGTGAAGCTCAGCGGGCGCGGTTCGGGGACGTGCGAGTCCTCGAGAGCCCGGCGGGCGTCGTCGAGCGAGCGGAAGGAGCCCAGGTCGGCGCCGCGCTGGTCGCGGACGAGGTGGGCGGCGCCGTCGAACTCCACGAAGCCGGCGAACTCGCCGGCACGCGTGGCGACGTGCACATCGGTGTCGGCCTGTTTCCAGGTCAGCGGATCGGACGGGGAGAAGGTGGTCGTGCTCATGGTGATACTCATTGCTGTGCGGCGGATGCGCAGGGCGGTCCGCGAAGATGTGAGATCGAGGGCGGCTTCCACGCGCGTCGATGTGCGTGGTCCGGAATGGGCCCTGATCAGTGGCGACGTGGCGGCCTAGAGGGGGGCCATGACACACGCTGCACCATCAGCTTAGCAGGTCGGCGCTCGGCGCGCTCAGCTCGACGGCGGCCGGCCGCCTCCCGGACCGCCCTGGCCTCCGGACGGCGCGGAGCCGGCACTCGGCGTCGTGGTGGTGTCGACGCCGACGACCAGGCTGGCCGAGAAGCCGCCGGAGACGTCGCCCGTGACGGCGGCCAGTTGGAGGGATGCCGAGTCGTCGCCGAAGACGTTGTCGCTCGCGAGGCTCGTCTGCGACATGTTGCGTGCCGAGCCGTCGTACCGCGCATCGGCGTAGACCGTCGCGCAGACGTCCTCCGGCAGCGCCAGCTGCGACGTGGCGATCGCGTTCGCGGAGTCGGTGATCGACCCGACGTCCGGGTAGACCTCGAAGTGGATGTGCGGCCAGCGTCCCGAGTAGCACCCGGGGAAGATCGATGAGAACGACACCTTCCCCTCGGCATCCGCCACCTGCACGCCGCGGAGGTAGGTCACGTCCTCGAGCCCCGCGGAGTACATCGAGTACTCCCCCTGCGCGGTGCAGTGCCACGCGTACACGGCCGCGCCGGCGAACGGCGCACCCGCGTTCGTCAGGTCGAGGATCTGCAGACCGACGTCGAGCGGGATGCCGTCGGCGGTCGCGGAGCCGTCGATCGACGAGGTGATGTCCCGGCGGACGATGCCGGACTCCTCGAGGACGTCGGGACCGTTCGACCCGTCGCCCGGATAGGGTCCCGCCGTCTCGTCGGGGATCTCGCCCTCGGCGGTCGTCGCGCTGTCCGAGGACGCGTCCCCCGATCCGCCGGTCGACGATGCGCCGCGCGAGCTCGACGAGTCCGCGGGCGCGCACGCCGCGAGGACGAGGGCGCCCACGCCCAGCCCCGCCAGCCCCAGCACCCCGCGCCGCGACACGAGCGTCCGCAGGTCGAACGCGGCGCCCTGATCGACGACCTCCTCGTCCGCCCGATCGAGCAGCCGCCCCTCGTAGGCGGGGCCCTCGGGGGTCTGGACGGGTTCGGGGATGCGGCTCATGATGGTGCTCCTTCCGGCGGGTGTCGTGGAGCCCATGGTCGGCGCAGAAGTGAGGCGGAGCCGATGACGCGACTGTGCCCCCGCTATGAGCGTCGATCCACGGGCGGTCGGAGCACCAGCACGACGACCACCGCCACGAGCACCACGGCGGTGATCGCGACCGGGATCGGCAGCACCGGGTCGAGCAGCACGAGGAGGGCGCCGACCGGCATGACGGTGTTCACGAGGCGGTCGGCGTTCTCCCGGATCGCGATCCACCAGATGCCGAGCAGGAAGATCGCGATCGGGATCGTGACGGTGAACGAGGCGGTGATGCTCGACAGGCGGCTCTCATGGAGCAGCACGTCGAGCTCGACCTCGATGCCGGCGGAGAACGCCGCCGCCGCTGCGAAGACCAGATAGTGCGTGTAGCCGTAGCGCAGGGACCGACGGAACGAGGTGATCGCGCGGTGGTGCGGAGGCCAGAAGTAGATCCACCAGAGGGATGCCGTGACGACGAGCGTCAGCACGGAGATGGAGATGAGGGGCACGAAGGAATCCAGCTCGGTGCTCGCGTCGATGATCGCGTTGGCCGAGGCCAGCAGGCTCTCGCCCAGCACGATCAGCGTGAACAGGCCGTACCGCTCGGTGATGTGGTGCGGATGCCACGGCGTCTGCCGGCGATACTCCGCGAACACCGGGATGCTCATCTCCACGAGCGCGAACACAACGAAGGCGACGAGCTGGGGCATCCCGGAGGGGATGAGCAGGAACAGCACCCACAGCACCTGGACGGCGGCGATGCCGATCGCGTAGCGGCGCGTGGCCGACCGCAGCTCCCCCGCCCCGCGGGAGGCGCGCAGCCACTGCGCGATCATCGCGACGCGCATGACGATGTAGCCGATCACCGGGATCGTGAAGTCGCCGTGGTCGAACGCCGCGGGGATGCCGGCCGCGAGGACGAGCACCCCGCCCATCTGCACGATCGTGGTGAGCCGGTACAGCCAGTCGTCGGTGTCGAAGGACGTCGCGAACCACGTGAAGTTCATCCACGCCCACCACACCGCGAAGAACACCATCGCGTACGACGTGACGCCGTGCACGAAGTCGCCGTCGCTCAGGGCACGGTGCAGCTGCGCGGAGGCGATGCTCACGGCGACCACGAACACCAGATCGAAGAAGAGCTCCAGCGTGCTGGCCGTCCGATGCGGCTGCGCCGGGTCGCGCGGGAGCATGCGGCTCAGGTGGAAACGGCGGGTCGTCTGCGCGGTCACGCGGTCAGGATACCGGGGCCGCCGACTGCCTCGGCGGGCCCTCCGGGACTCGTTTCCTCCACTCGCGAGAATTACCTTCCGCTGAACGTCCCCTTCCGCTAGAGTGAACGAAGTCTGCAGTGCCTGCTGCCAGCACCACCGTGTGGGACGGTGAACGCAACCCGTGATGTGGGATCACGGATGCAGCAGGACCCGAGGGGTCGGGATGCAGACGATGCTGGGGACGTGGGGTCCCTGGTCTGGGGAAATTCTGGGGAAAACATGGCGCACTGGGGAATTCTGCGTACATACACGGCTCAAGGGGCCTCGGCATGACTTCCGTCGAGGATGCTCTGAGCATCACTCGCACGGGGTCGGTCTTCTCGCCGATCGCTGCTCCGCGAGCCACCACCAAGTCGGTCACGCGCACGGTGGTCACACCGCGCGTGTCCGCGACGCTGGAGCGACGCCGTCAGTGGGAGCGGCGTTATCGGATGCGACTGCGGATCTCGGATGCTGGGGTCATCCTGTCCGCCGCCGCTATCACCGCAGCGGTCCAGCTGATGTCGGGTGTCGCGGGGGAAGAGGCCCTGCGACACGGCATCCTGCTGGTCCCGCTCTGGTATCTGATGCTCAGCGCCCTGCATACACGTGATGCAGCGCTGTTCCGCGCCAGCGCCACCGAGTACCGCGGTGTGGTGCACGCCAGCGGGCTGGCCTTCGGGATCATGGCCATGCTCAGTGTCGTGCTCGGCTGGCAGTCGATGCAGCTCGTGCTGCTCGTCGGCCTGCCGCTCGGTGTCCTCGCGCTGCTCATCACCCGCTGGGTGTGGCGGCACTGGCTGACGGCGCAGCGTGCGCGCGGGCGGTTCGCCTCGCGCACGCTCGTCGTCGGCAACAGGGACGACGTAGAATACGTCGTCCGCACTCTGCATCCGATCGGCGCCTCGGGGTATCAGGTGGTGGGTGCCACCCTCCTCGACGGCAACGCCCGCGACGTCGACATCGACGGCACGCACTTCCCGGTCATCGGCAACGTGAACTCCGTCGCGACCGTCGCCGCCGAGCTCGGAGCCGACACGATCATCGTCGCGAGCCGCCCCGACGGCGAGCCGGACTTCGTCAAGAAGCTCAGCTGGCAGCTCGAAGGCACGGCGGCGGAGCTGGTCCTGTCCAGCCGCCTCACCGACGTCGCCGGTCCCCGCATCTCGTTCGCCGCCGTCGAGGGCCTGCCGCTCATCCAGGTGCAGATCCCCACGTACGAAGGCGGCCGCCACGTGCTCAAGCGCGCGCTCGACATCGCCGTCGCCGCCGTCGCGCTCATCCCGATCGCCCTGATCACGCCGTTCCTCGCGCTCCTCGTGAAGCTGGACTCGCCGGGTCCGCTGTTCTTCCTCCAGGAGCGCGTGGGGCGCGACGGCCGCATCTTCAAGATCGTCAAGTTCCGCTCGATGAAGACGGATGCCGAGCAGCAGCTCGCCGCTCTCAAGGAGCAGAACGAGGGCGCCGGTCTCCTCTTCAAGATGAAGGACGACCCGCGCGTGACCCGCGTGGGACGGATCCTGCGCAAGCTGTCGCTCGACGAGCTGCCGCAGTTCTGGAACGTCCTCGTCGGCGACATGAGCGTCGTCGGCCCGCGCCCGCCGCTGCAGAGCGAGGTCACCGCCTACGACGGCACTGTCTTCCGTCGCCTCTACATCAAGCCGGGCATCACCGGGCTGTGGCAGGTCTCCGGGCGCAGCGACCTGTCGTGGGACGAGAGCGTGCGCCTCGATCTCCGCTACGTCGAGAACTGGTCCGTGATGAACGACCTGCAGATCATGTGGCGCACGGCCAAGGTCATGGTGCAGCCCAGCGGGGCATACTGATTCCATGACCAAGGGGAATGCCCTCACCATCGCGATGGTGGGGACACGAGGGGTGCCTGCCGCTTACGGCGGATTCGAGACGGCGGTCGAGGAGGTCGGTCGGCGACTCGTCGATCGCGGCCACGACGTCGTCGTCTACACGCGCGGTTCCGAGACCCGTGAGAAGGAGTACCTCGGCATGCGCGTGGTGCACCTGCCCGCCGTGCCGGTGAAGCAGGTCGAGACCCTGAGTCACACCGGGCTCTCCACCCTGCACCTCATGACGCGCCGCGCGCCCGACGCCGCGTTCGTGTTCAACGCCGCGAACTCCCCGTTCCTCCCCCTGCTCCGGCTGCGCCGGGTCCCGACGGCCCTGCACATGGACGGACTCGAGTGGCGGCGCTCGAAGTGGGGTGCCCGCGGCAAGGCCTACTACCGCTGGGCGGAGCAGTTCGGCGTGCGCACCGCCGACGCGCTCATCGCGGACGCACCCGGCATCGCCGACTACTACTCCCACCAGTTCCAGGTCCCCACCGAGATGATCCGGTACGGGGCTCCGATCCTCGAGTCGGTCGCCGCGGGGCGCATCGAGGAGCTCGGGCTCACTCCCGAGGGATTCCACGTCGTCGTGGCCCGCTTCGAGCCGGAGAACCACGTGCTCGAGATCGTGGAGGGCTACCGTCGCAGCACGTCGACGCGACCCCTCGTCGTCGTGGGCTCCGCGCCGTACAGCAGCGAGTACACGCAGCGCATCCAGCAGGCGGCGCGCGGCGACGACCGCATCCGTCTGATCGGCGGCGTCTACGATCAGGAGCTGCTCGACGCCCTGTACTTCCATGCGGTCACCTACGCGCACGGGCACTCCGTAGGCGGCACTAACCCGTCACTGCTGCGGGCGATGGGCGCGGGCACCGCGGTGATCGCCTACGACGTGGGCTTCAACCACGAGGTGCTCGACGACCAGGGGTGGTTCTTCTCCTCGCCCGACGACGCGGCGCGGGCGTTCGAGCAGGCCGAGGCCGACGCCGACGCGACCGCTCGACTCGGCGATGCGGCGCGGGATCGCGCGCGCGACGCCTTCCGGTGGGACGACGTGACCGACGCCTACGAGGCTCTCGCCCGCTCGCTGGCGGCGAGGACCTCGATCCACCGCGTCGCACGGAAGGCCCGCCGCCAGGCGTCCGAGTGGTGAGCGCCGGCCCACCATCCGCCGGTCACGAACGAGAGGCGAGCTCCCGGCGCAGTCGGGACGCGAGCAGCCGGGTGTCGGCAGCCGCTCTCTCGAGCCCCCTGCGGTGGGCGCGTCCGCCGAGCTGGTGCACGTCGACGACATCCAGCGGACTCGCCGCCTCCCCCCGCCAGCGGCGTCGCGACGGCATCGGCAGGTCGAGGGTCCCGCGACGGGAATCGAGAACGGCCGCGTACTCGGCGAGGGTCGAGGCGGTGACCGGCTCCTCGCCCAGCAGCAGCGCCTCACGGAGGGTGAAGGTGCGGGACCGCGCACTCGGACGCACGCCGGCGATCAGCGCTCGCTCGTCGAGCGACGCGGCGATCACGAGATCGGCGGCATCGACGTCCTCGGCCTCCAGCCGTGCCGAGTGGTGGCCGGCGGCCTCCGGCGCGAGCTCGACCACGATGCGGCAGGCGCGACGCCCCTCGGGGGCCTGCGTGCCGACGGACTCGACGCGCCATCGCGGTGTGCCGAGGCCGAGTTCACCCTCGGCTCGGAACGACTCCTCGAACACCGCCGACATCAACGCCGAACGGCACACGTTCTGCGCGCACACGAACAAGACGCTCTCAGCCATCCCGAACTCCATCCCCAGTGATCATCGAGGGATCCCCAGATCCCGGCGGTTTCCACTCGACCGCGCCGACACGGTAAGAATGATCTCACACACCGCCGACGAGGTCCGCGGTGGATCTCCTCACGAAGGGAACGGGGGTCGCCGTGCTCGTCCTCATCGTCCATCCCGGCGCTGAGCTCTATGGCGCCGATCGCGTGACTCTCGAATCCGCCACCGGTCTGGTGTCGGCGGGACACGACGTGGTTGCCGCCCTGCCCGAGACGGGACCTCTGGTCGCCGCGCTCGAGGAGCGCGGCGCGCGGGTCGTCGTGTCGCGGATGTTCGTGCTCCGCAAGCAGCTGCTGCGCCCGCGTCGGTGGCCGGAGCTCATCGGCTCGGCGGTGACGGGCTTCGTCGAGTCCTGGCGCCTCGTCTCCCGCCATCGGCCCGACGCCGCCTACGTCAGCACGGTGATCCTGCCGCAATGGCCCGCTCTCCTCCGCATCCGGCGCGTGCCGACCGTCACGCATGTGCACGAGGCGGAGTCGGAGTCGCCGTGGGCGCTCCGCGCCTTCCTCTACGCGCCGCAGCTCTGGGCGCACCGCGTCGTCGCGAACAGCAGGTTCACCGCCGACCTGATGCTCCGCTCGCTGCCACTTCTCCGCCGCAAGACCGGCGTGATCCTCAACCCGATCCCCGGTCCGACCGCGCCATCGCCGCCTCGGACCGCTCTCGACGTCATCCGCCTGGGATACGTGGGTCGGCTCTCCCCGCGCAAGGCACCGGATGCCGTCATCGCCGCCGTCGCCCTGCTGCGCGATCGCGGGCGGGAGGCACGGCTCGAGATCGTGGGAGACGTCTTCCGCGGATACGAGTGGTACGCATCCGAGCTCGAGGAGCGGATCCAGACCGAGGGTCTGGGCGACGCGGTGACGATGCACGGATACGACGCCGACGTCTGGCCCCATCTGGCCGCGTGCGACGTGATGGTCGTGCCGTCGCGCACCGACGAGTCCTTCGGCAACACCGCCGTCGAGGCGGTGCTCGCCGAGAGGGCGGTCGTCGCGAGCGACATCAGCGGGCTCCGCGAGGCGGTGTCCGACTACCCGACCTCCCGCGTCGTCGCGCCCGGTGACCCCGTCGCGATCGCCGATGCCGTCGAGGAGCTCGCCGGACGCTGGGACGACGTCGTGCGCCACGCGGCGTCGTCGGCGGCGACGGCATCCGATCGCCACTCGGTCGCGAGATACCGGCGGAACGTGACCCGGGCGATCGAGCGAGCGGCCGGGGTGCGTGAATCAGGCGTTCAGGGCGAATTCACCGAGCTGAACAGGGGAGAATAGGTTCGGCGAGCATTTCCGTCCAGGAGATGCCCGCTCGCCTTGGGGGAGAGGGAAAGAACATGACGCTGCAGGACTACATCGACGCCCTCCGACGGCAGTGGATCGTCATCGTCGCGCTGACGGTGCTCGGTGTCGGCGCGGCTTTCGGCTACGCGCGCACCCTCCCGCCCGAGTACAGCTCGACCGCGGCGGTCATGGTCATCGCCCAGCGCGGCGACAGCACCAACGAGCTCGTGCAGGGATCGAGCTACGTGCAGAGCCTCGTCCAGACCTACGCGGTGCTCGCGTCGTCGCCTCTCGTGCTGTCCCCCGTGATCGAGGAGCTCGACCTCGACGAGACCGCGACGCAGCTCGCCAAGCGCGTCTCCGTCGTGAACACGCTGAACACGGTCGTGATCGAGATCTCGGTGACGGACACCGACAAGGAACGTGCGCAGGAGACGGCCGCGGCGATCACGGATTCCCTGATCTCGGCTGTCTCCGACGTCTCGCCGAGCGACGCCGAGGGACAACCGGCCGTTCGCCTCGAGACGATCGCGCCCGCGCGGATGCCGCAGGCCCCGATCGGCCCGAACACGCGTCTGCTCACCATCATCGGCGCCGCGATCGGCTTCGGCCTGAGCGTGGCGTATGCGCTGTTCCGCCGCGTCCTGGGCACCCGCATGACCGAGCGCTCCGACATCGCCGCCGTCACCGACGCCCCCGTTCTCGGCGAGATCGTGGCCTGGCGACGCAACTACACGATCCTGTCGACGATGCTGCGCAGCAGGGACAGCCGGTCGGCCGAATCCTTCCGCGCGCTCGCCGCCAACCTCAAGTACGTCGCCGTCGACCGCGACCTCCGCGTCGTGATGGTGACCTCGTCGGCGCCGCACGAGGGGAAGTCCTCGGTGAGCATCGGCCTGGCCGCCGCCCTCGCGGAGTCAGGGCACAGCGTGGTCATCATCGACGCCGACCTGCGCCGGTCGTCCGTCGCGAACGCTCTGCAGCTCGAAGGCGCCGTCGGCGTCACCTCCATCCTCGTCGGCGACGTCACCCTGGAGGAGACGGTGCAGCACTCCGAGTCGATGAACATCGATGTCGTCGCCGGGGGCGCCACGGCCCCGAACCCGGGGCAGCTGATCACCTCCCACCGCCTCCGCGATCTCGTGGCGGAGGCCCGGGATCGGTACGAGTACGTGATCATCGACAGTGCCCCGGCGCTCGTCGTCTCCGACGCGCTGTGGCTCGCCGACCTGGCTGACGGCGTCCTCGTCGTGGCCCGCTCGGGGAAGACGCGACGCAAGCAGATCAGCGCGGTCCTCTCCACCCTCAAGTCCACGCACAAGGACGTGTTCGGCATCGTCCTCAACGCGGTCAAGCGCAACGAGAGCAGCCCGTACTACCAGCCCGACGTCCCGACGCGACGGTGGCCCCGCTCGTCCGCGCGCAAGTCCGTCACCGCGACGTCGGGCGCCGCGAAGTCCGGAGCGACCGAGTCCCGGGTCGAGGACGCACCGGACGCATGAGCGTCCTCCTCTCCCTCCTCGCACGGGCCGTCTCGATGGCCGTCTCCCTCGTCTGCGGAGTCCTGACGGTCCGGCTGATCATGGGGGGCGCGGGGGTCGAGTACTACGCCCTGTACACCCTCGTCGCCTCGCTCCCGGGACTGATCGCCTTCTCCGACCTCGGCTCCGGCGCCGTCCTCGTCAACAGCATCGCCGTGAGCGACGATCCGCGCGCCGATCGCACGATCCGCGCGCAGCTGACCACAGTGGGGCGCATCATGGTCGGCTTCGCGGGTGCGGGCATGGTGCTCAATGCACTGCTCTACCTGACCGGAGCCTGGCGGATCGTGCTCGGCGATGCCGGGAGCATCCCGGGCGCCGATCTCGCGGCGTTCGTGTCGTTGACGATCTTCTGCGCGGGCATCCCCCTCGGCATCTGGCAGCGAGTCCTGCTCGGCCTGCACAAGAACCACTGGATCATCCTCATCCAGGCCGCGCAGGGCCCCCTCAATCTGCTGCTGGTGTGGCTCCTCGTCTCGTTCGCTCCGCCGTCGGCCGGGACGTTCCTCGCCCTGTCGTCGATGGTGTCGGGCTTCCTCGTCGCCGCCGTCGGGTTCGGCTTCGCTTTCGGCGCGCTGTCCCCGCTGCTGGGCCGCGCCGCCCGCGATCTCCTCCGCATGCGCAGCGTCCCCGGCGTCCGGGTCATGCACATCGGTTGGCCGATGCTCGTCCAGCTCGTGTCGGCGCCGCTGTCCGTGGCGCTCCTGCGCTACATCCTCGCGCAGTCGGGAACCACGCACGAGGTGGCCGAGTACGGCGCCGTCGGCCAGGTCTTCTTCGCGATCAACGGCGTCGTCGCCGCGGGCGGGCTGGCTCTGTGGCCTCTCTTCACGCGCGGCCGAGCACGCGGCACCCTGACGCGGGGTCCGTTCCTGATCGCCGCTCTGTTCGCCGCCGGCGCCGCGGTGATCTGCGCCCTCGTCTGGGCCGTCTCGCCGTGGCTGTTCGCGTTCATCACCGACGGCTCGCTGCAGGTGTCCGGCGAGACGGTGGTCGCGTTCGGCCTGATGGTCGTCTGCCAGGCGGCGCTGTATCCTCTGGGCATGTTCCTCATGGACGAGGCGGGCATCCGGTTCCAGATGATCCCCGTCGCGCTCATGACCGTGTCGACCATCGCGCTCGCCCTGACCATCACGCCCGCACTCGGCGCCGCCGGTCCCGTCCTCGCCAACGCCGCGTCGGTCCTCGTCTTCCAGGTGATCCCCTTCGCCGTCTACATCCGACGTCATCGGGAGCGACTGATGGGCGCCACGACTCCTGACGATCCAGCGTCATGAAGGTGCTCGCCGCGCTCGTCTGCGTGATCCTCGCCGCGCGCGTCACGCTGCTGCAGGGCGTCACGGCGGGCATCGTGCTGAGCGTGCTGCTGCTGCCGGTGTGGGCGGTCGCGCTCTGGCGCCTGCGCGGGGGGTCGGCGATCATGGGCTTCGGCGCCCTGTCGATCGTCAGCGGGATCGTGCTGACCGATTTCTTCGCAGCCGACCACACGACCAGCGACTCGCTCCTGCAGCAGAACAGCTTCACCCTGATCAGCCTCGTCGGCGGCATCGGCGTGGTGGTCTGGGCGCGCAGCATCCTCGGCTCCGCCGCGACCGCTCTCTGGTACGGCTGCGGCCTTCTCGGCGGCGTGGTGCTGCACGGACTCAACATGGACAACGTGTGGAAGTTCGACCTCTCGGTCCCGGCGACCGTGATCGTCCTCGCGCTCTGCATGCTGAGCCGCAAGCCCTGGCTCGAGGTCGGAGCGCTGGCGCTGCTTGCCGTCGTCTCTGCGCTCAACGACTCCCGCTCGGCGGGCTCCATGCTTCTCGTGGCGGCCGCGCTCGTCGTGTGGCAGACGGTCAGCGCGCGGCTCACGACGAGCTCCAACACCGTCCGGACACTGGCGGTGTTCGGCCTCACCGCCGTCATCGGTTATTTCGCGCTGCAGGCGTTCATCCTCGAAGGATGGTTCGGCCGCGCCGCGGCCGTCCGCTCCGAGGAGCAGATCGCCCTCTCCGGGTCCCTGCTGCTCGGCGGGCGCCCGGAGCTCGGCGCCTCGACGGAGCTGATCGCGGCCAATCCGCTCGGGCTCGGCTCGGGCACGCTGGCGAACGGCATCGATCTCCTCGTCGCCAAGACCGGCATGGCCCGGCTCAACTACGACCCGAACAACGGGTACGTCGAGAAGTACATGTTCGGGAACGGCTTCGAGGTTCATTCGATGCTGGGGGACCTCTGGATCCGCTTCGGCCTGTTCGGGGCGGCGCTGCTGCTCACCCTCCTCGTGATCGTCGCACTCGGCACCGCCGGCCAGGTCGCGAAGCGCCAGGCGAGCGGGCTCGTCGTCTTCCTCGCGATCCAGGCGTTCTGGGACTCCCTGTTCTCGCCGTTCTTCTCGACATCCATCTCGACTCTCGTGCTCGCCGTGGCGCTGACGCTGGTCCCCCGCACGCGGACCTCCGACCCCTCCGCGACCCGACTGGACTTCGTCAGCTTCTCGCGCTGACCGCCTCTCCCCCGGCGGCCGTCCGCCCGAGCCGCGACCGCGACCGGCGATGACGGCCCGACCACGACCACGGCCACGAACACGAGCGCGACCACGAGCGCGACCACGAAGAAGGTGCCGGTCCCGCTGCTGCGGAACCGGCACCCTGTCCGTGCTGTGTGCTGTGCGTCTCCCTCAGCGCCGTGCGGCGCTCAGGGCTTGGTGATCGTCAGGTCGTCCCAACGGAACGTGGTCGTCGGCACGGTGGATGCTCCCGACACGGTGTTCATCAGACCCACGGTGCCCGCTGCCTGCATGGCGGCGGTGCTGTCGGTCGCGGACGCCTGCCAGGTCGCGGGCTCCGGGTCGGTCGCCAGCCAGACCTTCGCGGCCAGCGTGGTCGGAGCCGTTCCCGTGACGGAGAGGGCCACGTTGAGCGCCGTCCCCGGTGTGTAGGTGACCCCGGGCATGAGGTACGAGCCGATCGCCACCTCGTCACGGAGCAGGTAGAGGCGAACCGCGCCGCCGACCTCGAACCGCACGCGGGCCGAGTAGTTCGACGCGCCGACCTGACGTCCGATCACGGTGGCTGTCGCCGCGCCGCCGGCCGAGGCCGAGTCGGACGAGATCGAGACCCGCACGACGGCATCCGTTCCCGAAAGACCCAGACGCGCGATCCTGGTCGATGACGGTGTGAGAGCGGCGATTCCCTTGCCGTCCGCCACGCTGTACGAGGCGGACCCACCGGACAGCGTCCACGCCCCGCCGGTGTCGGCCGATCCCCACCCGCCGGCCGGAACCGTGCGCGTGAAGGTGTCGGCGGCGAGCGGCGCGTTGGCCGGAGGAGCCGTGACCGTGACCTGCTTGGTGATCGACGTGGTCGCGCCGCTGTTGTCCGTGACCGTGAGGGTCACGTCGAACGTTCCACCGGTGGTGTACGTGTGCGACGTCGCCGCTCCGGTTCCCGTGCCGCTGTCGCCGAAGCTCCAGGCGTACGACTGGATCGTGCCGTCCGGATCGGACGACGCGGCACCGTCGACCGCGACCGAGAGGCCGGTGACCGTGGGCGTGAAGGCCGCGACCGGAGCCTGGTTCGGCGCCGGGGCGACGGTCACGTCGATGGTCTTCGTGCTCACACCTCCGCGATCGTCGGTGACCGTCAGCTTGACGGGATAGGTGCCCGCCGCCGCGTAGGTGCGCGTGGCGGTGACTCCGGTCGCCGTCGAGCCGTCTCCGAAGGTCCAGGCGTACGACTGGATCGAGCCGTCCGCGTCGGCGGATGCCGCGGCGTCCACCGTCACCTTGAGCCCGGCGGTCGTCGGCGTGAAGGCCGCGGTCGGGAGCTGGTTCGGCGCCGTCGGAGCCGTCGGGTCGACCACGGCGTAGGACTTCAGGTCCATGGTCGCGGTCGGCGTGGAGGAGGTCCCGCCGAGGTAGGTCAGCAGACCCACCGTGCCGGGTTCCTGCAGCGCCGCGGTCGTGTCGGTGCCGGACAGCTGCCAGGCAGCCGGCTCTGCGTCGGCGGAACGCCAGACCTTCGTGCGCACGGTCGTCGGCGAGGTGCCGGTGACCTGCAGTCGGACGGAGAGCTCCGTGCCCGCGGTGTAGGTGCCGGGGAGCACGTAGGACGCCCCGATGGCGGTCTCGCCGCGCAGGATGTAGACCCGCATGGTGTTGCCTGCCTCGAAGCGGACGCGGGCCGAGTAGTTGTCCGACGCGACCTGGCGGCCGATCAGCGTCCACGAGTAGCCGGCGCCGGTGCGGTCGACGGAGAACTTCGCCGTGATGTCGGAGTTCTTCGAGGAGACCGCGTTGAGCCTGACGCTCCGCGTGTCGTAGGTGTTGGACACGATCCGACCCGACGTCCCCGTGGTCGAGAACGCGGCATTGCCGCCGGAGGTCGTCCACGCTCCGCCCACGTCGGCGGTACCCCAGCCGGGCGACACGGTGCGTGCGAACTTGTCCGAGGCCAGCACCGTGAACTTCGGCGGCTCGACGGCCGTGAGCTGCTTCGTCGCCGCGGCGGTCCCGCCGCGGTCGTCGGTCACCGTCACGGTCACGGTGTACGAACCGCCCGCCGCGTAGTCGTGGGTGGTGGTCGCCGTCGTCGTGGTCGCCGTCGTCGAGTCGCCGAAGTCCCACGCATACGACACGATCTGACCGTCGGAGTCCGCCGACGCCGAGGCGTCGAGGGACGCGGCGAGGTTCGAGATGGTCCCGGCCAGCGCGGCCGTCGGCGGCGCGTTCGGCGCGAGCGCGGCCGTCACCTGCCTGGTGGTGGTCGTGCTGCCGCCGCGATCGTCGGTCACCGTCAGCGTGACGGTGTACTCGCCGGGGGTCGTGTAGGCGTGGGACGCGGTCTTGCCGCTGCCCACCGCGCCGTCGCCGAACGCCCACGAGTAGGTCGCCAGCGTGCCGTCGGGGTCCGTCGACGCCGAGGCGTCCACGGCGACGTTCATGTGGGTCGCCACCGCATCGAACGCGGCGGTCGGCAGCACGTTCGCCGCCCGCACCGTGACGGGGTGGGTGATGGTGTCTGTCGTGCCGCGGTCGTCCGTCACCGAGAGCTTCACCTGATAGGTCCCGCCCGAGGTGAAGGAGTGCGACACGGTCGGCCCCTCCGTGGAGGTGTGCCCGTCGCCGAAGTCCCAGCTGTACGCCGCGACGGCCCCGTCGGGGTCGACCGAGGTCGAGGCGTCGAAAGCGACGTCCAGGTCGGTCGGGATGCTGCTGAACGCGGCCGTCGGGGCCTCGTTGACCGACCCGAACGCGCCGAGCTGGTAGTGCTGGTTCACCTGTGCGGCCGTGATGGCCGTGCTGTAGACCGCGACCTCGTCGATCGTGCCCGTGAAGGTCGTCGCGCCGCCCCATCCGGTGTCGTTGCCGACCCGCCAGTAGCCGTTGTAGTTCTGCGCGGTGCTGTTCGGATTGGTGCCCACGAGGGCGCCGTCGACGTAGAACTTCATGCCGTCGCTCGAGAGCTGGCCCACCACCTGGTGCCACTGGCCGTCGTTGTACGAACCGGAGGTCGTGATGAGGTTCTGCTGCGTCGTGTAGACCCCGAAGTTCAGCTTGCCGTCCGGAGTCATGTAGATGTGACGGTCGTTGCTGCTGCTGAGACCGCTGTTGCTGTCGCCGAATCCGACGATCTTGCCCCCGGCGTTCGTCGTCGTCTTGAACCACGCCTCCACCGAGAAGACCTGCGGGTTGATGTACTGCTTGGTCCCGGCGAGCCGGACGGTCGTGGAGCTCGTGGTCGGCGCCCAGCGGACGGCCGTGTTCGAGACCCCGGAGATCGCTCCGGCCTGGTTCTTCACGAGCACGCTCGTGCTGCCCGTGTAGGTGCCCGTCGACTTGTTGATGCCCGAGTCGGCGGCCGTCGTGGTGGTGCCGGTCTCGCCCATCCGCCAGTACAGCGTCGGGTCGAGGTCGAACACGGACGCGCCGTACGCATCGGCCGGAGCCGGGGGGATCGTCGTCGCCCTGCCGCTCGAGACGTAGTGCGAGTCGACCTCCGTGCGCGTGAGCGCCCGGTCGTAGATCGCGACGTTCGAGATCGCGCCGTTCAGATATGCGCTGGTGCCGGTGTTGGGCCACGAGCCGAGGTTGTCGCCGCCGATCCTCCAGTACCCGGTGTACTCCTGAGCAGACGTCGTGTCGGTGCGCTCGCCGACCTTCACTCCGTCGATGTAGAGCACCTGCCCGGCGGGGCTCAGCGAGGCGACGACGTAATGCCACTTGTTGTCATTGAAGCCGGTGCCGCTGGTGACCGTGCGGCTCGAGCCCGGGTACACCCCGAAGGTGACGCGCCCCGAGTTGTCGAGATAGACCTGCCGGTCGTAGCTCGACGAGTTGCCTGTCGCAGAGGAGCCGAAGCCCACGATCTTGCCGCCGCGGGTACTGCTCGTCTTGAACCAGGCCTCGACCGTGAAAGTGGTCGGGCCGGTCACGGAGTTCGACGTGCGCGCGGCGGAACTGCTGGTGCCGCTGAACGTCGTCGCGGTGGACGGGCTCGTCAGGTTCGGTCCGGTCGTGCCGCGCGTCGCGCCGGCGACCACGAGGTCGTTGCCGCCCGCCCAGTCGAACGACGCGGTGCCGCTCGGCTCGTTCAGCGGCCAGTAGTCGACCGGCCCGCTCTCGAGGATGGCGTCGTCGTACGCCGACGTGACTCCGGCGGCCGCCGTCGTGACGGGTGTCCAGTCACTCTGCGTGCTGTTGCCGAACGCGTCGATCGCACGCACCCGATAGTTGTAGGTCGTCCCCGGCACCGCCGTCGAGTCGCGATAGGACATCGAGGGGCGGGTCCAGAAGTTCGACAGCTGCTCCGCCTCGTAGATGGGCGTGGTCATGCCCTTGTCCTGACGGAAGACCTGGTACTTCAGGCTCTGGTTGTCGCGGTCGTAGTTCGCGCTCCACGACAGGCGGTTGACGCCGGTCTGGAAGGAGGTGGCGTTGAGCGTCCAGGCGCCGCCCTGTACCTGTGGTCCTTGTTTGTTGGGCGCCACGCCCTTCTTGGCGAACCGCACGATGCCCTGCTGCGAGGCGCCGTTGACCTTGAGGAACTCGCCGCCGACGAGCAGGTAGTCGCCGTACGCCGTGACCTGCCACGGACCCTGGGACTGTCCGGTGTAGTTGCCTGGCACGTACTCCGGGTACCACTGCAGAAGGGCGCCGGCCGGCTGACCCGCGAAGTTTCGGTAGCCCTGCGTGTCGTTCGTGATGGCCTGTCCGCTGGGCTCTTTCGCGAAAGCCAGCGAATGCTTGTAGGAGCGCGGATTCGTCTCGGGGAAGCCGCCCACGTTGCCGCAGTAGTGCGGGTGACCGACGACGTAGACGCTGTCCCCCACGGGCGCGATGTCGTAGCTGTCTCCGTGGCAGTCCTCCATCCAGATGAGGCTGCCGTCGCTCCAGTTGGCGCGGAATCCGCCCTCGAAGCCGTCCTGCGAGGTTCCGCCGTAGTCGAAGCCCGTGCCGTAGACGCTGTCGCCGTCGGAGGACAGCGAGTACATCGCGGCGGCCGTGCCGCCGTTGCGGAGCACGCTGTTCATCGCCCACGGCATCAGCGTGCCGGTGTTGGCGTCGAGCGCGGTGATGCCGCGGCCGGGATCGGTCGATCCGTTCACCGAGGTGAAGGAGCCCGCGATCACGATCTTGCTGCGATCGGGGGAGACGACGACGCCCTTCGCGCCGTAGCCGCCCTGGACGTCGGCCGAGAATCCGGTCACCGCGCCGGTGGCGGGAGAGACCGATGCGACCTTCGTCCGCTGCGTGCCGTTGATCGTGGTGAACTCTCCGGCCAGATAGATCGCCGAGTCGGTCACGGCGATCGCGTCGATGCGGCCGTTGGCCTCGGGCGCCCACGATGTGATGAGCGCGCCGGTCGCGGTGTCGAAGGCGGCGACGCGGTAGCGCCACGAGCCGGCAGCCTGCGAGAACATGCCGGCGACGTAGATGCGCGAACCGTCGGCCGACTTCTTGATGTCCAGGACCGTCCCGTTGGTGCCCGGGTTCCAGGAGCTGATCAGCGCACCGGTCGTGAGGTCGTATGCGAGCAGATTGGCGCGGGCGGTCTCGTTCGATCCCGCGGGCGAACCGGCCGGTCGCGCCTTCGCGAAGCTGCCGCCGACGTAGACCGTGTTGCCCACGACCTCCTGCGCGTACACCACACCGTCGATCTGGACGGTGGGCAGCGCATCGGCCGCGAATGTCTCAGGCGTACCCGCCGCGGGCGTCGTGTCCGCTGCCGCGGCGACCGGAACGGTCAGCGCGCCGACGGTCAAAGCCAGCGCGGTCGCGATCGCTCCCCACAGCGAGGCCCCTCGTGAACGGCGGATGCCGCGCTTCTCGGCCGCAACGATACGGCCACCCCAATTGATGTGCACTTTTTCTCCCCAGAGTCTGCACAGCGCGCACAGAAGCGGCGCTTTTCGAAGACCGCCTCCCACAGACAGCCTTTTCCCCTCGCGCTGAGCCTAGGGCACAGCGTGCATATCGGCAAGACTCGTGTCGAACCGATGTATGGACTTTCGTCCAGCGCGGCTCAGCCGACGGCGCCGCGGAAGACGAACGCGGGCTGTCCGGCCCGGTAGTCGACGGTCAGGGTGACGTCGTCCCGCTGGTTCTCCGGGATGCTGAAGACGTAGACGCCCTCCGCCGAGTCGCCGTCGGCCAGAGTCCCCGAGAAGGGGTCTCCTCCCGGTCGGACGAGGCCGCCGGCCGGCGTCCTCCCCTCGCCGAGATAGGCGTTGACCGAGATGAGTCCGAGATCGACGTCCTCCCCCGTGTCGTTGGTGAGCGACAGGGTGAACTGCACGGCCGGTCCGGCGATCTCGCCGGCCTGGACGGCTTCGCCCTGGACGCTCGTCATGGCGGTGATCGACGCGACGAGCCCCGCGCCGTTGTCGGCGGGCTCGTCCGGAGCCACCGGACCCAGCTCCGGCATCGTGCCCGGCGTCGCCGAGGGGTCGGGGGTGGGCTGCGCGCTCGGATCCGCGTCGGTCGGCGTCTCCGCCGTCGACGACGGCGTCGGACCGCTCGACGGCGCCGGGTCGTCCCCGGCCCCGGCCGTGAGGGCGATGTACACGATGACGGCGATCACGACCGCGGCGGCGACGGCCACCCAGACCCAGATCCTGCGGCGCGGGCTCCTGCCCGATCCGTCCGATGCTTCGACCATGCTGTCCACTCCCCTGACCAGGCCGTCGTCATCTCGACGGACGGCGCGATTCTATCCGAAGCAGACCGTCAGCCCTCGGCGCGCCGCGTTCCGCGGGCGATCCGCCGGCCGTCGCGCCAGCCGCGCCACACGGCTCCGACGGGACGTCGGGGACGCAGCAGCTGTCGGCGTCCGCCGCGCAGGAGGACCTCCTTCGCGGCCCGCACCGAGCCGGCGTCCCACCGGCGGACCGTGTCCGGGCCGAGCAGCTTGTGCGCGAGCAGCATCCGGTTCCTGACGTTGTAGTAGTAGTAGAGCGGCGATTTCGCCGCGACGTGCGGGTCGCCGATCCCCTGCGTCCCGCCCTCGTCGTGCACCGCCCTCGCGTCCTCCACCAGCAGGAGCCGGCCGCCGGCGTCCTCGACCCTGAGCGAGAAGTCCACGTCCTCCCAGTAGAGGAAGTAGTCCTCGTCGAAGCCTCCGACGGCGTCCCATGCCGAGGCGTTGATCATGAGCGCGGCCCCGGTGAGCCAGCGTCGCACGGCCGCGTGCGGATTCCGCTGCGCCCAGGCGCGCCCGTGCGTCGCCCCGTCCGCGAGATCGAGCACGTGCCCCGCCGACCAGATCCGCCCCGCGCCGTCCTCGACGATCGGCGCGGCGACGACCGCGGCGTCCGTGTCGACGGCGGCGAGCAGTCGCCCGACATCATCGGCGCCGATCGAGGCATCCGGATTGATCAGCAGGAAGCGCGTGCGGCCGTCGGCCCTCGCGGCCTCGACGCCCGTGTTCACGCCGACGCCGAATCCGCGGTTCTCGGTCTGCAGGAGCGCGACCCATCCCTCGCGAGCGGCGAGCTCCTCGATCGCTCCCGCCTCGTGCGCCGTCGAGCGGTTGTCGACGACGTACACCGCGGCATCGGGCAGAGCTCGTCCGGTCGGGACCAGGTTGCGCTCGAGGAGCGCGGAGGAGCCGTAGTTGACGACGACGATCGCGAGGGTCGCGCCGTCACCCATTCGCCGCACCGGCGGTCAGGGTCCGCATCGCTCGGAACCAGCGCACCGCGGCCAGCAGGCAGAAGGCGGCGGCGGCGGCGAAGAAGAACGCATAGGCGACGGCGAAGACGGTGGACCATCCCCACAGCACGTAGACGAGGCAGACGATCCCGTAGTCGACGGGGAGGAGCACGATCGAGCGCAGGGCTCCGCCCCCGCCCTGCTCCGCGGAGGACCGGATGCCCTTCGACGCCTTGAGCAGATCGTTCAGGATCATGCCGAAGAAGGTGGCCGTGGCGACGACGGCGAACGCCAGCGGCACCAGCACATACGCCGTCGGGAGATCGCTGAAGCGGTAGAGGCCGATCGCCGTCGCGATCGGCAGCGAGACGATCTTTATGGCGTCGATGAAGTGGTCGAGCCACTCTCCGGCGAGCGAGCCGCCGCCCCGCAGACGGGCGACCTGTCCGTCGGCCGAGTCGAGCGCGTAGCCGATCGCGAGCAGGAGCCACACCAGCAGACCGGTCCACCACGACGGGTCGACGAGCGCGAGGACGAGGATGCCGGAGAACGTGAAGACCGCGCTGATCGCGGTGACGCCGTTCGGCGTGAGGCCGATGCGGTGGGCGATCGCCGCGAACACCCGGCCGACGGGGCGGTTGACGTAGACGCTGTATGCGGGAGCCCCCTTGGCGCGCCCCTTCTGCGCCGAGGCGAGACGCCTCATGGAATCGGCAAAGCTCTCCGTGGTCATTCGGCGTGTCCCCTCCGTCGAACCCCGGTGAGGGCCCTCAGTCACCAGATAGAGTATGCCTTGCCGAGGGGGCTCGCATCTGGGGAGCGATGCCGACGCCGCGGCGAAGGGGAGGGCTTTGTCATGACCGTCGTCGACCCTGTGCACGGTGCGCGGAGGCCCCGGGTGCTGATCAGCGCCTACGCCTGCGGTCCGGACCTCGGACCCGAGGCCTCGGCCGGCTGGGCGATCGCCCGCGCCGCAGCCGAGACCGGCGACGTGTGGATCCTCACCCGTGAGCGCTTCCGCGAGGCCCTCGACGCCGCCCTCGCCGCCTCGCCCGACCTCGCGGCTCGGATCACCGTCGTGCACATCGACCTGCCCGCGCGCATCATGCGGTGGAAGCGCAGGGGGTGGGACCTGTACTGGTACTACGCCCTGTGGCAGCGGCTCGTCGGCCGTCGAGCCGCTGAGCTGCACGCGGAGGTCGGCTTCGACCTCGCGCACCACGTCACCTTCGCGAACGACTGGATGCCGTGCGGCATCGCCGACCTCGACGTCCCCGTCGTCTGGGGACCGGTGGGCGGGGCGAGTCGCGTGCCGATCATGAGGCTGCGGCGCTGGCTGGGCCTCCGCGGCACGATCACCGAGGTCGCCCGCACGGCGCTCACCGCCCTTCCGCGCGCGGTGTGGGGTGACCCGACGGCGCGTCGCGCCGCCCTCGTCGTCGCTCAGAATCCCGACGTCGCGCACCGGTTCCGCCGGGCGAGGAACGTCGTCGTGGAGCCGAACGCGTCCTTCGCGGAGGAGATCCCCCCGCACCGCGGCAGCGAGTCCGGACGCACGGCGGTGTTCGCCGGGCGTCTGCTCGCCTGGAAGGGCGCCGCGCTCGCCGTCGAGACGATCTCCCGACCGGCCGCCGACGGCTGGCGCCTGCGGATCCTCGGCGAAGGATATGAGCGGCGCCGTCTGCAGCGCCTCGTCTCGTCACTCGGCCTCGAGGACCGCGTCGAGTTCCTCGGCCATGTCTCCCGCACGGACGCCCTCGACGCCCTCGCATCGTCGGACGCGCTGCTGTTCCCGTCGATGCACGACCAGGCCGGCTGGATCGCGGGCGAGGCGAGCGCCATGGGCCTCCCGGTCGTCTGCCTCGACCTCGGCGGTCCGCCGACACTCGCCGATGTCAACGCCCGCGTCGTGAGCGCCGACGAGCCCGACCTCCCCGACCGGCTGGCCGAGGCCCTCCGCGCGGCCGGCGACTCCCCCGGCCGTCCGCATTCGCGCTGGTCCGAGGCGCGACTGCCTGCCGTGGTCGGCGGGTGGTACGCGACGGCGCTGCGAGGCGGCGGGCGTCCTCTGGTCGTGATGGAGTCGCTCACGCAGCTCCGCCCCACCACGAACCCCTACCTCGTGCAGCTCTGCGCGTCTCTCGACGCGACCCCGGGAGTCGAGCTCTCGCTGTTCAGCTGGCGCCGGGCGCTGCTCGGCCGTCTCGACGTCTTCCACGTGCACTGGCCGGAGCTGCTCGTGGGAGGGCACAAGCTCTCCGGACGCATCGCGCGACGGATCCTCACCGTCGCCTTCCTCCTCCGGGTGCGGCTGACCGGCGTCGCCGTCGTGCGCACTCTCCACAACCTGGAGCGGCCGTCGGGGATGTCGCGGCTCGATCTGGCCCTGCTCGACCGGCTCGATCGACTCACCACCCTCACGGTCACGCTCAACGACCACACCGACCTGCCGGAGGGGAAGGCCCGACGGACCATCCTGCACGGCCACTACCGGGACTGGTTCGCGCCGCATCCGGCTCCGGCCGCGGTGGCGGGACGGATGGGCTACGTCGGCCTGATCCGCCGCTACAAAGGGGTGGAGCAGCTCATCGAGGCCTTCCGAGCACTGGATGCCGACGGGTCGTCGCTCTCGGTCGCGGGTCGCCCGTCGACCGACGAGCTGTCGACCGAGCTCACGACGCTCGCCGGCGACGACCGCCGCATCGAGTTCGACTTCCGATTCCTCGACGACGCCGAGCTGGTCCGTCGGATCGCCGAGTCGGAGGTGGTGGTCCTCCCCTACCGACACATGCACAATTCGGGCACCGCGCTCGCCGCGCTCTCCGTCGGACGACCGATCCTCGTGCCGGACAACGACGTGAACCGCGCGCTGGCCGAGGAGGTGGGCGAGCAGTGGGTGCACCTGTTCGACGGCGAGCTCTCCGATGCCGACCTCGCCCGGGTGCGCGACGCGATCGGGACCGGCATCGACGGCCTGCCCGAGCTGTCGCGCCGCGACTGGTCCACGGTCGGGGCGGCCCACGCCGAAGCGTTCCACGCGGCTGCCGCCCTGCGTCGGGCATCGCGATGACCGACGACGCCCTGCGCATCGCCGTCGCGATCCCGACATATCGACGACCGGAGCGCCTGGCCGACCTGCTCGCTCTGCTGCCGGAGCGCTTCAACGAGGTGGGCGCCGGCATCGACCCGCACGTGTTCGTCATCGACAACGATCCCGCGCGGAGCGCCGAAGAGGTGGCGACGGCGCGAGCGGGAGAGGATGTCGAGGCGCCGAGCGCTGCCGTCACCTACGCGCCGGAACCCACGCCGGGGATCGCCGCCGCCCGCCAGCACGCCCTCGACGTGGCTCGGGACTTCGACCTCCTCGTGTTCATCGACGATGACGAGGTGCCGCGTCCCGGCTGGCTGCGCGCGCTGGTGGACACCTGGCGCCGCACGGGCGCGGCGGCCGTCGCCGGCCACGTGCACACCGAGTTCCCTCCGGAGACCGACCCCTGGGTGCGGGCGTCCGGACTGTTCGCACGACCGCTCCGCGAGGACGGCGCATCCCTGCCCGCGGCGGGAGCGGGCAATCTGCTGCTCGATCTCGCGCAGGTGCGTGCGGCCGGCGTCTCCTTCGACGTGTCGCTCGGGCTCTCGGGCGGCGAGGACACGCTGTTCACCCGGTCCCTCGTCCGCGCAGGGGGCCGCGTCGTCGCGTGCCCCGGCTCCGTCGCCGAGGACGCGCTGGAGGCCGGTCGGGCGACCAGACGGTTCGCGCTGTCCCGGGCCCGGCACCACGGTCAGACCCAGTCCGTGATCGAGCTCCGCCTCGCTCACGGGCCGACCGGACGGGCGGTGTCCCGGCTGCGCAACCTCGTGAAGGGCCTCGGCTGGGCGGTTCGGGGCAGTGTCGGCCGCGCCCTCGGCGCGATGACCGGGTCGCTGACGCGCCGCGCCCGCGCCGCCCGCGAGGTGCAGCGCGGGATCGGGCTCGTGCAGGGAGCGATCGGCGCCGCGGCGCCGGAATACGCCAGGGACACGCGCCGCGCCGGCGGTGTCCTCGCCCGCGTCCGCACCATCGCGCTGCGGGTCGTGCGCGGCATATCGCCCCTCTACCGCTCGGCCACCGGGGTCCGCACCGCCGCGCGGCACGTCGTGCTGACCCTCGACGACGGCCCCGACCCCGAATGGACGCCCCGCATCCTCGACGAGCTCGCGGCCCGCGGCGCGACGGCGACCTTCTTCGTGCTCCTCACCCGCGCACGGCTGCACCCCGAGCTCCTCACCCGTATCGCGTCGGAGGGTCACGAGATCGCGCTGCACGGCGCTGACCACCGGCGGATCACGTCTCTCCCGGCCGATGAGGCGCAGCGGATGCTGGTCGACTCGCGCGCCGAGCTGGAGAGCCGGCTCGGCCGCACGGTGCGCTGGTACCGCCCGCCCTATGGAGCGCTCACCGCGTCCGCGTGGCGGGCGGTCCGGACGGCGGGCATGCTCCCCGTCCTGTGGACGACGAGCGTGCTGGACGGCCGGGACGCCTCGCACGCGGAGCGCCTCAGCCGAGCCGTGTCGGGGGTCGGCCCCGGCTCGATCGTCCTCGCGCACGATTCTCGCGCCGGTGCGGGCGACGGGGTCGATGACCCCTCGATCACGCCGTTCGACCGTGCGGCGCTGATCGCAGACGTCCTCGACGAGTACGAGCGGATGGGCCTTGCGGCGGTGTCGCTCGAGAACGCGCTGCGGTCGGGACGGCTCCGGCGCCGGATGGTGCTCGTCGGCTGAGCCCTCCGTGGCGGAGGACTCAGCCGACGACTCATCGACCGATCAGCGTGCGGTCACGGGCGGCTGCAGTGCGCCGACCGTGCGAGCCGGTGCCGAGATGCCCAGTGCGGCGACGATGTGGGCGGGAAGGGTGTTCGCGCCGGCGACCGGGCTGGCCGCGGTCAGCTGCCAGGTGGTCTTGTCGATCACCGGTGCGCCCTCGACGAGGACGGAGCTCGCATCGCCGCCGGTGTGCGCGCGGAACTCCTCGATCGTCGTGAACCCGCGCGTGCCGCTCGACCCCGCGGCCCAGCACGCGAAGTTCGCGGGCGAGGACGCCGACGTCCGGTGATACAGGTTCGCGTCCTGCGAGATCCCGAAGTCGTTGCCGAACCACCGGTTGGTCAGATCCTGCGAGAGCATCGGGCACGCCTGACCGCCGTAGGACAGGATGTTGTTGCGCACCACGACGTCGCTCGTGATCCACGGGATCGCCGATGCGAGCGCCGCGACCTCCTGGCGCCGCTCATCCTGCATGTAGGTGATCGTCCGGCCGTTGCCCGAGAGCGTGTTGTTCCAGATGTCCACGTCTCCGGAGTCGAAGACGAAGATCCCGCTGTTGAGGTTGTCGATGATGTAGTTGCCCGCGACGACGGCGGTCTGGCTGAGCTCGATCTCGAGACCCTCCCGACCGTTGCCCTTGAAGACGTTGTCGGTGACCTTCAGGTTCGAGCTCGACACGTCGAACCACAGGCCCGTGGACCCGACGTTGTCCGAGATGATGCTGTCGGTCACGGTGATGTCCGTCCCTCGCGAGATCTTCACTCCGCCGGCGACGGGCGTGTAGTTGAACTTCGCGGCGTTGTTGCCCGTGACCAGCGAGTTCTCGAGTCGGAGGTTGGTCGCGTCGTTCACGCCGATGCCCAGAAGGCCGTTGCCCGTGACCGTGAGGTTGCGGAAGATCTTGTCGTCGTTCCATGCGAAGAGGCCGACGGTCGCGTTGTCGCGGATCACCATGTTCTCGAGCGTGATGCCGTCGACCTCGGCGCTGACCGTTCCGAGCAGAGCGGTGGTCGTGGCGTAGCGCTGGACGCCGATGCCGCGGATCGTCGTGCCCGCGCCCTGGATCTTGATCCCCTTGGCGAGCGCGCTCGCCTCGACGCCGTGACCGTTGGGGTCGGAGCCGATGACGAGCTGGCGCGCGCCCTGGTCGACGAAGAAGGTCCCCGCGGTCACGGCGCCGCGGCTGCCCACCTGCGTGAGGCGGTTGCCGTCGACCCAGACCTGGTCGGGGTAGCCGGCCATGGGGTTGTCCTTGTTCACCCACCAGCCCGTCTCGTCCTGGTTGGCGCTGAACGACACACGGGAGTCGAAGAAGCTGTCCCACGACGCCGCCCAGGTCGAACCCGACTGCACCCAGCCGGACACGGGACGCGATCCGTCGAACCACACGGCCTCGCCGGGTGCCGACTGGATCGTGAGCTTCTTCGAGAACGGCACGCTGATGCTCTCTCGATACGTGCCGGCACGCAGGACGAGCGTCGCTCCGCTCGGCGCCGCGTCGATCGCGCGCTGCGCGCCCGCGACGGGGCTGTCCTTCGTCCCGGGACCCGAGCTGCGCGTCCCCTCCGGGACCACGTAGATCGCCGAGGCCGGAGCGGCGTAGCTCGTCTTTCCGACGGGGACGGAGCCGGCGACCGCAGCGCCCGGAGCGGGGGCAGGAGCAGGAGCAGGAGCAGGCGCAGGAGCAGGGGCCGGAGCAGGAGCCGGGGCCGGAGCAGGCGCAGGGGCAGGAGCAGGAGCCGGCGCAGGAGCCGGCGCAGGAGCAGGGGCCGGAGCGGGCGCCGGCGCAGGAGCAGGAGCAGGCTCAGGCTGCGGCTCTGGTGCGGGAGCAGGCTCAGGCTGCGGCTCCGGAGCAGGCTGCGGCTCCGGAGCAGGCTCCGGCTGCGGCTGCGGCTGCGGAGCAGGAGCGGGCTCCGGCGAGGGAGCGGGCTCCGGCGCAGGCACGGGCTGCAGATCCGGGGAGTCGACGGTGAGATCGTCGACGCGCAGGTGGATCGACCGGTTGCCGCCGGACATGTAGGTCTGGATGCCGGGCGTGCCGGCCGTCGTCACCGCGTCGGCGGAGCGGTCGGTCGCGGAGACCTGCCAATCGGGCTGAGGCTGCCCGACGATCCATGCGCGCGCCCGCACCGCGACATCGTCGACGCCCCGGGTGTCGATCTCGACGCGGATGGAAGCGTTCTGGGGCACCTCATCGATGAGGAGGAGATCCTGGCGGAGCACGGTCTGCACGTCGTCGCCGTCGTACCGGGCGAGCGACAGCACTCCTCGGGATTGCGTGTCGAGGCGGAATCGGGCTCCGTAGGACCCGGAGTCCCCGTTCCGCGACGTGACGATGGCCGTGGCTCCGTAGCCCTCGGTCGGCACGGCGGAGAAGCTCAGAGTCGCGCCGACGACGCCGTCGGTCGAGGTGGCGATCGTCGATTCGTGCATCGTGCGCTGGCCGCCGCTGATGCGGATGAGGCCCACGTCGTCGCTGACGGATGCCGCGGAGGCGGGTGACGAGACGTAGTCGTCCCCCCATCCCGCATCGGTCGTGCGGGAGAAGCTGTCGGTCCAGGACGTGGGCTGCGAGTCGGCGTCAGCCGGAGCGGCCATCGCCGACTGGGGCGTCAGGACGAGAGCGGCGATGAGGAGTGCGGAGGAGGGTAAGAGGGCATGACGAGTGAGGGAGTTACGCATTCGGGCACCTATTCGGGAGGGGGCAGCCGTTTCGGGGGAGCGAATTCACGAAATATATAGATTCGGTAACGGCCGTGATCATCAAACACAACGTCCAGCGGATCCACAAAACTCTGAGCGCGTTCTTACGGGAACTTGCCAGGTTGCATATCGGTGTGCGGAACCGGTTCCCGTAGAGAGACAGCATCCGACAGGACATTCGGGTCCGGATCCGATCGCTCCGTTTACCAGCACATCCGTCAGATCCGCGGGGTGACAGCTCTGGAGGCGCGGAGCGCGGTCATCCGCAGAGCGTCGGGAACGGCGTATCACACCTGTCGGAGGCGAACCTCAGAACTCACCCGCAACCTCAGAACTCGCCCGCACCCTCAGAGCTCGCCCGGCTTCATGGCCTCGGCGTCGATCGCGCGGATGACCCGGAGCGCCGCGGTGTCGGCCTTCGGCTCCGCCGGGGCCGCATCCGCTCCGCGCCGCCGCTGCGGCGCGTAGACGACGAGCGAGTGGAAGAGGAACCGCGCGAAGAAGGCGACGATGAGAGACAGCCCGGTCGCGAGCACGCTCGAGATGTGCCAGGTCTCGACCATGAGCGCCATGACCGGGATGCGCAGGGCCGCCTCGACGTTGTTGAAGGCGAACGAGCTGGCGAAGCGCACCCGGAGGGCTCTCGCGTCGGTGCGCATGTCGGCGAAGACGAAGCGCTCCTGCAGCAGGAAGTTGCCGATGATGGTGACCTCGGCGCCGATGATCGCGGCCCAGATGTAGGGGACGCCGAACGCGGTCAGCATCCACATGATCCCGAGGTTCGCGGCCGCGCCGATCACGCCGATGAGGGCGAACAGCGACATCTTGCCGAACCGCAGTCGAGCCAGGTGGGCGACGAACGTCGCACCCTGGCGCATGCTCGCCTTGGAGGTGCCGTGGCGCCGCTCGGCGAACTCCATCGGGATCTCCGCGATGCGCAGGTCGGTGCGCGCGAGGATCTCGAGCAGGATCTTGAACCCCTGCGGCCTGAGCGCCTCGAGATCGAGCCGACGGCGGTCGACGAGGAAGAAGCCGGTCATCGGGTCGGTGCTGCGCGCGAGCCTGATCGGGAACATCGCCCGGGTCAGCCACGTCGCCGCCCGGGAGACGCCGAATCGCACGGCCGTGCCGAGGCCGCTGGTGTCTCCGCCGCCGATGTAGCGCGACGCCGCCACGACGTCGGCGTCCGCCTCGGCGTGGCGGGCGAGGAGCGCCGGCAGCAGCTCGGGCGGATGCTGCAGATCGCCGTCCATCACGATGCAGAGATCGGATGCGGCGGCGCGGAGCCCGACCACGACCGCTCCCCCGAGTCCACCCGTGTTCGCGGTGCGATGGATCACCCGCACGCGCAGAGCCGCGTCCGCGGCGACCCGCTCGACCTCGGCCGCCGTGTCGTCCGTGCTGTCGTCGACGACCAGGATCTCGGCGTCGTACCCGGCGAGCGCGGCCGCCGTGCGGGAGACGAGCTCCGCGACGTTGTCGCGCTCGTTGAACATCGGGACGATGACGGTGACCGCTGTCGCCACGAGCATCCCCCTTCTCCGCTGCCGCACCCACTGCGGCATCCCATAGTTCCACGGGTTCCTATGCCCGGAGAAACCGGTACCTGCTAGAGTGCAGGGAAGCGGCTGTGGGAGTCGCTGTGCGGATGGGGATCCGCACTCTGGGGAATCACTGATCTGGGGAGATCATGGGGACGCGCATCGGCTATGCCGTTGGTGCCTTCGACCTGTTTCACGTCGGGCATCTGAACCTTCTTCGTCACGCCAAGCAGCACTGCGACGTCCTCGTCGCCGGTGTCGTCAGCGATGAGATGCTGCGGCAGGTGAAGGGCATCGAGCCCGTCATCCCGACCGCGGAGCGGGCGGAGATCGTCCGCCACATCTCGTTCGTCGACGACGTCTACGTCGAGACGAGCCCGTCGAAGATGGACTCGTGGCGGGATGTGCACTTCACGCACTTCTTCAAGGGCGATGATTGGCGCGGCACGGACAAGGGCCTGCGGCTCGAGCGCGAGTTCGCGGAGGTAGGCGTCGAAGTCGTCTACTTCCCGTACACGGCGCACACCTCGAGCTCGTCCCTGCGGCGAGCGCTCGACGCGATCACGGCCGGGGCGTCGCAGGGCACTCCGGCGCTCGCGTCGCGATGACACGCGTGCGGCCCGCCCGAAGGGCCGCACGCAGGGCCTGCCGACCGCCCCGTCAGCGCGGGGAGGCGACGCCCAGAAGACTGCGCGCCATCCGCGCGACGTGCGGCGGCGTGTGGGATCCGAGCCATACCGTCCAGTGAGACGGCGGCTCCACGCACGTCCATTCGACGCACCAGGAGTGCACCGCGTTCGCGAGTCGCTCGCCCTTCGCATGCTGACGGATGCCGTCGCCGCGCAGCAGCCACCGCACCGAGACGCCCTCGGGGACGTCGATGTGCCGCATCTGGATGCGCGCCGCGGCCTCGATGAGCACGACGCCCTCGGCATCCCACGGCAGCCGCGCGGTGATCCCGGCGATGACGCCCGCATCCGCGGCGTCTCCGGCGATGAGCACCGCGCCCTCGATGTTCTCCCAGTCCGGATCCTCGAGGTGCTCGCACGCAGTCGTCATGCCTCGATTATAGGTAAGGCTTCCCTTACCTGACAATGCCTCGGGTCGAGGTGGCGCACCCGGCCCTTCCCCAGCTGCGCCGCCGTACGCTGGGAGCATGACCTCTCCCGCAGCATCCGCCATCACGATGTTCGGCGCCGACTGGTGCCGCGACTGCATCCGCACCAAGAAGCAGCTCGACGGCCTCGGCATCGAGTACACCTACGTCGACCTCGTCGCCGACCCCTCCGCCGCCGATGTCGCCAAGGAGATCTCGGGGCGCACGAACATCCCCGTCGTGGTCTACCCGGATTCCTCGCACCACGTCGAGCCCTCGAACGCCGACGTCGAGGCCAAGCTCCGCGAGCTCTCCCTCATCTGACGCCGACAGCCGACGGGCGCGACCCGCGTCCGCCCGCTCGAGGCCGCCGGATCGCTCGGGGAACGACCGACCGTTCCCCGGGATCGACCCACCGATACACTGGCGCGATGAGCACCGACGCTCGGTCCGACCGAGCCTCCGTCCGCCTCTCCGCCGGCACGATCGCGCTGTACGCGGTCGGGTCCCTCGGCACCGGCGGATACGCCACACTGCCCGGACTCGTCCTCACCTACTTCCTCACCGACAACCTGGGAGTCGCGGCCCTCGCCGCCGGCCTCATCGTCACGGCGGCGAAGATCTGGGACGTGCTGATCGATCCCCTCATCGGCGCCGCCTCCGACCGCCAGCTCGCACGGACGGGCTCCCGTCGCGGTCTCATGATCGTCGGTGCGCTCACCCTTCCGCTCTTCTTCGCCCTGACATTCGCCGTGCCGCCGTCGTGGGGTCCCGTCGCCGGCGCGGTGTGCGTGCTGCTGGCCTTCGTCGCGACGGCCACGGCGTTCAGCCTCTTCCAGGTGCCCTACGTGGCGCTGCCCGCCGAGCTCACCTCCAGCTACGACGAGCGCACCCGCCTGCTCGGGTGGAGGGTCGTCGTGCTCACCGCGGCGATCCTGCTGTTCGGCGCGGGCGGGCCCGAGCTGCGGTCCGCGGGCGGCGATCAGGTCTCGGGCTACCTCCTCATGGGAGCGGTGGCGGGAGTGGCGATCGGCATCGGCATGCTCGTCGCGACGCGGACGGCGGATGCCGCGGCACGGCGCCTGACAGCCGTGCACGCAGGGCCGGATGCCGTGTCTCCCGCCCCGACCCCGACGGGGCTCCGGGCGCAGTACGCGGCGGGGGTGGACGCGCTGCGCCGCAGTCGGCCGTTCCGCGCGCTGCTCGTGACGTTCCTCCTCCAGGCCCTGGCCACCGGCACCATGCTGGCCGCCGCGCAGTACATCGCCACCTGGGTGCTGCGTTCGGAGGACGCCGTGACGCTCGTGTTCGTCGCCCTCGTCGGTCCGGCGCTGCTCGCCACCCCGGTCTGGACGCTGATCGCGCGGCGCACCGGCAAGGAGCGCGCCTTCGCCTCGGCCAGCATCATCTTCCTCGTCGCCGCCGCCTCCCTCGTCCTGGCCGTCTGGACGCCGGGTGCGTGGATGTTCTCGTCGGTCGCCGTCGCCGGGGTCGCCTATGCGGGTCTGCAGTCCCTTCCGATGGCGATGCTGCCCGACGTGATCTCGCACGACGGGCACACGCACGGTCGGGGGCGGGCAGGCACCCTCACCGGCGTGTGGACCGCCGGCGAGACCGTGGGGTTCGCGCTCGGGGCGACCGTCGTATCGCTCACCCTGGCTGCGACGGGCTACGTCTCGACGGTCGCCGACGCCACGACCACGCAGCCGGCGGCGGCCCTCACCGGCATCGTGCTGAGCTTCAGCATCCTCCCCGCCGCCCTCATGGCGGCGAGCCTGATCGCCCTGCGCGGCTACCGTCTGCGGCGAGCCGACATCGAGATCACCGCCGCCTAAGCTGAAACCCCACCGAAGGAGACGCCGATGACTTCCGCGACCACGCCCTCCGCCTCGACTCCAGCCGCACCGTCGACGGCAGCCGCACCGTCGGCCGGAGCCGCGCCCGGAGCGACCTCGGGAACCGAGATCGGCGAGGGCGAGCGCGCCCGACTCGACGCCGCGATCGACGAGCTCGGCACCGGCGCCCGCACCTGGGCGGCGCTCACACTCGCTCAGCGCGTCACTCTGCTGCGAGCGGTGCGCACGAGCGTCGCCGCCGCCGCCGAGGACTGGGCGACCACCGCGGCCGCGTCGAAGGGCCTCGACGGCGACCATCCGCTGCGCGGCGAGGAATGGCTGAGTGGACCGTACAGCACCCTCGGCGCCCTCGACGCGTACATCGAGACGCTCGCGCGCCTCGCGCACGGCACGAATCCCCTGGAGGGCGTGCACATCGACCGCGCTCCCGGCGGTCGCACCCGCGTGCACGCCTTTCCCCTGACCGGCATCGATCGACTGCTCCTGTCGGGATATACGGGCGAGGTCTGGCTCGAGCCGGGCGTCACGCCGAACGCGGCCAGGGCGTCGGCCGGACTCGCACAGCGGACGCCCGCGGAGTCGGGCGGCGTCGGCCTCGTGCTCGGCGCCGGCAACGTGACGTCCATCCCGGTGCTCGACGTGCTGTACGAGCTGCTCGCGTACAACCGCACGGCGCTGCTCAAGGTGAACCCGACGCAGGATGCCCTCGTGCCGATCTACAAGCGCGCGTTCGCTCCGCTCATCGGACCGGGCCTGCTGCGCATCGTGCGCGGCGGACCGGCCGTCGGCGCGTACCTGACGACGCACTCGTCCTTCGCGCACGTGCACATCACCGGCTCGGCGGCCACCTTCGACGCCATCGTCTGGGGTACGGGCGCCGCGGCCGCCCGCCGCCGGCGGGAGAACCGGCCGCAGCTGAAGACGCCGATCACGGCGGAGCTCGGCGGCGTCTCGCCGATCATCGTCGTCCCCGGCGACTGGACCGATGCCGACCTCGCGTATCAGGCCGAGCACGTGGCGACCATGCGGCTGCAGAACTGCGGTCACAACTGCATCGCCGGTCAGGTCGTGATCATCTCCTCCGACTGGGCGCAGGCCGACGCTTTCCGCGCCGCGCTGCGACGGGCGTACGCCACGGCCCCCGAGCGACCCGTCTGGTATCCGGGATCGCCTGCACGGCTGGACCAGGCGACCGAGGCGTATCCCGACGCACTGGTGCTCGGCGACCGGCTCCTCGTGGAGATCGGCGACGGGGACGACCCCGCCGCCCTCCAGACCACGGAGTACTTCGCACCCGTGCTCGGGGTCGTCGCCGTCGAGGGCACCGGTCAGGTCTTCCTCGACAACGCCGTGGCCTATGCGAACGACCGGCTGCAGGGCACGCTGGGCGCCAACCTGCTGATCGATCCTGCCACGGAGAGGGCGCTCGGGTCGGGGTTCGACCGAGCCGTCGCGGCGATGCGGTACGGATCGATCGCGATCAACGGATGGACGGCATTCGGCTTCATCACCCCGACCCTGACGTGGGGCGCGTTCCCCGGCAGCACGATCGCCGATGTCGGCAGCGGCATCGGCGTCGTCCACAACGCCCTGCTCCTCGACCGCGTCGAGCGCTCGGTGGTGCGGGGCCCGTTCCGCCCGTTCCCCCGCTCGCTGCCGATCGCGAACGGCGGCGGACGGCTGTCGATCCTCCCGAAGCCGCCGTGGTTCGTGTCCTCGCGCACGGGAGCGCAGGTCAGCGAGGGACTCACCCGGTACCGCGCGGCAGGCGGACTGGGCGGGCTGCTCGCGACGCTGGCGAAGGCGCTGCGCGCCTGAATCCCTCTCGTCGGCAGCCCTCGATGCGCCTGAGTACGGGGGTGCGGGAGCCGGCCGCTACAGCCGGTCGCCCGGCAGCGTGAGCGGATCCCCGCAGACGCCCAGGCCGCTCTGGTATCCGTTGGCGAACCAGAACTTGCGCTGCTCGCTCGTGCCGTGCGTGAAGCTCTCCGGGTTCACGAAGCCGGACTGCTCCTGGATGTGGTCGTCGCCCACCGTGTAGGCGGCGTTCACCGCATCCTGCAGCTGCGCCTCGGTGGGCGCCTCGAGGTAGGGGACCCCGTTGTCGTCCGTCTCCTCCGTCATGCGGCCGATCCACGCGCCCGCGTAGCAGTCCGCCTGCAGCTCGACGCGCACGCCGTTGCTGTCCGGCCCGGTGCCGTTGTTCGGGTAGGCGTCCATCACTCCGGTGATGTACTGGATGTGGTGGCCCCACTCGTGCCCGACGATGTAGAGCTGAGCGAGGTTGCCGGCGGATGCTCCGAACTGCTGCTGCATGAGGGTGAAGAACGTCGGGTCGATGTAGACCGTCTCGTCGGGTGGGCAGTAGAAGGGACCGACCGCGTTGGAGGCCGTTCCGCAGCCGGTGGGCGTGGACCCGTCGACGATGACGAGCCCCGGTGCCCGATAGGGGTCGACCTGGTCCTCCCAGTATCCGTCGAGGGCGAGCTGCGAGCTCGCGACCCGGCAGTCGACGTTCTCGTTGGCGTCCTGTCCCGTCTCGCAGTTCTCGATCACGCTGCCGCCGGACGGCTCGGATCCTCCCCCCGTCGCGCCGCCCCCACCGAGCAGCCCGGTGAGGTCGATGCCGAGGAGCGGACCGGCGATCAGTGCGATGATGCCGAGCAGGCCGACGCCGCCGGCACCCGCCACGACGGCGCCGCGTCCCCGTCGGCGTGCGGTGTTGCCGGAGACGTCGGCGTCGGGATTGAAGGTCATGCCACGAGGGTACTCCGCCCCCGGACGTGGATCGGACGTAGGCTCGGGGCATGACGACCACGATCACCCTCACCGGCGCAGGCGGCCAGATCGGCTACGCGCTGCTGTTCCGCATCGCCGCCGGCGACCTGCTGGGTCCCGACGAGAAGGTGCGACTGCGGCTGCTCGAGATCCCGCAGGGGATCGGCGCCGCCGAGGGTGCGGCTCTCGAGCTGCAGGACGGCGCTTTCGGGCTCCTCGAGCACGTGGAGGTGACGGACGACCCCGCCGTCGGATTCGACCGCGCCGACCTCGCCCTCCTCGTCGGAGCGCGCCCGCGCGGCCCTGGCATGGAGCGAGGCGACCTGCTGGCCGCCAACGCCGGCATCTTCGGCCCGCAGGGCGCCGCGATCGCCGCGAACGCCTCGTCGGACGTGCGCGTCACCGTGGTCGGGAATCCGGCGAACACGAACGCGCTGATCGCGGCGGCATCCGCCGACGGGGTCCCCGCCGAGCGGTTCACGGCGCTGACCCGCCTGGACGAGAACCGGGCGAGGGCTCTGCTCGCGCAGGCACTCGCGGTGCCGGTCGACACGGTGCGGCGCGTCCCGATCTGGGGCAACCACTCCGCCACGCAGTTCCCCGACGTGTCGCACGCGACGGTCGGTGGCAGGTCGGTGCGCGACGCCCTCGAGGCGATCGTCGACGACGTGCCCGCGTGGCTCGACGAGTCCTTCATCCCCCGGGTCGCGAAGCGCGGCGCGGAGATCATCGCGGTGCGCGGATCGTCGTCCGTGGCATCCGCCGCGAGCGCGACGATCGACCACGTGCGCGACTGGGTGCGCGGCACCGACGACTGGACCTCGGCCGGCGTCGTCTCGCACGGCGAGTACGGGGTGCCCGAGGGTCTCATCTCGTCGTTCCCGGTACGAGCGGTGGACGGGGAGTGGCGGATCGTCGAAGGACTCGAGGTGAGCGACTGGGCGCAGGCGCGGATCGACGCGTCCGTCGAGGAACTGGTCGCCGAACGCGACGCCGTCCGGTCTCTCGGCCTGCTCTGAGGCCCTCGATCCGCGCATCCGGCGGTCGCCGCCGGGCCCCGTTCAGGGCAGAATGGAAGCCGGAGGTGCGCGATGAGCGAGATTATGGATCCCACGAAGACGACGGCATCCGTCGACGAGCCGCTGACCAGCCCGCTGCACCTGCCACACGCGGCCGCCGAGTGTCCGAAGTGCTTCACCGAGCTGCAGCAGAACCGCGACTTCTGGCTGGCCCGCCCCGACGGCTCGCGCCTGGTGGGCCTCGTCGTCGCGCGTGAGGGCATGCCCTCGGTCGTCGAGCAGCGCGAGGACCTCACCCGCTTCGGAGTGCCGATCGAAGGGTTCCGTCACCCGGCACCCGACATCCTCGAGAGCTGGAGCGACCGCCTCGCCCGCCTCATCGCCACGCTGGTGCCGGGCGACGTGCTCGTCGTCGCGAACACGAAGGCCCTGGGCCGCGACTCCGACGAGGGCCTGCGCACCGCCGCCGAGCTGCGCCGGCGCGGGATCATCGTCAAAGTGCTGAGCCACGACGCGCGGCACCTCGCCGACGCCGTGCGCTGATCCTGCGGGCCGGATCCCCTACTCGTACGTCGGCGGCACCCACAGCAGCTGCGCCGAGACCAGGCCGCGGTCGCGGCTGACGATCTGGGCGCGCCCGGGGATCGACGGGATCGCCTTGACCTTGCCGATGAGCTGCCCCTCCTCGGGGTTCCCCGAGAGCAGGATGCCGGTCGCGCCGAGATCCGTCATCCGCTGGATGATCGGGTCGTAGGCCGCGCGCGACGCGCCGCCCGTGCGACGGGTGAGGATCACATGGAGCCCCAGATCGGCGGCCTGCGCGAGCAGCGGCGCGAGCACCGCGATCGGGTTGCCCTGCGAGGTCGACACGAGGTCGTAGTCGTCGATGAGGACGAAGCCCTCGGCACCCGTCCACCACGACCGCGTGCGCAGCTGCTCGGGCGTGACGTCGGCACCCGGGATGCGGCTCTGGAAGAACTGCGCCAGTTCGCGCATGCCGCCGTCGGCCATCTCGTGCGAGGTGAGATACGCCCCCAGGTACTCCTGCGGGATCTCGCCGAGCAGCGCGCGGCGATAGTCGACCACGAAGATCTTCGCCTCGCTCGGCCCGTAGAGGCGGGTGATCTCATGCACGACGCCGCGCAGCATCGACGACTTGCCGGAGTCGGCGTCGCCGTAGAGGTACAGCAGCGGCTCCTCGTTCGGGTCGATGGAGAAGGGCGCGAGGTCGGCCTCGTCGATGCCGAGCAGGATCTCCCGCGGCTCGGATCCGTCGGGCGACGCCGCGGCAGCGACCGCGCGGAGGTCCTCGTGGCCGATGCGACTGGGAAGCAGGCGCAGCTTCGGTCCGGCAGGACCGTGCCACGCGGACGCGACGCGTGCGACGAGGTCGTCGACGCCGTCCGCCAGGGAGGAGGCGTCGTCGACGCCGTCGACGCGGGGCAGCGCGGTGAGCATCTGCAGACCGGTGGCGTTGAGGCCGCGGCCGGGGATCGAGGTGACGTTCTCGGCCGCCTTGCGGTTGACCTCGGAGTCCGTCGGGTCGCCGAGACGCAGCTCGATGCGCGTGCCGATGAGGTCCTTGATGTTCGCGCGGATCTCCATCCACCGCGCGGCCGTGATCACGACGTGCACGCCATAGGTCAGACCGCGCGCCGCGATCGCCTGGATCTGCGGCTCGAGCATCTCGAACTCGGAGCGCAGGGTGCCCCATCCGTCCACCATGAGGAAGATGTCGCCGTATCCGTCGTCCGCCAGGCCCTGGGCGCGGCGCTGACGGTAGGTGTCGATCGAGTCGATGCCGTTCTGACGGAAGTACACCTCGCGCGCGTTGAGCAGGCTCGTCACCTCGGCCACCGTGCGGCGGACGATGTCGGGCTCCGACCGCGTCGCGACGCCGCTCACATGCGTGAACCGCTGGAGTCCGGCGAAGCTGCCGCCGCCGAAGTCGATGACGAAGAACTGCACCTCCTGCGGCGTATTCGTGAGGGCGAGCGCCACCATCGTCGTGCGGGCGAGCGTGCTCTTGCCGCTCAGCGGTGCGCCGACGATCGCCATGTGCCCCGCGGCGCCGCCGAGCGAGACGGCGAGGTTCTCGCGACGCTGCTCGAGCGGGACGTCGACGATGCCGAGCGGGACGGTGAGGGCGCCGGCGCCGCGCCAGCGCGGGGAGACGAGACCGAGGGCCGGGTCCTCGACGAGGTCGCCGAACAGCTGGTCGAGCGTCGCCGGCGTCTCGAGCGGCGGAAGCCACACCTGGTGGGCTGCCGGACCGCGGCCGCTCATGAGCTCGACGGCGATCTCGAACGTGTTGCGCTTCTCCTCGGGCTCGGCGTCGACGACGACCTCGGGCTCCTCGGTCGGGGTCTCGGCACGCCAGACCGGCGCGGCGGTGAACAGCTCGACCGCCGTGGATCCCGAGCTCTGCGTCGCGCCGGATGCCGCGCGTCGCCGACGGCGGGGCGGAGGGCCCGACACGTACGATGCACGGAACTGCGTCATCGTCTCGGTGTCGGACTTCAGGATGCCCGCGCCGGGCTGCGTGGGCAGGTGGTACGCGTCCGGCACTCCGAGGACCGTGCGCGACTCGGCGGCCGAGAACGTGCGGAGACCGATGCGGTACGACAGGTGCGTGTCGAGACCGCGGAGCTTGCCCTCCTCCAGGCGCTGGGAGGACAGCAGGAGGTGCACCTGGAGAGAGCGGCCGAGGCGGCCGATGTTCACGAACGTGTCGACGAACTCCGGCTTGGCCGACAGCAGCTCCGAGAACTCGTCGGCGACGATGAGCAGAGCCGGCAACGGTGCGAGGTCGGTGCGTCCGCCGCGGCGGGCCTTCTCGTAATCCGCCACGTTGGCGAACGGCCCCGTCGCGCGCAGCAGCTCCTGTCGACGCACCATCTCGCCCTGCAGCGCATCCTGCATGCGGTCGACGAGCGAGATCTCCTCGCCGAGGTTGGTGATGATCGCCGACACGTGCGGCATGTCGGCCATGCCGGCGAAGGTCGCGCCGCCCTTGAAGTCGACGAGCACGAAGTTGAGCTGCTCGGGGGAATGGGTCATGGCGAGGGCGAGCACGAGCGTGCGCAGCACCTCCGACTTGCCCGAGCCCGTCGCGCCGATGATGAGACCGTGCGGGCCCATGCCCTGCTGGGCGGACTCCTTGATGTCGAGGATGAGCGGCGAGCCGTCCTCCGTCTGACCGATCGGCACCCGCAGCCGGTCGCGCTCGAGTCGCGGCGACCACGCGGCGTCGAGATCCAGGTCGCGCACGTCGGGCAGACCGAGGAGCTCGACCAGCTCCGCCTGCCCGGTGGCGCTCTTCTTCTTCGTCACGGTGGTCCCGCCCGAGTAGAGCGAGATCAGCCGACGAGCCGTCGCCTCGGCCTCGACGATGCTGATCGCATCCGCCTCGAAGGGACGAGCGGGGCCCTGCAGGCTGACGAGCTCGGCGCGCGTGCCCGTGCTGCCGGGCTCGAAGGCGATGCGCAGCGCGTTCGGGTCGTCGAGGTCGCCCCAGCGGGCCGGCAGGTCGATCACGGTCACGCCCTGCACGCCGTCGCCGCTCACGAGCATGTCGTTGAAGGAGGTGCTCGCCCCGTCGGTGAGGATCACGATGTGCGGCACCTTGGGCGCCGCGCCGTCCCGCGCGAAGCGGGAGCGCTCGCGCACCTCCGCGGGGAGCATGTCCTCGAGTTCGGAGAGCTGCGACCCGATCATGCGGGCGGCGCCCAGGCCGTCCCTGATGGTGCGCGAGTGCGTGTGCGGCATCCACTTGGCCCACTCCCACTGCGGGAGGGAGCCGGGGTCGGCCGCGATCACGATCTGCACCATGTCGGGGTCGTGCATGGTCGCGACGTGCAGGAGCATCGCTCGAGCCAGGGCACGGGACTCGCTCTCGTCGCCCGTGATCTCGATGCGGGAGTAGTCGCGGAGAGTCACGCCGAGCGGCAGGTTCTTCTGGATCTCGTGCGTCAGCATGAAGCGGTGCGCGGCCGAGGCCGCGACCGGATCGAGCTGCGCGAGCGGCGGCAGCTCCGGGGCCTCGAGCGAGATGCACAGCGGCTGGTCGCTCGTGCCGACGCGCACGGAGAGGAAGTCGGGGTCGTTCGCAGAGCGCTCCCAGACCCGGGTGCGCTCCTCGGCGATGTACGGCAGGGCGGACGGCGCCGGCAGGTGCCAGTTGCCGGCGCGCCGCTGCTGGCGCGCGGCGACGCGCACGCTCTGGCGGAGCTCGGTGAGATAGGCGAGGTACTCCCGGCGGGAGCCGAGGGTGGCGGCCTGCCGCTGCGACCGCTGACGCCATCCGTTCACGGCGACGAACCCGAGCGACGAGAGCAGGAACATGCCGCCGGTGAGCAGGCCCGTCACCGACTGATTCGACATCGTGACCATGACGATCGCGCCGACGCTGCCGAGCATGGGGAGCAGGGACCCGAGCACGCCCATGCCGCCGTCGCTGGGCTGCAGCTCCGTTGGCGCCTGGACGGGGAGCTTCCCTGAGGGGACGCGGGGCGGCGCGAGGCGGGGTCCTGTCATGCTCTCTCTCCGGCGCTGCTGTCCGACGCCAGCAGAAGGCTGATGGTGAAGCTGCGGTTGCCGATGCGCACGCGATCGGCGTCGTCGAGGAGCACGCGCTCCCCCGCGACGAGTTCGGTGGTCTGGCCGTCGTCCGACCGGATGTCGGAGCCGTTGGTCGAGCCGAAGTCGGTGACCCACGTGCGTCCGCGGGAGTGCTCGATGCGCAGATGCGTCTTCGACACCGACGAGTCCGGATCGGTGACGATGACCAGACGGTCGTCGTGCACGCTCGCGACCGGAGCGCGCCCGAGGTTCGCCGCCAGCGGGAGCCCGAGCTGCACGCGCTGCCCGGTGTCGAAGATGAGCAGCAGAGCGCCCGACTCGGATGCCGCGGCGGACTCGGGGGCCGCCGGCGACCCCACCTGCTGCGCCGGTGCGACGGTGAACAGCGGAGCGTCCTGGCCGGGAGCCGGCGCCGCCGGCGATTCCAGCCGGTGCGACGCGGCGCGGGCGTCGGTGGGCTCGGAGTCCTCGTCGACGGTGGTCGGGTGCGCACCCAGCGCCACGATCTGCGGGGGCGCGAGCGACTCGACGTCCGCCGCGGGCGCAGGCGCCGGCTCCGCGGCGGCGGCCGCACGCGACGGCACGGCGACGACGACGGTCCCGGCGATGCGGTCGGCCCAGCTCTGCCGGCGCCCGCCACGGTCCCAGGCGCTCGACGCGACGACGATCCAGCTCCCCACGGCGACGAGGAACCCGGCGCCGGTGACGATGCCGCGGACGAACTGTCGGCCCACCCCGGGGGAGAACGGCCGATCGCCTCGAGCGGTCCGCAGCCGCAGCACGGCATTGCCGAGGGTGAGGCCCGTGCGCGCCTCGAGCACCCAGAGGAAGAGCGCGAACTCGGCGACCGCGAGGCCGGCGAGCACCACACTGCGCGTGGTGACGAGGACGATCGCGGCGGCCAGGATCACCACGGCGACGTCGAGCGTGAAGGCCGCGATCCGGACGCCGGTGCCGGCGGGCGAGCCGAGGAACGCCGCACCGAGGCCCTCGGCGGGGCGGCGGGACTGAGCCCGTGTCGGCACGAGCGGAGTGGGAGGCGGGGTCGCACCGGCGCTCAGCGGGGCGCCGTCGACACCGGGAGGGGCCGAGATGAGCGCCGGCGGAAGCGCCGGGATCTCCGCCTGAGAGGGCGCGGCAGGGGCCATCGGGGGGATCAGCCCACCGCCCGGCCAGGACTGTGGCTCGCCGTTCCCGCTCATCCCGCCATCATTCCACGAACGAGGGACAGGGCATTCGCGTAGAGCAGGGCCGCGGGCAATGCGAGCGCCACGGCCAGCCACTCGAACGCGTCGCCGAACCTCGACCAGACCAGGGAGCTCGCGCCGCGCGCCACGGGGATGACCACCGCGACCGCGAGGAGGCCCAGGGCGAAGAGCGCGACGGCGCCGAGGATCTGGAAGCCGGACCCGAGCGCGACGGCCGCCTGCACCCCGGCGACCACGAAGACGACGGCGGCCGCGCCTCGCGGCAGCCAGCGCAGGATGTGCGAGGTCGTGTGCCGCGGCGTGAGCAGCAGAGCGAGCGCGGTGCACACGAGGAGGGCGATGCCGCCGGCGCGGACGATCGGGTCGTCGGGCCAGGGGCGGAGGAACGCCAGCGGAGCCATCGCCGCCGCGACGACGCTCAGCACGGCGGTGCCGGAGATGAGGCGCGCCGACGAGTCGTCGACCACGGCGATGACCCGATCGGGGCGCAGCACGCCGATCGCCTCGGGGATCGCACCTCGCACCGTCCAGCGGCTGGTCATGAAGTGCTTGTAGTCGATGAAGTAGCCCTCGGGGAGGTTCACGAGGCTGCTCGGCAGGGCGCGGAGCCCCAGCGGCACGAGTCCGAGCGAGATCGCGGCGGCCTCGGCGGGCCCCCACCGCAGCAGCAGCGCCAGGCCCCACACGACGGCGAGGCCGACGAGCAGCACGGTCGCGGTGCCTGCTGCCGCACGCATCGGACGAGCACGGGCCGCGACGGCGATGATGGCCGTCGTCACGCTGGCGGCGAGGAAGCCGGATGCCGCGGCCAGATGACCGCTCGCCTCCAGCCCGGCGGGGATGAGCAGCGCACCCGCCGCGAAGGACAGGAGCACGGGAGCGAGCACGCCGAGGATGCCGCGCACGCCGGCCGCGGAGTCGCGCCGGGCCCACGCCACGGCGCCGCTGACGGATCCGGCGACGAGCAGGAGCGCCACGAGCAGGCGGAGCAGCGGCTCCCCCGCGCCCTGCGCGAAGACCGCCACGAGCAGGAGGGCGCTGACCGCGAGCATCCACCATCGCGCTCCGTGGTCCATGCGGCTCGGTCCGGCCGGGGGTCGCGGCCGCTCACCCGCAGCGGGCAGGGCGGTGCGATCGATGAGCGAGTAGAGCCCGCCGTCGACGAGGTCCTCGCACTCGGTGTCGCCGGGGATCTCGAAGCCGCCGGGACCGATCGTGATGAAGCGTCCTGCGGTGGAGAGTCCGCTCAGGATCAGCGCGTCGTCGAGGGTCTCGTCCAGCGGCAGCGAGATGTCGATACGACGGTCTTCGCTCTGCAGGACGATGCGACGGCGCTCTGTTGTATCGACTGCCACCTCTGCACCCTATCCATCCTGGAGTCGGCGACCTCGCCCAGCGCGATGACGCCGCGCGCCGGGACCGTCGATCGATTGCGATCGAGGCCATCTCTCGCGTCTGCGCTGCCCTCCGACGTCTCGGTCGGAGGACAGCGCAGACGGCGCGGGCCCGATGCGAGATGCATCGGGCCCGCGCTCGAGATCAGGCGCCGAAGCGGCCGGCAGCCGACTTGTCGGTCTGCACGTACTGACCCGAGATCTCCTCGGTCTTGCCCGCGATCTGGGTGAGAAGCTGCTGCATCTCGCTCAGCGAGCGGTTCCACTTGGCCTGGGCCTGGTCGTAGGCCTGCTGCGCGGAGCCGTCCCAGGCTGCGCGGAGCTTGGCGACCTCGGACTCGAGGCGGTCGAGCTCGGAGCGGATGCCCTGCGAACCGCTGCGGATCTGAGCGGCCAGGGCGTTGACCTGCTCGGGGCGAACTGACATCGACTGCATGATGTTCTCCTTAAAGTCCTGTGGATGCGCGCGCTCAGGCGCCCGACATCATCGAGCCGAGGCCCGAAATGGTCTGCTGGTGCGCCTCTTCGGTCGCGGCCTGGTCGCGCTCGGTGCCTGCAAGGGCATCCTCGAGGGTCACGAGGACCTCGTTGAGCTGACGAGCCTGCTCGTCCCAACGGGACATGAGCGTGGTGAACGACGCGGCAGCCGCACCCGTCCAGAATCCCCGAAGCTGCTCGATCTCGCTGCGGACCTTCTTGGTCTGCTGGTCGATCCCGGACTTGGTCTCCCGCACTGCCTGGGCTCCGCGGCGCAGAGCCCCCTCTTCTGCGGAGATGACATCAGCCATTACTCACTCCCTCCGGTCCGTTAGGACACACGTGCGGGGAGCGCATCCCGGTCTTGGGACGACTTCGAAACAACCCCCCACGATTCGTTTCAGGAGACAGGCTAGATCAGATCGACCGGAATCGCCAGGACGGCGGGCGCATCCGTGCGGAGATCGTGCACTCGATGGAGAAATCCCGTCCGACCGACGAATCGGTGCGGCGCGCGACTACGCGTTGTCGCACCGCTCAACTAGGGTGAGAGGCGGAATGCGCGGCGCCCGGTCCATCGTCCCGGACGCCGCTCACCATGGAGGGGGCATCGTTCCATGACTCAGACCAGCGCCACGGCCGGCACCGTGCTGCGGATTTCCGTCGTCAGCGACGACCGGCGGCTCGATGTCGGCGTGCCCTCGCAGATCCCGCTCATCGAGATCATCCCCGGGTTCGCCCGCAGCCTCGGAGTGCTCGACCCGACCCTGACGCACGGCGGCTACGCGCTGCAGCGCGCCGACGGCACCCCTCTCGACCCCGCCCGCGGCGCCGCCGCGCAGGGCGTGCTCGACGGCGAGCTGCTCACCCTGGTGCGCGGCGGCCTCATGAGCGAGCCGCGCGTCTACGACGACGTGGTCGAGGCCGTCATCGACGCCACCGCAGAGCAGCACGGCTCGTGGACTCCCGCCGACAGCTCGCGCACGGCGCTCTTCATCAGCCTCACGTTCCTCGCCCTCTGCGCCCTCCTCCTCATCGCGACGCCGCCCACCTCGCTGCTCCCCGCCATCATCGCCGGCTCGGGGGCGGTCGTGCTGAGCGTGGCCGCCGCCGTCCTCATGCGCCTGCGGCAGCCGGAGGCCGGCCACGCGCTCGGCCTCTCGGCCGCGGCCTACGGCGGTCTCGCGGGCTTCCTCGCCGTGCCGACCCAGAGCATCTGGGGCTGGCCCCTCGCCGCGATGGGCCTCGGGCTCGTCATCGTCGGCGGACTCAGCCTCGCCGTGACCCAGGAGAAGCCCGAGATCCATCTCGTGCCGATCGCCCTGGGCGCGTCCATCGGCATCACGGCCACGAGCGCCGCCGCGTTCGGCGATGCGCTCGCTCCGTACGCCGTCATGCTCGCCACGACGGCGCTGCTCGCCAACGGCATCCCGTGGCTGGCGCTCAGCTCCACGCGCATCCGCGTCATCTCGCCGCAGAGCGACGCCGACATGTTCGCAGCCCCCGAGGCGATCGACGCCGACGAGGTGAAGCGTCGCGCGGCGGCAGGAACGCGCACCCTGATCGCGCTGCGCGCCGCTCTCGGGCTCGCGGCGCTCATCGCGACCCCGCTGGTCGCCGCGAGCGGGGTGTTCGGCGCCGTGCTGTGCGTGCTCGCGTTCGTGGGCATGATGTTCCAGTCCCGTCAGATCCACGCGCGGCTGGGCGTGCTCGTGCTCATGGCGATCGGGGCGATCGGGCTCGCCGTCACCGGGGTGACCGTCGCACTCGCGCTGCCGGACGTGCGCACCTGGATGCTCCTGGTGCTCGTCGTGGCCACGGTGATGCTCGTCGGTCTCACGCTGCTGACGCCCAAGGCGCGTCTGCGGCTCACGCGCCTCGGCGACACCGTCGAGGTCATCGCTCTCGCGCTCCTCCTCCCTCTGGGCGTCATCACGGCGGGACTCGTCTGACCCATGGCGACCAAGAAGGACCTGATCGAGGCGCAGGGCTTCAGCCGACGCCGACTCCTCTCCGCCTTCACCGGCGGGGCTCCGGGAGGCAAGGAGCTCGACCCGGCGAAGCCGCTGCGTGCGGTCGTGGCCGGTGTCGCGCTGACGGTCGGCGTGATCCTGGTGGGGGTGTTCTGGGGCATCATGCAGCCGGGGCTCCCCGGGGACTGGCAGAACAATCGGCTGATCGTGGCGACCGACACCGGCTCCCGGTACGTCTCGGTCGACGGCACGCTGTACCCCGTCATCAACACCGCGAGCGCGCGACTGCTGATCCCCGCCGGCGAGTTCAAGGTCGTCCGCACCGATCAGTCGGCGCTGGACGGCATCCCGGTCGGACCGGCGATCGGCATCCTGGGTGCGCCCGACGATCTGCCGAAGCCGTCGGCCCTGCTCAACTCCTCGTGGACCGCGTGCATCGACGACGGCGAGGGGAGCTCGGTGTCGCTGGCGGCGAACCCGATCGCCGACGTGTCGGCCGGCACCGGGGCCGTCGTGCAGCGGGGCGAGGATCTCTTCGTCGTCGCCGACGGGCTGCGTCACCAGGTCTCCCCCGACGACGCGAACGCCGTGCTGCGCGCGGTCGGCCTCGGCACGAGCGACATCCTCGAGGTCGACGGCCGCTGGCTGAACCTCTTCGAGTCGGGCGACGAGCTCGAGCCCATCACGCTGAACGCGGTCGGCGCCACGCTCCCGGGCACGGACCTCACCGCGGGCACCATCGTGCACGTGCAGGGCGACCCTCCGGAGCTGCGGTACGTGGCGCTCGCGACGGGCGAACTCGCGCAGCTCAGCCCTCTCGCGTACCAGCTCTACCTGCTCGGCAGCGGCGCGCAGGCGGATGCCGACGAAGAGGTGTCGCCCGCCGACGTCGCCGACATCCCGACCGTCCCGAACGTGGGCGGCGCGGACTGGCCGTCCCAGCCGCTGACTCCGCTCGCCACCGGCGAGACGCCCTGCGCCGTCCTGACCGACGACGCCCGCACCGTGCTCGGCGCGACCGCCGAGGAGCTGCCGGAGGATCGTTCGCGGGTCGACGTCGCCGTGGGCGGCGGAGCGCTCGTGCAGGTGCGCGGCGCCTCGGACGACATGGTCGGCATGGCCGTGCTCATCGACGAGTCCGGCACGGCGTACGCCATCCCGGGAGCGGTGCTCGAGGAGGGCTCGGAGGACGCCGCGAGCGATCCGGTCACCCAGCTCGGCTACACGCAGGACGACATCGGCCACGTGTCGGATGCCTGGATCGAGTTCTTCGCCGCGGGTCCGGCGCTCAGCGCCGAGGCCGCGAGGGAGTCGCCCGGCTCCGGGGACGAATGATGCGTCGACGCCTCCGCGGACGCCGTGCCGTCGTCCGATCCACGACTGCTCTGCTCGCCGCCTGTCTGCTGGCCGCGGCGACCACCGCACCGGCATCCGCGGCGGGGACGACACCCTCGGCGATCGCTCCGGCCACGTCGGTCTCGATGGCGACGCAGGGCCAGGCGTGCGAACCGGGCACCGTGGTCTTCAGCCCCGAGGCGCCGACGGCGCTCGCCCAGCTCGGCGCCGAGCAGGCCCATCGGCTCGCGACCGGCAAGGGCATCGTCGTCGCGGTCGTCGACTCCGGGATCGACGCATCCAACCCGCACCTCGCAGGCGTGGTCGTCGGCGGCATCGACCTCGTCGGCGACGGGGAGCGCGGCGACGGGCTGAGCGACACGACGGGCCATGGCACGGCGATCGCCGGGCAGATCGCCGCCCAGCCCGTCGCGGGCTCCGGCGTGGTGGGTCTCGCGCCCGATGCGCGCCTGCTCTCGGTGCGCGTGTTCCGCAGCGACAGCGAGCAGGACAAGGACAAGGGCTTCGGCCCCGACTCGCGACGTCTGGCGGACGGCATCCGCTGGGCGGCCGACAACGGAGCGGACATCATCAACGTCTCGATGTCGCAGACCTCGGACTCCGACGAGCTGCGCGCCGCCGTCGAGCACGCCGCGGCCGTGGGCGCGCTCGTCGTCGCCAGCGGCGGCAACCGTCTCTCCGATGCCGACGCCGAGGATGCTCCCCGCTACCCCGCGGCGTACGAGCAGGCCCTCGGCGTGAGCGCGGCCGACGCCTCCGGTCGCGCGACGGAATCGTCGATCCACGGGCCCCAGGTGGGCGTGACGGCGCCGGGCGGGAACATCCTCACCGCGGCGACGGGCGGCGGCGACTGCGTGTTCGCGGCCGACGCTCCCGCGTCGAGCTTCGCGACCGGATACGTGAGCGCTGCGGCCGCGCTGGTCGCCGAGGCGCATCCCGAGGATCCCCCTGCCGGGTGGGCATACCGACTGACGGCGACCGCCCTGCGCTCCGACGCCGATGCCAGGGACGACGTCGACGGGTGGGGCTTCATCCAGCCCGCGGCGGCGATCGAGCTGCTTCCTGACGAGACCACACGCGGCCCGGTCAGCCCGTACTTCGACACGACCGAGAGCGCGGCTCGACCGCCGGCGGCAGCGGTGACACCCGATCACGGCGCCTCGCCGTTCCTGCTCACGCGCGAGGCCGCGCTCTTCGCGGCGATCGGCGGCGCGAGCCTGCTCGGCGTCCTCGGTATCCTCATCGTGCTGCGCCGCCGCCGGGAGACGCCGGTGGCGGAGGCGACGGACATCGGTCGCGTGGGCGGCCTCCTCGACAAGGTCGAGCCCGAGGTCGCCGTGACCCGGAGGCCGGACACCGGCCGATCGAGCGTCGGCTCCCGGCGCTAGCCCAGGACGAGGAATCCGAGTCCCACGAGACCCGCGACGGAGACCGCGCACGCGCCCACGACGGCGAGCAGCGTGTACACGCTCCACCGCCGCGCCTGCCGGGACACGGAGGTCTGCTCGACGTCGGTGACGCGGGTGGGTGCGGCAGCGCCCACGATCGTCGGCGGGGCCGAGGGAGCGAGCGGCGCCGGACGCGGTCGGTAGATCGCAGGGGTCGGCGTCAGCGGAGCGCGGAACAGCGACTCCGTGCTCGCATCGGCGGGCGCGGAGTCGCCGGACGCCGCGCCGGAGACGGCATCCGCGGTGGAATCGGAGGTGTCCGCGCGCGTGGCGGCGGCGCGGTCCACGACGACCGTCGCGTCGTCGATCGGGGCATCCCCCTCGACGTCGGAGTGCGGGCGCGCGCCGGCGGAGCGGTCCACGACGACGGTCGCCTCATCGACAGGCGCCTCCTCCTCGACGGAGGTGTCCCCCGCGGCGCGCGCCTCCGCCGCGACCCGCGCCGCGGGCGAGCGGTCCACGACGATCGTCGCCTCATCGACAGGCGCATCCTCCTCGACGGGAGCATCCGGCTCAATGGGAGCATCCGGCTCGACGGCAGCATCCGCCCTGGCGGCGCTGCGACGGCGCTCGCGGCGCGTGAGCATCACCGTCTCCTCGACGTTCGTCTCATCCTGCGACATGTCAGCCTCTCGCCCTCACGGGGATCGTCGTCCCCTCGAGCATCGAGTCGGTGAGGGCGGATGCCGCGACGCGGCCGGCCGTGCCGTCGTCGGGCCGCGTGCGCGCGCCACCCGCCACGACGTCGATGACGACGACCGAGACGTTGTCGCGGCCCCCCGCCTGCAGCGCGCGCCGGACGAGCGCGGATGCCGCGGTCTCCGGTCGCCCGCACATCGTCAGCGTGGCGCGGATGCCTTCGTCGCTGACCTCGCCGCTCAGACCGTCCGAGCACAGCAGCAGCCGCTCGCCGTCGACGACCGGCAGCAGCCAGCTGTCGGCGGTGCTGTCCGGGGCGCCGATCGCACGGGTGATGACGTTGCGCTGCGCGAACGACTCGAGGTCCTCGGGGCGGAGCTCCCCGGCATCCACCAGTTCCTGGCCGAGCGAGTGGTCGATCGTCAGCTGCGTGAGCTCGTTGCCGTGGTGTCGGTACACCCGCGAGTCTCCGACGTTGAAGACGAGCCAGTGCGGCGCGCCCTCGTGCTCGACGAGCGCGACACCCGTGACCGTGCTCCCCGCCCCGCGCTTGTGCTGGGCGGCGATGTCCTCGACCACCGCGGCCGCGCTGCTGAGGGCGGCGCGGACGTCGTCGACGCCGACCGCCCGCCCGCCGAGCGGTTCGAACGCGGCGACGACGGCAGCGCTCGCGCGGCCGCCCGCCTCGTGTCCGCCCATGCCGTCGGCGACGAGGAAGACCGGCGATGCCGCGAGCACCGAGTCCTCGTTCGCCGTGCGCTTGAGACCGGTGTCGGTCAGCGACGCGACGTTGAGGACCACCGAGGCGACCGTCACGAATCGCGCTCCGCGATGACGTGCATCCCGACTTCGCCCAGGATGAAGCGGCCGTTGCCCACGACGCTCTCGCCCGGGTCCAGCAGCGTCTCCGAGCCGTCGTCGGCGACCACCACGACGCCGTTCGTGGCGTGGAGATCGGTCAGGCGCCACTCGTCCTCCTGCACGACGAGACGCGCGTGGGTCTTCGAGAGCGTCCGGGTGATGTCGGAGATCGCGAGACGCTGCTCCCCCGCCTCGCCGGTGGGGTTGCGACCGATCACCACGCTCGCGCCGGAGAGGGCGAAGGTGCGTCCGTCGTCGAGCACGAGCGAGCGCCGCACGCCGCGGCGGCGCGCCACCACCACGGTCGCCTCGAGGTCGTCGTCGGTGGGTCGCGGCGAGACCACGGTCTTGTCGACGTCACCCGCGAGTCCGCCGAGAGGCATGGGAACCGGTGCCGGTGCGACCGCGGCCGGTGCGACCGGGGCCGGTGCCTCCGGAGCGGATGCCTCGGGGGCGGCCGTCGGAGCCGGTGCTTCGGGCACGGCACCCGTCGGAGCGGGCCGGATCACCGGCGCCTCCGGCTCGCGCTGCGCCGAGCCGTCGTCACGGAAGGACGGCGGCGCCGGGCGCACGGAGGCCGGCTGCGGCTGCTCCCCGGGCGCGGATGTCGCCGCAGAGCCGACGGGAGGCGCGGGCGGAACCGACGCGGGCGGAGTCTGCGCAGGCGGGGTGGGCGCGGGCGTGGCCGCGGGAGCGCCGGGAGCGAGCGGCGCCCCGCCCATCGTCGCCATGATCCCGGTCACCGGGTGCGCATCGGTCGCGGTGTCGGCGGGCTTCGCCGGAGCGGGAGTCGGCGGCGCCGCGTCGAACACGGGCGGCTGCGGCGCGGGCGGCTGCGGCGCGGATGGCGCGGGAGGCGCGGGATGTGCGGCCGGGGCCGGCGCGAGAGGCGGCGACGAGGGAGCAGGCGGCGGCTGCGGCGCGAAGGCCGGCGGCGCGGGAGCCACCGGCGCGGGAGCCGACGGCGCGGGAGGAGCGAACGAGGAGGCCGGCGCACCGGGCGTCGGCGGAGTAGCGGGCGTCGGCGGAGCACCGGGCGTCGGCGGAGCGAAGGAGGCGGCGGGCGCACCGGCACCGGGCGCACCGGCACCGGGCGCACCGGCACCGGGCGCACCGACACCGACCGCGGAAGCCGCCGCGGAGGCAGGCGTGCGCGGAGGAGCCGCGTAGTCCGGGAAGACGAGTCCGGACGTCTCCGTCTGCGCGGGGCTGTGCGGAGCCAGCGAGGGGATCGTGTATCCCGACGCGTCGCGCGCCGGCGCCGTGGACGGCGGCGTCCGCCGCGGTCCGGGCTGCAGGGCGGCGAGCCGCTCGCCCTCCGGGTACGGCGCGGCTCCCCAGGCGAGCACGGTCGCCCACACGGGCGGGAGGAGGATCGCGAGCACGGTCATCCCCGCGCCACGACCGAAGCGCCTGTTGATGCGATGCGTCGCGACGACCTTGAGATAGAGGCCGTAGAGCTGCACGAGGGGGATGAAGTAGAAGACCACGGACCAGGCCGGCACACCGCCCCTCGCGAGGATCTCGGCCTCGTTGAGCACGGGCACCCAGCCCTTCCACCCCTCGCCGTCGAGTCGCGGGAACAGACGCGACAGCGCCCACGCGTACCAGACGTAGATGGCGATGCCGATGAGCAGTCCGAGTCCGCCGACGATGACGAGCATCGTGGTGAGACCGGTCTCCGCAGACGGTGTCATGGGGTCCCCTTCTTCCGGTCGCTCAGCGATCCGGTCCTTCCGAGAGTACCGAGAGCGAGACGGCGCTGCCGAACGACACCGTCGCGACCGCGGCCCGGACTCTCAGAGCACGCATTTCCGTTGGTCATCAGAATTCCCCTGCCCGCAGGCGCTCGAGCGTCGCCGGCCCGATCTCCGCCCGAGCTGCTGCCGTGGTGGCGTAGAACGTGACGAGCTCCGCGAGGAGGACCGGGTCGCTCGCGAGGTCGCGCGCCGCCCACGAGGCGGGTCGAGCGGCGGCCGCCGTCGCGCGGACCGTGACGCGATCGCCGGTCAGCGTGGCTCCGCCGATCTCCCCCCACGTCGCCCGCAGCCCGGTGCGCGGAATACGGAGGTCGACGCCCTCCGGCGTCAGAGTGAGCCGATGTGCCCCGGGCCGACGGAAGAGCGAGCGAACCCCCACGACCGTCAGCGTCACCCCCACGGCCGGGACGACGAGCAGGGTGAGCGTCGAGAGCCGATCAGCGGGCACCGTCGAGATCGCCCAGGCCCGCCCCGCGAGGATGAGCGCTCCGGCGACGGCCAGGAGGCGCATCGGGGCGATGATCGCATCCGCGCCGCGGAACACGACCGCACGCTCGCCGACCTCGACGCGCACGACGCGCGTGCGGGAGACGCGCAGGTGAGCGGTGAGCATCCACACGGTGAGTCCGACGGTCACGAAGACCGAGAACCCGAGGAGCTTCATCCCCGGGGCGGGGTCCCGCAGCAGGAGGAGTCCGTAGCCGACGAGTGCGAGCCCGAGCACCGCGCCGAGGACGCCAAGGCCTGTGGTGGAGCGCTGCTGCCCCGCCCACCCCGCATGCACGGGCACCCGGACAGCCGTTCCCGAGACCGGCAGGGTCATGATGCCGGCGGCAGAGGTCCGCACATCATGCGGATCCTCCGGTTCTCGTGAGCGAGCGGGTCGTGGCCGGACGCGCGACGTGCGCGATGAACGATGCAGGCCGGACCCTGGTGACGATCCGCTGCCACCACCGGCCGGTGCGGCCGAGATCGGCGCGCTCGGCGTCGACGATCGTCCAGGCGGCCGCGGCGTCGTCGGCGGTCGGCGGATGCTCGGCGAAGACCGCGCGGTCGACGAGCACGGCGAGCCGCTCGGCGGCGTCCCTGTCGGACGAGCGCGCACGCTGCAGGCGGGTGCCCTGCGACTCCATGGCGACCTCATGATCGGCGTAGACGTCGACGAGCTCCTCCCAGGCTCCGGCGAGCCGGACCTCGGGATCGGCCGCGGTGCGGCGCATGCGCGCGCGGCGGCGCTTCGCGAACACCAGCACGAGGAACGGCAGGGCGAGAAGCAGCAGGGCGGCGAGGCTCAGCCCGACCGCGCGGAGGATCGGCAGCAGGATCGCCAGCACCTCGGACTGCGCGTCGTCGAGCGGGGGCGCGTCGTTGTTCGAGTCGCTCTGCGCCTGCGGCGGGTCGAGCGCCTCCGAGCGTGGCTGCTCCGGGACGGTCGGATGCTCGGGCAGCTGCTCGCCCTCGGTGATGGAGCTCGGCAGCATCGCGAACTGCGGCGTCGTGTCGACCGGCATCCAGTCGCCGCCGGAGGATCGCACCTCGACCCATGCGCTCATGCTGCCGCCCGTGCAGACATCGGTGCAGGCCGGGATGCCGGGCACCTCCTCGGCACCGTCGAGGCGCGCTCCGATGACCACGCGGGACTCGAGGCCGAAGTGCTGCGCGAGCAGCGCCGCCGCCACCGAGAACTGCTCGTCGTCGCCCACGGCCGACACGAGCAGCTCGGGGGCGGCATCCGAACCCGCCCGACGCTCCTGCTCCACCATCTCGGAGAACAACTGCTCGATGCGCGACGCGGAGTGCCCCGCATAGCTCGGTGCGAACGCATACCCCTCGGACTCCTCGAGAGCGGCGATCCAGCCGGCCGCGGCCTGGTCCTCGAGCAGTGAATGGCTCAGATACCCCCGCGAGCGGAGCCGATCGATGATCTCGAGGTAGCCGGCTCCGGTGCGCGGCTGCTCCTGCATCTCGGCCCATTCCACGAGAGCCGGGTAGCGATCGGTGTCGAGGTCGGACTCCCCGCCCTGCAGAGAGGTGATGTCGTCGGTCGCCGCCGGCGCGTCGACGAGAACCTCGTAGCGGTCGCCGGGCACCAGTCCGTATCCGCCGCCCGGTGCGTCCGCGACGGTGATCGCCGTGTCGCCGTCGCCGTCGACATGGAAGCCGTCGGCCAGAGCATCCGCCCGGGATCCGGAGAAGTCCGGAGCCTCGGCGAGGCCTGCGGGCGCCGGCACCCAGATGCCGCGATACGCCTCGCCGATCGTGATGTCGAGGGTGATCCGCCCGCCCGCGGGGAGCGCCGTGCGCGGCAGCCGGCTGAAGCGGTCGTCGGGCGCGACGTGGAAGTCCTCGCCGTCGTACGAGTCGAGAGTGACGAGTCGGATGCGGTCGAGCGGCCCGGCATCTCCCTGCAGCCGCATCACGACCTCGTCGAGGCGACCGCCCGAGAACCACGACCGGTAGGCGCTGAGCGGGCTCGGCTGCTGCTGCACGACGATCATCGGCTCGACCTCGTCGCGCAGCACCGACCGGTCGCTCCACCCCGCGGCGGCGGGGGCGACGGCGAATCCGGCGACGAGCGCCGCCACCACGAGCACACCCGCGAGCAGGTGCCGACGCACCGACAGCCACACCGGGGTGGCCCGGCGGGAGATGTTCGCGGCCGCCACCACCCGCAGTGCGGCGGCGCGCTGGAGGCGAGCCCTCCCCACGAGCCACACCAGCGCGGACGCGAAGACCGCGACGCCGATCAGCCATTCCCGCGGAGCGGGGAGGGTCATCCCCAGCAGGGCGACGGAGCTGCTGACCCCGCTCAGGCCGAACGCGATCCCGAACACGCTCATCGCCGTGAGCACCGGGACCGCGAGCAGGGCGCGGCGACCCGACTCGAGGACGAGCAGGGTGGCGAGGAACGCCCCGAACAGCATGACCACGAGGAAGGGGATGAGGACGGCCTGGTACTCGCCGAGCGGCGGGTTCAGGGTGAGCATCTGCTTCCAGCCGAGGACCACGCCGAGCACCGCGTCGCGGAGACCGCCGAAGAACGCGGGCACCGAGGTCAGCGCCGACGGGATGGCCAGCGGCACCGCGACCACCACGTAGGCTCCTGCCGCGGCGAGCGCTGCGAACAGCATCCGCCAGCGCAGCACGCGCGCCAGGACCGCGATGCCCATGCCGAGCACTCCCCCGAGGAGTCCGACCGCCAGGGCCCGTGCTGTTTCGTAGACCGGCCAGACCGCGGCGGTCGCGAGCGCGATCCCGACGAGGACGTAGCCGAGGGACCACAGCGTGAGAGCGGAGACCGCCAGAGCGCGGCGCCGCGGCGATCCGCTGCGACGGGGACCCGCCGCGCTCACCGCAGGGCTCCTCTGGCCAGCATCTGCGGCAGGTCTCCGAGTGCGCCGAGGGTCATGACGGCCAGCTCGCGCGCCGAGCGCAGAGTGGGCTGCTCGCCCAGCTCGCTGCGCACGGCGACGGCCTCGACCGCGGCAGGGAGCTTCACGGCAGCGAGGCGCAGACGATCGAGCGGCATCCGCGATCCGGTGAGGAGGAAGCCGATCGACAGGTCGGGGTACGACTGGACGGTGAGGGCGGCGACGGCCTCGAGGCGCATCACGCGGTCGGCGGCCTCGACCAGGGAGGTCGCGTCGAGAAGGGCCTTCGGCGTGACGGTGGGCAGGGTGCGGATCGAGAGCACCTCGGCCCGGCTGTGCTCGGGGATCTCGTTGCTGACCGAGAAGAGCACGTCGCGCCCGTCGCGGACTCCCTGCAGCGCGAGGGAGGCGGCGGCGCTCACCGTGTTCTCGAACTCGTCGTCGCTCTCGTACGACTCGGCATCGAGGTCGAGGATGATGGCGATGCGCGCGTGGCGGGACTCCTCGTACTGCCGGACCATGAGGCGCCCGGTCTTCGCCGTCGACTTCCAGTGCACGTGGCGCTGCGAATCGCCGACGACGTACTCCCGCACCGCGTGGAACGACAGATCGGCGTCGACGAGAGTGGAGCTCGGCGTGCCCTCGAGGTCGCGGATGAGTCCCGCGCTCGTGCTCGGGAGGCGCACGGTGACGGGATGCACGTGGATGCGCTGCACGTCGGGCCAGCGCAGCTCGCGGCGCAGGATGCCGATGGGGTCGCCGCGCGTGATGGTCATGGGTCCCACGTCGATCACCCCGCGGCGGTGCGCGGCGATCGTGAGCTGCTCGCGGTGGTGGGCGCCAGGGCGCAGCAGCGGGACATGGGCCTCGACGAGCCCTTCACCCACAGGGACGTCGACGACGCCGGGGAGGGACAGGCGCGCGCCGTTGTTGCGCACATCGAGCGTCGCGCCGATCTCGGTGCCGGCGACCACGCGGTCGCGGTCGAGGGCCAGGTCGATGCGGTAGTCGTGGGCTCCGAGGATGAACGGGACGCAGACGATCAGCAGCACGAGCGCGATCGCCGCGACGGACCACGCCTCGACCCATCCGAACAGGGCTCCGGCGACGACACCGAGGACCAGGGCGACGGCGACCAGCATCCCGGCGGCCGTGACCGTCTCGCGCAGCCACCCGGTCGTGCGCCGCGCGACGCGACCGGTCGAGCGCGCCAGTCTGCGCACGCCGAACACCGCGCCGCGGACGGGGCCGCGGCGCGTGCGGTCGTAGCGCGTCACCGTCGACGTACGGGTGGAGGTGCTGGTCCTCGCCGTCGTACGCGTCAGGCGCGACTCGGTGCTGAAGCTCACGCAGTGCCGTTCTCGCGCGGGGGCTCGACATCGAGCAGGATCTGTCCCACGACCGCGACCGCGGTCACGCCGTCGAACTCGGCCTCCGGCTCGAGCACGAGACGGTGCGCCAGGGCGACGACCGCGAGCTCGCGCACGTCGTCGGGGGTGACGAAGGTGCGTCCGTTCTTCGCCGCCCAGGTCATCACGAGTCGGGAGAGGGCGAGGGCGCCGCGCACGCTCGCGCCGAGACGCACCTCGGACGCGCGACGCGTGGCGTCGACGATGCGCATGATGTAGTCGGAGACCAGGGGGTTCACGTACACGCCCCGCGACATCTCGGCCATCGTCAGGATCGTGTCGGTGCCCACGATGCCGTCCAGCACGTGCTTGGGCTGCGCGGCACCCTGCAGGATGCGCATGGTCGCCGCCTCGTCGGGGTAGCCGATCGAGGTCTTGATCATGAACCGGTCGAGCTGCGCCTCCGGCAGGCGGTAGGTGCCACCCTGCTCGATCGGGTTCTGCGTCGCCATCACGAGGAACGGCGAGCCGACCTCGCGGGTGACGCCGTCGACCGTGACGGTGCCCTCCTCCATCACCTCGAGGAGCGCGGACTGCGTCTTCGGGCTGGCGCGGTTGATCTCGTCGGCCAGGACGATGTTCGCGAAGACCGGACCCGCGTGGAACTCGAACGACCCGGCCTTCTGGTCGTAGACCGTGATGCCCGTGACGTCGCCGGGAAGGAGGTCGGGGGTGAACTGGATGCGGGTGCTCGTGCCGTTCACGGTCTGCGCGATCGCGCGGGCGAGCGCCGTCTTGCCGGTGCCGGGGTAGTCCTCGAGCAGGACGTGCCCGCCGCTCACGGCGGCGGCGAGGACCAGCTCGACGACGTGCCTCTTGCCGAGGATCGCCTGTTCGACGTTCCCGGTGAGGATGGAGAAGGTCTCGGCGAACCACGAGGCCTGTTCGGGCGCGATGGTCACTGGGGCGGCTGTGGGAGCGGGCATAAGGCAACCGTATTTCGTCAGTGCGCCTGCGCGGAGCAGGGGCGGGCGGAGTGGGCGGTCATGGTCGGTGCGCTCATCCGGCCGGATCAGCGGGGTCGGCGGGGTCGGTCGGCGCCGGCTGCGTGCAGAGCGGCGCTCGATGGGTGATCGGTGTGAGCGGTGAGAAGGCGCCGGTCCAGGTCACCGTGACGTCGACCACCGAGACGCCGTCGACCACGCTCGGGGTGAACCTCGGAGTGAAGGCGCCGCGAGCGCCGCTGGAGACGGTGAACACGTCGTTCTGGTTCCCGGGCACGCACGGACGGAACTCGACCACGACCGTCGTCGGTGCCGTGTTCGCCCGGATGTCGAGCGGGTTCGAGCAGTAGATGCCCAGGCTCTCGTGGCACGAGCGCGCGCTGACGCGCGACGGCGAGGAGTCCGGGCTCAGCGCGAACTCCCGGCTCCATGTCCCGTAGACGTTGTACTCGGGGACGAAGCGGTCCTCCGCCCGGATCGACGGCGCCTGCGCGAGTCCGTACGTGTACTTGTCGCCCTGCCGGTCAGGCCGCGTGTCGACCGTGTAGCTGGCGTCTCCTGCCGGCCCGTCCACGAAGGTGAAGGTGAAGACCTGCGTCGTGCTCGACTCGGCGACGCCGAAGCCGTTCGTGGCGCACGCCTTCACGTTGTACATCGTGTACTCGGCCAGGCCGCTGAGGGTCGCGGAGGGCGACTGCACCTCTGCGCCCGAGATCGCGAGGCGGCCGTTGCCGTCGGCACTGCACGAGGCGGTGCCGGAGCGCCACGCCAGGTACACGACCTCGAGCGGCTGCGCGCTGCCGTTCGCCTGGGCCCGCACGCCGGCGACGTTCACCGAGGTGTTGGACGCGGCGGTCGCCTGCGTGCCCGCCGGCTCGAAGTACGGCGCGCCCGCGGCGGTGACGGAGGTGCGGAAGGCGCCGCCCTCGTTGCTGCCCCCGCCCGTCGGCGGCTGGAACTGGCTGATGGGGACGAGGGTCAGGGTCTGCGCCCCGGGCGAGAGGACGACATCCGCCGTGGTCCGCGCCCCGGTGCGGTTGATGACCTCGCCCGTCTCCTCGATGCGGAACGCGCGCGCGTCGTCCGAGGCGTCGATGGTGAGCGCGACGACGCCGCGCCCGCGGTCGGTGGTCCCCGGACGGTACACGGGGGTCGCCGACGCGTTCGTCACGACCGGAGCGGCGTACGCCCACGTCGTGTGCGGAGAGGTCGCGACGGACGTCCCGACGGAGTTGACCGCCGCCGCCGAGAAGGAGTGCGGCTCGCCGTTGACCAGTCCGTTCACGGTGCAGCGGTAGAGGCCGCCGCCCGCGGGGCTGCACGAGGCGTTGGCGGGCGCTCCGTCCTGCAGGATCGTGAGGCCGCTGACCGACGGGTGAGCCCTGCCTGCCTCGCCGAGCGGCACCTCGAGCACCACGGACGACCGGGTGAACCCGACGGTCGTCACGCTCGACGGCGCCTGCGGGAAGCCCTGCAGGTCGAGGGTGAGGGTGCCGGTGCCGGTGCGCCCCTGCGCATCGGACACGATGAACGGGATGATGCACTGCCCGCCGGGCGCCTGCCCGCCGCCGGGCCAGCTCGCGGTGATGGCGGTGCTGCCCGACACCGAGATCGATGCCACGTCGCAGCGCGCCCCGCCGCCGAGCGACATCAGGCGGAGTCCGGAGCCCGGCTTCCCGGCGAACGGGTCGTACTCCCCCGCGACGTCGACGACGTCGATGGAGCAGTTCGGACTCGTGACGATGCACTGCCGGGTGAAGGTCGCACCGCGCGGCGCGTCCGGAGGAGCGGCGCCCACGACGAGACGGACGGATGCCGACGGCTGCCCGTACTGCGCGACCGTGATGCTGACGTTCTCGGTGTTGCCGGGACGGGCGTCCGCGCGGGCCTCGACCGTGAGGGTCGACCCCGAGCGCGTGACGAGGAACGCCGAGCCCGAGTACACCTCGCGGTACTCGAGGGATCCGACGTCGCCCTCGCGACCGCCTTCCCAGCTCGCCATGTTGGAGTACAGGTCGATGGTCTCGGTCGAGCCGGGGGCGATCGTGTGCGAGATCGACGACAGCAGCAGCTGCGGTTCGGCCGGGCGGATGCTGACGGGGACGTCGACGTACGACCAGCGCTCCTGCCCCTGCAGTCGCACGGGAACGAGGCAGGTGTCCGACCACGGCGCCTCGCGGCCGGCGCGATAGGAGGCGCTGCCGGAGCCCTCCGCCACACAGGAGGCGGCGGCCCGCTGCGCCGTGAACTGCCCGGAGCCCACCTCGACGGCATCCGACGCCGGCAGGTCGACGTACTCGCTGAGCGGGAACGTCGCGGACGCGTCCTCGTCGACGACCACCGGGGTCGCCCCCGGCTTCAGCTGCACCTGCATGTCGTCGAAGGCGGGGATGTGCAGGAACCCGTAGCCGACGACGTCGCGTCCGCCTGCGGCGGTGCCTGCGAGCTGGAACGGGACGAGCGCCCCCTCCTCGGGAGCCGTGCCGACGATGCGGTCGCCCTGCACCGAGAACCCGGGCTGATCGCCCCAGAGGCTGAGCCGCAGCGACCCCGCGTCGCCGGACGGCCAGCTGACGCGGTCGGTGACCACGTCGATGCCGCTCTCGGCGAGCTCCCCGCGGTCGCGGGCGGTGAGCACCGTGTCGGCGACGGTGGGCTGATCGGTGACGGCGCCGTCGGTGACGGTCACGACGATGAGACCCTGCGACGTGCTGCCCGTGCGGGAGGACTTCACGGTGTAGAAGTACGAGTTCGTGCCCGCGGTGTCGCCGGCCCGCAGGACGACGCGGCCGTCCTCGAGCGAGGTGTCGGAGTCGATCAGGGCGTTGAGACGCTCGTAGAGGGGGTTGCCCTTGACCGGCGGCGCGTTGGGCACGAGCTCGGTGATCTCGAGTTCGCTCTGCGCCGGATCGAGGTCGTTCGAGCGCGGATCGAGCACGACGGGGGTGTCCGAACCGGCCTCGACGCGCACGTAGTCGCTGAAGGTCACCGGTGCGGCGTCCTCGACGTCGGCGTCGAGGACGCCGATGCGGACGATGCCGGATCCGACCTCGCCCTGCGGATCGCGCACCGTGTACGTGAAGCTCGCCTGGCCGCCGGAGACCCCTCCCGCGGGCGCGCGGTAGACGATGGCGTCGCCGCTGGCCGAGATCGTGGCCGATCCCGACCCCTTGTCGGGCTGGTCGATGCCGGCCAGGACCACCCGGTCGCCGTCGCTGTCCATGCCGGTGGCCGGCACCGGCAGCGAGACGGTCTGACCGCTCAGCACCCGACCGGTCAGCGTCGTCGGCGTGGGTGCGCGGTTCGTGCCCGGAGGGATCACCGTCACGGTGACCGAGCCGTTGTCGGACAGTGCGGGGTTGCGCTCGAGCGAGACCGAATAGGTCAGACGATAGGTGCCGGGGGTCGACGGCGCGAGGTAGCGCAGCGCGTTGCCGTCGGCGAAGACGAGCTCCCCCGCCTCGCCCGAGCCGGTGACCTCGGGCAGCACGACGAGGGGCTCGCCGCGCGGTGCCACGTCGTTCGCCGCGACGCTGATGCGGGTGAGCGACCCGGCGCGCACGGTGATCGCATCGGGGAAGACGATCGGGCGGGTGACGGTCGACGGCGGTGTGAGGAAGACGGTGACGGTGCCCTGCACGGCCGCGCCGGCACCGTCGGCGACGGTCACGGTGGCCTTGCCGATGACGCCGGGATCGCCGGATTCGGTGGTGCCGTTGACGCGGATGCTCTCGTTGCCGACGACGCGCACATTCAGCTGCGGAGTCGAGCTCACCGCGTCGGAGAGCATGAGGACGCGGCCGCTCGTGTTCTGCACGGCGCGCAGCACGTCGACGGTCGTGTCCTCGCCCTCGCGGACGAAGGCGGTCAGCGGCGCCATGGCGATGGCGGCCGAGCCGTCGACGGCGGTGATGCGGATCACGGCCGACTGCTCGGCCTGGGTCGACGCGTCCTGAGCGGTGTAGGTGACGACGTACTGGCCCGGCTCGGAGACCGTCACCTCGACCGTGCCGGACGCGGCGTTCGGGACGACCTCGAGGCCCTGGGCCGTCGCCGCCGTCTGCACGGCGTCGACGAGTCGGTACGACCCTGAGCCCCCGGAGAGGTGGTCGGAGATGCGGATCGACTGCAGCTCGCCGACTCGGGCGGTCACGGCGACCGGCGAGGCGAGGAGCGCGGGGCTGCCGGTCACCTGCACATCGAGCGTCTTCTCGGCCGTCGCGCCGTGCACGTCCTCGACGACGACGGTGACCGAGATCGCTGCATCCGCCGCGTTGGGGTCGGTGTGCCGGATCGCGACGCGACCGTCGGCCATCGGGACGACCATCACGGGCGCAGCCGAGTCGGTCTCGTAGGCATCGCTGAGGACGAACGGATCGCCCTCGGGGTCGACCCAGCCCGACAGCGCCGACACGATGGTGCTGCCGCCGGGGAGCAGCTGCGGCGTGGGCCAGTCCTGCTGGCACGCGTCGACGCCGCACCACACGGGGGCGGAGTTCGTGCCGGGGTCGACGACGGTGAGCGTGACGCTCGCCGGCGACGACGTCGCGGAGCCGTCGGTGGCGGCGTAGGTGAACGTGGTCTGTCCGGAGGTGGCGCGGACGTTCACGACGAGCGACTGCCCGTTCGCGACGAGGGAGACGTCTCCGAACGCGGGGTCGGCGAGTCCCGAGATCGACGACGGGTCGATCGTGAGGACGTCCTTCTTGTTCGGATCGTGGTCGTTGAGCAGCACGGGAAGGATCACCTGCTCGCCGGCGCGCACTCCGAAGGCGTCGTTGACGGCGACGGGCGGAAGCTGCTCCGCCACGTCCTCGACGATGATGGTGCCCTCCTCCTGCTCGGTCTCGTCTTCGATGGCCCACTGCTCGAGCGGGATGAGCACGCCCTGCGGCGCCGTCCAGATGAGTCCGGTGCCGACCTCGCTGAGCACGGCGCGATCGCCGTTGCTCTGGAAGACCGGTTCGATGGTGGCCGAGTCGAGGGCCTCATCCGGCACGGTCAGCGGGAGGGTCTCGCCGTCGGCCCACAGCGTGCCCGACCCGGTGTCGAGCCATGCGGCGTAGGTGTCGCCGTCGACGACGACGGGAGCGGCCGGGACTCCGGTCGCCTCGGCGACGCGTTCGGAGTCGGCGGTGGCGAGGTCGACGGAGAGCAGTCCGTCGGAGTCGGCGATCACGAGCTCGTCCCCCGTGGAGGCGCCGGACTGCAGCTTCGCGTCTTCGACGACGTCGAGCTCGACCGGCTGATCCCGATCGGGCAGCCAGAGCTCGCCGGACCCCGCCTGGAGCATCGCCCACCGGTCGCCGATCACGGTCAGCGCGAGTCCGTCGCCGCCGTCGGGAGCGTCGGGGACCGGGGTTCCCTCACCGAGGAAACGGTGCTCGTCGATGTCGAATCGCCGGACCGCGCCCTCTTCGGCGGAGTACAGGGCGAGCAGGCCGTCGGGAGACAGTCCGATCGCATCCGCGGTGTAGGTCGGCGGGTCTTCGCCCTCCTCCACCTCGACCGCGGCGAAGGGATCGACGAGAGCCGTGCCGGCGCCCGACTCGAGAGTCGTCACGGAGACCTGGCCGGTGTCGGTGCGGTACGCGACATAGGGGCCGGCGGACACGATCTCGCGCGTGCCAGCGGGAGTGGGCTCGGACGCGATCGGCGCCCCCGCCTCGGGCGAGTCGGTGAGGAGGTCGGCGGGGCTGGCGGGATCGAGGTCCCAGCGCTGGCGGTTGCCCTGTGCGTAGAGCACGGCCGAGGAGCCGCTCTGCCAGACGGCCTCGGGGTCGTCGACCGTGCGCACGGTGTCGATCTCGGCGAGCTCGGTGTTCACCCGCGCGTACTGTCCGCTGTCGCGCATGACCCACACGGCCGACTCCAGGCGCGGGACCTCCTGCGACTCGTAGCCCTGCGCCGTGATGGCGAGCGTGACGACGGTGGCGAGTGCGGCGATCCCGGCGACGGCGGCGATGACGCGGCCGCGCGGACGGGGTGCGGCATCGGCCCTCCGCCGGTCTCCGATCGCCATCACAGCAGTCCGGCCGTGCGCGAGGCAGCGGCATCCGTCGTCGAGGTCATCACAGCACTCCGGTCATGAAGAGCGCGGCCACGCCGACGCCGGCGAGGACGGCGGCGCCGATGACGGCGCCGATGATGCCGGCGACCAGCGGGGAACGCGATGTCGCGCGGCTCGGCATCGGGAGGTCATCGCGTTCACGGGGAGACGCCTGCTGCCTCGCGGCGCGCACCGCGCGGCGGGAGTCGGGGGCGACGGTGGTGATCACGGGTCCGCGGGGCGCGGAGTCCGAGAAGCTCACGGGCGCGGCGGCCGCCCATTCGGCGGATGCCGCCTCGAACGCCGTGGGATGGATGCCGAGCTCGTACTGCGCCCAGCGGAGACGCTCGGCGAAGTCGGCCATGCTGGCGAAGCGCTTGGCCGGGTCGCGCTGCATCGCGGTCGCGAAGATGTCGTCGATGATCGGCGGGATGCCGGGTGTCGGCACCGCGGTGTACCGGGCCTTGACGATGCGGTCGGTGAGCTGGTCGCGCGAGTTCGATCCGCGATCCGCCCGTTCGAAGGGGCTGCGGCCGGCGAGGAGGGTGTACAGCGTCGCGCCGAGGCTCCAGATCTCGCTGGGGACGGAGCCGGACACCTTCTCCTGCAGCACCTCCGGCGAGCTCCAGGGCACGGACATCGCGATCGTCTCGCCGTCGCCCTCGTCGATCACCGCGGCGGCGATGCCGAAGTCGGCGAGCACGGGGGCGCCGAGGGAGTTGATGAGGACGTTCGACGGCTTGATGTCGCGGTGCAGGAGCCCGGCGCGGTGCACGGTCTCGAGCGCGCCCGCGATGCGGACCCCGGTGTCGAGGACCTCGGCGAGCGGGAGCGGGCCCTTCTTGTAGCGGGCGCTCATCGTGTCGGGGCAATACTCCATCGCGAAGTACGGGCGGCCGTCGGCGGAGATGGAGGCCTGGTAGATGGTGACGATCGAGGGGTGGGCGCTGAGCCGCGCGGAGATGTCGGCTTCGACGTTGAACGTGCGCAGGACCTCGGGGTTGACGGCGTCGGCGAGGAGGACCTTGACGGCGGCGACACGGCGGGGCATGTCCTGCTCGTAGAGGAAGACATCGGCGAATCCACCGGACCCGAGGGGGCGCACGTAGCTGTAGCCCGCCAGGGTGGGCGGAGTCGATGCCATGCGCGTCGCCACTCATGCTCCTCACGGTCGATTCCGGAGAGACCGCACGAGCGCGAGTCCTCGCGCTCGTGCGCAGGACGATCCCCCCGATCACAGAGTATATCGGCGGCGTGTGCCGGCACGAGACCGGAGGGTCAGGCCTTCCAGCATCCGGCGATGTGGTCGTCGACCATGCCGGCGGACTGCATGAGCGCGTACATGGTCGTCGGGCCGACGAAGCGGAAGCCGCGGCGACGCAGCTCCTTGCTGAGAGCGGTCGACTCCGGCGTCGCGGCGGGGACGTCGGCGAACGACGCGGGCCGCGCCTCGGACGCCGGCGGAGCGAACGACCACATGAGCTCGTCGAGCGCGCCGTCGGCCATGTCCTCCACGAGACGGGCGTTGCCGATCGTGGCTTCGATCTTCGCGCGATTGCGGATGATGCCGACGTCGGTCATCAGGCGCGCGACGTCGCTCTCGTCGAAGCGCGCCACGGCCTCGGGCTCGAACCCTGCGAAGACCTCGCGGAATCGGGGGCGCTTGCGGAGGATCGTGATCCAGGAGAGTCCGGCCTGAAAGCCCTCCAGCGCCATCTTCTCGAACAGCGCCCGATCGCCGTGCAGGGGGGTGCCCCATTCCTCGTCGTGATACCGGCGATATTCGTCGTCGTCGCCGACCCACGCGCAGCGCGCTCGTCCGTCGGGGCCGGTGAGAAGAGAGGTCATGGGATCACGCTACCGGCGAGGTCGGACGCTCAGTCGGCGAACGTCGACCCGTCGATGACGAACCGATACCTCACGTCGGAGGCGAGCACCCGCTCGTACGCCTCGTTGATCTGCGACGCGGGGATGACCTCGATCTCGGCGGTGATGCCGTGCTCCGCGCAGAAGTCGAGCATCTCCTGCGTCTCCGCGATCCCCCCGATGTTCGAGCCGGCCAGCGAACGCCGTCCGCCGATCAGCGACGAGACGTTCACAGGGAGCGGCTCGGCCGGCGCCCCGACGCACACCATCGACCCGCCGACATCGAGAAGGCTCAGGTACGAGCGCAGGTCGACGGGCGCGCTCACCGTGTTGAGGATGACGTCGAACGAGCTGCGGAGGCTGCGGAAGGTCTCCCGGTCGCTCGTGGCGTAGTAGTGGTCCGCGCCGAGGCGCAGCCCGTCGTCCTTCTTGCTCAGCGTCTGCGACAGCACGGTCACCTCGGCCCCGAGCGCATGCGCGATCTGGACGCCCATGTGCCCGAGGCCGCCGAGCCCGACGACCGCGACGCGCGATCCCGGGCCCACCGTCCAGTGGCGCAGCGGCGAGTACGTCGTGATGCCCGCGCAGAGAAGAGGAGCGGCGGCGTCGAGCGGCAGCGCATCGGGGATGCGGACGACGAATGCCTCCGTCACCACGACCTGCTCGGAGTAGCCGCCCTGCGTCACGGTGCCGTCGCGGTCGGGGCTGCCGTACGTGAAGACCGCGCCGTTCGAGCAGAACTGCTCGTCGCCGCGGAGGCAGTTCCGGCATTCGCCGCAGGAGTTCACCAGACACCCGACGCCCACGCGGTCGCCGACCGCATGCCTCGTGACCTCGGACCCCACCTCGGCCACCGTTCCGGCGATCTCGTGCCCCGGCGCGAGCGGATAGCTCTGCGGCCCCCAGTCGCCGCGGACGGTGTGGATGTCGGAGTGGCAGATCCCCGCGAACGCGATGTCGATCAGGACGTCGTGCGGGCCCAGTTCGCGCCGCTCGATGACGGTCTTCTCGAGAGGCGCAGCCTCGCTCGGTGCGGCATAGGCGTGGACACGGGGCATGGCGGACTCCTCGGCTCGAAGGGACGCACCGGCCCGCCGGTCCGCGGAATGCGACGCGCGGCGGGTTCGATACGGCGATGTCACCCTACGCGCCGAGGGGCGGGGGCACCGAATCGCCGCTCAGCGCTTCGATTTCTTCAGCGTCTTCTCCAGAACCGGAGCGGTGCCGGATGCCGCGAGATCCGCGTAGTACGCACGCGCCTCGTCCTGCCGCTGCTTCTCCGCGCCCGAGGCGATCGGCGCCCGCACGTGCTCGGGCTCGTAGCCGAAGGCGTCGACGAGGTCGAGAGCGTAGGGACGCAGGCGTGCGCACAGGCGGTCGATGTAGCTCGACACCGCTGCCGCGCGCTGCATCGAGAGCCGACCGTGCATCAGGTGCCAGGCGAGGTGCTTCTCGATCAGCTGCAGTCCGAAGAGGTCGCGCAGCCAGGTCAGCACCTTCTTGGTGTCGGCGTCGTCGACCCGGTGCACGGCGTCGGTGAAGGCCTCCCACTGCAGCAGCTCGCCGTGAGCGCGGGCCGCCTCGATGAGCTCGGCCTGGTTCTCGTTGAAGAGGCGGGCTCCGAGCGCCTTGTCCTTGCCTGCCGCGCGCAGGCGGCCCGCGACGTCCGCGACCATCTGCTGCACGCGCTCGGCGAGGAGCAGATGCTGCTGCTCCTCGCGCAGACCGTTCTCGACCGACCTCGACACCTGGCCGAAGTCGAGCACCGACTGCCCGAACTGACGCAGGCCCGCGCCGTGGAACAGCTTGCCCGCGGTCTGGCCGACGGCGAACTTCGCCAGCGCGGCCGCATCCTTGCCCGTGAACTGCCGGGCGTAGTCGGTGAGCAGACGCTTGCCGACCAGCTGGAGGAGCACGTTGTTGTCGCCCTCGAACGTGACGTAGATGTCGAGGTCGGCGCGCAGGCCGACGAGTCGGTTCTCGAACATGAAGCCCGCTCCGCCGCAGGCCTCGCGTGCCTCCTGCAGCGTGTCGAGGGCGTGCCACGTCGACAGCGGCTTGAGCGCCGCGGCGAGGGTCTCGAGATCCTCGCGGTCGTCGGGGGTGTCGATGCGTCCCGAGAACACGCCGTCGAACTTCTGCAGGAACTCGTCGTGCGCGAAGATCATCGCGTACGTCGTGGCGAGGCGAGGCAGCAGGCGGCGCTGATGCTTGCCGTAGTCCATCAGCACGACCTCCTGCCCGTCGGCGCCGTCGAACTGACGTCGCTGCGTGGCGTAGGTGATCGCGATCTTCAGGCCGAGGGCCGATGCCCACGACGCGGCACCGTCGAGCGACACCCGGCCCTGCACGAGAGTTCCGAGCATCGTGAAGAAGCGGCGTCCGGGGCTGTCGATCGCACTCGAGTAGGTGCCGTCCGCGGCGACGTCGCCGTACCGGTTGAGCAGGTTGGTGCGCGGGATGCGGACCTGATCGAACGACAGGCGGCCGTTGTCGATGCCGTTGAGTCCGCCCTTGAGCCCGTCGTCCTCGCGGCCGATGCCCGGGAGGTCCACGCCGTCCTCGCCGCGGAGCGGCACGTAGAAGCAGTGCACGCCGTGGTTGACGCCGTTCGTGATCAACTGGGCGAACACCGTCGCGGCGACGCCGTGCAGCGCCGCGTTGCCGAGGTACTCCTTCACCGCTCCCCGGAAGGGCGTGTGGATCACGAACTCCTCGGTCTCGGCGTCGTACGTCGCGGTCGTCCCCACCGCGGCCACGTCGGAGCCGTGCCCGATCTCGGTCATCGCGAAGGCGCCGGGGATCGAGAGGTCCATCACTCCGGGCAGCCACTTCTCGTGGTGCTCCGTGGTGCCGAGCTGCAGGATCGCGGACCCGAAGAGCCCCCACTGCACGCCCGACTTGATCTGCAGGCTGGGGTCGGCGACGACGAGCTCCTCGAAGCCGGCGATGTTGCCGCCGTTGTCCTCCGCCCCGCCGAGCGACTTCGGGAACGCGCGGTGCACGGCTTTGTTCTCGACGAGCAGGTGCAGCTGGCTCAGCACGCGCTCGCGATGCTCGTCCTTGCCCAGCTCGTCCTTGCGCCAGAACGCCGAGTCCTTGATCATCTCGCGCGCCTCGCGGCGGGTCTCAGCCCACGTGCCCATCAGCAGTTCGTTGATGCGCGACACATCCACCTGCGGTGCGGACTCGGCGGCATCGGAGCGAGTCGTCTTCGGACGGACGGCGGCGTCGACCATGAGCGTTCCTCTCAAAAGAAGTAGGGATGATCTCATGGTAGGTGTGCCACAACCATGCGGGAACTCGACTGTGCACACCCTCCAACCGCATCCGATCTCGTCGCCGGGCGTCGTTGTCGTCAGGCCACAGTCCGCCGTCGCGCGCTCACGCGGACGCGTGCGCTCCCGCCGGCTCCGCCGTCTTCGTCGCCTCCCATCGCCGCTTCGTCCCCGCGCTCAGCCGCGACCACGTCCGGTCGCGGATGAAGATGGAGTCGATCGCGATCATCGTGAGCGAGAACCACGGCAGACCCATCAGCACCGCGATGCCGATGTGGAACGACAGGATGCCGAGCAGGCCGATGAGCCTCGTCGGCCGCGTCAGCAGCATCAGCGGGAAGGCCACCTGGAGGATGATCGACCCCCAGCTCGCCACCGTCACCATCGGGCCCCAAGCCGTGACGAGGTCGCTGAGCACGAGCCAGGTGCCGAAGCGGGCCGTCTGGAGGGGGTTGTAGACCGCGTACCCCTCCTCCCACGGCGACCCGCCGGCCTTGAACAGCGCACCGGACGCGTAGACGAAGCAGACCTGCGCGGTCAGCGCCACCAGCGCGAGGTTGTGGAAGACGGTGCCGAGCAGCGCGGGCTGACTGCCCGGCGCGAACCAGTCGCCTCTCGCGGCCCGGCGCTTCGCGTCGAGGGACCAACGCGCGGCGGGATCGGCGAAGAAGAGGAGCAGCAGGGCGATGCGGAACATGTTGTCGCCCTGATCGCCCACCATGTCGTTGGCCTCGACGAAGCCCACCCACAGGCAGAAGAAGATCGGCAGGACGATGCGGAATCGCCATCCGAGCACGAACAGCACCGCGAGGACGGCGAGGAGAAGGTAGAGCGCGGTGTAGGCGACGTCGTTGCCCATCGCGGCGTGGAACGCGCTGAACACCCAGATCGCGGGGAAGTCGCTCACCGGTTCGGCGAGCTCGCCGTTCCACGCCGAGCCGGACCCGAAGGTGTAGAGACGCGTGCCGAAGTTCGCCGCCAGCAGCCCGAGGGCCGTGACGCCGAAGAGGATGCGGGTGACCGCGAGCCCGTACAGCGCCTTCTTGCCGGCGAACAGCCAGTCGCCGACGAAGGCCGAGATGCGGTCGATCGCCGACACCACCATCGCCCAGAATCCGGCGATCATGGAGGCCGCGAAGGTCAGGACGCGGGCGGGAAGAGATGCCCGCGGAGCGCTCGGCGGCGCCGACGGTGCGGACGACGGCGGCGCCGACGGTGCGGACGACGGCGCGGACGCCGGCTCGGCGACCGGTTCGGCGACCGGTTCGGCGGTGCGCGGGGGCGCAGCCGCCTTCGTCTTCTCCACCTTCGGACGCGGTGCTCCGGTGCGGACGGGGGCGCTCACTTCTGCGTCCTCTCGAACTGGCTGCGGAACGTGTTCGCGAAGTTCTCGCGACTCTGGCCTTCCTCTTCTATAGGGAGCCGCCAGCCGGTGGTCGAGAACGTCGGGTCGGGACGCTGAGCGCTCGGATCGTTGCGGTCCTCGTAGGGCACGACGTTCTGACGACTCACGCGGTACTGCACCTCGACGACGGCATCCGCGCCCCAGATCGCGTAGGCGACCTGCGTCGCGTACGCCGTGGACAGGTGCTCCTCGGCCATGTAGGCCTCGGTCGACGGATGCTCGCCCTCGAGCTCATCGAACGAGCGGACCATCCACTCCTCCCAGTCGTCCTCGTCGAAGTCGAGCGCGACGACCGCCTTCTGCTCGTCGCTCAGTTTGTTGAAGGCGTTCATCTGCCCGCTGGCCACCTCGCTCGACTGGATGCCGGCACGCGGCGGGAACAGGTTGTACCTGATCATCGAGAGCTCGACGTCGGTCGCGCTGACCCAGCCCGTCTCGACCTGCTCGCCGTCCTTCTCGATCACGGCGCGCACGTTGAAGTGGTAGTCGCCGTTGATGGGCTCGGGGGCGAACACGCTCCACGACTGTCCGAACATCGGCAGCATGTATCCGGCGAGCACCTCCTGCGTCGGGATCTCGCGCAGCGCCGAGTACGGGGCGATCCACAGGAAGGACGCGCCGATGTGCCACAGCGTCAGCAGGCACGCGGCGAAGGCGATGAGCTTCACCCACCACGTCGGTCGGGGTCTGGCCGGAGCCTGGGCATCGGACGCCGTGACGTCCTCCGCACCCTCGGTCGTGCTGGTCACCGGGATCTCTCCTCACCTCTCGCCGCGGAAGGTCGGGGCCGCCGCATCGGCGGCCCCGACCTCCTCACGTGTCACTCCGTGCTCACTCCGGACTCACTCCGTGTCGACCGTCGCGCGACGGGGCCGTGCGACCCGCATCGCCCCGAGGCCGAGCATCAGGAGCAGTGCGGCCAGCGCGATCCATCCGCCCTGGACCTGACCACCCGTGGTGGCGAGTCCCGAGGCGACGACCTGGAACGTCGTGGCCACGCTGCCGGAGGACGCTCCGGTGAGCGTCACCGTGTGCGTGCCGAGGTCGGCGTCCGACGGGATAGTCCAGACGAAGGTCACCGTGCCCTGCGCGTTCGCGACCTGGGTCCCGAGCGCGAGCGGCTCCGACGTCATGACGCCGGTCACGACCTCTCCGGGCTGGAAGCCGGTGCCGACAGCGGTCTGCTGCTGGTTCCGCTCCAGGCTCGGGATCCGCACGGTGATCGCGATCGATCCGGCCGGGTCGGCACCGGCGTCCGCCGAGGCGGTCGCAGAGGCCGACGCCTCGGAGGTCGCCGTGGCGGTCGCCGTCGCGTCCGTCTCGGCGGTCGCGGTGGCGGATGCCTCCGCCTCCGGGTCCGCCGTCGCGTCCGCCGATGCCGATGCCGAGGCCGTCGCCGAGGACGACGCGGTCGCCGCCGCGGCCGCCGACGCGTCCGCATCCACCGACGCCGCCGCATCCGGATCCGCCGCCGCCGAGGCGTCCGCCGCACTCGTCGACGTCGCATCGTTCTGCGCCGCCGCCTGCGCGGCCGCAGCCGCAGAGGCGTTCGCATCGGTCGTCGCCGTCGCCGAGGCATCCGTCGACGCGTCGTCGGTCGCCGCAGCCGAGGCCGCCGCATCCGCCGTCACATCGGCCGCCGCCGACGCCGCGCTCGTCGCATCCGCCAGAGCCGCAGCCACCGCCGCAGCCTCGACCGCGGCATTGCTGTCGCTGTCCGCCTGCGCCGACGCCGTCGCCGACGCCGACGCGTTCGTGTTCAGCT
>NZ_LWCU01000001.1 GCF_001650405.1 Microbacterium sp. H83 | reverse complement strand
GCCGTACTTGGCGCCGCCGCAGCCGTACCCGGCGCCGGGTACGGCTGCGGCGGCGCCGGGTACGGCTGCGGCGGCGCCAAGTACGGCTGCGGGTATCCCTGTCCCTGGAAGGGGTGTGCCGGGTCGTAGCCGACGGTCATGGTGGTCCACTCGGGAGCCTGCGTGGGCGGGGGTGCGCTGGTCACCGCACGGGCGGGATCGACGACGAACGGATCGCCGAGCTGCTCCTCCGACCAGCCGAGGTCGCGGCGCTCGACGTGGCTGATGAGCGCCTGGTCGAGGCCCTCGTACCGCATCCTGCTGTCCAGGTAGACCAGGGTGCCCGCTGTGCTCTGCACCACCAGAGTGATCGCCTGCAGCACGAGCAGGAGGATCTGCGGGGCGAGGAGCGCGAAGACGAAGCCCATGACGGCGCCGGTGTCCATCGAGCCCGTCGGTGCGATGACGGTGCCGAGCATCGAGCTCAGCAGCGAGACCGGCAGGCTCACCATCTGCATGGCGATGCCCATGATCGCCCCGATCAGGAAGGTGACGCCCCACGCGATCCAGAAGCGCCCCCTCGTGAGCCGCCACGACCGCACCAGCGCCTCGCGGAACGTCGCACGCTCGAGCACGAGGATCGACGGCACGAGGAGCAGCTTCGTCGTCAGCCAGACCATGAGGGGGATCGTCGCGAGGACGATCAGCACCACGAGGATCACGATGCCGCCGATCGCCTCCGCGGAACCGCCGAGGCCCCCGGCCACGAACGCCGCGATGATGAGAAAGAGGACGACGATCACGCCGAAGATGAAGATGACCGACAGGGAGGCGAACGCCGCGAGCCGCCAGAACGACGGCACCATCCGACGCCAGAGGGTCCCGAGGGTCGCCTTGATCCCGATCGACGCGTACCCGATCTCGGCGGCGACCACGCCCTGCATGAGCGCGGTGAAGGCGATAGAGGCGAGTCCTACGGCGAGACCCGCGACGATGTTCATCGCGATGGTGCCCGCGAAGACGGCCTCGAAGTCGGGGGAGGCGGGCGACAGCGACTCGAGCCGCGTGAAGGTCGTCACGAAGACGAAGCCCATCACGGTCGCGCTGAGCACGACGACCGCCAGCTGGATCACGACGCCGAATCCGAAGAGGACCTTGGGGTTGTGTCGCAGTGCCGAGAAGGAGCGTCCCAGCAGCATCCCGAACGTCAGCGGATGCAGGGGGATGATGCCCCTCTTCGGGGCAGGGGTCCACGTCTGGCCGGTCACCGGCACTCCCTCCGTCGTGCGCTCCCATCGTGTCACAACACTCGGGTGATCCGCAGACATGGGCGGGTGGTACTGAGTGCCATAAGGTAACAGTTATGACCTCACGCATCCTTGTGGTCGACGACGACACCGCGCTCGCCGAGATGATCGGCATCGTGCTGCGCACGGAGGGCTTCGAGCCGGTGTTCTGCGCGGACGGGGCGCGTGCTGTGGAGGAGTGGCGCACGCAGCGGCCCGACCTCGTGCTGCTCGACCTCATGCTGCCCGGCATGGACGGGATCGAGATCTGCACCCGCATCCGTGCGGAGTCGGGGGTGCCCATCATCATGCTCACCGCGAGGAGCGACACCGCCGACGTGGTCAGGGGGCTCGAGGTCGGAGCGGACGACTACATCGTCAAGCCGTTCAATCCGAAGGAGCTCGTCGCCCGCATCCGCACGCGGCTGCGCCCCGCACCGCAGACGGTGGGGGAGCAGCTCCGCGTCGGCGATCTGACCGTCGACGTCGACGCGCACGAGGTGCGCCGCGGCACGGCGCCGATCGCGCTGACTCCGCTGGAGTTCCAGCTTCTCGTCGCGCTCGCGTCCAAGCCGCAGCAGGTCTTCTCCCGGGAGATGCTGCTCGAGCAGGTCTGGGGCTATCACTACAAGGCCGACACCCGCCTGGTGAACGTGCACGTCCAGCGGCTGCGGGCGAAGGTGGAGCTCGATCCCGACAACCCCAAGATCGTGATGACCGTACGCGGCGTCGGCTACCGCGCCGGGAGTGCGGGCTAACAGCGCCATGGCCGCCACGACAGCGACCACCACGGCGGTCGCTGTCCTTCGCGACTGGCGCGGTTGGCCGACGGTGCTCGGAGCGCTCTGGCGGCGATCCCTGCGTTTCCGGACGCTCACGATCACCCTCCTCCTCACTTCCACGGCGATCCTCATCACGTGCGTCACGATGGCGCTGGTGATCCAGACGGACCTCTTCGAGTCGCGCAAGAAGGATGCTCTCGAGGACGCCGCGCGCGCCGTCAACCAGGCGCAGACGACCCTGGACTCGGCCGCGCTCGGGGACGACGCGGGCGCGCTGGTCGAGCTCTGGGACAGCGTCCAGGAGGACCTCGGCCGCAACTCCACGGCCGAGGGTCTCGCGGGCCGCCGGATCAACGTCGGACTGGACGCCGTCTCGCTGAACGGCTTCACCGCCGGTCTCAGCTTCAACTCGGTCAGCCCCAACCTGAGCAACCGCGTGGTGCAGTTCGACGACTGGCAGTCGTGGCAGTCGGTGTCGCTGGAGATCGGCGGGCGCTCCGTCCCAGGGATCATCGTCGGACAGCAGCTGCAGGTGCCGGAGGCGGGCCCGTTCGAGGTCTACTTCGCCTACGACCTGGCCGATGCCGACAACACCCTCACGTTCGTCCAGCGCACGCTGTGGATCGCCGGCATCGGGCTCGTCGCGATCGTGGCGGCGATCTCCTTCATCGTGCTCCGCACCGTGTCGACGCCGATCGTCGAGGCCGCCGAGACGAGCGCCCGACTCGCCGCCGGCGACCTCGCGGTGCGCATCGACGTGCACGGAGAGGACGAGATCGCCACGCTCGGTCGCTCCTTCAATGCGATGGCCGACAGCATCGAGTCCCAGATCAAGGAGCTCGGCGAGCTCTCGCTCGTGCAGCAGCGCTTCGTGTCCGACGTCTCGCACGAACTGCGCACCCCGCTCACGACGATCCGCCTCGCGGCCGACATGCTCAACGACCAACGGGCGGAGTTCGATCCGACGACGGCGCGCACGACAGAGCTTCTGCACACCCAGGTGCAGCGATTCGAGACGCTCCTCTCCGACCTGCTGGAGATCAGCCGCTACGACGCGGGGTCGGTGCAGCTCGAGCTCGAGGCGACGAGCCTCGCCCACCTCGCCGAGGACATCATCGAGCAGATGAAGCCCCTCGCCGACGGGCGGGGCACCGAGCTGCGACTCGTCGCGCCCGGGGGGTACTCGCCCGTCGACATGGACCCGCGGCGCGTGCGACGGGTCCTCCGCAACCTCATCGGCAACGCCATCGAGCACGGTGAGGGGCGCCCTGTCGTCGTCACCGTCGACAGCAATCAGCACGCGGTCGCCGCCGGGGTGCGCGACTTCGGTCTGGGGATGGACCCCGTCGACGCGGAACGGGTGTTCGACCGCTTCTGGCGGGCCGATCCGTCCCGGCAGCGCACGATCGGCGGCACCGGGCTCGGGCTGTCGATCGCCCTGGGTGACGCCACGCTGCACGGAGGCGTTCTCGCGGTCTGGTCGGAGCTCGGGGTCGGCTCGAACTTCGTGCTGACCCTGCCGCGCCGGGGCGGGCTCCTCGACGGGCCTTCGCCGATCCCGATCGAGCCGCAGGAGCCTCTCGCAGGGATCGGCGACGCGACGCAGCCGATCCAGCTCGCCGATCTGCCGGCCGAGCTCTTCGACCGGGGGAGCCTCGAATGACGTCTCGCGGATCGCGCGCTCTGCGCGGACTGGCGGTCGCGGTGGCCGCGCTGCTGCTGACGGCGTGCACCGGACTGCCGACGACGGGCGACGTGCAGCCCGGACTGGCCCTCGGCGCCTCCCCGGAGGATCCGGACTTCCTCCCTCTCGCCTCCGGCCCGGTGGACGGGGCGGGTCCCGCGGCCATCGTCGAGGGGTTCATGGAGGCGGCGATCACGCCGGCGGACAACTGGGACACCGCCCGCGGGTTCCTCACGCCGGAGCTCGCGGCGACGTGGCGCCCCAACACCGGGGTGTCGATCGACGTGAGCGCGGCCACGCGCTCCTTCGCCTCGAGCCTCGAGGAGGACGCCGAGTCGGAGGACGGCGATACGGCCGATGTGCGGGTGCGCTTCGATCAGGTCGCGAGCGTCGACGCGACGGGGGCGTACGCCGAGGAGTCCAGCGCCTCCAACTCCGCGTTCGTCGTGACGCGTCGGGACGGGCAGTGGCGCATCGCCGAGGCGCCGGACGGAGTGGTCATCGACGAATCGCGCTTCTCGCGCGTGTACGACGACTACGCGCTGCAGTACTACGACCAGACCTGGGAGCGGCTGGTGCCCGATGTGCGGTGGTATCCGCGTCGCGCCACCATCGCGACGACGATCACGCAGTCGCTGATCGGGGGAGCGCCGAGCCCCTGGCTCGACCCCGCGGTGCAGAGCGCGTTCCCGCCCGGTGTGCAGCTCGCGAGGGACGCCGTGCCGATCGATCTCGACCAGGTGGCCGATGTGGCGCTGAACCGTGCCGCGGCGAGCCTCGACGCGACGACGCTCGCGCGGATGCGCACCCAGCTGCAGGCCACCCTGGTGGCGGCGGGTCTGCAGATCAGCCAGGTGCGCTTCAGCGTCGACGGGCGGGCGATCGACGCCGGAGTGGTCAAGCTCGTCGAGGAGCCGACCGAGAGCGGCAGCCTCGTCCTCAAGGCCGGCGAGTTCGGCGCCGTCGTCGGCGGGGAGGTCACGCCGATCCCGGGGGTGACCGACGAGATCCTGGCCATCCCGCAGCAGATCCTCTCGATCGACGTGGCGGTCGACGACTCGCACGCCGCCGTCCAGCTCGCCGACGGGCACGTGTACCTCGCCGGTGACGGGACGTTCGACGAGCTCGATCAGCGCGCGGGACTGGTGCGTCCGTCGCTCGATCCGCTCGACTACACCTGGTCGGTGCCGGGGGGAGAGCCGTCCGGACTGCAGGCGATCGGCAGCGACGTCGTGGCGCGTCAGGTCGCCGGGGCCTGGCCGGAGGCATCCCAGGTCTCCGCCCTCCGCGTCTCATCGGACGGTGCGCGCGTCGCCGCGGTGATCGTGGTCGGGGGTGAGCGCTGGCTCGTGATCTCCTCCGTCGTCCGAGATGACGCGGGCGTCCCGGTCGAGCTCGGAGAGACCGAGCGCCTCGCGCAGCTCGACGGACCGGTCGCGGGGCTGGTCTGGCTCGGCGCGGACCGGCTGGGGCTCCTCAGCGCGGGGGAGGACCGCGTCGTGCGCACGCAGATCGTCGGCGGCCCCGGCGCCGCGGAGGCTGCGCCGACGGGTGCGGTGTCGATCGCCGGTTCGCGCGCCGCGGCGGGGGTGCGGGTGCTGGGCGCCGAAGGCGCGGTCTTCGCCAGGAGCGGGTCGGCCTGGAGCGAGTCCACCGTCGGCGTGATCGTGCTGGCCACGAGGGCGGGCCGCTGACGGATCGCCTCTCCCAAGGCGCGATCCGCACGTCCTGCTCACAGTCGTCGGCGTCGGTACTGCGCGCGGGGGTGCGGCGTGCGCGGATCGGCGAGCATCGTCGGATGCCGTCGATCAGTCCCGTCCGCGCTCTCGGCGAAGAGCTCCTGTCCTTCCTGCTGGCCGCGTGCTGTGCCGGCTGCCAGCAGCCCGAGACGCTGCTCTGCGCCGACTGTCTCGACGAGCTCCGCCCCCGACCGGTCTCGGTGCGGACGCCGGCCGGACTGGCGGTGCGGGCTGCGCTGCCGTTCGAGTCGGTGGCCGCGCGCTGCATCCGGCGGCTGAAGGACGACGGCGAGACCCTGCTCGCCCGGCCGCTGGGGCGTGCGCTCGCCGTGACCCTTCACGAGGCACACGCGGAGGCCGACGGCATGCTCACCGTTCCGGTGCCCACGTCGAGGTCCTCCTTCCGTCGTCGTGGGTATCGGGTTCCCGAGCTGCTCCTGCGCAGAGCCGGGGCACCGGCGACGCGACTGCTCTCCGTCGCGCGCGCCGGCGCCGACCAGAGGGACCTGGATGCCACGCAGCGGGCGCACAACGTCCACGGTCGGATGCGCTCCGTCGGGAGCGGCCTGGGACAGCCGGTGGTGCTCGTGGACGACATCGTCACCACCGGCTCCACCCTGGATGAAGCGGCCAGGGCGCTGGACGCCGCCGGGTTCCGGGTCGTGACGGCGGTGACGCTCGCGGCCACGCCACGTCACAGCGAACGCACCGTTAACACATGGGGGACACGGAGTAAATGACTCGTGACATCCGTCTGCATGCGGACTACGGTTGGGGGTCACAAGGCGACCACGGTCCGCCCTTGGCCGGGTGGACCGGGACAAGGAGGCAGCAATGGAAACGAGCATCGTCGGCGTCGGAGTGGGTATCACCGATCGCTTCCGAACCGTTGTCGAGGAGAAGATCGCCAGGGTCCAGACGCTTGCAGCGCGAGCGCAGAGACTGGATGTCAAGGTCACCCATCGGGTGTATCGGAACGGCCGCGTTCCGGACGAGACCGTCGAGCTCACGCTCGTCGGCAAGGGTCCGGTCGTCAGGGCGGAGGCCACGGACGGCGACAAGTTCGTCGCCCTCGACTTCGCGGTCGACAAGATGTCGGAGCAGCTGCGTCGGGCGAAGGAGAAGCGTGTCGACGGTCGACAGCATCCTCGCGGCGCGCACTTCGAGAAGGGCAGCGGTGCTCTCGAGGGCATCGACGTGCAGCCCGCGTCGGCGGATGTGCTTCAGGCCGTCGCGACGGGCAGCATCCCCGTCCAGAGCGACGAGGACGAGGTCTACTCGCCTGTCGTCATCCGCACGAAGAGCTTCGACGCGGAGTGGATGACGGTGGAGGAGGCGGTCGATCGCATGGAGCTGGTCGGCCACGACTTCTTCCTCTTCGTCGACGTGCGCACGGATCACCCGAGCGTCGTCTACCGCCGCAAGGGCTGGGACTACGGCGTGATCGCCCTCAGCACGCAGGCGCCGCCCTCCGAGGCTCTCGCGTCCTGACGTCGGACGCAGAGCGGCCCGGTCCTCCACAGGACCGGGCCGCTCTCATGTCGGGGGGCATCGCGAGGATGCGCCTCCGCGACGGATCGCGTCAGTCGAAGATGCCGTCCAGCAGGCTGCCGATCACGAGGCCGCCGAGGATGCCGGAGGCGATGTCGCCGCCGCCACCGCCGCGGCGACCGCCGCCCCACCCGCCGCCGCCCCAGCCATCGCCGCCCCAGCCCTGGTCCTGCGGACGAGCCGAGTCGATGTCCCGCTGAGCGAGCTGCAGTGCCTCCGAGGCCAGGTGGGCGACACGGCGGGCGCTCGCGAGGGCCTGCTCCCGCGTCTCCTCCGCCGGCAGGAGCTCGGGCAGGTCCACGCGCAGGCGCTCGGCCTCCGCGAGCCGCGTGCGCGCGTCGGCCCCGATCCAGCCGCGATGGCCCGCGATGAGTCCGCGGGCCACCCCGAGCTGACGATCCGCGTCGTCGATGGCGTGCTGCACCTGTGCGACGCTCGGCAGTGGATGCTCCGCGCGATGCCGCGCCGTCGCGATGGCGTCGTCGAGAGCTGTGTTCGCCTCGCGGAGCTGGGACAGCTCGGCGAACGGGTCTCCGGGCGATCCCGCGGGAGAGAGCGCACTGAGAGCGCTCTGCAGCGCGGTGACCGCCGCGGCGACGGCCGGCACCTGCGGCGCGGTCCGCGCGGCGATGAGGTCGCTGCGCGAGTCGGCCACGACCTCGGCCAGGGTCGACTCCGCCCTCAGCGCCTCGATCTCGAAATCCTCGACGGCGTCCAGCAGCGCCGAGGCGCGCCGGGTGGCCTCGGTCGCGGTCTCGAGCGCGAGGTTCGCCTCTTCGTTCTGCTTGGCCTCGCGGCGACGCTCGGAGACGTCAGCGCCGTGCGTGGCGAAGGCGATCAGCTGCTCCGCCTCCGCGGCGCTCGCCGTGATCTGGTGCATGGCCGAGTCCGAGTACCGAGCGGACAGGCGCGCGACGGTCTCGTTCGTGTGCGGGATCCGTGTGCTCAGAGCCGCGGCGTCCGCCCGCACCTGAGCGATGATCTCGGGTGCGCGTCGGACCTTCGCGATGGACACGGAGAGAGCCGAGGTCTTCTCGTCCAGCAGATCCTGCGCCCAGTCGCAGAGCTGGACGATGCGCGCGTTGCGGGTGCGCAGCTCCTCCGGGGTGTCCGGGATCTCGTCGTGGTTGAGCTGGTGGAGCTGGAACGCCTCGCGCAGATGCGTGCGCACGGCGCTGAGAGCCTTGCGCAGGTCGCCCGTGAGCGACTCGCCGAGCTCGGCCTCCGCGAAGACGAGCTCGTCGGACGTCGAACGGATCCGCTCGTCGGCGGCCACCAGAGCCTGCTCGGCACGCCGAGCCAGATCGGCATCCTGTGCGGCCAGCTCTTCCTGTTCGCGCTTGCGTCTGCCCCATATTCCAGCCATAGGACCGATCCTAGTTTCCTCGGCGAGCACGCTGGCTGTGCATCCGCTCCAGGCGAACGGAATCAGACCAGAGCGGCGTCGATCGACTTGGCCGGGCGTCCTCGTTTGGGGCGATCGGGGTTGAGCTCGAGAGCCAGGGTGTGCTGAGGGTGATCGGTGAGGCGCTGCTGCACGTGGTCGAGCCACCGGAGCTCCGCGTCCGCGCTGAACAGCATCCCGTCCAGCACGAGCGAACGGGCGAGGCCCTCCGGGCTCTCGTCCTCCCCTGACTCGCGGAGTCGTCGCAGCACGTCGCGATGACGCGAGGACGCGTCGCGCTGCGCGTCGACGACCGCCGCCACGTCCGCGCCCGGAAGCGTGGCGGCGACGGCCACCTTGATCGCGAGCTCGTCCCGCGTCGCCTGCCCGCGCTCGACCGCCGTGGCGAGCCACCGCTCGACCTCGAGCGACCCCGCGTCGGTGATCTCCCAATACACGTGGCCCCGTTCGTCGGCGGTGCCGCGCGACACCAGCGCGTCGCGCTCGAGTCGTTCGAGCGTGTTGTAGATCTGTCCCACGTTCAGCGGCCACACCGAGCCGGTGCGTCGATCGAACTCGTGCCGCAGCTGATAGCCGTAGCAGGGACCCTGCGCGAGGATCGCGAGCAGACTCTGGCGCACCGACATGACGACCTCCTGTGTCGTCGCCAATATATACATACCGGGAAAGGTCGGGCGGCGCGCCATGCAGGCGACGTGCAGGTCACGGCCCGGTAACATGACAAGGTATGTCTGGTGCGCGCCCGATCGGGGGCGGTGCCGGAACCACCGACAGGGAGATGACATCTGTGGCCAACCCTCTTGAGAAGCTGCTGCGCGCCGGAGAAGGGCGGGTCATCCGTCGCCTGAACCAGGTGGTGAAGGCCGTGAACGCGCTGGAAGAGGACATCTCCAAGCTCACGGACGACGAGCTGCGCAACGAGACGGTGGAGCTGCGTGAGCGCTACGCCAAGGGGGAGACCCTCGACCAGCTCATGCCGGAGGCGTTCGCAGCGGTGCGCGAGGCGGCCAGGCGCACGCTCGGCATGCGCGCCTACGACGTCCAGATCATGGGCGGCGCGGCGCTCCACCTCGGCAACATCGCCGAGATGAAGACCGGTGAGGGCAAGACTCTGGTCGCCACGTTCCCCGCATACCTCAACGCGATCGCCGGCGAGGGCGTGCACGTCATCACCGTCAACGACTTCCTCGCGAACTATCAGGCCGAGCTCATGGGTCGCGTCTACCGCGCGCTCGGGATGACCACGGGCATCATCGTCTCGGGGCAGACGCCGGCGGTGCGCCGCGAGCAGTACGCCGCCGACATCACGTACGGGACCAACAACGAGTTCGGCTTCGACTACCTGCGCGACAACATGGCGTGGCGCAAGGACGACCTCGTGCAGCGGTCGCACTTCTTCGCGGTGGTCGACGAGGTCGACTCGATCCTCATCGACGAGGCCCGCACCCCGCTGATCATCTCGGGTCCGTCGTCGGGCGAGGCCAACCGCTGGTTCGCCGAGTTCGCGAAGATCGCCCGCACCCTCGAGGCCGGGGTCGACTACGAGGTCGACGAGAAGAAGCGCACCGTCGGCGTGCTGGAGCCCGGGATCGAGAAGGTCGAGGACTACCTCGGCATCGACAACCTCTACGAGTCGGCGAACACCCCGCTCATCTCGTTCCTCAACAACTCGATCAAGGCGCTGGCCCTGTTCAAGAAGGACACCGACTACGTCGTGATGAACGACGAGGTCATGATCGTCGACGAGCACACCGGCCGCATCCTGGTCGGCCGCCGGTACAACGAGGGCATCCACCAGGCGATCGAGGCGAAGGAGGGCGTGCCGGTCAAGGCCGAGAACCAGACCCTCGCGACGGTCACGCTGCAGAACTACTTCCGCCTGTACGACAAGCTCTCCGGCATGACGGGTACCGCCGAGACGGAAGCGGCGGAGTTCATGTCGACGTACAAGCTCGGCGTGATCCCGATCCCCACGAACAGGCCCATGATCCGCAAGGACCAGTCGGACCTCGTCTACAAGAACGAGACCGCGAAGTTCGCTCAGGTCGTCGAGGACATCGCCGAGCGTCACGCATCCGGACAGCCGGTGCTCGTGGGCACGGTGAGCGTCGAGAAGAGCGAGTACCTGTCCCGCCTGCTCGCGAAGAAGGGCGTCAAGCACGAGGTGCTGAACGCCAAGAACCACGCTCGGGAAGCCGAGATCGTCGCACGTGCGGGTCGTCTGGGAGCGGTCACCGTCGCCACGAACATGGCCGGCCGTGGAACCGACATCATGCTCGGCGGCAACGCCGAGTTCCTCGCCGTGCAGGAGCTCAAGAGCAAGGGACTGGATCCCGTCGAGACGCCCGACGAGTACGAGGTCGCCTGGGACGAGACCTACGAGTCGATGAAGGGCGTGGTCGCCGAGGAGGCGGAGAAGGTCATCGACGCCGGCGGTCTGTACGTCCTCGGCACCGAGCGCCACGAGTCCCGACGCATCGACAACCAGCTGCGCGGCCGTTCCGGTCGTCAGGGCGACCCGGGCGAGAGCCGCTTCTACCTCAGCCTCACCGACGACCTGATGCGTCTGTTCCAGTCGGGCGCGGCCGAGGCGATCCTGTCGCGCACCAACTTCCCCGACGACGTCCCCATCGAGTCCGGCCTGGTGTCGCGGGCGATCCGCAGCGCGCAGTCCCAGGTGGAGTCCCGCAACGCCGAGATGCGCAAGAACGTCCTGAAGTACGACGACGTCCTGAACCGCCAGCGCGAGGCGATCTACGCCGACCGCCGCCACATCCTGCAGGGCGACGACATCGCCGACCGCGTGCAGCACTTCATCGAGGATGCGATCAGCGGCGTCGTGCGCGACCACACCGGCGAAGGACACAACGAGAGCTGGGACTTCGACGCGCTCTGGACCGAGCTCAAGACGCTCTACCCGGTGAACGTCACGATCGACGAGGTCGTGTCCGAGGCCGCCGGACGCAAGGGCGGCATCACGGCGGACGGGCTCACGCGCGAGCTGCTCTCCGACGCCAAGATCGCCTACGAGGCTCGCGAGCAGTCCCTCGGCGAGGCGGCGACGCGCGAGCTCGAGCGTCGCGTCGTCCTCCAGGTGCTCGACCGGCGTTGGCGCGATCACCTCTACGAGATGGACTACCTCAAGGACGGCATCGGCCTGCGAGCGATGGCTCAGCGCGACCCGCTCATCGAGTATCAGCGCGAGGGCTATGCGATGTTCCAGTCGATGATGGGGCAGATCAAGGAGGAGTCCGTCGGCTACCTCTACAACCTCGAGGTCGAGGTCCGTCGGGCCGGTGACTCCGAGACCGCCGAGGTCGAGGCGAAGGGGCTGTCCGAGGGCGCGAGCGAGCAGCGGCTCGAGTACTCCGCGGCCAACGACGCCGGCGAGGTCGAAGTGCGCAACGAGCGCGGCCAGGTGCAGCAGGCGGCCACCGATCGCCTGCGCCAGGCGGCGGCACGCACCGCGCAGCCCGAGCAGGCGGAGACGGAGCAGCCGGCACGGGGCGCCTTCGGGCAGCGGACCGAGGCCGCGGCGCCCGCCGCCGGGAACCGCGAGCAGCGTCGCGCTCAGACCAAGAAGAAGAAGTAGCTGGTCCTGACGAGAGGGGCCGATCCGTGTGGATCGGCCCCTCTCGTCGTCGCTGTAGGCTTGCGCAATGACACCATCGCGCCACTTCGACCAGTCGTCGAAGCTCAAGAACGTCCTGTACGAGATCCGTGGAAACACGCTCGTCGAGGCGGCGCGACTCGAGGCAGAGGGTCATCGGATCCTCAAGCTCAACACGGGGAATCCGGCCATCTTCGGCTTCGAGGCCCCCCACCAGATCGTCCACGACATGCTCGCGGCGCTTCCGTCCGCTCATGGGTACAGCGACAGCAAGGGGATCGTCTCCGCGCGCCGCGCCGTGGTCAGCCGCTACGAGGAGATCGAGGGCTTCCCGCGCTTCGACCCGGAGGACGTGTTCCTCGGGAACGGCGTCTCCGAGCTCATCACGATGACGATGCAGGCGCTGCTCGACGAGGGCGACGAAGTGCTCATCCCCGCGCCCGACTATCCGCTCTGGACCGCCATGACGAGCCTGGCGGGCGGGACGCCCGTGCACTACCTGTGCGACGAGAACGACGGCTGGCAGCCCGACCTCGAGGACATCCGCTCGAAGATCACGCCCCGCACCAAGGCGATGGTGATCATCAATCCGAACAATCCGACAGGTGTCGTGTACTCCCGCGAGATCCTGGAGGGCATGGTGCAGATCGCTCGGGAGCACGAGCTGCTGCTGCTCTCGGACGAGATCTACGATCGGATCCTCTTCGACGACGCGGTGCACATCCCCACCGCCACACTGGCTCCGGATCTGCTCTGCCTGACGTTCAACGGACTGTCGAAGACCTATCGCGTCGCGGGCTACCGCTCGGGGTGGCTCGTCATCACGGGGCCTCAGGCGCACGCGAAGGGCTTCCTCGAAGGCATCAACCTGCTCGCCTCGACCCGGCTGTGCCCCAACGTCCCCGCCCAGCACGCGGTGCAGGCCGCCCTGAGCGGTGTGCAGTCGATCGACGCACTGATCGCCTCGACCGGTCGGCTGCACGAGCAGCGTGACATCGCCTGGGAGGGGCTCGAGTCGATCCCCGGTGTCTCCTGCGTCAAGCCGAAGGGCGCGCTGTACGCGTTCCCACGCCTGGACCCGGAGGTCCATGAGATCCGCGACGACGCCCGGCTGGTGTACGACCTCCTGGTCTCCGAGCACATCCTGCTCGTACAGGGCACCGGGTTCAACTGGCCGGCGCCCGATCACCTCAGACTCGTCACTCTGCCCGAGCCGCGGGTGCTCGCAGAAGCCGTCGAGCGCCTCGGGAATTTCCTGGCGAGCTATCGCCAGTAGCGCTCGGCGTCGGCACCGGGCGCGATGAGACCAGGGTGCGGACGGCCGCGACGAACGACGAGCGCGGAGTGACGTCCGCCATCGGCCGGGCGTGGAGCAGCGCGGCATCCGCCGCCCGCTGATCGAGCGGCACGAAGGTGACGTCGGTGATCCCGGCGAATCGATCGAGCGTCCGCCTGATCTGTCCCCGGGCGTCGAGGCCCAGCGGGCCGGGGCGAAGACGATTGACGACCACGCGGACGGGGGTCGAGACCGACAGGCGTCGAAGCTCCGCGTGGTCCCGGAGGAAGCGGCTGATGCCGAGCGGGTCCGCGGACGCGACCGCGATGATGGCATCCGCCTCCTGCAGCGCCGAGACGGTCGCTGCATGGCGTCTCGGGCCGGTGAGGTCGTAGGTGGCCTCGTCGTCGGCGTCGAAGGCGCTGGCGACGTCGACGACGGTCTCCTCCGCCCACGTCCGACAGACCTGAAGCGCCGACCTCAGACGGGTCGCCGACAGCTCGGGCCACCGCGATGGACGGTTGATGCCGCCGAGGACCTCGACCGCACCGGCTCCTGTCTCGATCGTCGTCGACAGCCGTGAGAGCTCCGTCGCGTCCAGCGCGCCGATCTCCGCGCGGCGACAGGCGGCCGCGATCCCCGGCGCCTCGTCGCCCAGTCCGAGCAGGAGCGCCAGCGACGGGGCGACCGTGTCCGCGTCGACGAGCGCGGTGCGCCGCCCCGCCCTCGCCAGCTCGACCGAGAGCTGGATCGCCAGAGTGGAGCGGCCCGGTGCGCCCTGGGGTCCCCACACGACGGTGACGCCGTGAGGTGCCGACGCGGTGGCGGAAGGGGAGGAGCGGACGTCCGCGGACAGCATCGCCGCGACCTCCCAGCCCGTTGCGCCCTCCGGCAGTGCCGGCGGCAGACCGTATCGTGCGAGGAGTCTGCTCTCGCCGTGGCCGACCGGTACGATCCGCACGCCCGCCCTGTCGCACATCGTGATGAGCGCCGGAGCGAGCACGCTCCTGTCGGCGGGGACGACGAGCGCCTGGGCACCTTCCGGAAGCGGCAGGATGCCGTCGGGACGCACGACGGCGATGACGTGCAGGCCCTCGATCTCGAGCTCGGTGGCGAGATGCGACGCCCGAGGCTCGGGCAGGGCCACCACGACCGCGGTCACGGGGCGACGCCGATCGGGACGACCGAGAGCAGCGAGCCCCCGGTCACCGCGGCGAGGACGTCGGCGACCTCGGCACGATCGACGACCAGCTCGACGGACGTCCCCTCTGCGGCGAGGACGCCGTCGGCCGTCGTCACGGAGGCGACCGTGGCGTCGGCGACGAGGAGCCGAGGCGCGTCCGCGGCTCCGCTCTCGTCGATCGGCGGAGCATGCCACAGCTCGACGACGGTCCCGGTCCGGACCTGGGCCGGGATGCCCGTGCTGCTCTCCACCACGACCGTGGTCGTGCGGCCGGCAGAGGCATCCGCGGCGGCCTGCGCGGCGAGCATCTCCCCGTTCGACAGGGTTCGCGCCGCGATCAGGCCGGGGACGAGATCCTGCGGTGCGAGGTACTCGTCGACGAGCGTGCCGAGGTTCACCTCGACGACCTGGAAGTCACCCGAGACGAGCGCCTCTCCCCGCACGATGGTGCGGGTCGCCTGGAGCACCGGCGAGGTGACGGAGGCAGACGAGACGACCAGCCACACGCCGCCCATGGAGAGGGCGACCAGCACGATCCCGATCAGGAAGCGGGTGTCGCCCCAGACGACGCGGCCACGGCGAGCGACGGTGTTCATGCGGCTATGGTCACAGATGCCGGCGCCCACGCGCGGGAGTTATCCACAGCGCCGTCCGGGGCTGGGCGGGTCGGCGGCTTCGCGGCAGAATGGGGACATGACCCGCCCGCTTCCCGCCGCTCAGCGCTTCCTGGCGCCGGCGCAGGTCGCGGAACTGCTCAGCATCGAGGTCGACGAGGTGGTCGAGCTCGTGTATCAAGGGCGTCTGCGCGGCTCCAAGCTCGGCTCTCCCGCACGCTGGCGCATCGAGGAGTCCAGTCTGTCGGAGTACCTCGCCGAGCAGTCCGAGGAGGCACGGCGCATGGCCCTGTGGCGGCAGGCGAACGAGGCGAGCTTCCCGGAGGTCTGGGGCGCCTCCCGCGCTCACGGCATCTGATCGCCGAGGGCCTGCACCGACACGAGGGCGCTGAACGGCAGAACCCGGAATCCGCGCACGGCACCGGCGAGCCTCGCCTCGCCGGGATCATGCAGGGCGAGATCGAGATGGTCCGCGCCCGCCCGGTCGATGGTGCCGTGCAGATCAGGACCGTCCATGCCGACGATCCTGACGGGCACCCTCCGTCGCGCCAGGTCGCGCAGGACGAACCCGAGGCTCATCCGCTCGCGGAGGTCGGCGCTCGGCGCCTCGCCCTCCTCCAGGCTGGCGAGGAGCAGGCCCTGCTCGAGCGTGAGCCCCCGAATCGCCGCGAGCGGGAACAGACGCGTGGTCCGCGCGGTCGAGACGCCCTCGGCCTCGATCACCGCCGCCGCCACCCAGTCGGCCCCGAGGGCATGCAGACGTGAGCGCACCCGTCTGTCCCCCGGGAGATCCACCGTGACCGGAGCGCTCACCGCGCACAGGGTGCGGAGCCGGCTGCGCAGGTCGAGACGCGAGATGCGCAGCCGCTCCGATTCGGCGTCCAGCGCCGCGCGCTCGCTCTCCCACTCCGACGCCAGCTGTCCCTCGAGGTCTTCGAACAGGCGATCCCAGTGCACCGACCCACCGTACGTGCACGCGAGGCGGGGATGTACGAGTTATCCACATTCCTTGCCGATCTCGCGGAGAAGCCCTCTCGGCGCGTGCTCTACTGAGCCGATTCCGCCCCGACCGAGAGTGCCGCCGATGACGCTTCATGAGTACTTCGCACCGCAGCCGACGCCGTCCGCCGAACTGCCGGACCCGCATCCGCTGCTCCACAGCCTCACCCACGGCGTGCTCGAGGTGCTCGCCGGGGTGCGGGAGGTCGACCAGCTCGCCCGGTGGTTCAACGAGGACTCGTATCGCAACCTGGTGGCTCGGGCGAACCTGTCGGCGAGGGCCCGCAGCGCACGCGGTGTGCCGCCCGCACGACCGACCTTCGAGATACGTTCCATCCGCGTCTCCGAGCCCGCGGACGGCAAGGTCGAGGCGGTGGTCGTCGTCGCAGGGCCGGGTCGCACCCGGGCCGTGGCGATCCGACTGGAAGGCTTCGACCGGCGGTGGCGTGCGACGTCCCTGGCCGTCCTCTGAAGCGGAGCGCTCTAGGCTGGTGGGGTGTCCACCCTCAGTGATCTCGCGCATGCCCAGGGCCTGTTGGCCGACGACGATGTGGAATGGCTGCACCGCCTCGCGGGCGACGGCCAGCTCCTCGCGGATCTCGCCTCGGCGGACATCGTGGTCTGGGTCCAGACGGAGGACGGATCCTTCATCGCCGTCGCGCACGCGCGTCCGAGTGGAGCGGCGACGCTCTTCTACCGGGACATCGTGGGCGAGCGCGTCCGACCGCAGTGGAGGACCCAGGTCCAGGGCGCCTTCGAGTCGGCCCAGATCGTGGACTCCTCGTCGCCGGACTGGTTCGAGGAGACGCCGACCAGGGTGCGCGCCGTTCCCATCGTCAGCGAGCGACAGGGCGGTCAGCGCCCGGCATCCGTGATCGGCGTCGTGACCCGGCACACGAACCTCGGCGAGGCCAGGACGCCCTCGCGACAGCAGATCACCTTCGACGAATGCGCGAACGACCTGTTCCGCATGATCGCGGACGGCAGCTTCCCCGACCCCGCCGCGCCGACGTCTCCGCGTCGAGGCGCTCCGCGAGCGTCGGACGGCCTGATCCGCATCGACGTCGACGGGATCACCACGTTCGCGAGTCCCAACGCGCTGTCCGCCTTCAACCGGATGGGCTTCGACGACGAGCTCGAGGGGGAGTCCCTCGCCGAGGTGACCACCCGTCTCGTCCCGCCGTCGCGACAGGTCGACGAGTCGCTGCCGGTGGTCGTGACCGGGCGCGCCCCGTGGCGGACGGACATCGAAGCCCGAGGCGTCACCGTCTCGCTGCGCGCCATCCCGCTCAAGGACCACGGCACGCGCATCGGCGCGATCCTGCTCTGCCGCGACGTCTCGGAGCTGCGCCACCAGGAGCAGGAACTGATCACCAAGGACGCGACGATCCGCGAGATCCACCACCGCGTCAAGAACAACCTCCAGACGGTGGCATCGCTGCTGCGCATCCAGGCGCGTCGCACGCATTCGGACGAGGCGAGGGATGCTCTGACCCAGGCCATGCGCCGGGTCGATTCCATCGCCGTCGTGCACGACACGCTCGCGCAGGGTCTCACGCAGAAGGTCGACTTCGACGAGGTCTTCCACCGTGTGCTCAAGCTCGTCGCCGAGGTCGCCTCTGCGCCCAACACCCGGGCGCGGACACAGTCCACCGGTCGTTTTGGGGTCCTGCCGAGCGAGTACGCGACGCCGCTGGCGCTGGCGCTCACCGAGGTCGTCACGAATGCGGTGGAGCACGGCCTCGCGGGGCAGGAGGGCATCGTGACGATCGATGCCGCCCGCACCGAGGAGAACCTGCGTGTCACGGTGCGCGACACCGGGCACGGGCTGCCGGAGGGCCGGATCGGCCAGGGGCTCGGCACTCAGATCATCCGCACGCTGATCCAGGGCGAACTGGGCGGTTCGATCGAGTGGCGGGGGAGCGAGGGCGACGGCACGGAGGTCGTGATCGACATCCCGCTGCGGTGGCTCACGGCCTGACCCCGGATACACGGAAGGGGCCCGAGACGACGTCTCGGGCCCCTTCCGGTTCGATCAGGAGGCGCGGCGGGCGCGCGCGGCGCGACGCTTGAGAGCGCGACGCTCGTCTTCGGAGAGGCCGCCCCACACGCCCGAGTCCTGGCTGGTCTCGAGGGCGTACTGCAGGCAGATCTCGGTCACCGTGCAGGTGGCGCAGACGGTCTTCGCCTTCTCGATCTGGTCGACGGCCGGGCCGGTGTTCCCGACGGGAAAGAAAAGCTCGGGGTCGACAGTCAAGCAGGCGGCCTTGTCGCGCCAATCCATGGGGGCTCCTCGGTGTGGATGTTCAAGAGATGTCGCAGCGCGACGTCTCGATTTCGGGTGGCAGTTCGGGTTCAGCTACCCTGTTGAGATACGGACGGATGCCCGCATTTGTGATGCGGGCACGAAGCCCGCCCCACGCCGCTGTGGGAGCACATGACGCTGTCCATTCTGTTACATGAAACCGGCGAAATCAAGGGTTTTCTCCCTTCTCATTCGATTCTCAGGAGACATCGTGCGCTCACCAGCTCTGGCTCTCGCGGCGGCGGCCGTCCTCGCGGCGGAGGGGATCGCGCTCCTCGTGTTCGCGGTCGTGGAGCTCATGGGACTGGGCGCGGGGGACGCCGCATCGACCTCGACGGCGGTGGCTCTGATCGTGCTCACGCTCATCGGCGCCGTCGCTCTGATCGCCTTCGCGATCGGGACGCGCAGCGGCCGATCCTGGGCGCGCTCCGGCGGTATCGTCTTCCAGGTCCTGGCCGTCGCGCTGGCCTTCGCCTCGCTCACGGTCCAGCCCATCGTCTGGGGGTTCACGCTCGCGACCGCGATCCCGGGGGTCGTCGGGTTCGCGCTGCTGATCGCGAGCACGCGCGCCGAGAACGAGCGTCCGGCCGAATGAGCCGTCGCCGGTCCTGACCGTCAGGCGTCGATGCCGAGGAGCTTCCGCAGGCGGGCGACGTGGCCGGTGGCCTTGACGTTGTACTGCGCGATGGCGATCGATCCCGCCGCGTCGATCACGAACGTCGAGCGGATCACGCCCTCGACGACCTTGCCGTAGTTCATCTTCTCGCCCCAGACGCCGTACGCGGTGTGGACGGAGTGGTCGGGGTCGCTGAGCAGCGTGAACGTCAGGCCGTCGCGGTCGCGGAACTCCGCGAGCTTCGCCGGCTCGTCGCGGGAGACCCCGATGACCCGGTATCCGGACCCCTGCAGCGAGGCGATGCTGTCACGGAAGTCGCAGGCTTGGGTGGTGCATCCCGGCGTCATGGCGGCCGGGTAGAAGTACAGCACGATCTTCTCGCCCCGGAGGTCGGAGAGGCGGACGGTCTCGCCGTCCTGATCGAGCAGCGAGAAGTCGGGGGCAGCGGTTCCGGGTTCCAGGCGCACAGTCACGCGTCCAGCCTAGCGGCCGGGTGCCTGGTCGGCCTTGTCGGCGAACGTCTGCAGCAGCCGCTGCAGGGAGTCGAGGCGAGCCAGACCGGTCTCGGTGAGATCGCCGCGCTGCGCGGCCTCGATGAGGGCGCAGTCCGGGGCGTCCGGCAGGTGCGTGCAGCCGCGGGGACAGTCCTCCGCGATCTCGGCGAGCTCCGTGAAGGCGGCGAGGATGTTCTCGGGATTCACGTGCCCCAGTCCGAAGGAGCGAACCCCGGGTGTGTCGATGACCCACCCGCTGCCCTCCGGGCCCTCGTAGCGGAGCGAGACCGTCGAGGACGAGGTGTGGCGACCGCGCCCTGTCACCTGGTTGACGTGCCCGGTCGCCCGGAGCGCGCTGGGGACCAGGGCGTTCACGAGGGTCGACTTGCCCACCCCGGAATGGCCGACGAACACGGTCGAGTGGCCGACCAGGGCGGCGCCGATCTCGTCGACCGGCATCTCGTCCCGGGCGCTCGTGAAGACGCGCAGATCGAGCCCGTCGAAGTGAGCGAGGAAGGCGGTCGGGTCGGCGATGTCCGTCTTCGTGACGACCAGGAGCGGGCGGATGCCCGCGTCGAGAGCTGCGACGAGGTAGCGATCGACGAGACGGGCGCGCGGCTCCGGGTCGGCGGCGGCGACCACCACGAGCATCTGGTCCGCATTCGCCACGATGACGCGCTCGACCTGGTCGGTGTCGTCCGCGCTGCGCCGCAGCAGCGACGTGCGCTCGACGATGCCCACGATCCTGCCGAGCGTCCCCTCCTCGCCCGAGGTGTCGCCCACGACGCGCGCCTGGTCGCCGGTGACGATCGGCGTGCGACGCAGCTCCCGTGCACGAGCCGCGGTGATGGTGCGCTCGTCGTCCGACCCCTCGAGGAGGAGCACGGAGTAGCGGCCGCGATCGACGCCGAGCACGCGCCCGATCTGGGCGTCCTCGTGCGCGGGTCGTCGTTTCGTGCGGGGGCGGTTCGCCTTCGGGTTCGGACGGGTGCGGATGCTGCTCTCGTCGTAGTCCTCGAAGTCGCCCTCGAGGTCGTCAGCGTCGTCGAGCCAGCTCACGCGGGGGCGCCCCCCAGCATCCGCTCCCACAGCATCGTGAACTCGGGGAGGGTCTTCGACGTCGTGCCGATGTCGTCGATCTCGACGCCGGGGACGCGGAGTCCGATGAGAGCTCCCGTCGTCGCCATGCGGTGATCGTGATGGGCGGCCCAGCCGCCGCCGCGGAGCTCGCGGGGGATGATGCGGAGCCCGTCAGGGAGCTCCTCGGCCTCGCCGCCGAGCGCGCGGATGTTGCCGATGAGGGCGGCGATGCGGTCGGTCTCGTGCATCCGGATGTGACCGATGCCGCGGATCGTGGTGGGGCCCGAAGCGAAGGCGGCGAGACCGACCAGGGTCGGGGTGAGCTCGCTCGCGGCGGAGAGATCGAGCTCGAGTCCGCGGATCTCGGTGCCCGCTCGGACGGTGAGGACGCCGCTGTGCCGTCCGACGTGCGCACCCATCGCCTGCAGGATCTCCGGCAGGAGTGCGCCGGGTTGCGTGGAGTGCACGGGCCAGCCGGTGACCGACACCGCGCCGCCGGTGACCAGCGCAGCCGCGAGGAAGGGGGCGGCGTTCGAGAGATCGGGCTCGATCGCGATCTCCTTCGCGCGCGGGACCCCCGCCTCGACGAGCCATTCACCCGTCGCCGGCCGCTCGATGCGGATGCCGCGGCGGCTGAGCGCCTCGATCGTCATGTCGATGTGGGGGAGGCTCGGCAGGTGGTCGCCGGTGTGCACGAGGTGCAGTCCGACATCGAAGCGCGGCGCCGCGAGGAGCAGACCGGACACGAACTGACTGGACGCCGAGGCGTCGATCTCGACGCGCCCGCCCCGGATGCGTCCGTGGCCGCGGATGGTGAACGGGAGCGCCCAGGTGCCCTCGTCGTCGATGTCGACGCCGAGATCGCGAAGAGCGCTGATCAGACCGCCCATGGGGCGGTGCAGAGCCGTCTCGTGCGCCGTCAGGTGGACATCGTGCTGCGCGAGTCCGGCCAGCGGGGCGATGAACCGCATGACGGTGCCGGCCTGACCGCAGTCCACGGTGGTGCCCCCGAGGAGCTTCGCGGGGGTCACGACGAGATCGGGGCCGAACTCGCCGGAGCCCTCGACCTCCTCGATGCCGACGCCGAGCGCACGCAGCGCATCGACCATCCTCCGGGAGTCGTCCGAGTGCAGAGGGGAGACCAGGCGACCCGGTCCATCGGCGATCGCGGCGATGATGAGCTCGCGATTCGTGAGCGATTTCGACCCCGGAACCGTCACGGTGGCACGAACGGGATCAGAGGTCGTCGGCGCCACGTAGGCGCCCTGGACAGGGGAGGGGGAATACCTGTTGGCGCTCATCGGTTCCCACCTTAGTAAACGCGAGTCGCAGGCCCATCGAATCCGGTGCGCTCGCCGAGAAGGAGAGAGTATGCTCGCCACGCTGGAACGCGGGTTCGCGGACCTCAGCGGCCTAGACTGGCCGGTGATGGATGACACCGCACCCGCAGCCTCGGTCGACGACCCTCGCCGCGAATTCGAGGAACAGGCGATCCCGTTCATGGATCAGCTGTACGCCGCTGCCATGCGCATGACGAGGAACCCCGCGGACGCCGCCGACCTCGTGCAGGAGACCTTCGTGAAGGCGTACGGCTCGTGGTCGACCTTCACGCAGGGGACCAATCTCAAAGCGTGGCTGTACCGCATCCTCACCAACACGTACATCAACATGTACCGCAAGAAGCAGCGCGAGCCCTTCCAGGGCACGATCGACGAGCTCGAGGACTGGCAGCTGGGCGGCGCGGAGTCGACCACCGCCTCGCACAGCCGGTCGGCCGAGGCGGAGGCGATCGACCACATGCCCGCATCCGTCGTGAAGGACGCGCTGCAGGCCGTGCCCGAGGATTTCCGGCTGGCGGTGTACCTCGCCGACGTCGAGGGCTTCGCCTACCAGGAGATCGCGGACATCATGAAGACGCCCATCGGCACCGTGATGAGCCGTCTGCACCGAGGCAGGCGGATGTTGCGGGAGCTGCTGGCTGATTACGCCGCGGAGCGGGGAATCTCCGCGGCCGACCCGAGGAGCAGGAAATGACCGACTGCGGCTGCGACAAGGCCCGGAAAGACCTGGAGGAGTACCTCCGCAACGAGGTGTGCAACACCGAGCACACCGAGATCCGCGAGCACCTGGAGAACTGCCCCTCGTGCCGCGATGAGGCGCTCGTCGCCACGACCTTGACCGAGGTGGTGGCGCGCGCGTGCAAGGAGACCGCTCCGGAGGAGCTGCGCGATCAGGTGTTCGCGCGCCTGCGCGAAGTGCAGGCCGCCCAGCACTGATCCCGGAGGCCCGCCGGCGACGTCGGCGTGCGCCCGTAGGGTAGGGGCATGACGCTCATCGACTCCCGCGACATCCCCGCAGACCCGACCTCCGCCGAGCGACTCGCCGCGCAGTCCCTGTCGTATCGCGTCGTCGATCTGAGCGACGACCCGCATGTCGAGAGGTTCCAGCGCACGATGGCGCGCGGATTCCTGGGACCCGAGCCGTCGCCGGAGGCTGTCGCCTTCGGCCGGTCGACGGTGGACGCTCGCCGCAACGTCGGCGTGTACGACGACGTCGCTCCGGAGGACGCCGGACCCGTCGCCACGGTCGATGCCTGGGTCACGCCCCTCGCCCTCGGCGGCGGAGCGGAGATCCCGATGTGGGCGATCAGCGGCGTCACCGTGGCGGGCACGCATCGGCGACGCGGGATCGCACGGGCTCTGCTCGAAGGCGAGCTGCGGGCTGCGGCCGACGCGGGGGTGCCGATCGCCGGGCTCACGGTCACCGAGGCCACGATCTACGGACGCTACGGATTCGGCTCCGCCGTGCCGATGGCGCAGTTCGCGGTCGACACGCGCCGCGCCGGATGGTCGGGGCCGCCCGTGGCCGGCTCGCTCGAGTACATCGACCGGGACACGCTCGCCGCGGAGCTCGGCGCCGTGCACGAGCGCGCGCGTCGCGATCGACCGGGGTCGATCCCGGGGTGGGACGCACGCTGGCGGGGCATGGCCGGGCTCTCGCCGAGTGACACCGACCGAGACCAGGTGCGCGGGGTGCGGTTCCGCGACGAGTCCGGCGCTGTGCGCGGTGCGCTGGCGTTCACGCTCGGCGAGCGGAGCGGCTCGTTCCGCTTCACCCTGACCGTGCGCCTGCTCGTCGCGGAGACGCCCGCGGCGACGGCCGCGCTCTGGGGATTCGCCCTCCAGCATGACCTCGTCGACGAGGTGCGCGCCGACCTGCGACCCATCGACGATCCGCTGCCATGGCTCGTCCGCGATCCGCGCGGCATCACGCAGACGGTGCACGACCACGGCTGGCTCCGGATCCTCGACGTGCGGGCATCGCTCGAGGCGAGGAGGTACTCGGCTCCCGCGGATCTCGTCATACGGGTCCACGACCCGCTCGGCCTCGCCGAGGGCGCGTGGCGGCTGCGGATCGACGAGAGCGGTCGCGCGGCGGTCGAGCACGCAGCCGATGCGGCGGAGGACGTCGAGCTGGACATCTCGGCCCTCTCGATCCTGGTGGCCGGCGGCGTGCGGGCGTCCGCTCTGGCCGCCGCGGGCCGCATCACCGCCGACGCTGCGGTCGTCGAGACGCTCGACCGCGCGTTCGCCTCGTTCCCGGCGCCCGCGTTGGACATCTGGTACTGATCGCACGCAGGAACAGCGAAGGGGGCGTCCCGACCTCGGTCGCGACGCCCCCTTCACTTCTCTGCTCAGGTGCTGTTCTGTTCAGGTGCCGTTCTGATCAGGACGCTGTTCTGGTCAGGACGTCGTCAGCGCGTCGCGGAGCAGCTTCGCCTGCTCGGCGGCATGCACCTTCGACGACCCCGTGGCGGGCGACGCGGAGGCGGGCCGCGACACCGGCCGGAACGACCGATCTCCCGGGACGTCGGCGAAGGCCAGCGCCAGGAACGGCCATGCACCCTGGTTCTCCGGCTCCTCCTGGACCCACACGAGCTCCGCGTTCGGGTAGGAGTCGGTGATCGCCTTGAGCGCGTCGATCGGAGTCGGGTAGAGCTGCTCGAGCCGGACGAGGGCCACCTCGGGGTTCGGCTTCTTCTCGAGCTCGGCCCGCAGGTCCCAGTGCACCTTGCCCGAGTGGACGAGCACGCGCTTCACCGCGGACCGGTCGAGGTCGCGTGCGTCGTCGATGACCGGCTCGAAGCGGCCCTGGGTGAACGCCTCGACCGGGCTGGTCGCGCCGCGGAGGCGCAGCATCGCCTTCGGCGTGAAGACGATCAGCGGCTTGCGCGGACGGGCGTACGCCTGGCGACGCAGCAGGTGGAAGTACGATGCCGGGGCCGACGGACGCGCGACGATCATGTTCTCCTGCGCGCACAGCTGGAGGAAGCGCTCGATGCGGGATGACGAGTGGTCGGGTCCCTGGCCCTCGTAGCCGTGGGGGAGCAGCAGCGTGACGCTGGACTGCTGGCCCCACTTCTGCTCCGCCGCGGAGATGTACTCGTCGATCACGGATTGGGCGCCGTTGACGAAGTCGCCGAACTGCGCCTCCCAGAGGACGAGCGCCTCGGGCGCCTCGACCGAGTAGCCGTACTCGAATCCGAGAGCCGCGTACTCGCTGAGCAGCGAGTCGTAGACGAAGAAGCGGCCCTGGGACTCGGAGAGGTTCGCCAGCGGCAGCCACTCCTGCCCGTTGGCGCGGTCGTGCAGAGTCGCGTGACGCTGCACGAACGTGCCTCGGCGGGAATCCTGTCCGGCGAGTCGCACGGGGGTGCCCTCGACGAGCAGCGAACCGAAGGCGAGCAGCTCGCCGAAGCCCCAGTCGATGTTGCCGTTGCGGCTCATGTCGAGACGCTTCTCAAGCTGCTGCTGCAGCTTGGGGTGCACCGTGAAGCCCTCCGGCTTGTTCACGAAGGCGTCGCCGATCAGCTGGATGACCTCGTTCGGCACGCCCGTCACCTCGGGTGCACCGGTCTGCTCGTCGGCGGCCGGCAGATCCTGGCCCACCGACATCGCGCCGGTCTCCGCGGCGTGGGTCTCGGCGAACGCGATCTCCAGACGGTTCTGGAAGTCGGCCTTCGCCTCGTCGTACTCCTCCTCGGTGATGTCACCGCGACCGACGAGCGACTCCGTGTACAGCTTGCGCACCGAGCGCTTCGCCTGGATCAGGTCGGTCATCAGCGGCTGCGTCATCGAGGGGTCGTCGCCCTCGTTGTGGCCGCGGCGGCGGTAGCAGACGAGATCGATCACGACGTCGCGGTGGAAGCGCTCACGGTACTCGAACGCGAGCTGGGCCACGTGGATGACGGCCTCGGGGTCGTCTCCGTTCACGTGCAGCACGGGCGCCTGGATGGTCTTCGCGACGTCCGTGGCGTAGACCGAGGTGCGGGAGTCGTTGGGGAGGGTCGTGAAGCCGACCTGGTTGTTGACGACGATGTGCACGGTGCCGCCGGTGCGGTAGCCGCGCAGCTGGGACATCTGCAGCGTCTCGACGACGACGCCCTGACCCGCGAACGCCGCGTCGCCGTGCACGAGGATCGGCAGCCAGGTGAAGGTGCCGATCGGCTTGCGGTCCTGCTTCGCGCGGACGATGCCCTCGAGCACGCCGTCGACGGTCTCGAGGTGGGACGGGTTGGCGGCGAGGTAGACGGGGAGCTGCGAGCCGTCGTCGGCGACGAAGGTGCCCTCGGTGCCGAGGTGGTACTTCACGTCTCCGGATCCGCGCTGGTTGCCCGGGGTCTGCGTGCCCTCGAACTCCTGGAAGACCTGACCGTAGGTCTTGCCCGCGATGTTCGTCAGGACGTTGAGGCGGCCGCGGTGGGCCATGCCGATCGCCGCGCCCTCGAGGCCTGCGGTCGCAGCTCCCTGGAGGATCTCGTCGAGGAGCGGGACGAGGGACTCGCCGCCCTCGAGCGAGAAGCGCTTCTGGCCGACGAACTTCGTCTGCAGGAAGGTCTCGAATGCCTCCGCCTCGTTGAGCTTGCGCAGCACGCGCAGCTGCTCGTCGTGTCCGGGCTTCTGGTACTTCACCTCGACCTTCTCCTGGAACCACCGACGCTGCTCGGGGTCCTGGATGTGCATGTACTCGATGCCGAGCGTGCGGCAGTACGAGTCGCGCAGCACGCCGAGGATGTCGCGGAGCTTGGCGATGCGCCGGCCGCCGAAGCCGCCGGTCACGAACTCGCGGTCGAGATCCCAGAACGTGAGTCCGTGGCTCTCGATCTCGAGGTCGGGGTGCGAGCGCTGGACGTACTCGAGCGGGTCGATGTCGGCCATCAGATGCCCGCGCACGCGGTAGGAGTTGATGAGCTCCTGCACGCGCGACTGCTTGTCCACGCGCTCGGCGAGGTCGACGGCGATGTCGGGGTTCCAGCGGATCGGCGCGTACGGGATGCGCAGCGCGGCGAAGATGTCGTCGTAGAAGCCGCGCTGGCCGATGAGCAGCTCGTGGACCTTCTTGAGGAACTCGCCGGAGCCCGCACCCTGGATGACGCGGTGGTCGTAGGTGCTCGTCAGCGTGATCGTCTTGCCGATCGCGAGCTCGTTGAGGGTCTTCTGGCTCGCGCCCTGGAACTCGGCCGGGTACTCGAGTGCGCCGGCGCCGATGATGCAGCCCTGTCCCTTCATGAGACGGGGGACGGAGTGCACGGTGCCGATGCCGCCGGGGTTCGTGAGCGACACGGTGGTGCCCTGGAAGTCGGCGGCGGTCAGCTTGTTGCCGCGGGCGCGCGTGACGAGGTCCTCGTACGCCGAGAGGTACTCGCTGAAGGTCATGGTCTCGGCGCGCTTGATGCTGGGCACCATGAGGGCGCGGGTGCCGTCGGGCTTCGGCAGGTCGATCGCGATGCCGAGGTTCACGTGCGCGGGGGCGACGACCGAGGGCTTGCCGTCGACCTCGGCGTAGAACACGTTCTGGCTGCGGAACTCGTCGAGCGTGCGGATGAGCGCCCACCCGATCAGGTGGGTGAAGCTGATCTTCCCGCCGCGGGTGCGCGCCATGTGGTTGTTGATGACGATGCGGTTGTCGATCATCAGCTTCGCGGGCACCGTGCGGACGCTGGTGGCCGTCGGAACTGTGAGGGACTCGTCCATGTTCGCGGCCAGGGTCTTCGGCAGGCCGCGCAGCGGCGTGACCTTGTCCTCTTCGGCCGGGTCCTGGGCATCCGTCGTCGCGGGCTTCGGCGCCTGCGCGGGGATCGGAGCGGCGGCCGCGGGCTTCGTCGTCGTGCGGGCGACGGGCTGCGCTCCGATGACGGGGATCGGGGCGGTGACCGGGTGCGCCGGCTGCTCGGCGGCGGGCGCCGCCGGGGCAGCGGGCGTCGAGGCGGCCTCCGAGTGGTACTTCTCGAGGATGGGCCACCATTCCTTGTCCACGGAATCGCGGTTCACCTTGAACTGCTCGTAGAGCTCTTCCACGAGCCAGGAATTGGCTCCGAACCCCCCGTCGCCCCCGACGCCGGTCACCTGGTTCGACACGCTCGATCGCCCTCTTTCATCGCTGAATCTCACATGTGCACACCGCGACGCAGGATGCGTCCGGGCCCGCACACTCTCGACTGACAAGCCTAACGTGTTTCCCTGCCGGATCGTCCAAGGCATGCACCTCGGCCCCCTTGATCTGAGTACCGTGGGCGTATGGAGTTCTCCGGCGAGTCACCCACTGTCGATCTGACCTATTCGGACGTCTTCCTCGTCCCGCGACGTTCGGACGTCACCAGTCGACTGCAGGTCGATCTGTCGCCCCTGGACGGCACGCCGGCGACGCTGCCGCTCGTCGCGTCGAACATGAACTCCGTCACCGGTCCCCGGCTGGCGGCGGTGCTTGCGCGTCGCGGCGGCCTCGGCGTCCTCCCCCAGGACATGCCGCTGCAGGCGCTGGACGCCGCGATCCGCGAGGTGAAGGCGCAGCCCGTGCCCTGGGACACCCCGATCGTGCTGCCGCCGGAGGCCTCCGTCGCCGACGCCCTGCGCTGGCTCCCTCCGACCGCAGGCCAGGGGATCGTCGTCGCGACCGGCGACGCCCCCTACGACGTCGAGCGCATCGTCGGGGTGCTCCCGGCCACGCGACTCGCCACGGCGCTGCCCGACGCTCAGCTCGGAGACCTCGTGCACTCGGGGACGCCGTCGCTGGACGCGGACGACATCGGCTCCGAGAGGCACGCCTTCGACGTGATCACGGATGCCGGTGCCGAGATGGTCACCGTCACCCGGCACGGGCATCTGGTCGGCACCCTCAGCGCGCGCAGCGCTCTGCGGTCGACGCTCTACGCGCCCGCACTGGACGGCGACGGACGTCTCGCCGTCGCGGCCGCCGTGGGGATCAACGGCGACGTCGCGTCGAAGGCGAGGGCGCTCGCGGCCGCGGGAGTCGACGTCCTCGTCGTCGACACCGCCCACGGGCACCAGGAGGGGATGCTGCGGGCCCTGCGCACCGTGGCGGACCTCGGCCTCGGCATCCCGATCGTCGCCGGCAACGTCGTCACCGCGGACGGCGTCGAGGACCTCGTCGCCGCCGGAGCGACGATCCTCAAGGTCGGCGTCGGTCCCGGCGCGATGTGCACGACGCGCATGATGACGGCCGTCGGACGGCCGCAGTTCTCCGCGGTCCTCGAGACCGCGGAAGCGGCGCGCGGGCTCGGCGCGCACGTGTGGGCGGACGGTGGTGTGCGCTACCCGCGCGACGTCGCCCTGGCGCTCGCCGCGGGCGCGGCGTCGGTGATGGTGGGCTCGTGGTTCGCGGGGACGATCGAAGCCCCCGGCGAGCTCCAGAGCGACGCGGACGGTCGGCTCTTCAAGGAGTCGTGGGGGATGGCGTCGACGAAGGCGGTCCAGGCGCGGTTCGGTCGGCTGGACGCCTACGAGCGGGCGCGCAAGGAGCTGTTCGCGGAGGGGATCTCCTCGTCGCGCATCTATCTCGACCCCCTGCGCCCCGGACTCGAGGACCTCCTCGACATGATCACCTCGGGCGTCAGATCGTCGTTCACCTACGCCGGCGCCTCATCGGTGCCGGAGTTCCACGACAGGGCGCTCGTCGGGTTGCAGTCCGCCTCCGGCTACGAGGAGGGGAAGGCGCTGCCGGTCAGCTGGTGACGCCCTCCGCGACGGCCCGATCCCGTACAATCGTCACACTATGGACGACCCTCCCAGTTGCAGTAGATCGCCCCACCGCCCGCCTCTCCGACGTGAGGGGAACCACTGATGGATTACATCCTGTTGGGCGTGGGGCTGCTGCTCACGGTCGGCACCGGACTCTTCGTGGCGAGCGAGTTCGCCCTGGTCAACCTCGACCGCGCCGATCTCGAGGCTCGACAGGCCAGGGGTGAGTCACGTCTGTCAATGACCATCGGCGCCCTCCGCCACACCTCCACGCACCTCTCGGCGGCGCAGCTCGGCATCACCCTGACGACCCTGCTCACCGGATACACGATGGAGCCCGCGCTCTCGAATCTGCTGCGCCCGACGCTCGTCGCCTGGAGCATCCCGGAGCCGGCGATCGCTCCCATCGCCACTGTGGTGGCGATGGTCGTGGCCACCGCGCTGTCGATGATCCTCGGAGAGCTCGTGCCGAAGAACTTCGCTCTCGCGCTGCCCCGCGCGACGGCCAAGCTCGTCGTGCCGTTCCAGGTCGCCTTCACGACGGTGTTCAAGCCCGCGGTGGTCGTCCTCAACGGCAGCGCGAACGGCGTGCTGCGCAGCATGGGCATCGAGCCCAAGGAGGAGCTCTCGGGCGCCCGCACGGCGGAAGAGCTCTCGTCCCTCGTCCGGCGGTCGGCCAGCGCCGGCGTGCTCGAAGCGGACACGGCCACGCTGCTCGACCGCACGCTCACGTTCTCGCGTCTCTCGGCCGCCGACGTCATGACGGCGCGGCCGAGCATGCACGCGCTCGCGGCGAGCGACCCCGCGGACGAGGTCATCCAGCTCGCTCGGCGCACCGGCCACAGCCGCTTCCCCGTGTACGGGGAGGACCTGGACGACATCACGGGCGTCGTGCACCTCAAGGCCGCCATCTCGGTGCCGCGCGAGCGCCGCGCCGAGGTCCCGGTGGGCGCGCTGTCGACGGAGCCTCTGCGCGTGCCGGAGACCGCCCACGTCGACGGGCTCATCACCGAGCTCCGGGCGCGCGGATACCAGCTCGCCGTCGTCGTCGACGAATACGGCGGCACCGCCGGGCTCGTCACGCTGGAGGACCTGGTGGAGGAGATCGTCGGCGAGGTGTCGGACGAGCACGACCGCTCACGGGCGGGCGTCGTCGTCGGGCGCGGCGGGGTGACGTTCCCCGGCGAGCTGCGTCCGGACGAGCTCCGGCGCCGCGCCGGCGTGGACGTGCCGGAGGGCGATGTGTACGACACCGTCGCCGGCTACATCATGAGCGTCCTCGAGCGGGTCCCGGTCGTCGGCGACGAGGTCGCCGTCGACACCGGCACGCTCCAGGTGGTCCGCATGGACGGCCGACGCGTCGACCGCATCCGCTACATCGCGACTCCGCAGACGGCGGACGAGGAGGTGACCCGATGAACGATTGGGCAGGAATCGCCTGGCTCGTCGTGCTGCTCGTCGCGAACGCGTTCTTCGTCGGCGCCGAGTTCGCCGTGATCTCGGCGCGACGCTCGCAGATCGAGCCGCGTGCCGAGCAGGGCTCGCGCGCGGCGAAGACCGCGCTCTACGCGATGGAGCACGCCACCCTGATGCTGGCGACGTCGCAGCTCGTCATCACCATCTGCTCGCTGCTGATCCTGAACGTCTCCGAGCCGGCGATCCACCACCTCCTCGCCACACCGCTGCAGGCGGTCGGATGGTCGGAGGGGGTCGTCGACGCGGTGTCGTTCACCATCTCGCTCCTGTTCGTGTCGTTCCTGCACGTGGTGTTCGGCGAGATGGTGCCGAAGAACCTGGCGTTCTCGGTCCCGGATCGCGCCGTGCTGATCCTCGCGCCGCCGCTCGTCTGGGTGTCGAAGGCGTTCATGCCGGTCATCTGGGTGCTCAACGCCGCAGCCAACGGCGTCCTGCGGCTCTTCCGCGTGGAGCCGAAGAACGAGGCCGCCTCGACGTTCACCCTGGGCGAGGTGGCGACGATCGTCGACCAGTCGCGTCGGGAGGGCATCCTCGCCGACACGGTCGGCGCGGTGGCCGCGGCGGTGGAGTTCACCGACAAGAAGGCCCGCGACATCGCGGTGCCGCTCGGAGATCTCGTCACGCTTCCGCAGACGACGACGCCGGACGAGATCGAGAGGGCGGTCGCCCGGTACGGGTTCTCGCGCTACGTGATCGTCGACGGCGAGGGGATACCGGTCGGCTACGTGCATCTGAAGGACATCCTCCGCGCATCCGAGGGCCCCGATGCGGCAGCGAAGCTCGTCGAGCCGCTGCCCGCCAAGCGCATCCATCACATGGTGCCCGTCCAGGAGGACACGGATCTGGAGGACGCCCTGGCGGTGATGCGTCGCGCCGGACGTCACCTGGCGAAGGTGCGCGATCCACAGGGGAACACGACAGCGGTGCTCTTCCTGGAGGACATCCTCGAGGAGCTCGTGGGCGAGGTGCAGGACGCGACCAGACGCGTGCGCGGTCACTGACCCCGGACAGCGCGAAGCCCTCCGATCCCGCAGGGACCGGAGGGCTTCGTCGTGTCAGCGCCAGTGCGCCCGCTCGTACTGCGGAGGCCAGGCGACGTCCGCGCCCAGGTCGTGCGCGGCGCGCAGGGCGAAGTGCGGATCGCGCAGCCACTCTCGCCCCGCGAAGATCGCATCGGCGGCGCCGTCCGCGAGGACCTGCTCGGCCTGCGCTGCGGCGGTGATGAGTCCGACCGCGGTGGTGGGGATGCGACCGCCCTGGCGCACGGTCTCCGCGAGGGGCACCTGATAGCCGGGGAAGACGTCGATCTGCTGGTGGGCGACGAGCCCGCCGCTCGAGACGTCGATGAGGTCGGCGCCGTGCGCGGTGGCCCAGTCGCCGACGGCGGCCGCCTCCTCCGCGGTGAATCCCCCCTCGGCGTGGTCGGTGGCCGAGATGCGGACGAACACCGGCACGGCCTCGCCCACGGCGCCGCGGACCGCATCGATCACGCGGAGCAGCAGACGCGCCCTGTTCTCGAGCGACCCGCCGTACTCGTCGCTGCGGAGGTTCGACAGCGGGGAGAGGAACTGATGCAGGAGGTAGCCGTGCGCGCCGTGGATCTCCAGCACGTCGAACCCCGCCTGCCGCGCGCGGCGAGCCGCTGCGGCGAAGCCCTCGACCACGGCGTCGATCCCCGCGGCGTCCAGAGCGACCGGGGCGTCGAACCCGTCGAAGGCGACGGCAGAGGGCGCCGTGGTCTGCCAGCCGCCGTCCGCCTCGGGCACCGATCCCCGAGCATCGGCCCACGGCCACCACGTCGACGCCTTGCGACCGGCATGCGCGAGCTGGATCCCGGCGGCCGCCCCGCGCTCATGGATCGCTCGGACGATGGGCGCCCAGGCATCGCGCTGGGCGTCGTTCCACAGACCGGCGTCCCGCGGTGAGATGCGTCCCTCGGGGACGACCGCGGTCGCCTCGGCGACGATCAGCCCGGCGCCGCCCGACGCGAACTGCGCGAGGTGGGTGTGGTGCCATTCCTGCACGACGCCGTCGACGGCGCTGTACATGCACATGGGCGAGACCCAGAGCCTGTTGCGGAGTTCGAGCGATCGGATGGTGACGGGGGAGAAGAGGATGCTCACCCTTCGACGGTAGTGCGCGGCAGGGGGATCGGGGGCCGCGCCGCTAACGTGGAGTCATGTTCGAGGTGCGCGAGTGGACCCGCGACGACACGGCGCGCTTCGTGCGCGTCCCCGGCGCCGACGACGACAAGTACTCGAGGGGCGTCGTGGGACTGCGCACCGGTTCCCCGGCGTACCCCGGAGCGGCGGTCCTCGGCGTGGAGGCGGCATGGCGCGCCGGCGCCGGATTCGTCCGCTACATCGGCGAGGGTCCGGCCGCCCATGCGGTTCTGGCCCGTCGCCCCGAGACCGTGGTCAGCCCGGACGTCGAGGGTGCGCGCGTCGGCGCCTGGGTGATCGGATCGGGGACGGACTCCGCGCATCGGGCCGAGGGCGAGGAGGAGGAGCTGCGGGGCCTGTTCCTCGGCGAGCAGCCGGTGGTCGTCGATGCCGGCGCGCTGGACCTGGCGCTGGATGCCGCGACCGCCCCCGTGCTGCTCACGCCGCACCTCCGGGAGTTCGCGCGGCTTCAGGCCCGTGCGGGGATGGGCCCCGACGTCGACGCCGACCGCGCGTGGTCGGCGGCGCGCGCCGCGGAGGCCCTCGAGACCGTGGTGCTGCTGAAGGGGGCGAACACGCTGATCGCCTCACCGGACGGCGAGGTGCTGCAGGTGTCGGGCGGCACCGGGTGGCTCGCCACCGCCGGAACCGGCGACGTGCTCGGCGGAGTCCTGGGAGCGCTGCTCGCGGCGAATCCCGGCGCGCCGATCGCCGAGGTCGCCGCGGCGGGGGCATGGCTCCACGGCCTGGCCGGCAGGATCGCAGCGGGCGTCGATCCGGAGCGCGGTCGCCCCGGGCATCCGATCGTCGCGCTCGACGTCGCCGAGGCGCTGCCGCGCGCGGTCGCGGACCTTCTGGCGTGAGCCGCGCCGCGACCCTGCGCACCGCGATCCTGTGGGGCGCCTTCCTGTCGGTGCACGTGCTCACGGCCGTGGTCGGCTGGGTCTATCCCAGTCAGCCGATGGGCGACGTCGTGCTGGTGTACGAGCCGTGGGCGACGTCCGCGCTCGCCGGGGGAGCGGTGGTGGGCGTCACGGAGCCGTGGGTGTACCCGCAGGTCGCCCTCCTCCCGATGCTGGCGGCGAAGGCGATGTCCCTCCCGCTGATCGGTGCTCTCGGTGCTTCCGGCGCGTACCTGATCGCCTGGGCGGTGCTCGTGACCGTGCTGGATGCCGTCGCGTTCGGGGTGCTCGTGGCACGGACGCCGTCGTCTCCACGCCGCCTCGCCGCCTGGTTCTGGACCGCCGCGATCCTTCTGCTGGGTCCCATCGCGCTCTACCGCATCGACGCGGTGACGGTGCCACTGGCCGTGATCGGCGGCCTGTGGCTGACGCGACGGCCCGCCGCGGCCGCCGCTCTCCTGACGATCGGCGCCTGGATCAAGATCTGGCCCGGAGCCCTCGTGCTCGCCGCCGTCGTCGCCGCGAGGCACCGGATGCGGATGCTCGTCACGGCCGCCGCCGTGACGGCGGGCATCATCGGGACCCTGCTCCTTCTCGGAGCCGGCACGGAGCTCTTCGGCTTCCTCACCGAGCAGACGGGGCGCGGCCTGCAGATCGAGGCCGTCGCCGCGACGCCCTTCCTGTGGATGGCCGTGATGGGCGCGGCGCGCATCGAGTACAGCACGGAGATCCTCACGTTCCAGATCGCCGCACCCGGCGCGGACGCCGTCGGCGCCGCGCTCACGCCCGTGATGGTGGTGGTCGTCGCGACCATCGCCGTGCTCGGGGTCTCCCGGTCGATGCGCGGCGCATCCGCGTCGCGTCTGTTCCCGCCGCTCGCGCTGTCGCTCGTCGTCGCCCTGATCGTCGTCAACAAGGTGGGCTCGCCGCAGTTCCAGACGTGGCTGATCGCCCCCGCGCTGCTGTGGATGGTGTGGGACCGGACGCGGGCAGCGGCGCCGGCCGTCCTCGTGCTGACGCTGTGCGCCCTCACCTGCCTGGTGTACCCGCTGAACTACGACGCGCTGCTGCGTGCGGATGCGCTCGCGGTGGTCGTCCTCACCGCCCGCAACGCGCTGCTGATCGTGCTGCTCGTCGTCGGCATCCGCGCCCTCGTGCGCGTGCCCGTCCTCCGAACCACCGACCCCCGGGAGTGAACCCATGCTGATCGCCTTCTCCGTCGCACCGAGCGGCACCCCCGCCGACGGCTCCGACCGCTCCGACGCATCCGTGCACGACGCGGTGGCCGCGGCCGTGCGCGTCGTCCGCGAGTCCGGGCTGCCGCACCGCACCACGAGCATGTTCACCGAGATCGAGGGACCGGACTGGGATTCGGTGATGGCGGTCGTCAAGCGTGCGACCGAGGCCGTCATGCCGTTCGGATCCCGCGTCTCACTCGTGCTCAAGGCGGATATCCGCCCCGGGTACTCGGGCGAGCTCGACGCCAAGATCGAGCGGCTCGAGGCGGCGATCGACGAGTCGGGCGACTGACCCGGAGTGCGTCCGGGGTGCGTTCCGAGCCTCGTCCGGCCGGTAGGCTGTACGGGTGAATCCCTCGACTGAATCGAGGGGTGCGGCGAAGTGGGCGCTCCTCTCCCTCGCCATAGGCAGCTTCGGCATCGGCATGACCGAGTTCGTGATCATGGGCCTGCTGCCCAACATCGCCGCCGAGCTGCTCCCGACCCAATGGGCGTCCAGCCCTGAAGACGCGCTGAGCCAGGCGGGATGGCTGATCTCGCTCTACGCGCTCGGCGTCGTGATCGGCGCGCCGACGATCGCCGGCTTCGTCGCGCGCTTTCCGCGGCACCGCGTGATGATCGGCCTCGCCCTGGCGCTCACGGTCTTCAATGCGCTCACGGTCGTGCTGCCGACCTTCGAGCTGGTCGGCGTGTCCCGCCTCCTCGCGGGACTCCCGCACGGCGCCTACTTCGGCATCGGCGCCCTCGTGGCCGCCGACGTGATGGGCCCGGGCAATCGCGCAAAGGGCGTCGCCTTCATCCTCACCGGTCTGACCGTCGCCAACGTGGTGGGCGTCCCGCTCGGAACCTTCCTCGGGCAGCAGTGGGGGTGGCGGGTCGCCTTCGCCGTCGTGGCTCTCGTCTTCGCGCTGGCCACGCTCTCCATCGCGTTCTTCGTCCCCCGGCATCCCGGATCGCCGGGGCGTACCATGCGGCAGGAGCTCGGCGTGTTCCGCATCCCGCAGGTGTGGTTCGCGCTCGGGATCGGATCGATCGGGTTCGGCGGCTTCTTCGCCGTCTACAGCTACATCGCGCCGCTGGTGACGGACGTCGCCGGCTCGCCGGAGTGGGTGGTGCCGATCGTGCTGGTCCTGATGGGACTCGGGATGACGGCCGGCAACCTCGTGGGCGGGCACCTGGCGGACATCGACCTGCGACGCACACTCCTGGTCGGCCTCGCCACGCTGGCGGCGGTGCTCGGCCTGCTCGCGGCGCTGTCGTTCTGGATCGTCACCCTGTGCATCCTCGTGGTGGTGGTCGGGTTCGTGTCCTCGGTCCTGAGCCCGACGATCCAGACCCGCCTCATGGATGTCGCGGGGGACAACCAGTCGATCGCGGCCGCGCTCAACCACTCGGCTCTCAACATCGGCAACAGCCTGGGCGCGTTCCTCGGCGGCGTCGTGATCGCGATCGGATGGGGCTTCACGGCGCCGTCCTGGACCGGCGCGGCGCTCGCCGTCGCCGGACTCGTGATCGCCCTGGTGTCGTACCGCGTCGAGTCCCGCCGCCGCGTGCTCGTCCCGGCCTGATGTCGACGGAGCCCGGCCCGCCGACGGGCGCCCGCCTCCGAGCGGATGGTCCCCGTAGAGTGTGAGCGTGGACGACGACGACCCGATCCCGGTGGCAGGCACGGTCGTCGTGATCCGATCGGGCAGCCGCGGCGTCGAGGTGCTCCTGATGCGCCGCCCCGATCGCGGATCCTTCTCCGGCGCCTGGGTCTTCCCCGGCGGTCGGATCGAGGACGTCGACCACCGCCCCGGCGCACGCGAGGTCGACGACGCCCGCCGCGCCGGCATCCGGGAGACGCGCGAAGAGGTGGGGCTCGAGATCGCCGAGCCCGTCGTCCTGTCGCGCTGGCAGCCGCCCCCGGAGGCGCCGGTGCGCATCCGCACCTGGTTCTTCATCGCCGAGACGTCCTCGTCCGAGCTTCGGACGTCCCCCGATGAGGTCGTCGATGCCCGGTGGATCCGACCTGCCGACGCGCTGGCCGCGCACGCCTCGGGGGACTGGACGCTGTATCCGCCCACGTGGGTGACCCTCGATCGGCTGAGTCGCTTCGACACCGTGGCCGATGCCGTCGCAGCGTCGGGCATCCCCGGGCTCTTCTCGACACGCGTGACCCCGTCGCCCGCCGGGCCGGTGTTCGAGTGGGAGGGCATGCGACTGCACACCGGGACGCTGCCGTGGCGGCTCGTCGAGGACTAGGCCGCGAGCAGCCGTCGCAGGTGCCGGCCGACGGCGTCGGTCTCGATGAGGAAGCCGTCATGCCCGAAGTCGCTGTGCAGGACGATCGCCTCATCGCCGTCCAGCGTGTGCGGGATGCCGTGCGCGATCCGGTGCTGACCGTCGACGGGGAACAGGCGATCGCTGTCGATGCCGAGCACGAGCGTCGTGGCGGACACCGAGGCCAGCGCCTCCTCGACACCGCCGCGGTCGCGCCCGACGTCGTGCGAGTTCATGGCCTCGACCAGCGTGATGTAGCTGTTCGCATCGAAGCGCCGGGTGAACTTGTTGCCGTGGAAGTCGAGGTACGACTCGACCGCGAACCGCCCGCCATGGCCGAGCGGCGACACGGTCGACTGCCACGAGCGCTGGAATCTGTGGTTGAGCTCGATCGGGCTGCGGTAGTTCAGCAGAGCCATGCGGCGGGCGAGGGCCAGACCGCGGTGGGGTCCGTCTCCGTCGCCCAGGTCGTAGTACTCGCCGCCCTGGAAACGCGGATCCATGCGGATCGTCTCGAGCTGCACGGTGTTCAGTGCGATCTGGTCCGCGGTCGTCACGGGAGGGGAGGAGAGCACGGCGAGGCGCTCGACGCGGTCGGGGTGCGACACCGCCCACTCCAGGGCGTGCATGCCGCCCATCGATCCGCCCACGACGGCGGCCCACCTGTCGATGCCCAGCGCGTCGGCGAGGCGCACCTGCGCGGCGACCTGATCGCGGATGGTCAGGTACGGGAAGCGGGAGGCCCACTCGTAGCCGGACGGGGCGATGCTCGCGGGACCGGTGGACCCCTGGCATCCGCCCAGCATGTTCGGGGCGATCACGAACCAGCGATCGGTGTCGAGCGGAGCGCCGGGTCCGGTGACGTCCTCCCACCAGCCTGCGGTCGGGTGGCCGGCGCCGGCGTCGCCGCGCACATGGCTGTCGCCCGTCAGTGCGTGCAGCACGAGCACGGCGTTGTCCCGAGCGGAGTTCAGCTCTCCCCAGGACTCGTACGCGAGGCGGATGCCGGGCAGCTCGGCGCCGCTCTCGGTCCGGAACGCGCCGAACGAGGCGAAGCGACGTCCGCCGACCGCGTCGCCGTCGCGCCACGCTCCGGTCGCGGGCGGCCGGGCACGGAGCAGCCGGACGTCGGCCTCCGTCACGGGTGCCGACGGCACCGTGTCCTCCGAGGTCGTCTGCCAGTCCATATGTCCATTCTCGCGTGGGCCGCGGTCGGGCGGCCGAACGTTACGCCGCCGGGTGAGCCGCGCACGTCGGCGCCGGCTCCGAGGCACCGCCGCGCGGCGCGTCTCCCCTCCGAACGCGGCGATGCCCCGGACCACGGCCCGGGGCATCGCCGATCGCTTGCGGGGGCGGTCAGGCCCGAGCAGCCTCCGACACGCGTCGCGCGGCGGCGAGCGCCTGGTCGAGATCGGCCTTGAGGTCGTCGATGTTCTCGATGCCGACCGAGAGGCGCATGAGCCCGGGGGTGACGCCGGCGGTGAGCTGCTGCTCCGGCGTGAGCTGGGCGTGGGTCGTGGAGGCGGGGTGGATGACGAGCGAGCGCACGTCGCCGATGTTGGCGAGGTGACTGAACAGCGACAGGCTGTTCACGAACTCGCGTCCGGCCTCGACGCCGCCCTTGAGCTCGAACGACAGCACCGCGCCGACGCCCTTGGGCGCGTACTCGTTCGCCTTCGCGTACCAGGGCGAGGACGGCAGCCCCGAATAGTTGACCGATGCGACGTCATCGCGGCCGTCGAGCCATTCCGCGATCTCCTGCGCGTTCTGGACATGGCGCTCGATGCGCAGCGACAGCGTCTCGATGCCCTGGATGAGGTTCCATGCGCTCTGCGGCGCGATGGCCGAGCCGAGGTCGCGGAGCAGCTGCACGCGCGCCTTGATGATGTAGGCGAGCGGGTCGCCGACGGCCGCCGTGTACGAGGCGCCGTGGTAGGAGGGGTCCGGCACCGTCAGGCCCGGGAACCGGTCGACGTTCTTCGACCACTCGAACGTGCCGCCGTCGATGATGACGCCGCCGATCGTGGTGCCGTGTCCGCCGAGGAACTTGGTGACGGAGTGCACGACGATGTCGGCGCCGTGCTCGAACGGGCGGATGAGGTACGGCGTCGCGATCGTGTTGTCCACGATGAGCGGCACGCCGCCTTCGTGCGCCACGTCGGCGACCGCGCGGATGTCGAGGATGTTGATCTGCGGGTTGCCGATCGTCTCGGCGAAGAACAGCTTGGTGTTCGGGCGGAGGGCGCGACGCCACTCCTCGGGGTCGTCCTGGTTCTCGACGAAGGTGACCTCGATGCCGAGCTTCGCGAGCGTGTACTTGAAGAGGTTGTACGTGCCGCCGTAGATGGAGCTGGACGACACGATGTGGTCGCCGGCCTGGGCGATGTTGAGCACCGCGAACGTCGAGGCGGCCTGGCCGCTGGAGAGGACGAGGGCGCCGGTGCCCCCCTCGAGCGCGGCGAGGCGCTGCTCCAGGACGTCCTGGGTCGGGTTCTGGATGCGGGTGTAGATGTTGCCGAACTCGGCGAGGGCGAAGAGGTTCGCCGCGTGGTCCGCGCTGTCGAAGACGTACGACGTGGTCTGGTAGATCGGCGTCGCGCGCGCCTTGGTGACGGGGTCGGGTGCAGCGCCGGAGTGGATCTGCTTGGTCTCGAAGCGCCAGGTCTCGGGTGCGGACATGTGTTCCCCCTGGAACGGTTGGAAGGTCGGGACGGCTGATGCCGTTGCAGCGAGAGTACGGAACATCGATTCCTGTCAACAACGGACGGGAAATGTGACGTAACAGTGTGCGCCCGCGTTTCCGCCCGGAACATCGTACGGTGGAGGCATGGTGATCAGGCGTGCAGTCGTGACCGGTGCGAGCTCGGGGATCGGAGAGGCGACAGTGCGCAGGCTCCGCGCCGCGGGCTGGGATGTGATCGGCGTGGCGAGGCGCGCCGATCGGCTGTCGGCCCTGGCGCAGGAGACGGGGGCATCCGCGATCGCCTGCGATCTCACGGACGGGGACGCGGTGACGGCGCTGGTCGAGGAGGTCGAGCGGTCGGGGCCGGTGCACGCGCTGGTGCAGGTGGCGGGCGGAGCCCGCGGCACCGACCGGGTCGAGGACGCGTCCGTCAGCGACTGGCAGTGGATGTACGACGCGAACGTGCTGTCCAGCCAGCGGCTGGTCGCGGGCCTGCTGCCTCTGCTGCGTCGCGCCGCGGCCCAGGACGGGCACGCCGACACGCTCTTCGTGACGTCGACCGCGGCGCAGGTGGCCTACGCCGGCGGCGGTGGATACAACGCCGCGAAGGCCGCGCAGTCGATGCTGGTGCACGCATTGCGGCTCGAGCTGAACGGCGAGCCGATCCGCGTCGCGGAGGTCGCCCCCGGCATGGTCCACACCGAGGAGTTCACCCTGAACCGCCTCGGCGGCGACAGCGTGGCGGCCGAGGCCGTGTACTCCGGAGTCGAGGCGCCGCTGCGCGCGGAGGACGTCGCCGACGTCATCGCCTACGCGCTCGACGCGCCCGGCCACGTGAATCTGGACCTCATCACCATGCGCCCTGTCGCGCAGTCCGCGAATCATCTGCTCGCACGCGGTCCGCTGCGCGTGCGCCCCGTCGGCTGACCCGTGACGCCGCGCACCCTCGCGGAGCTCGCCGCCGACGGCCTCATGGATCCGGGCTGGGCGCGCGCCCTCGCTCCCGCCCAGGACGTCGTCACGACGCTCGGCGAGCGCCTGCGCGCCGAGCAGGCCGCCGGCCGCGGATACCTCCCGGCCGGTGACCACGTGCTGCGCGCCTTCCAGCGCCCGCTCGCCGACGTCAGAGTGCTCATCACGGGACAGGACCCGTATCCGACGCCCGGGCACCCCATCGGCCTCTCGTTCGCCGTCGACCGGGAGGTCCGCCCGCTCCCGCGCAGCCTCGGCAACATCTACCGGGAGCGCGAGAGCGACCTGGGCATCCCGCCGGCACCGCACGGCGACCTCACCGCCTGGAGCGATCAGGGCGTGCTGCTGCTGAACCGCGTGCTCACCGTGCGGCCGGGCGCCGCCGCCTCGCATCGCGGGTGGGGGTGGGAGGCCGTGACGGAGCTCGCGATCAGGGCCCTCGTCGCGCGGCAGGAGCCGCTCGTCGCGATCCTCTGGGGCCGGGATGCGGCGAAGCTCGAGCCCCTGCTCGGCACGACCCCCGTGATCGCCTCGGCGCACCCGTCGCCGCTGTCGGCGAGTCGCGGTTTCTTCGGCTCTCGGCCCTTCTCCCGGGCGAACGCCCTGCTGGAGGGTCTCGGCGCGTCCGCGGTGGACTGGCGCGTCGAGGGAGAGCGCCCCCTAAGCTGATCGCATGCAGTTCGAACCCGGTGATCGTCGCCGGGTGCTGCCGCGCCATCTGCGTCCGCCGTCGTCTCCCGACGTGTTCGCCTACTCGATCCGCGCGGCGCGCTCCGCGGACCTCCCGTACGTGCGGGAGATCTACAACCATTTCGTGAGCAACTCGGTCGTGACGCTCGACGACCGACGGAGCAGCATCCCGTACTGGCGGGAGAAGTTCGCGCTCCTGACGAAGCTCCGGCTGCCGTTCCTCGTGGCGGTGTCGCCGTCGGGGGTCCTGCTCGGGTACGCCCTCGCGCAGCCCTGGGCGGGCAAGAACGCCTACCGGTACACGGTCGAGGATTCGATCTACCTCGGTCCGGGCGCCGGCGGCAAGGGACTCGGGCGGGCCCTGCTGCAGGCCCTCATCGATGCGTGCGAGCAGCTCGGCATCCGCGAGATGGTGGCGGTGATCAGCGACTCCAAGGCGGAGGCGTCGATCCGGCTGCACGCCGCGCTCGGTTTCGAGGAGGCGGGCCGCATGGGGCGGGTCGGGCACAAGTTCGGCCGTGAGCTCGGGACGGTGTACATGAAGCGCGCTCTCACCCCGGACCGCCGTCGCAGGCTCTTCGGCGCGTCCGCCGGTCGCTGAGCGCGGCCGCCGCGGCGGAGCCGCGCCGGAGCGGATCAGGCCGGGGGAGCGGGGATGACCGGTATCGCCGCCAGCAGCGTCCTGGTGTACGGATGCTGCGGGGCACGCAGCACGGCCGCCGTGCCGCCGCGCTCGACGATGCTGCCGCCCTTCATGACGACCACCGTGTCGCAGACGCTCTGCACGACGCCGATGTCGTGCGAGACGAGGACCAGGGTCAGCTCCGTGCTCCGGCGCAGTTCGACGAGCAGCTCCAGGATCTGGGCGCGCACGGTGACGTCGAGCGCGGACAGCGGTTCATCGCCGACGAGGATGCGCGGGCGGTGCACGATCGCGCGGGCGAGCGCGATCCGCTGGCGCTGCCCTCCCGAGAACTCGTGCGGGTAGCGCTCGGCCATCTCCGGGTCGAGACCCACCTGCTGCAGCACCTCCCGGACGCGGGCGCGTCGATCGCCGGGGATGTCGAGCGCCCACAGCGGCTCGCCGATGATCTGCCCCGCCGACATGCGCGGGTCCAGGGAGGCGTAGGGGTCCTGGAACACCAGTCCGGTGAGCCTGCGCAGCCAGTGCAGCGACCGGGCCGGAGCGCTCGGGTCGACGGGCCTGCCGTCGACGGCGACGGTGCCGGAGGTGGGGCGATCGAGACCCAGCAGCAGTCGGACGAGGGTCGATTTGCCCGATCCGGACTCGCCGATGATGCCGACGGACGATCCCGCGACGATGTCGAGGTCGGTCGGCGCGAGCGCGGTCTGCGTGCCGATGCGTCCGAAGGTCGAGCGCCCCGGTGTCGGGAAGTCCCTCTGCAGACCCCGTGCTTCGATGAGATTCATCCCTCATCTCCTTCCGGACGCCACAGCGTCGCGGTCGCGTCGCGGAGCAGCGCCCGGGTGACGTCGGCCGCTGGGCTCGTGAGCAGGGTGCCGATGGGGGCCGACTCCACGACCCGGCCGCGATCGAGCACCACGCCGTGGGTGGCGATCTGGGCCAGCACCGCGAGGTCGTGCGTGATGAACACCAGGGACATGCCCTCCTCTTCGACGAGCCGGAGGAGGAGCGTGAGGATCTCCGCCTGGATCGTGACGTCGAGAGCAGTCGTCGGCTCATCGGCGATGAGCAGTCGGGGACGGCAGGCGAGCGCCATGGCGATGGCGACGCGCTGGCGCTGGCCTCCGGAGAGCTGGTGCGGGTAGCGGTCGACGATGGTCGGCGGATCGGGGAGCCGCACGCGCGCCGCCTCCTCGATGGCCCGGTCCCGCGCCTCGCGGCGACCGACGCCCTCGTGGATGCGGATCGACTCGGCGATCTGCCTTCCCACCGTGCGGATCGGATTCAGGGCTGTGCGCGGCTCCTGGAAGACGATCCCGATGTCGTCGCCGCGGAGCCTCGCGAGTTCGCGGTCGGGCATCCCGATGAGCTCGACGCCGTTCCAGCGGATGCTGCCGGAGGCCTCCGCTCCGTCGGGCAGGAGTCCGAGCAGCGCCAGGGCGGTGAGGGACTTCCCGGATCCGGACTCGCCGATGAGTCCGAGACGGGTGCCGTCGGGGACGTCGAAGGACACGCCGTCGACCACCGCCCGTCCGTCGATGCGGATCACGAGGTCCTGCACCACGAGGCTCATGCGACCACCGCCGGGGTGTGGGTCTCGGCCGTCCGGTGTCGCAGAGTTGGGTCGGTCGCCTCCCGCAGGCCGTCGCCGAGGAGATTCAACGCGAGGACCGTGACGGTGATCGCGAGCCCCGGCCAGATCACCGAGAGCGGATGCACGCCGATGTAGCGCTGCAGGTCGGCGAGGAGAAGACCCCAGCTGGGCTCGACGACCGACGCGCCGAAGCCGAGGTACGACAGCCCGGCCTCGGCGAGGACCGCGACCGCCATCGACCACGACAGCTGCACGATGAAGACCGGAGCCACGTTGGGGAGCAGATGGCGGATGAGGCTCTGGCCGCTTGTGAGCCCGGAGGCACGCGCCGCGAGGACGAAGTCGCTGCGCTGCACCCGCCGCAGCTCGGGGCGCGTCACGCGGGCGATGTTCACGCCGAAGCCGATGCCGACGGCCCAGATCACGACCCACAGCGATCCTCCCCACACGGACGAGATCATCATCGCGATCAGGAGCACGGGGAAGGCGATGAGGATGTCGACGAGCACCGCGACCGACTCCCGGACCCAGCGGGCGGTGAGAGCGCCGAGCGCCGCGAGGGCGATGCCGAGCAGGGTGGCGATGATCCCCGCACCGACACTCACGAAGACCGTCGTACGGGCGCCGGCCATCAGCAGGCTGAGGATGTCGCGCCCGGTGTCGTCCGTTCCGAGGAGGTGAGGCCATCCCGGCGTCCCCCAGCGGCTGCGCAGGTCGGACTCCTGTGGATCGAAGGGCGTCCAGAAGAGGGACACGAGGGCGGCGATCCCGACGAGCGCGACGACGACGAGGCCGAAGCGACCGGTCGCGGTCCGCCACAGTCGTGGCATCCAGCGGGGCATCACGCCTCCCTCTGCCGCGGGTCGACGGCGCGGTGCAGGAGATCGACGAGGAAGCCGACGATCAGCACGAAGCCCGTCAGGACGAGGAGCTCGCTCTGCACCTTGATCAGGTCGCGCGTGCCCACGTCGGCGACGAGCATCCGTCCGATGCCGGGCAGCGTGAACAGCTGCTCGATGACGACGGATCCCACGATGATCCCCGCGACCTGCAGGCCGAGCACCGTGATGATCGAGAGACCCACGGCCGGGATGCCGTGCGAGATGAGCGCCCGGGTGCGCGTGAGCCCCTTCGCCGCCGCCGTGCGCACGAAGTCCTCGCTCGCGGCCTGCAGCGTCGCGCTGCGGACGAAGCGCATCAGCATCGCGCCCTCGACGATCCCGATGGTGAGCGCGGGGAGCAGCAGGGATTCGATCGCCTGCCCCGGGGTGCTCCATCCCGTACGGGGGAAGCCCTGCGGGGGAAGCCATCCCAGCCATACGGAGAACACCACGATCAGCATCATCCCGGCCCACACCACGGGGACCGCCGCCAGGGCCTGCGCTCCGACGCTGAGCGCCGTTCCGCCGGCGCCGCCCCGACGAAGCGCAGCGAGGATGCCGAAGGGCACCGCGATGAGCACGGCGATGAGAAGGGACATGACCCCGAGAGGCACGGTGACCTGGGACTTCAGGAGCAGCTCCTCGCCGACCGAGGCGCCGGACAGCAGAGAGGTCCCGAGGTCTCCGCGGAGGATGCCGCCGATCCACTCCGCGTACTGCGCGGGGAGCGGGCGATCGAGACCCAGGGACTCTCGCAGTGCGTCCACCTCGTCGGGAGACGCCTGCGTCCCGGCGATCAGCTGAGCCACATCGCCGGGGAACACGCGGAGGGTCAGGAAGATGAGCACGCTCGACACGAGGAGCCCTGCGATGAGCAGGGCTCCTCGGCCGAGCGCGTAGCGGATCACGACGTGGGGGTCGTCACTGCTCGGCGGCGACCGTGACGCCGGCGAGGTCGATCCGCGAGTTGATCGAGTCCTTCGGGAAGCCGGAGACCAGCGGGCTGACGGCGGTGATGGTGGCGCCGTTGTACAGCCAGTCCGCGGCGTGATCCTCGGAGACGATGCGCGCGGCCTCGGCCAGCAGCTCGGCGGACCTGTCGGGGTCGACCTCAGCGAGGGCCTCGGTGTAGAGCGCCTGCACCTCGCTGTTGTCGTAGCCGAAGTAGTAGTCCGGGTCGGCGAAGTTGCCGAAGTCGCGCGGCTCGACGTGGAGCACGAAGCTCAGGTCGTAGTCCTTGTTGGTGTAGACGTCCTCGAGCCACGTGGGGAACTCGACGGAGTCGACCTCCAGGGTGACTCCGACCTTCTGGAAATCGGAGATCAGGACCTTCGGAACGGTCGTGCCGTAGAACCCGGGGATCGTGAGGGTGAGCTCGAGGTCCTCCTGCCCGGCCTCGGCGAGCAGCTGCTTGGCCTTCTCCGGATCGTACGAGATCACATCGGAGAGGTCCTCGTATCCGGGGTCGAGCTCGGGGATGGGGCCGTAGAGCGTCGAGCCCGACCCGACGGCCTCCACGAGCGCCTCGTGATCGATCGCCAGGCGCAGGGCCTCGCGCACGCGCACGTCGTCGAGCGGTGCCTTGGCGTTGTTGAACGCGAGGGTCGCCTTGTCGGTGGTCCGCCCCGTCGTCAGAGTGAAATCGCCGGAGTCCTCGAGCTGCGGCGCGAGGTTGGGGTCGACCGCCGTCAGCACCTGGACGCCGCCGTCGAGCGCGGTGTTGACACCGGCCGTGAAGTCGGGGATGTACTGGAACTCGACCTCGGCGACGCCCGCCGGCTCGCCCCAGTAGGCGTCGTTCCGCGCGAACGTGATCGCGCTGCCCTTGCTCCACCGGGTGAGGGTGAAGGGGCCGGTGCCGTTCTCCGCCGTCTTGAGGTCGGTGGTGTCTCCCGTCTGGAAGACGAGCCCGGCCGGACCGGTGAGCGAGAACAGGAAGTTCTGGTTCGGCTCCGACAGCACGATCTGCACGGTCGCGGGATCGGGGGCGGTGATCGAGGCGACCGGGGCGAACTCCGCGTTGCCCTGCAGCGTGGTGTCGGTGCGGACCGCCTCGTAGGACGCCACCACGTCGGCGGACGTGAGCGCCGTGCCGCTGTGGAACGTGATGCCCTCGTTCAACGTGAACGTGTAGGTCAGTCCGTCGTCGGAGACCTCGTACTCCGCAGCGAGGCGCGGGACGATCTCGTTCTCCGGAGTGCGGCTGACCAGTCCCTCGTAGATGTTGTCGATCAGGATCTGCTCGAGCGCCGCACCGCTGGTGCGTCGGATGTCGAGGTTCGTCGGCTCGAGGACCAGACCGACCTGGAGCGTGGCATCGGGATCGGGTTCGCCGACCGGGGTCGTGGTCTCGGGCTCCGCAGAGCCGGAGCAGGCGCTGAGGATGACGGCGCTCGCCGCGAGTGCGGAGATCAGCGCGAATCGTCGCGTACGTCGGAACATGGGTGTTTCCTCTCGGTGCGGCAGGTGCTGTGTGCCGGTGGATCGAGCCTAGGGATGTCTCGGGGTGGTGCGGGCCCCTGTGGAACGGAGCGTCACAATCAGGCGGCGGGGGCGGATGCTCCGATCAGCGCGGCGAGTTCGGTCGGGGCCGTCTCCTGCACGTTGTGCGTGGCTTGCACGACCACCACGCGTGCATGGGGGAGCCTGCGGAGGAACTCCTCCGCGTCGCTCTCGGCGACGAACCCGTCGGTCGCACGGACGAGGGTCAGCGGCGACTCGACGCCGGAGAGGTCGTCCCATCCCGAGCCGTCCAGCACCGCCGGGGCAGCCGCGACTTCCGCGTCGGGCGCCGCGAGAGCGTGTGCGGCGAGGTGGGCGAAGTGATGCTTCCACTCGACGCGACCGTCGGGTCGGACGCGCGTGTTCAGGAACACACCGCGCTCGGTGTCGGGCCTCGCGCCGCCGAAGCCGAAGGCGATCGCGCGGTCGACCAGCTCGTCGCGCGTGGCGAAGTCGGTGGGGCCGGCGTAGAAGTCGCGCAGCGCCGCGGGACCCGCGGTCGTGTCGATCCCCGGAGTGATGTCCACGACGAGCAGCGCGGCGACGAGGTCGGGACGCGACGCCGCGAGCGCCGCGCCGGTGAGACCGCCCAGGGACTGTCCGACGATCAGCTGCGGCGCGTTCGTCCATTCGTCGAGTGCGGCGGCGACGTCGGCTGCCAGGGTTCGCGGGGTGTAATCGGCGTCGCTGCGCCAGGACGAATCCCCGTGACCCGCGAGATCGATCGAGAGCACGGGGTGCCCCAGCGCGAGGGCGGTCGTGTCCCACGTGTGCGCGTTGAGTCCCGCGCCGTGCAGCAGCGTGATCCTCGGCTCTCCCTCGCCGTAGCGCAGAGCGCTGAGCCGTCGCCCGTCCGGGAGGTCCACTGCCACGCGCTCGGCCCGGGGGAGAGCAACCCCGAGGGTCTCGGCCTGGAGGGGGAGATAGCTGAACTCGTCGATGTCGATCGCCACGCCCTCATTCTGCTCTGGGTGGAAGGTGCACGAGAAATGCGGGAGCAGAATGTGCGTCGTAGTGTCCACTGAATGGCGCTTAATGCCATACCAAATTGACTTCTGCTTGTGCATATGTGATCTACGACCTGTACGGCCGCGAGGCGAGCCGACGTGCACTTCGGAATACTATTGATCCATGAGCGAGACGCGTGTGCATCTGTCCAAGACCGAGCCGGCGGCGTACAAGGCCCTCGACGCGTTCTCGCGGACGGTCGGACAGATCTGCGCGGCGAACGGGATCGACGACCGCCTCAAGGAGATCGTGATGATCCATTGCTCGCAGCTCAACGGCTGCGGCTACTGCACGCGCATCCACGTCGACAGGGCGCTCGCCGCGGGGATCGACACGGACACCCTCATGCAGATCGCGACCTGGCGGGAGAGCGACGTGTTCAGCGAGCGCGAGGAAGCCGCCCTGGAGCTGGCCGAGGCCTTCACCTTCATCTCCGAGGACGGGATCTCCGACGACGTGTACGACCGCGTCGGCGCGATCTTCACCGAGAAGGAGTACGCGGCGCTCAGCTGGGCGTGCGTGTCGATCAACGCGTTCAACCGCGTCGTCATCGCGGGCCGCTACCCGGTTCCCCCGCGCGACAGCCAGGCATCCGCATGAGCGTCCTCGACATCGAGGGCGTCAACAACGTCCGCGACGTCGGTGGGATGCCCGCCGACGGCGGACGCATCCGATCGGGTGTGCTGCTGCGCTCCGGCCAGCTCTCCGCTGCGACGACGGCGGGAGCGGTCGAGCTCCGTCGGCGGGTCTCGCACATCGTCGACCTGCGGGACGGCGAGGAGGTCGCCGCGGAGCCGACCGAGATCGAAGGGCCGGACACCACCCACCTCCCGCTCTTCCTCGGCTCGGTGCGCTCCTTCTTCGAGGCGGACACCAGCCTCGACGACCTGTACCTCCACCTCCTCGAGGAGAGTGCCGAACGTCTCGTCGCGGCCATCCGGATCATCGCGAAGGGGGAGCCGACGCTGATCCACTGCACCGTCGGCAAGGACCGCACGGGTGTCACCGTCGCGCTCGCCCTGGCCGCCGTCGGCGCAGACCGCGAGGCCATCATCGAGGACTACGCGCTCACGGAGTCTCAGCTGCCGCCGGAACGGTCCCGCCGGATCCTCGCATACCTCCGTGACCAGCATCCCGAGGCCGTCCACGCGGCGGCCCTGGCGACGCAGTCGCCCGCACCGGTGATGCGCGCCCTCCTCGACGGCGTCGACGAGCGATGGGGCTCCGCCGCCGGCTACCTGCGCGCGAACGGCATGACCGACGCCGAGCTGATCGATCTGCGTCGTGCTCTCGTCGACGTCGACGAACCGGACGAGCAAGGTTAGGCAACCCTTCTCCTGGTGTACGATGGAGGAACGATGAGCACCTCCCTCGAAACCCGCAGCACGCGCGCCGAGCGTCGCGCCGCGCGTCGTCGTGCGCACAACCTGGTCACGGCCGACGAGACCTCGCTGGTCGAACTCGAAGCGTTCCTGACCACGCTGCCCCTGTGCGCTTCGGGACGCGTGTTCATCGAGGTCCCCGAGAAGTCCGACGTCGGCGTGATCGACGCCCCTGCGCGGATGACCGTCACCTGGCTGGTCCGGGCCGATCGCTCCGGTGCCCCGGGTACGGGACGCTCGTGCACGCCGGGGCTCGCGCTCGCCCGCGCCACCTGCGCGTGGGCCGACGAGATGCTCTGCGACGACGAGTTCGAGACGCGCGTGACCCTGCTCGGCGGCTACCTCGGCACCGCCGACATCGTCGAGCACCTGACCGGCGAGCTCGCCGTGCGCGCAGAGCAGATCTACGCGCCGGAGCGCTTCGGGCTGCTGCCCTCCGGTCGCTGACCGCTGCCGCGTCGCACGTAGTTCCCGTCCTCCAGGCCCGCCTCGATCTCGAAGCGGTTGCGCAGCGGGTCGCGACCCGCGATCAGGTAGAGGACCGGCATCAGCATCCCGTAGCGGAGCCACTGCGCCTTGTGCACGGCCTCGTGGCGCAGCACGGCATCGGTCGGTCGTCTGCTGCCGGTCAGGAAGCAGCCGCCCACGCACACGCCGCCTCGGTTGAAGGTCCATTCCGGCATCCCCTGGAAGATCCAGAGCCCGCCGCGGCGCTCCACCGGTCCGGTGCTCCACAGCGACCCCCACATCCAACCGACCGCGGTGCCCCACCAGTACCCGGCGCGACTGATCGGCGAGCGGAGGAGGACGGAGGGGATGCGGCGATCGAGCCGTCTTCCGTGATCGAGCGCTCTCTCGGCCGCGGGGCGCCAGTCGTCGCTCATGCGACGGCGCCCACGAGTCGCAGCAGGGCACCGAGGTCGTCGACGGCGTCGACCGGGGTCCGGGGTGCGAACCCGGCGATCGTCGCACCCGCCAGAGGGAGTCGCGCGCGGAGCGCGCGGATGGATGCGCTGAGGTCTGCCGGCGCCACGCCGAACGGCGCGGGAGACGAGACGCCCGCGATCGCGGAGGGGTCGAGCACGTCGACATCGATGTGCACCCAGACCCGGGCGGCACCGGTGGCCGCCACGGCGTCGGCCAGTGCATCGGGGTCGGCGAGATCGGCCACGGACACGCCGCGGAGCTCGTCCTTCACCGGGACCTCGTCGTCGTCGAGGTTCCGCATCCCGACCGTGACGATGCGCTCCCGAGGGATGCCGGGGGAGAGCGCGAGCTGCGGTTCGCCCTCCCCGAGGACGGCGCGGAGCGCCATACCGGAGAAGGCGCCGGAGGGCGAGGAGTCGGGCGTGTGGAGGTCGCCGTGCGCGTCGCACCAGACGACCGCGAGATCGTCCGTGCCGCCGGGCAGCGAGGCCAGCGCGGCCACGGTGACGCTGCAGTCCCCGCCGATCACCACCGTGTCGGTCGTCATGTTCTCGGCGACGAGCTCTCGCGTGCGGCGGATCGCACTGAGCCTGCGCACCCCGGTGCCGAGGGACTCGCCGGCCTCGATGGGCACATCGAGCACCGACGTCGCCGCACGGGGCAGGTCGCCGGCGATGGCCGATGCGCCGTCCATCAGGAGCATCGCGCGCGCAGCGGGAGAGCCCTGCCACTGCGGAACCACGAGGAATCGCACCATGAGTGCCTCCAGCTGCGGAAGAGCGGATGCCCCGGACGTGATCGTCCGGGGCATCCGCGGGTGGATCAGGAGCCTTCGATCGCCTGACGCGGCGCGGAGCCCCCGGCCTTGAGCTCGGCGAGGCGCGCCTCGACCTCGGTGAGCTCGCCGAGGTCCTCGAGGCTCTCGAACTGCGCGTCGAGGCTCGACGCCGCGAGCTCGGCCTTGCCCTGAGCGAGCGCCTCCTGGCGACGGACCTTGTCCTCGAAGCGGCCCAGCTCGCTGGTCGGGTCGAGGACGTTGATCGACGACACCGCGTCCTGCACCTTGGTCTGCGCCTCGGCCACCTTGGCGCGGGCGAGGAGCTCGCTGCGCTTGTTCTTCAGCTCGCCCAGCTTGTCCTTCATGCCGTTCAGGCCGGACTTGAGCTTGTCGACGATCTCGGTCTGCGCCGCGATCTGCGGCTCGGCGCCGGTCGCCTCGCGCTCGGCGCTGATCTGGCGCTGCAGCGCGATCTTGGCGAGGCTGTCGAACTTGTCGGCATCCGCGGCGTTGCCGCTGCCGCGCATCTCGTCGGCCTTGCGGCTCGCCGCGAGAGCCTTGTTGCCCCATTCGGTCGCCGCCTGGACGTCTTCCTCGTGGTCGCGCTCGAGCAGACGAAGGTTGCCGATGGTCTCGGCGATCGCGGACTCGGCGTCGGAGATGCTGTTCGTGTAGTCGCGGACGAGCTGGTCGATCATCTTCTGCGGGTCTTCCGCAGAGTCCAGAAGGGAGTTGATGTTCGCGCGGACGAGGGTCGAGATACGTCCGAAGATGGACTGCTTGGTCATGCGTTGTTCCTTTCAGAGGGTCGTAGTCGAGGTCTGTGAGCGATCGCGAGGCGGGTCAGAAGCGTCCTCCTCCGGAGCGGCCGCTGCGACCGCTCGAGCGGCCGCCACCGCCTCCGCCGAATCCCGAGCTGCGGAACCCGCCGCCGCCGCTCGAGCGCCAGCTGCTGCTGCGGGACGAACCGCCGCCGCCTCCGCCGCCGGACAGGAGTCCGCCGATGATGCCGCCGAGGATGTCGCCGCCGAGTCCGGATCCGGACGAGCTGCCGCCGAAGATGCCGCCGCCGCCCCAGCCGTCGTTCTCGTAGCGGCTCGGGCTCATGGCGGTCACATCGGCCTTCGCCGACGCCGTGGCCTGTCGGGCGAGATCGAGGGCGCGACCCGCGTCGGCGAGGGCGGCGTCTGGATTCGACGTGCGGAGATCCAGCGCCTGCGTCAACGTCGACTCGGCCTGCGACAGCCGCGTGCGGGCCGTCGAGCCCACCGTGCCGCGGCGCGTCTCGATGAACTCGCGCGCCGCGCGGATCTCGGAGCCGGCCTGCGACAGCGTCTGCTCGAGCATCTGCTGCGTCCGCCGTGCGCGCTCGACGGCCGCGGTGCCCTGCGCGATGGCGCTGTCGATCTGCGTGTTCGCCGCGGTGAGCGCCTCGAGCACCAGCTGCGGGCTCCGGGCGGAGCCGGCGAGGTTCGCCTGCGCCCGCTGCAGCTGCTGCGCGGTGACGCTCGCCGCGGCGGCGATGGTCCCTCCGCTGTCGGGAAGCTGCTGCGCGGTGACCAGATCGGTCTGCAGCTCGGCGATCAGCGCCTGAGCCTGCGCCTCGATCGCGGCGAGCTCCTGGCCGAGCGTGCCGATGGCGTGGATGAGCTGAGTGGCCTGCGCCACGGACTGCTCGGCCGTGCGGATCGCGAAAGCCGCCTCGCCCGAGCGTCCTGCGGTGACGGCCTGCGCCGCCGCCCCGATCGCGCGGTCGGCCAGCGCGGCTCGCTCCTCGGCCTGAGCCGGGTTGTCCGAGACGGTGGCGAGCGCCGCCTGATCGTACGCCCCGGAGAGCGCGGCGAGCTGCTGCGCGGCACCGGCGAGGAGCGGCTCCAGGGCCTGTCGCTCGGCGCGCACCCGCTCGAGCTCCTGCGGCGCGTTCTCCTGGAGCTTGCGCAGGGCGTCGAAGGCCTCGGTGTTGTCGTCGAGGACGTCGTCGATCTCGTCGCACAGACCGATGATGCGGATGTGCCAGGCACGGCGGTCGAACACGGAATCCTCGACCTCGTCGTCGAGCTTCTGCTTCAGATCGAAGGCCTCGGACATCTTCGCCGTGGCCGTCTCGATCGCACCGCTGAACTCGGCGGTGGCCGCTTCGCCGAACTGGGCGACGGCGAAGCCGAGCTCCTCGCGACTCGAGGTGATCGCGTCGTCGGCCTGCACGAGCGCCGCACCCGCCTGCGTCTGCACCTGCGCGTCGGTGAGAGTCGAGAAGGGATCGTTCGGATCGGGGGTCTCCGGCATGGCGCCGCGACGCCGGACCTCGGCGGCCCGGCGGGAGCGTCGGATCAGCGCGACCGCGAGCCAGACGAGGAGACCGGCTGCGACGATGCCGACGACGATGAGAGTCGCCCGGATCGCCCCTGCGCCGCCGTCGCCCTGGATCTCGTCGGCGGCGAGCAGGATCGCGCCGTCCCAGTCCTCCTGAGCGAGGAGCGGCTGGATCTTCTCCTCGACATCGTCGAGCTTCCCGTCGCTGAGCGGTCCGCCCGCGGCGGCCGAGATGTAGTAGCTGCGGCCGTCGACCGCGATCGCCAGCAGATACTGCTCAGGACCCAGGTTGTTGTCCTCGGCCACGGTGTCGGCCCAGCCGACGTTGTCCGAGGGGGACGTGAACTCGTCGACGAGCACCACGAACAGATCGGCCGAGGAGTTCTCGGTGAGGGTCTGCAGTCGCGTCTCGACGGCATCCTTCTCCGCGGCGCTGAGCGCTCCGACATCGTCGGTCACGTACCCGGGATCGAGCGTGACGGGATCGGTGGCGAAGGCGGGCGACGCGGCCAGCGCTCCGATCGCAGCCGCCGTGACGGCGGCCAGCGCGAGCCACCGAGTCTTCATCGTCGTACCTCTGACAGACAGCCGCCCCATGGCACGAGTCTATGCACAGAGTCCGACACGCGACAGCTTCGGCGCCCCGATCGCCGTTCGCCCTGAGCGGAGACACATACGCTGGAAGGCATGGACGACAGGTACGGATCGGATGTGCTCGCCGCGGGCTGGCGAGAGCGCGCGGCGAAGCCGGTTCCGCAGGTGCCCGCGGAGCTCGATCTCGTCGTGGAGGTCGCCGACGACGGCTACTGCGGCGCGGTGACCGGAGTGCAGGGCGGCACCGTGGCGCTCGAGGATCGACGGGGACGCACACGGCTCTTCCCCCTCGGCGGCGGCTTCCTGATCGACGGAGCCCCGGTCCGTCTCACAGCCCCGGCGGCGAAGGCGCAGGGACCGCGGCGCACGGCATCCGGATCGTTCGCGGTCGGCGACCAGCGTGCGCGCGTGGCGCTCCCCAGCCGCATCCTCGTCGAGGGGAAGCACGACGCGGAGCTCGTCGAGAAGGTGTGGGGAGCGGACCTCCGTGTCGAGGGCGTGGTCGTGGAGTTCCTCCAGGGCGTCGATCTCCTCGACGAGCTTCTCGCCGCGGAGCCCCCGAGCGCGACCCGACGCTACGGCGTGCTCGTCGATCACCTGGTCGCGGGCTCGAAGGAGACCCGCATCGCGGAGGCCGTCGCCCGCGGACCGCACGGCCGGCACGTCCGGATCGTCGGACACCCGTTCGTGGACGTCTGGCAGTGCGTGACGCCTCGCGCGCTGGGGATCGCGAAGTGGCCGGAGATCCCGCGCGGGATCGACTGGAAGACGGGCATCTGCCGGGCATTCGGGTGGCCGCACGAGACCCAGGCCGACACGGCGAGGGCGTGGCAGCACATCCTGTCGAAGGTGCACACGTACCGCGACCTGGAGCCTGCCCTGCTGGGTCGGGTCGAAGAGCTGATCGACTTCGTCACCGCCCCCGCGTCCTGAACCGCGGTCGGGCCGCCGACACTCGCCGACTACCCTGGAAGCATGCCCGAACCCCGCACCTTCCGTGACGAGCCGGTGTCCTTCGTGCGCCGCAGCGGCCGGATGTCCGATGCACAGGAGCGCGCGTTCGACGAGCTCGGCCCGCACTATCTCCTGGATGTGCCCCGCGACGTCGCCTGGACGTCCGTGCACCCCGAGGCGAGGCTCCACCCGGTCGACGAGTACGGCCGCGACGCGGACCTGTACGTCGAGATCGGATCAGGACAGGGGCACGCCATCGTCGCTGCCGCGTCGTCGCGTCCGGACGACGACTTCCTCGCCGTCGAGGTCTTCCGGGCGGGACTCGCCCGGACCATGCTCGACGCCGATCGCGAGGGCGCGCGCAATCTCCGGGTCGTGGAGGCGAACGCCCCCGAGGTCCTCGCCTCGTACCTGCCCGAGGCGGCGGCCGCCGAGGTCTGGATCTTCTTCCCCGATCCCTGGCACAAGAAGAAGCACACGAAGCGGCGGCTCGTGCGGGACGGATTCGGTGCGACAGCCGCGCGCGCGCTGCGTGACGGGGGCATCCTGCGCCTGGCCACGGACTGGGAGGACTACGCCCTGCAGATGCGGGAGGTCCTCGACGAGGATCCGCTGTTCGAGCGGGCGTTCGACGGCGACTGGGCCGAGCGGTTCGACGGTCGCGTCATGACCGCGTTCGAGCGCAAGGGGATCGCGAAGGGGCGCGACATCCGCGATCTCGCCTACCGGCGGAGGGCCCGCAGGTGACCGACCTCGGCCGCACCACCGCACTGCGCATCGAGCTCCTGCCGGCCGTGCTGGTGTGCGCGGCCGCCCCGGCGTTCTTCGTGCTGGAGACCCCCTGGCTGGGGTGGGTGCTGCTCGCGGTCGGCGTCGTCGTCGCGTGGGCCCTGGAGCGTCGGGCGGCACGTCCCGCACTCGAGGCCGTGCGCGTCGCCCCACATGGGCCTTCACCGGAGGCCGTCGGCGAGAGTCGCGCGCCCTCGCTCACGCGCGACCTCGCGCTCATCGCACTGGGCATGCTCATCGTCAGCGTGATCCCCTTGAAGGCGGAGCTCGATGACCTCGCGATGCTGCGCTTCACGATCGTGCTCGGCGGCGCCGTCGCCGTGCCGTACCTCGTCTCCCGCTTCGTCTTCAAGGATCGGGCGATCGGCTTCCCGTGGCGGACCCGTCGGCGCTGGGGCCCGCTGCAGTGGGGGTGGCTGGTCGCCGTGCTCGTGCTCGGCTGGCTGATCCTCCCGTTCTACTTCATCACGAGCGGCGTCTACCAGAACTGGCCGGTGGTCGACACTCCCGACCTCATCGCGCGTCTCTTCGTGGGTGTCGGCGCGGTCGGCATCTGGGACGAGCTCTTCTTCATCTGCACCGTGTTCGCCCTGCTCCGCAGGCACTTTCCCGACGCGACGGCGAACGTCCTCCAGGCGGTCGTCTTCGTGTCGTTCCTGTGGGAGCTGGGCTATCGGGAATGGGGTCCGCTGCTCACGATCCCCTTCGCGCTCCTGCAGGGATCCATCTTCTTCCGCACGCATTCGCTCGCCTACGTCGTCACCGTGCACCTGCTCTTCGACGCGGTCGTCTTCGCCGTGCTGGTCCACGCGCACAATCCGGGCCTGCTCCCCATCTTCCTGCTCTGAGCTCGCCGTCCGACGCCGCTCGATCGCTACGATCGACACATGCTCATCGTCGGACTCGTCCTCGCCGCCGCCGCCGCCGCCTTCCACGTCTTCATCTTCGCGCTGGAGTCGCTCCGATGGACCGAGCCCGAGACGAGGAGGATCTTCGGCGTTCCGAGCGAAGCCGATGCCGTCACCATGAAGCAGCTCGCGTTCAACCAGGGCTTCTACAACCTCTTCCTCGCGCTGACGGCTCTGCTCGGCGTCGGGTTCGTCATCGTCGGCCTGCAGACGGTCGGGCTCACGCTCGTCTTCGCGGGGACCGGGATGATGCTGGCCGCCGCGCTCGTGCTCATCCTGTCGGACCGCTCGAAGGCGCGGGCCGCGCTGATGCAGGGCACGCTGCCCCTGCTCGCGGTGATCGCGACCGCGATCGGGGTCGCGATCGGCTGACGGATACCGTCGACTTCCGGCGCCTCTCCGTGCAAGGGGGTGGCGTCGTCGCCCGTCGACGGAGCACACTCGACGCATGGCCGAGTGGGTGCTGCACGTCGACATGGACCAGTTCATCGCGGCCGTCGAGGTGCTGCGTCGCCCCGAGCTGATCGGCAGGCCCGTCATCGTCGGCGGGCGCGGCGATCCGACGGAGCGGGCGGTCGTCTCCACAGCGTCGTACGAGGCCCGCGCCTTCGGCATCGGCTCCGGCATGCCCCTGAAGATCGCCGCGCGAAAGGCTCCCGAGGACGCGGTCTTCCTCCCGGTCGACCACGCCGCCTACGAGCAGGCGTCCGCCGAGGTCATGGCGGCCCTGCGTGCGCTGCCCGGGGTGGTCCTCGAGGTCATCGGGTGGGACGAGTGCTTCCTGGGCACCGCCACCGACGACCCCGAGGGGGTCGCGGAGCGCGCTCGTGCCGCCGTGCTCGCGGCGACGGGACTGCACTGCTCGGTCGGCATCGGCGACAACAAGGTGCGGGCGAAGATCGCCACCGAGTTCGGCAAACCCCGCGGCGTCTTCCGACTGACGGCAGAGAACTGGTTCGCCGTCATGGGGGAGAAGCCCACCAGAGACCTGTGGGGCGTCGGGCCGAAGGTGCAGAAGAGACTCGCGACACATGGCATCCACACGGTCAGGGAACTGGCCGATGCCGAGGAGTCGGCGCTCGTCGCCGAGTTCGGACCGAAGATGGGTGTCTGGTATCACGGGCTGGGATCCGGGCGGGGTCCGGCGGTCGTGGATGCCACGCCCTGGGTCGCGCGCAGCCACAGCAGGGAGACGACCTACCAGCAGAACCTCACGACGGCTGGGCAGGTGGACGACGCGCTGAGGGAGCTCGCCGGAGCGGCCTTCGACGACTGCGCCGCGGAAGGACGGCCGGTGATGCGCGTGCACCTCAAGGTGCGGTACGCGCCGTTCGAGACGAAGACGTTCGGCCGTAAGCTGCTCGCGCCGACCGCGGAGCGGGGCGAGGTGATCGATGCGGCGCTCGCGCTCGGGGCCACGCTCGACCGGTCGAGAGAGGTACGACTGCTCGGTGTGCGCGCCGAGATGGTGCCCCCGGAGGGCGCGCCCGATCCCGTGGAACGCACGCCGATGCGCGGGCGGATCTGAAGCGGCTCCGCGGCCTCGCGAGCGCGGATCAGTCGCGGATGACCGCAGCGATCGCGCTGACCTCGATGACCGCTCCCGGGACGCCGAGTCCGGAGACGAGTGCTCACCGCATCCGCGTGCCGTGGCCGGGGTCCACCGTCTCGACCCTCTTCGCGTCGAGGCCAGCGGGTTGGAGAAGGCGTTCCACCGGCAGAACGGCCGGCTGGCCGCGCTCGGTCCGCGTCGCGCAACTCGGGTCCGGCCCCGGGGGCCGGACCCGAGCAGGCTCAGAAGGACAGGAGGACCTTGCCCACCCGGCCGGCCGTGTTGCTCGCCCGCACCGCGTCCGCGGCCTCCGCGGCGTCGAACACCCCGGCGACGGGAAGGGTCAGGGTGCCGTCGGTCACGCGCTGGATGAGCTCGCCGAAGAGCGCGCTTCGGGTCGCGGCGTCCATCGTCTGGATGACCTTGCTGCCCCAGAATCCCTTGATCGTGGCCTGCGAGAAGATCACGTCTCCCGAGGCGATCTCCATCGTGGGCGACGACATCGCGCCGAACGCCACGAGGGTCCCGCCCTCGCCGAGCAGGGACAGCACCTCGCCCGACGACGCTCCGCCGACCGAGTCGACTCCGAAGGCCACATGTGCGCCGCCGGTGATCTCGGCGACGCGCTCGCGCCACCCCTCGTCATCCGTCGTGACGACGCGATCGATGCCCTGCTCGCGGAGCTCGTCCACGCCCTCGGAGCGACGGACGAGACCGAGCACGTTCACGCCGCGTGCGGCGCCCATCTGCGCCAGCATCCGCCCGACAGCGCCGTTCGCCGCATTCTGGACGATCCAGTCGCCCTCCTTCGCGCCGAGGAACTCGAGCAGGCTGATCGTGCTGAACGGCATGGACACGAGCTGTGCGGCGCTCTCGTCGTTCAGCGACTCGGGCACCGGGATGAGCCCCGCAGCCGTCGCGACCACGTACTCGGCCCACGCTCCGAACGTGCCTCCCGTCGCCACGCGCTGACCGATCGTCAGCCCCTCGACGCCCTCTCCCAGGGCGTCGACGACGCCGAGAGCCTCGGTGCCGGATGCGGCGGGGAGCTCGGGCTTGAAGCCGTACGTGCCGCGGATCGTCCAGAGGTCGTGATTGTGGATCGGCGACAGGACGATCTTGAGCCGGACCTGGCCGGGGCCGGGCTCGGGCAGGGGACGCTCGTCGAGGTGGAGGACGTCTTCGGGTTCGCCGAACGTGTCGTGGATCAGTGCGCGCATGGTCGTGTTCTCCTTGTGGGATCGGGTGCGATGGTCGGGGCGGGTCAGTCGTCGGAGACGGTGATCCGGACGTCGATGTTGCCGCGCGTGGCGTTCGAATAGGGGCAGACCTGGTGCGCGGCGTCCGCGAGAGCCTGCGCCTGCTCGTGCGGAAGCTCGGGGATGACCACCTCGAGCTCCACGGCGAGGCCGAAGCCGCCGTCGCCGTTCGAGCCGATCTGCACGCGGGCGCCGACCGAGGTGTCGGTGAGCTTCACCTTCTGCGACCGCGCGACGGTCTGCAGCGCGGAGTGGAAGCAGGCCGCGTATCCGGCGGCGAACAGCTGCTCGGGGTTCGCCCCGTCGCCGCTGCCGCCGAGCTCCTTCGGGACGGCGAGGTCGAGCTCGAGCCGTCCCTCGCTCGTGGCGACGCGTCCGTCGCGTCCTGCGCCGGTCGCGAGTGCTTCTGCGGTGTAGAGAGCGTCCATCGTGTGGATCCTTCCGTTGTGGTGGGGCAGACGTCGGTCGACGTCAGTGGTCGGCGCGGGTCTCCGCCGGGGAGTCGGTCGCGACCCGCTGCAGCAGTTCCGTGAGCCCGTGCAGCTCGCTGATCAGGCGATGCCGGCGGGCGTCGTCCTGCACGCCGGCGAGCTCGGCCACGCGCGCCTGCATCGGCGCGACCTCGGCTCGCAGCGCATGACCCGCCTCCGTGAGCTGCACGAGGACCACCCGCTCATCGTGGGGGCTTCGCGTTCTGCGCACGTACCCTGCCTGCTCGATGCGGCGTACCAGCGGGGAGAGCGTGCCGGAATCCAGCTGCATCGCGTCGCCGAGAGAGCCGATCGTCTGCTCTCCCTCATGCCACAGGATCGCGAGGACGAGGTACTGCGGGTACGTGAGTCCCCAGGGCGCGAGCAGCGAGCGATAGGCCTGCGTGGTCGCACGGGCGGCGGAGTACAGCGAGAAGCACACCATCTCATCGGTCACGGCCATGCATCGAGTATTGCACGCGATTGTATTGTGCACAATCTATCGTGTGCAGGTCGCCCTCGGTCGCTCGGCGAACAGGGGGCGCGCGGCTCAGATTCCGAGCTGAGCGCGGATCAGCGGATCGGAGTCCGAGCTCGTGTGCTCGGTGATCAGGCCGCGTTCGACGCGGTACATCGAGAATTCCGCGATGTTGACCCGGCGCCGGGTGGGGGGAGTCCCGCGGAGATCGCCGAGGTGCCTACCGCCGCCTCGGAGGTGTGCGGCGAGTCGGTCGTCCTCGACGACGAGCTGGATGCGCTTCCACTGCCAGTCCGGGAAGGCATGGAACAGCTCCGCGAGATCGGAGATCCAGGACTCGACGCCCCCCGGCAGATGTGCGCGGCGCACGCCGGGAGCCACGAACTCGCGCACGGCCGTCAGGTCGTGACGATTGCAGGCGTCGAGGAACTCCGCGTACCACTCGCGCATCTCCCACGGCTCCACAGTGTCATCCTCTCGCACTGACCGCGGGGCTCAATAGTTGTGCTTTGGCAACCATCGGCGTATAGTTGATCGAAATCAACTAGTACGCAGGAGCGTTCACCCCGTGACAACAACCCCATCCTCTTCCGCCGAGACCCGCTCGGCCCGCGAGGTCTTCACCGCGATCTCCGGACTCGTCGTCGGCATGTTCGTCGCCGTGCTCTCGGGCACCGTGGTGTCGACCTCGATGCCGGTCATCATCGCCGACCTCGGCGGCACGCAGTCCCAGTACACCTGGGTCATCACCGCGAGCCTCCTCGCGACCGCCGTCTCCACCCCGATCTGGGGCAAGCTGGCCGACCTCGTCGACCGCAAGATCCTCGTGCAGATCTCCCTCATCCTCTTCACCGCCGGCACGGTGATCGCCGGGTTCTCCACCGACACCAACATGCTCATCGCCGTCCGTGTCATCCAGGGCATCGGCGTCGGCGGACTGATGTCGCTCGTGATGATCGCCGTCGCGCTGATCATCTCTCCGCGCGAGCGGGGCAAGTACATGGGCGTCGTCGGCGGCATCATGGCCCTCGGCACCATCGGCGGCCCGCTGCTCGGCGGACTCCTCACCGACGTGTGGGGATGGCGCTCGAACTTCTTCGTCGGCGTGCCGTTCGCCCTCCTGGCGCTGGTCCTGCTGCAGTTCACGCTCCACCTGCCCAAGCCGCAGCGCGACCGCAAGGTCTCGATCGACTACTTCGGGATCGTCCTGCTCGCGGTCGGCGTGTCGACCCTCCTCATCTGGGTGTCGATGGGCGGCAGCCAGTTCGACTGGGACTCGTCGACGAGCATCATCCTCGCGGTCATCGCCGCGGTCGCGATCGCCGCGTTCATCACGGTCGAGTTCTTCGTGACCGAGCCGATCGTCCCGATGTCGCTGTTCCGCAACCGCACCTTCACGCTGTCGGTCATCGCCTCCATCGCGATCGGCGTCTCGATGTTCGCCACGTCGGTGTTCCTCGCCCAGTACTTCCAGCTCGCGCGCGGTGCCACGCCCACCGAGTCGGGTCTCATGACGATCCCGATGATCATCGGCCAGATGGGCGCATCGATCGTCATCGGCCAGCTCGTCAGCCGGTTCGGCAAGTGGAAGGGCTGGATGCTGACCGGCTCCGTCCTCGCGACGGTCGGGGTCAGCCTCATGGCGACTCTCCGCTACGACACCCCCTTCGGTCTCGTCGCCGTCTACATGTTCGTGCTCGGCGCGGGTCTCGGCATGGTGATGCAGAACCTCACGCTCATCGTCCAGAACGACACGGCCCCGCAGCAGCTGGGCGCGGCGTCGTCGAACGTGAACTTCTTCCGTACGATCGCGGGCACCATCGGCGTCACGATCATGGGATCGCTGCTCTCGACGAGCGTCGCGAACTACATGACCGATGCGCTCGATGGCTTCACGCCGACGACGCCCGACGAGGTCGACGCGCTGAAGCACCTCGCCTCTGGCGACGTGCCGAAGGTGACGCAGCTGCCCGACACGATCCGCACGATCGTCGAGAGCGCGTACGGACACGGCATCGCCGACGCCTTCATCATCGCCATCCCGCTCGCCGTGATCTCGATCATCGCGATCGCGTTCATCCGCAACAAGCCGCTCTCGACGAAGAACGCCGCGGAGCAGCTGCGCGACCAGGCGGAGGAGTCGGTGCTCGAGGTCTCGGAGGCGGAGGTCGGGGCCACGATGTCCACCGGCACCATCCGCATCGCCGGCGTCGACTCGTCGACGCCGACCACGGGCTCCGTCACCGTCCTCGAGCGCGAGGACCGGGAGCAGGGGCGCTGACATGATCGCCTCGGACGCGGCCGTGTCGCAGGACGTCGACACCGCCCTCGGCGACCTCCAGGCGCACCTCAACCTCATCTTCGCAAGGACGAGGTCGCTCTGGAGGGAGTCGGCCGTGCGCGTGCACCCCGACCTCACGGTCGGCGGCTACAAGCTGCTCACCTTCATCGACCGCGCCGGCACCGCCAACGCGCACGAGCTGGCCGAGCGATTCGAGATGGACAAGTCGATGGTGAGCCGACAGGTGCGGATGCTGGAGGACCTGGGTCTGATCGAGTCGCGCCCCGATGAGCGCGACGGACGGCTTCGCGTGCTGTCGGCCATGCCTGCGGCGTCCGAGGCGCTCGTCGAGCTTCGTCGTGAGCATGCGACGCGCCTGCGCGCCGTCATCGGCGAGCTGACCCCCGACGAGGTCAGTGCGGCGTCGAAGGCCTTCCGGCTCCTCGCCGAGGTCTGATCGTGACCCGCCCGACGCCCCGCTGTCGTGATCGACGGCGGGGCGTCGCCGTAAGCTGGCGGGTATGAGCGCCGTGCCCGACGACCGTGTCGACCCCGACGCCCCGATCTCCGAGCTGGACGAGGCCGTCACCCGGGTCGAGCAGGAGCTCGGACGCCTCTTCGCCCGGATCCGGGTGAGCTGGCGCGAGGCCGCGGTGACGGTGCACCCCGACCTGCAGCCCCTCGGGTACCAGGTGCTCACATCGATCGCCTCCGGCAGGGCCACCTCGGCCGGAGCGATCATCGAGCGACTCCAGACCGACAAGTCGGCGGTGAGCCGTCAGGTGCGTCAGCTCGAGCAGCTCGGCCTCGTCGAGAGCGTGCACGACCCGGAAGACCGCCGCGCGCGGGTCCTCGTGGCCACGGCTCTCGCGCAGGAGCGCATCGCCCTCGCCCGCGCCCGCTATGAGGAGCGCATCGGCGACCGGCTGCGGCGCTGGACAGCCGCCGACCTCGACCACTTCACGGCGCTGCTCGCCTCGCTGGGGGGCGATGCGCCGACGACGTCGGGGGAGTGACGGGCGGCGTCGTCTCGGCCGCTCGCCGCGCTCGCGGCGACTCCGCCGGTGGGAGGCCCTGCCAGTCCCTGTCTCACCAGGGACTGCCAGGGACCGTCGCGGCGGACGTACCGTCGATGCATGACCACCGTCTCCGCATACGCCGCTCCGTCCGCCTCCGAGCCGCTCGTCCGGACCACGATCGAGCGCCGCGAGGTCGGCCCGAACGACGTCCTCATCGCGATCCGGTACGCCGGGATCTGCCACTCCGACATCCACACGGTCCGTGGCGACTGGGGGCCCATCGCCTACCCGCAGGTCGTCGGGCACGAGATCGTCGGCGAGGTCGTCGAGATCGGCGCCGACGTCGCGACCCACGCCATCGGCGACCGCGTCGGCGTCGGATGCATGGTGAACTCGTGCCGTGAGTGCGAGAACTGCCTCGCCGGCATGGAGAACTATTGCCTGAAGGGCAACACCCAGACCTACGCATCCGTCGACCGCGACGGCACCATCACTCAGGGCGGGTACTCGACGCACATCGTCGTCGATGCCGACTTCGTCCTGAAGGTCCCGGAGAACATCCCGTACGAGGCCGCCGCGCCCCTGCTGTGCGCAGGGATCACGACCTATTCGCCCCTGTCGCACTGGAACGCCGGTCCCGGCAAGCGCGTCGCGGTCGTCGGCATGGGCGGACTCGGCCACGTGGCGGTGAAGATCGCCGCGGCGATGGGAGCCGAGGTCACGGTGCTCTCTCGGACTCTCGACAAGGAGGCGGATGCACGCGCCTTCGGCGCCTCTCACCACTACGCCACCTCGGACGCCTCGACCTTCGAGAAGCTCGCGAACCACTTCGACCTCATCCTCAACACGGTGAGCGCTCCGCTCCCGCTGGACGACTACCTCGCGCTGCTCCGCCTCGACGGCACCATGGTCAACGTCGGCGCGCCGGCCGAGCCGCTGCCCATCACAGTCTTCACGCTCTTCGGCAACCGGCGCTCGTTCGCCGGATCGGGCATCGGCTCCATCGCCGAGACGCAGGAGATGCTCGACTTCTGCGCCGAGCACGGTATCGCCCCCGAGACTGAGCTGATCTCCGCCGCGCAGATCAACGACGCCTACGAGCGCGTGCTCTCCAGCGACGTCCGCTACCGTTTCGTCATCGACGCGGAGACCTTCCGGGGCGAGGCATCATGACCGCTCGCTCCGGCACCGTCACCATCGACCCGAGCAAGACCAGGAGATGATGCCACGACTATACCCCCCAGGGGTATAGTCGTGGCATGAGCGGACTTCACAGCGATTCCGATGGCCACAGCGGCCACGCTTCTCCCGGCGCCCACGCCTCCCACGGCGACCACACCGCCCACGGCGGCCACGCCACCCACGGCGACCACGTCGGACAGTTCCGGCGGCTCTTCTGGATCATGCTCGCGCTCGCCGTCCCGGTGGTCGCCTTCTCTCCGATGTTCTCGATGCTGCTCGGCTACCCGCTGCCCGCGGCGACGTGGGTCATGTGGATGTCGCCGGTCCTCGGCACCGTCATGTTCGTCTGGGGCGGGGCGCCGTTCCTGACCGGCGCGGTGAGCGAGCTCCGCGTGCGCGCGCCCGGCATGATGCTGCTCATCGCGCTCGCCATCACGGTGGCGTTCGTCGCGTCGTGGGGAGCGAGCCTCGGACTCCTGCACCACGAGCTGGACTTCTGGTGGGAGCTGGCGCTCCTCATCGTCATCATGCTGCTCGGCCACTGGATCGAGATGCGCTCGCTCGCGCAGACCACGTCGGCGCTGGATTCGCTCGCGGCCCTGCTGCCCGACGAGGCGGAGAAGATCGACGGCGCGGAGACGGTCACGGTCGCACCGGCGGATCTGCGGGTGGGTGACGTGGTCGTCATCCGCCCCGGTGGCAGGGTTCCTGCAGACGGGCGGATCGTCCAGGGCTCGGCGAGCCTCGACGAGTCGATGATCACGGGGGAGTCGCGGCCGGTGCGTCGTGCCGCCGGCGATCAGGTCATCGCCGGCACGGTCGCCACGGACTCGGGCGTGCGAGTGGAGGTCACCGCCGTCGGGCAGGACACCGCGCTCGCCGGCATCCGGAGGCTCGTCGCGGACGCGCAGAACTCGTCGTCGCGCGCACAGCGCCTCGCCGACCGCGCAGCGGGCTGGCTGTTCTGGTTCGCGCTGGGTGCCGGAGTGATCACCGCCGTCGTATGGACGCTGCTCGGTCTGCCGGATCAGGCGGTGATCCGCACCATCACCGTCCTCGTCATCGCCTGCCCGCACGCACTGGGCCTCGCCATCCCGCTGGTGGTGTCGATCGCGACGGAGCGCGCCGCTCGCGCCGGCGTCCTGGTGAAGGATCGCCTCGCGCTGGAGAGCATGCGCTCCGTGGACACCGTGCTCTTCGACAAGACCGGCACGCTCACCACGGGCACGCCTGCCGTCACCGCCGTCGAGCCCGCGGGAGACCTGTCCGCCGACGAGGTGCTGGTTCTCGCGGCATCAGCCGAGTCGGATTCGGAGCACCCCCTCGGCCGCGCCATCGTCGCCACCGCGAAGGAGAGACATCTCACCCTCCTGACCTCCCGCGGATTCGCGTCGTCGCCGGCAGTCGGCGTCCGCGCCGAGGTGGACGGGCGCACGGTGGAGGTCGGCGGCCCGCACCTGCTGGAGCAGGAGCAGGCTGCCGAGCTGAGCGTGGCCGAAGGATGGCGCCAGGAGGGCGCCATCATCCTCCACGTCCTCGTCGACGGCACGGTCGCGGGTGCGCTGCGGCTCGCGGACGCGATACGGGGCGAGTCCCGAGAGGCCGTCCGCGCCCTTCGCGACCGGGACGTGCAGGTCGTCATGATCACCGGCGACGCCGAGGCCGTCGCCGCATCCGTGGCGTCGGAACTCGGCATCGACCGGTTCTTCGCCGGGGTCCGCCCCGAGCACAAAGCGTCGACGGTGAAGGAGCTGCAGTCCGAGGGGCGGAAGGTCGCGATGGTCGGCGACGGCGTCAACGACGCACCCGCGCTGGCGCAGGCCGACGTCGGGATCGCCATCGGCGCGGGAACCGATGTCGCGATCGCCTCGGCCGGAGTGATCCTCGCCAGCGATGACCCTCGGTCCGTGCTGTCGGTCATCGAGCTGTCCCGGGCAAGCTATCGGAAGATGACGCAGAACCTGTGGTGGGCGGCCGGCTACAACCTCCTGTCCGTCCCGCTCGCCGCCGGTGTCCTCGCGCCGCTCGGGTTCGTGCTGCCGATGTCGGTCGGTGCGGTGCTGATGTCGCTGTCGACCATCGTCGTGGCCCTCAACGCGCAGCTGCTGCGCCGGTTGAACCTCGCCCCGGACGCCGTCGTCGCCGGATCGAGGGCTTCTTCACGGTGAACCGACGGGCGGCGGGGGCGATGCTCTGCACCCGGTGAACGACGAAGACCCCGCCCGGACGGGCGGGGTCTTTCGAATGCTGTATGTGCCCCCGACAGGAGTCGAACCTGCGACCTACGGTACCGGAAACCGGCGCTCTATCCACTGAGCTACGGAGGCGTACCGAACGACGATATCACTGCTCGGGGGCGGTCTCCGACCCGGCCTCCGTCACGGGCGCGTCGCCGAGCTCGCCCAGGGCTGCCGCGAGCCTCTCGGCGAGGTAGCGGTGCCCGTCGGTCGAGGGGTGCTTGCGCCCGACCTCGACGTCGATGACCGACAGGTAGTTCTGGGTCGTGATCCACTCGTCGGCGATGGGGGAGATGTACCACCAGCCGCGCGCACCCGCGAGCTCGCGCAGGTCCGTGTCGATGCGCGCGGTGCCTGCTCCGACCGGGAGCTCGTGCGGCGCGGGTCCGAGGACCACGATGGTCGCATCGGGATAGGTCGCCGACAGGGCGTCCCAGGCGGCGTTCACGGCGTCCCGGTACCCGGCGACTCCCTGCTCGCGGTCGTTGATCGACCCCTGCATGACGATCAGGTCCGGGGCGAGGGCGGGGTCGAGGGCGGCGATCCGCTCTCCGAAGGCCGGGCCGTCGAGGCCGGGCTTGAGGTACCCGCTGCCGCGCACGCCGTTCACGATGGTCTCGCCGTCGAGCAGATCCGCGAGCACGTAGGCGTATCCCTGGGTGGGTTCGGTGGCCGCCGACCCGTACGTCCAGGAGTCGCCGAAGACGAGCACGGTCGGGTGCTCGGGGAGGATCAGCGGAGCGGGCGCGACGGCGGCGACGGACTCACCCGACGCGGCGGCTCCCGCCGGGGCGGACGACGGCGCCGAGACCCAGGGACGCCAGACCCCGAGGACCACCGCTGCGAACGCCAGGACGACGGCGATCGAGACCCCTGCCAGGGGCAGGCGGCGGCGGGTGGAGGCGGGCGTCATGGCATGACTGTAGATCACGAATCCGCCCCCGCAAATTCCGGCCGGTGACGCGCCGTAAACTGGGAGGCCTATGAACCCTGAAACGCTCGCCGAAGCCCTCCTCGCCGTCCTCGCACCGATCGCCGAGGAACGACGTCCCGGCGAACCGCTCGCGCTGACCGCGACCGACATCGTGCTGGAGCGCCCGCGCAACCGCGATCACGGCGATTGGGCCTCGAACGTCGCGATGCGGGTGGCCAAGCAGCTGGCCACGAACCCCCGTGAGCTCGCCCAGCAGATCGTCGACGGTCTGGCGCAGGTCGAGGGCGTCCAGAGCGCCGAGGTCGCCGGCCCCGGATTCATCAACATCCGTCTCGACGCGGCGGCCGCCGGTGCGCTCGCGAAGGTGATCGTCGACGCCGGTGCGAGCTACGGGCAGAACGAGACGCAGGCCGGCCGCAGCATCAACATCGAGTTCGTGAGCGCGAACCCGACCGGTCCACTGCACATCGGGCACACGCGGTGGGCTGCTCTCGGCGACGCGATCGCACGCGTGCTCGCGGCATCCGGAGCGAATGTCGCCCGGGAGTACTACATCAACGACGCCGGAGTGCAGATGGAGCGCTTCGCGCGCTCCGTGCTCGCCGCCGCCACGGGCGAGCCGACTCCGGAGGGCGGCTACGCGGGCAGCTACATCGGCGATCTCGCCGTCCGCGTCCTCGCAGCCCGACCCGATCTCCTCGACCTGCCTGCGGACGAGCAGCTGCTGGTGACCCGTGAGCTCGCCTACGAGTTCCAGCTCGACGAGCAGAAGCAGTCGCTGGCGAAGTTCAACGTCGAGTTCGACGTCTGGTTCTCCGAGCGCGTGCTGCACGCCAGGAACGACGACGGAGTCAGCGTCGTGGACCAGGCGGTCGACCGCCTCCGCGAACAGGGCCACGTGTTCGACGACGAGGGCGCGGTGTGGGTGCGCACCACCGACTTCGGCGACGACAAGGATCGCGTGATCCGCCGCTCGAACGGCGAGTACACCTACTTCGCCGCGGATGCCGCGTACTACCTGAACAAGGGCGACCGCGGCTTCGAGTACAAGCTCTACCTCCTGGGCGCCGACCACCACGGCTACGTGCACCGCCTGAAGGCGATCGCGGGCGCCGCGGGGGAGGACCCGGAGAAGAACGTCGAGGTGCTGATCGGCCAGCTGGTCTCGGTCGGCGGTGCTCGACTGAGCAAGCGCGCGGGCAACATCATCGAGATGGACGATCTGCGCGAGTGGCTCGGCACGGATGCCCTCCGGTACTCGCTCGAGCGATCGCCGGCGGACTCGCCCCTGGCGCTCGACCCCGAGCTCCTGCAGAAGCGCACGAACGACAACCCCGTGTTCTACGTGCAGTACGCGCACGCCCGCACCCACAACGTGGCGCGCAACGCCGCCGATTCGGGCGTCGATCGCTCGGAGTTCGCGCCCGAGACGCTCACGCACGAGACCGAGGCCGCGCTCCTCGGCGCGCTGCAGGAGTTCCCGCGCGTCGTCGCGTTCGCGGCCGAGGTGCGCGAGCCGCACCGCGTCGCGCGCTATCTCGAGGAGCTCGCCGGGCTGTACCACCGCTGGTACGACAACTGCCGCGTGATCCCGCTGGGCGACGGTCCGATCGAGAGCGTGCACCGCACGCGACTGTGGCTGAACGACGCGGCCGGACAGGTGTTCCGCAACGGCCTCGACCTGCTGGGAGTGTCCGCGCCCGAGCGCATGTGAGCCGCGCCGCCGCCTCCGGGTGCGGCAGGATGGCACCATGAGCGACGACAACCGCACCCTCCCGTACCCCGCTGCGGATTCCGAGCATCCGACGCTCGTCATCCCGGGCGAGGGGAACGGCGCGGATGCCGAGGTCGGCCGACCGCGCCGGCGACGCCGGTGGCCATGGGTGCTGCTCATCGTCGTCGTGGTCCTCGCGCTGCTCGCGGTCGCCGCGGAGCTCGTCGCTCGGGCCGTCCTGCCGGGGATCGTCCGCTCGATCGTGATCGAGCAGCTCGATCTCCCCGCCGATCAGGAGCTCGAGGTCACGGCCGACGGCATCCTGATCCCGCAGCTGCTGGGCGGCAGCCTCGACCGTCTGCACCTGACCACCGACTCCGTGACGCTCGAGGGCATCACCGGAGCGGCGGACGTGACGGCGACGGGCGTGCCGCTGCGCGGCGGCGACCTCGGCGGCGCATCGGGGACGATCCGGATCGACGAGTCGCAGTTCACGGCGCTTCTCGACGGCACCGATCTGCCGATCGAGACGGTCACTCTCGAGACGCCGAATGCCACGGTCGCTGGGTCGGTCACGGTGCTCGGGATCGCGATCCCCGTGTCGCTCACCGTGACGCCCGGCATCGCGGAGGGCGATCTGGAGCTCACGCCCGTCGGTCTGACGATCGGCGGGCTCGAGGTCGACGCCGACCAGGTCGGGGCATCCCTGGGCAACCTCGGCGAGCGCCTCACCGAGACGCAGCGCATCTGCATCGCCGATCAGCTGCCCGCGGGGATCCTCCTCACCGGACTCGCGGTGGACGGGAGCGAAGCGGTGATCGACGTCGACGTCGACGGGCGCATCGCCACCGACGAGAGCCTGCTCGAGAAGGGCGTGTGCCCGTAGCCCCGGGCGCTGCTCAGTCTCCGGCCGGTGCGCCGCGCGACTCGCGCTCGGCCTTCTGCGCCGTCCGCAGGGTGGCGGTGGCGAGCGCGACCTCGGCCTCGGCACGCTGCACTCGTCGCTGCTCGAACGTCGTCGCCCCGAACCGGGCGTGCACGCGATCGTGCCTCTCCTCCTCCGAGGTGACGATGTACGCGCACGCGATGAGGATGACCTGCGTCGACAGGTTGAGCCAGATCAGGAGAGCCAGCAGCGAGGCGAACGAAGCCAGCAGCGGGTTGCTGGTCGCGCCGCCCACGAACAGACCCGACAGCTCCTGCAGCACGAGCAGACCCGCTCCGCCGATCAGTGCGCCGATCCACAGCGACCGGGCGGCGGCGTCGACGCCGGAGAGCAGGCGGAAGACCCCGGCGATCAGGACGGTGTCGAGCGCGAGCACGACGATCAGCGACACGATCCGGATGCCCCAGGCGGCGAGCGGCGAATCGTCCTCGATGCCGATGAGCCCGGCGACCCACGTGATGCCGATGCGGCCGATGAAGGTGACGGCCGCGGCGGCCACGAAGAGGACGGCGACGCCGACGGCGAGAAGGAGGTTCCGCAGCAGCACCCAGATCCACAGGATGTCGTCCTGCGCGGTGCCGGAGATGACGCGCACCGCGGTACGCAGCGAGCCGACCGCGGCGAGGGCGGAGCCGGCGAGGGCGACGGACGAGACCGCGCCCGCGATCGACAGCGACACCGGCACCCGCAGATCGTCGGGATCGATCACGCCTCCCTCGCCGATCAGGCCCGGTACCACCGACTGCACGGCGGCGATGATCGCGCGCCAGGCGTCGGGGTTCCCGGCGAGCCAGAGCGCGGCGATGGAGAAGCCGAGCAGCACCGCGGCGAACACGCTGAACAGCGCCCGATAGGTGACGCTGTCGGCGAGCATCGCGCCGCGCCGCTCGCTGTACAGGAGGAAGGCGCGGACGGGGCGCCGCATGAGGGCCCATCGGATCGCCGCGCTGCTCACGCGCTGGATCAGACCGGGGCGCTTCGGTTCGGAAGTCGTCGTGTCAGTCGTCGTGTCGTCGCTCATCACCGCTCACCCTATGAGGCCAGGGCGTCCCGGCACAGGGGCTTGACGCCGGGCGTCACCATGACGGATGCGGAATGGCGCGTGCCCTAGAATCGGGGGCGACCTCGCCGTGCCCGAACCGCGGCGCGCCCCTCCCACGATTGGTGTTCCGTGCTTCCTCCTGCCGACTCACTGGCCCCGGAGTGGCTCGTCGTCCCCGAGGACGCGAACGACCTCCCGTCCGCCGTCTGGCCCGCATCGGCGGAGCGCGACCGGGACGGCGCACTGGTCCTCGCCGGCATCCCCGCTCCGGAGCTCGCGCGCTCGTTCGGCACACCCCTTCTCGTGCTCGACGAGGACGAGGTCCGGGCCCGTGCGCGCGCGTTCCGCTCGGCCTTCGACGCCGCGACGGCAGAGCACGGCACGACGGCTCAGGTCTACTACGCCGGCAAGGCCTTCCTGAGCACGACGGTCGCCCGCTGGGTCGTGGACGAGGGGCTGCGCGTCGACGTGTGCACCGGCGGCGAGCTCGAGGTCGCGCTGGCGGCCGGCGTCGCCCCGGCATCCCTCGGGTTCCACGGCAACAACAAGTCGGTCCCCGAGCTCGAGCGCGCCGTCGAGGTCGGGGTCGGCTCCATCATCGTCGACAGCGCGATCGAGATCGAGCGCCTGGCCGCGATCACGGCGCGGACCGGCACCACCCAGCGCGTGCTGGTGCGCGTGATCAGCGGCGTGCACGCCGAGACCCATGATTTCCTCGCCACCGCGCACGAGGATCAGAAGTTCGGATTCCCCCTGCCCGAGGCGCAGCAGGCCGTCGCCCGCATCCGAGAGCTCCCCGGTCTGGACTTCGCCGGCCTCCACTGCCACATCGGATCGCAGATCTTCGGCGTCGCCGGATTCCGCGAGTCCGCCTCCCGCGTGCTCGACCTCCATGCGGCGCTGCTCGAGGATGGCCCTGTCCCGATGCTCAATCTGGGCGGCGGCTTCGGCATCGCGTACACCAGCGCAGACGACCCCACGCCGATCGAGACCCTCGCGGGGGAGATCGTCGCGGCGGTGGCAGAGGGCTGCGCCGCCCGGGGGATCGACGTCCCCGCCCTGTCGTTCGAACCCGGCCGCGCGATCGTCGGCACCGCCGGGGTCACCCTGTATGAGGTCGGCACCACGAAGGACGTCGAGCTCGACGGCGGCACGGTGCGCCGATACGTCAGCGTCGACGGCGGCATGAGCGACAACGCGAGGACGGCGCTGTACGGCGCCCAGTTCTCCGCCCGCCTCGCCTCGCGCCGCGGCGGGGGAGCCCCGCAGCTGAGCCGAGTGGTGGGCAAGCACTGCGAGTCCGGGGACATCGTCGTGGATCACGAGTACCTCCCGAGCGATCTCGCCCCGGGCGATCTGCTCGCCGTGCCGGCGACCGGCGCCTACTGCGCGTCGCTCGCCAGCAACTACAACCATGTGCCGCGTCCGCCGATCGTCGCCGTGCGAGCGGGCACGGCCACGGTCATGGTCCGCGGGGAGACGGTCGCCGATCTCCTCTCGCGCGACGCCGGGGTCGACGCCTCGGCGCAGGCGCCGCACGCCCGGTAACCGGCGCCGTCGGCGCCGGTCTCCGAGACCACCGATCCACCCTCCGAAGGAGAAGCAATGACGACTGAGTACCGACGACTTCGCGTGGCGCTGCTGGGCGCCGGAGCGGTCGGCTCCCAGGTCGCAGCCCTTCTGCTGCGCCACGGCGACGAGCTGGCCGATCGCGCAGGCGCCTCGCTCGAGCTGGCGGGCATCGCGGTGCGCGACCTCGACGCCCCGCGCGACGCCGACCTGCCGAAGGACCTCTTCACGACCGACGCGGAGTCGCTCATCCTCGGATCCGACATCGTCATCGAGCTCATCGGCGGCATCGAGCCGGCCCGCACGAACATCCTGCAGGCGATCGGCTCGGGCGCCGACGTCGTCACCGCGAACAAGGCGCTCCTCGCGACGCACGGCCCCGAGCTGTTCGAAGCGGCTGACCGCGTCGGAGCATCGGTCTACTACGAGGCGGCCGCGGCGGGAGCCATCCCCATCATCCGTCCGCTGCGCGACTCGCTCGCCGGCGATCGCGTGGTGCGCATCATGGGCATCGTGAACGGCACCACGAACTACATCCTCGACCGCATGGACACCGAGGGGGCGGACTTCGCCGACGTGCTCGCCGACGCCCAGCGCCTCGGGTACGCCGAGGCCGACCCGACGGCCGACGTCGAGGGCTACGACGCCGCGCAGAAGGCGGCGATCCTCGCGAGTCTCGCGTTCCACACCGCCGTGCCGCTCGACGCGGTGCACCGCGAGGGCATCACGTCGATCACGGCGTCGATGATCGAGGAGGCGCGTACGGCGGGCTTCGTCATCAAGCTCCTCGCGGTCTGCGAGCGCATCGAGGCCAATGGCGCCGAGTCGATCTCGGTGCGCGTGTACCCGGCCCTCGTTCCGCAGTCGCACCCGCTCGCCTCCGTGCACGGAGCCAACAACGCGGTCTTCGTCGAGGCCGAGGCCGCAGGCTCGCTGATGTTCTACGGCGCGGGAGCCGGCGGCGTGCAGACCGCGTCCGCCGTGCTCGGCGACGTGGTCTCGGCTGCGCGGCGTCACATCGCCGGCGGTGTCGGAGTGGGGGAGTCGACGCGGGCGAACCTCCCCGTCGTCCCGATCGGACACGTCACCACCCGCTACCAGATCACGCTCGAGGTGTCGGATGCGCCGGGCGTGCTCGCCACCGTCGCCGGCATCCTCAGCGACGGCGGCGTCTCCGTCGCGACCGTCGTCCAGACGGTCGAGGGCGAGGACGAGCCGACGGCGCGCCTCATCATCGGCACGCACCGGGCGACCGATCAGGCGCTCTCCGCGACCGTCGGCGCCCTCGCCGACAGCGCGGTGGTCGAGCGCGTGGTCTCGGTGCTGCGCGTGGAAGGCGAGTGACGATGGCGGCAGGGCGCACGGTCGAGGTGACCGTCCCGGCGACCAGCGCGAACCTGGGCCCCGGATTCGACACCCTCGGACTCGCGCTCAGCGTCTACGACGTCCTCGAGGTGACCGAGCTGCCGGCGGGGCGACTCGAGATCGAGGTCTCCGGGTCAGGGGCGGAGGACATCCCGCGCGATGCGTCCAACCTGATCGTGCGCACGATCGCCCATGTCTACGCCGATGTCGACCGCCCCGTTCCCGGTCTGCGGATCGTCGCCGAGAACGGCGTGCCGCACGGTCGCGGCCTGGGCTCGTCGGGCGCCGCGGTGACGGCCGGCATCCTCGCGGCGAAGGGGCTGCTCGCGGGCGACGTCGAGATCGGCGACACCGACATGCTGCGTCTCGCCACCGAGATCGAGGGTCACCCCGACAACGTCGCGCCCGCGCTGTTCGGCGGACTCACCATCGCCTGGACGGGCGAGCGGGGCCCCCAGCACAAGAAGCTGCTGGTGCACCGCGGCGTCTCGCCGCTCGTGCTCGTGCCGTCGTACACGATGTCGACCTCGAAGGCGCGATCGCTGCAGCCGCCGCACGTGTCCACGGCGGATGCCGTCTTCAACGTCTCGCGGTCGGCGCTGCTGATCGCCGCACTCACGCAGAGCCCCGAGCTCCTGCTCGACGCGACCGCCGACCGGCTGCACCAGGACTACCGGGCGGAGGCGATGCCCGAGACCCAGCGGCTCGTGCAGGCGCTGCGGGCGGCCGGATTCGCCGCGGTCGTGTCGGGAGCGGGCCCCAGCGTGCTGGTCCTGGCCGACGGACCGGGAAGCCGCCAGGACGCCGTCGAGCTCGCCGCCGCGACGACCGACACCCCGTGGGATGCGCTCCTGCTCGCGGTCGACGTCCGTGGTGGTACAGTGGGGAACCGAGCGGAGGGCTCCACGTGACTGCGTGAATCTGGCCCCATTGCAACTCTGCAAGACCCGCACGTGAACCCCTGATGCACTGCTCTTCCTGAGAACCCGGTTCTCTACACCAGCGCAGTGCCAAGGCTGGCTGGCGCCGAGCGTCAGCCCGTGCGACCGCGCGCAGCACCCGTTGCGCGTGTACCGCTCATGTCTCCGAGACCAAAGAGGGAGTACTCGTGGAGAATTTCTCCGAGACCCAGAACGATCAGGCCGCACCTGCAGCCGAAGCACCGACCAAGTCCGTGAGCTCCGACGCGGCGGCGCCCGCGGCGACCGAGACGGCACCCGCTCGCAAGCGCGCACCGCGCCGGGCGACCACCGCGACGGCGGCGGCGAAGGCCGAGAAGGCTGCGGCCGATTCCGCATCCGCTCCGACCGAGGCTCCGGCGGCGGATGCTGCCGCGACGGACGCCGCCGAGGCGCCGAAGGCGAAGGCTCCGCGCCGCAGCCGCGCGAAGAAGGCCGACGCCGAGCCCACGGCTGCCGCCGACGCGACCCCCGCGGCCGAGCCGACGACGGAGGCACCGGCTGCCCCTGCCCCCGCTGCCGCCGAGTCCGCGGACGCGTCCGAGGAGCCGAAGAAGACCGGCCGTGGCCGGCGCACGACGAAGAAGCCCGCCGCCGAGGCGGAGGCTCCCGCGGCCGAGAAGCCGGCGGAGCAGGCACCCGCCGCCGAGCCCGCTCAGAACTCCGACGCGCCGTCGGAGCAGGCCGAGAGCGGCGACGAGCAGGGCGGTCGCGGTCGCAGCCGCAACCGCAGCCGCAACCGCGGGCGGGGCCAGAACGGCAACGGCCAGGCCGAGCAGCAGCAGCCCCAGCAGCAGCAGAGCGCCGCGGCGGACGACGAGGGCGGCAACGGCCGCAACCGTCAGCGCAACAAGCGCCGCGGGGGAGCCCCGACCGACGAGTTCGACACCGAGATCGGCGAGGACGACGTCCTTATCCCGATCGCCGGCATCCTCGACGTGCTCGACAACTACGCCTTCGTGCGAACCACCGGCTACCTCGCCGGGCCCAGCGACGTCTACGTCTCGCTCGGTCAGGTCAAGAAGTACAACCTCCGCAAGGGCGACGCGATCGTCGGCTCGATCAAGCAGCCCCGCGAGGGCGAGCAGCAGGGCCGGCAGAAGTACAACGCGCTGGTCAAGGTCGACTCGATCAACGGGCTGTCGATCGACGACGCCGCCACGCGCGTCGAGTTCGGCAAGCTCACGCCGCTGTACCCGCAGGAGCGCCTGCGCCTGGAGACGGCTCCCGAGAAGCTCACGCAGCGCATCATCGACCTGGTCGCGCCCATCGGCAAGGGCCAGCGCGGCCTGATCGTCGCACCGCCCAAGGCCGGGAAGACGATCGTCCTGCAGCAGATCGCCAACGCGATCGCGCAGAACAACCCCGAGGTGCACCTCATGGTCGTGCTCGTGGACGAGCGCCCCGAAGAGGTCACCGACATGGAGCGCACGGTCAAGGGCGAGGTCATCGCCTCGACCTTCGACCGCCCCGCGGAGGACCACACGACGGTGGCCGAGCTCGCGATCGAGCGCGCCAAGCGTCTGGTGGAGCTCGGCCGCGACGTCGTCGTGCTGCTCGACTCGATCACGCGCCTCGGTCGTGCGTACAACCTCGCCGCACCGGCATCCGGTCGCGTCCTGACCGGCGGCGTCGACGCGTCGGCGCTGTACCCGCCCAAGCGCTTCTTCGGCGCAGCGCGCAACATCGAGAACGGCGGATCCCTCACGATCCTCGCCACGGCTCTCGTCGAGACCGGCTCCAAGATGGACGAGGTCATCTTCGAGGAGTTCAAGGGCACCGGCAACAGCGAGCTGCGTCTGTCTCGTCAGCTGGCCGACAAGCGGATCTTCCCGGCCGTCGACGTCAACGCGTCGAGCACGCGCCGCGAGGAGATGCTGCTCTCGGCCGACGAGGTCAAGATCACCTGGAAGCTGCGTCGCGCCCTCGCCGGCCTCGATCAGCAGCAGGCTCTCGAGGTGGTGCTCGGCAAGCTCAAGGAGACCCACTCGAACGTGGAGTTCCTCGTGCAGATGCAGAAGGCCATCCCCGGTCTGCCGGCCGGCGGCCACGGGCACGACAACAACATCCGCTGAGCGGAGTAGCCGTGTTCGAGTCCGTCCAGACTCTCATCGACGAGCATCGCCGGGTGCAGGAGGAGCTCTCCGACCCGGCGGTGCACGCCGACGCCGCCCGGGCGAAGCGCGTCAACCGCCGCTACGCCGAGCTCTCGCGCATCGTCGCGGCGCACGACGCGTGGGTCGCGGCGACGGACGATCTGGATGCGGCTCGCGAGCTCGCCCGCGAGGACGACGCCTTCGCGGACGAGGTCCCCGCTCTCGAAGCGGGACTCCAGGCGGCGCAGGAGCGTCTGCGTCGACTGCTCATCCCGCGGGACCCCGACGACGCCCGTGATGTGATCATGGAGATCAAGGCGGGCGAGGGCGGCGCGGAGTCGGCCCTGTTCGCGGCGGACCTGCTGCGCATGTACGTGCAGTACGCCGCATCCAAGGGGTGGAAGACCGAGCTCCTCGAGCGCAACGAGTCGGACCTCGGCGGCTACAAGGACGTCCAGGTCGCGATCAAGGGCTCCTCGTCCGACCCGGCTCAGGGCGTCTGGGCCCACCTGAAGTACGAGGGCGGTGTGCACCGCGTGCAGCGGGTGCCGGCGACCGAGTCGCAGGGACGCATCCACACGTCGACCACCGGCGTGCTGGTGTTCCCCGAGGTCGACGAGCCCGACGAGATCGAGATCAATCAGAACGACCTCAAGATCGACGTGTTCCGCTCGTCGGGACCGGGCGGCCAGTCGGTCAACACCACGGACTCTGCGGTGCGGATCACGCACGTGCCCACCGGGATCGTCGTCTCGATGCAGAACGAGAAGTCGCAGCTGCAGAACCGCGAGGCCGCGATGCGCGTGCTGCGGGCGAGACTGCTGGCGAAGCAGCAGGAGGAGCTGGACGCCGCCGCGTCCGACGCGCGCAAGTCGCAGATCCGCGGCATGGATCGCTCCGAGCGCATCCGCACCTACAACTTCCCGGAGAACCGGATCGCGGACCACCGCACCGGCTTCAAGGCGTACAACCTCGATCAGGTGATGGACGGCGCGCTCGAGCCGATCATCGAGAGCGCGATCACCGCCGACGAGGAGGCGCGCCTCGCCGCGGTGGGCACCGAATCCTGACCCCCTGCGCGAGCAGGGGGAGCGCTAGGCTCGGGCCGTGATCACGTTCCTGTTCCGCTCGCTCATGTACGTCGTGTCGGCGGGCCTCGGCCTCATCGCCGCCGATCTGCTGCTCGACGGCTTCCAGATCCAGTGGGATCGGTGGTGGGGCTTCGTCGTCTGCGTGCTGATCTTCGCGATCCTGCAGAGCGTCCTCGCCCCCTGGGTCGGCAAGATCGCCGATCGCTACGCTCCCGTGCTGATGGGCGGCATCGGGATCTTCTCCACCCTCATCGCCCTGGTCCTCGTCGTGCTGCTGCCGATCGGCGGTCTGCGCATCGTCGACGCCACCGGGTGGCTGCTGGGCGCCGTGATCGTGTGGCTCGTCACCGCGCTGGGCAGTGTGCTGCTCCCGCTCCTCTTCCTCCGCAAGAAGGTCGACGAGCGCAGGAAGCGCTGACTCAGATCGAGTAGTCCGGAGCCGTCAGGAGAGCCCGGCTGTCCTCACCCGCGGCGCGGGCACGCGGCCTCGCCGGGACGCCCACGAGGATGCTGTCGGCGGGCGCATCCCGCGTCACCACGGCGTTCGCGCCGATCACCGAGTGCGCTCCGATCACGACAGGACCGAGGATCTTCGCCCCGGCGCCCACGGCCACGCCGTCGCCGAGGGTCGGGTGCCTCTTGCCCGCGTCGCGGGTCCGACCGCCCAGCGTCACGCCGTGATAGAGCATGACGTCGTCGCCGATCTCGGCTGTCTCGCCGATGACCACCCCCATGCCGTGGTCGATGAAGAACCGGCGTCCGATTCGCGCTCCGGGATGGATCTCGACTCCGGTCAGCCAGCGGGAGAGCTGTGAGAAGGTCCTCGCCACGAGGCGGAGTCGACGGTTCCACAGCGAATGCGAGAGACGGTGCGCCCAGATCGCGTGAAGACCCGGGTAGAGCAGGGCGACCTCCGCGGCGCTGCGAGCCGCGGGGTCGCGAAGTCGGGCTGCCGCGATGTCCTCGCGCATTCGGCCGATCATGTCCATCGGGCGTTCAGGCCTCGCGCAGGTCCTCGAAGAGCGCGGTCGAGAGGTAGCGCTCCCCGGTGTCGGGCAGCACGACGACGATCGTCTTCCCCTCGTTCTCGGGACGCGCGGCGACCTTGAGGGCGGCGGAGACGGCGGCGCCGCACGACATGCCCACGAGCAGTCCCTCCTTCGCCATGAGGTCGCGTGCGACGCGCAGCGACTCCTCGAACTCGGCGGTGATCACTTCGTCGAGGACGTCGCGGTCGAGGACGGGCGGGACGAAGTTCGGCCCGATGCCCTGGATCTTGTGGGGTCCGGGGTGGCCCTCGGTCAGCACGGGGGAGTCCTTCGGCTCCACGGCGATGACCTGCACGTCGGGCTTCGCCGCCTTCAGCGCCTGACCCGTCCCTGTCACCGTCCCGCCCGTGCCCACCCCGGCGATGAAGATGTCGATCTGCCCGTCGGTGTCGCGGAGGATCTCCTGCGCCGTCGTCTCGCGGTGGATCTGCGGGTTGGCGGCGTTCTCGAACTGCTTGATCCAGACGGCGCCCGGAGTCTCCTCGACGATCCGCTTCGTCTCCTCGATCGCGCCGCTCATGCCCTTGGTGGGATCGGTGAGCACGATCTCCGCGCCGAAGGCCTTGAGCAGCAGACGGCGCTCCTTCGACATGGAGGCGGGCATCGTGAGGATGACCTTGTACCCGCGCGCGGCGCCGACCATGGCGAGAGCGATGCCGGTGTTGCCGCTCGTCGACTCGACGATGGTCCCGCCGGGCTTCAGCTCGCCGGACGCCTCGGCGGCGTTGATCATCGCGATGCCGATGCGGTCCTTGACGCTCGAGGCGGGGTTGTAGAACTCCAGCTTCGCCAGCACCGTGGCGCCGAGGCCTTCCGTGACCCGGTTCAGCCTCACCAGCGGGGTGTTGCCGAACGCGGTCGTGATGTCGGGGTGGATGCCGGGCATGAGAGAGCCTTTCCTGTGCGGGTGACTGCGGGTCCAGCCTAGGCGAGGGCCCCGGAGCGCCGGGCATTGTGACGTGTCGACGCGCTCTACGCTGGATCCCATGCCTGACACCTCTCTCGCGGCACTGGTGCGCGCCGCGGCTCAGCGGCTCGCCGATGCAGGCGTGACCGATCCGCTCGTCGATGCGGAGCTCCTCGCCGGTCATGTGCTCGACATGCGCCGCGGAGAGATCCAGGCGGCGATCGTCCGCGGCGACCGGGTGGAGGCAGAGGACGCGGAGTCGTTGGACACGGTCGTGGCACGGCGGGCCGCCCGCGAGCCGCTGCAGCATATCACCGGCACCGCGCCGTTCCGCCACCTCGAGCTCGCGGTCGGGCCGGGCGTCTTCGTCCCGCGCCCCGAGACCGAGACGGTCGTGCAGTTCGCGATCGACGGCCTCCTGGGCGCCGGAGAGCCGGCGCCGATCGGCGTCGATCTGGGCACCGGCAGCGGGGCGATCGCCCTGGCGATGGCGACGGAGGTCCCGCACTCCCGGATCTTCGCGGCCGAGCTCTCTCCCGACGCCTATCCGTGGGCGCTGCGCAACACCGCGCAGGCGGCGAACATCACGCTCGTCCACGATGATCTCGGGCACGCGTTCCGGGAGCTCGACGGCACGGCGTCCGTGGTCATCTCCAACCCCCCGTACGTCCCCGACGCCGCGGTGCCGCGAGATCCCGAGGTGCGGCTGTTCGACCCGGCGATGGCGCTGTACGGCGGCGAGGACGGACTCGATGTCGTGCGCGTGCTCAGCACCCGTGCGCAGGAGCTGCTGCGTCCGGGGGGACTGCTCGTGATCGAGCACGGGGAGCTGCAGGGCGAGGCGATCCGCAGCATCCTCACCCGCGACGGCTGGCGCGCCGCCGCGACCCATCGGGATCTCACGTCGCGCGATCGCGCGACGACCGCGCTGCGCCCCTGAGCGTCCTCACCCGGCGCACAGAGACCGCACGGCTAGAATCGGATCGTCATGTCCTCCATCTTCGATTGCGGCGACGAGGATCAGCTCCTCGCCGGAATGCGTCACGCGCGCCAGGCGATCCGCCGCGGCGACCTCATCGTGATGCCCACCGACACCGTCTACGGCGTCGCCGCCGACGCGTTCTCCCCGGCTGCGGTCCAGCGACTGCTCGATGCGAAGGGGCGCGGCCGCGATCAGCCGCCGCCCGTCCTGATCGGCACCAAGGAGACGCTCGTCGCCCTCGCCGAGTTCGTGCCGGAGCCCGTGCAACGGCTCGTCGACGTGTTCTGGCCCGGCGGCCTGACCATCGTCCTCCCGGCCCAACCGTCGCTGGTGTGGGATCTGGGGGAGACCGCGGGCACGGTGGCGGTGCGCATGCCGCAGGGACGCGTCGCACTCGAGCTCCTCGCCGAGACGGGACCGCTCGCGGTGTCGAGCGCCAACCTGACCGGGCAGCCCTCCGCGACGTCCGCGGAGGATGCCGAGCGGATGCTGGGCGACAGCGTGGCCGTGTATCTCGCGGACGGCGCCGCCGGCCAGGGAGTCGCCTCGACGATCGTCGACGCGACCTCCCTCGTCTCCCGCGGCTCCGAGACGGTCGCGGGCGGCATCCGCATCCTCCGGGAGGGTGCGATCGGCCGCGAGCGTCTCGCGGAGGTGCTGGGCGACCTGCTCGAACCGGAGTTCGAGGAGCGGCCGACGGACGCGGACGAGGATTCGTGAAGCAGTACCTCTTCACGGTCATCCTCACCGCCGCGATCACGTTCGCACTGACCTGGGCGGTCTGGCGGCTGAGCCTGCGGTACAAGCTGTACCCGGCGATCCGCGAGCGCGACGTCCACAAGACCCCGACCCCGCGCCTCGGCGGGGTCGCGATCTTCCTCGGCATCGCGGCGGCCATCGGCGTCTCGGCCGCGAACCCGTTCTTCGCGACGATGTGGATGCCGCCGCAGACGATGTGGTCGATCCTCGCCGCGTCGCTGCTCATCGCGATCATCGGCGTCGTGGACGACCTGTGGGATCTGGACTGGATGATCAAGCTCGGCGCCCAGTTCCTCGCCGCAGGGGTGATCACGGTCGGCGGGGGCCTGCAGATCCTCTCGCTGCCCTTCGGGGATCTGATCGTCTTCTCGAGCTGGCTGAGCATCACGATCACGATGTTCGCCATCGTCATCGTCATGAACGCCGTGAATTTCATCGACGGCCTCGACGGACTGGTGGCGGGCGTCTGCCTGATCGCCAACGGCGTCTTCTTCGCCTACAGCTACATCCTCACGCGTGACACCGGAGCGTCGAGCTACTTCAACCTCGCCTCCTTCCTGGCCGCCGTCCTCATCGGCGCCTGCCTCGGCTTCCTTCCGTTCAACTGGAGTCCGGCGAAGCTCTTCATGGGCGATTCGGGCGCGCTCGTGCTGGGCCTCCTGATGGCCACGTCCGCGATCGCCGTCACCGGCCAGCTCGAGCCCTCCGCGCTCGACCTGGAGCGGCTGGGACGATCGCAGCTGCTCGGTGCGTTCATCCCGATCCTGCTCCCGCTGCTGGTCGTGCTGCTCCCGCTGCTCGACTTCGGACTCGCGGTGCTGCGGCGCATGAACGCCGGCAAGTCCCCGTTCTCGCCCGATCGCAAGCATCTGCATCATCGGATGCTCGACCTCGGGCACCGCGACCGCGACGCGGTGCTCATCTTCTACGCGTGGACGGCCATCATCTCGTTCGCCGTACTCCTGATGTACGTGGGCGCCAGGGAGGACTGGCCCGGCCAGTATCTGCCGGGCGTCGCCTTCGGCGTCGTGGGCATCGCCGCCTGCCTCGTCATCACCCTGATGCCTTCCCGTCGCAAGAGATCTGCGGCGGGTGCCGAGTCCGACCCGACACCCGTGGAGTCCCCGTGAACAGCAACCCCGTGTCCAGCAACCCGATCCTGCGGAAGACGCTGATCTGGTCCGCCCTGTCGATGGTGATCCTCGCCGTCGTCGCCGGCGTGGTCGGTCTCCTCGTCGGCGGGGGAGAGGGACTCGTGAGCGGACTGCTCGGCGTCGTCCTCGCGATGCTGTTCCTCGGGATCACCGGTCTCAGCATCCTGATCGCGAACCGCTGGTTCGGCGACCCGCTCTACGTGCAGTTCTTCTTCGCGATCGTGCTGGGCGGATGGCTCCTCAAGCTCGGGCTCTTCGTGGTGATCATGATCGTGCTGAGCGGTCAGCCGTGGATCCACCCGATGGTGTTCTTCCTCTCGATCGTCGCGGGGGTCATCGTCTCCCTCGCCATCGACGTGCTCGTCCTGACGAGGATGCGCCTGCCCAACGTGAGCGACGTGTCGCTGCCCGTCAGCGCGCCGGAGGACCGGGCCCCGGAAGTGCAGCTCCCGACCGTCGTCCCCGAGGACCGTGCGCCGGGGCGGCACCACATCGTCCCGGAGCAGCCCGTCGACGAGGATCCGACCGCTCCCGGGCGGTCTTAGGGAACCCTCACGTCTGATAGTGTTGAACCGTGCCCGCCGCTCGCCCGCGAGCGCTTGCGCTTGAAGCACACCGACCATCGTCGCCCCGGTTCTGACCGGTGCCCCGAAGCTGGAGCCCGCGCTGTTCAATCTTGCTGCGACCCTGATGCCCCGACTCGCCTCTGACGGCGAGTTCAACGGACCTTCGATCGACGAGTTCTTCCCGGAGATCCTCTTCGAGGTGGCGGGCATCCCCGTCCACCGAATCCACCTGGTCCAGTTCCTCTCGGTCATCGTGGTCGTCACGATCCTGATCCTCGGAACCCGACGGATGAAGGTCGTCCCCGGCCGCTTCCAGAGCGTCGTCGAGATGGGTCTCGACTTCGTCCGCGGCGGCATCGCCCACGACCTCCTCGGTCGCAAGGACGGCGATCGCTTCCTCCCGATCCTCACCACGATCTTCTTCATGGTGCTGTTCATGAACATCACGGGCATCATCCCGTTCCTGAACATCGCCGGCACGAGCATCGCGGCCGTCCCGCTCCTGCTCGCGGTCGTCAGCTACGTGACGTTCATCTACGCCGGCATCCGTCGTCACGGCTTCCGCTTCTTCAAGAACGCGCTGCTCCCGCAGGGCGTGCCGGGCTTCGCCCTCCCGATCGTCGCGCTGATCGAGCTCGTCTCGACCTTCATCCTGCGACCGGTCACCCTGATGCTCCGACTCCTGATGAACATGGTCGTCGGTCACATGCTCCTGGTGCTGTGCTTCTCAGCCACCCAGTTCTTCTTCTTCACCGCTGGCGGCGGCTGGGCTGCCCTCGGTGTCGGAACCCTCGCCTTCGGCGGCGCCTTCACTCTCTTCGAGATCCTGGTGGCCGTGCTGCAGGCATACGTCTTCACCGTCCTCACCGCGGTCTACATCCAGCTCGCGGTCGCAGAAGAGCACTGAGCGGGTCGGCAACTGCCTTCCCACCCAACGAAAGGAAAAACCCGTGGACGCTACTACGGTTCTCGCTGAAATCAACGGTCACATCGCAGCTGTCGGCTACGGCCTCGCAGCGATCGGCCCGGCCATCGGTGTGGGCATCGTCGTCGGCAAGACCATCGAGGGTGTCGCGCGTCAGCCCGAGCTGGCCGGCCGCCTCCAGGTCCTCATGTGGATCGGTATCGCCTTCACCGAGGCGCTTGCATTCGTCGGCATCGCCGTCGGATTCATCCCCTTCCCGTAATCCGAACCGACTTCTGAAGGAGACAGGATGCTGAACGCTCTTGTCACGAACCTCGCGGCTGAGGGTGAAGCACAGAACCCGCTGATCCCGGCGTGGTACGACATCATCTGGTCGGGCCTGTGGTTCATCGTCATCCTCGTGGTCGTGTGGAAGGTCGCCCTTCCCAAGTTCACGGCGCTGCTCGACAAGCGGTCCGCCGCGATCGAGGGCAACATCGCCAAGGCCGACGAGGCGCAGAAGCAGGCTGAGGCCGCGCTCGAGGAGTACACCCGGCAGCTCGCCGAGGCGCGCACCGAGGCCGGCGAGATCCGCGAGGCCGCCCGTGAGGACGGCAAGAAGATCGTCGCCGAGGCCAAGGAGGCCGCGACGACCGAGGCTGCCCGCATCACGGCGACCGCGCACACGCAGATCGAGGCCGAGCGTCAGACCGCGCTCGTCTCGCTGCGCAGCGAGGTCGGCACGCTCGCGATCGACCTCGCCGGCGGCGTGGTCGGCGAGACGCTCTCCGACGACGCTCGCGCGACTGCCGTCGTGGACCGCTTCCTCGCGGACCTCGAGGCATCCGAGAAGGCGGCTCAGTAATGGGCAGCGCGACCACTCAGGCACTCGCGGCATCCACTCAGGCGCTTGCCGCAGCGAAGGACGTCACCCTCGGCACCGCGGCGGAGCTCTTCGCTGCCGCGCGCGCCGTGAGCGACTCGTCCCAGCTGAGCGGCGCGCTCGCCGACCCCGCGGCTTCGGCCGTGGCGCGACAGAACGTCGTCGCAGCGGTGTTCGGCGGGTTCTCCGATAACGCCCGGCGCGTTCTGGAGACCGTCGTCGCCGAGCGCTGGTCGTCGGCCTCCGAGCTCATCGACGGCATCGAGGAGCTCGCCATCCGGGCTGCCGCCGTCGCCGAGCCGTCGGCGGACATCGAGGGGGAGCTCTTCGGGTTCACCCGAGTGATCGCCGCGAACTCGGAGCTCGAGCTGGCGCTCGGAAGCCGTCTCGGCGGTCAGGACGCCAAGGCCTCACTCGTCGAGCGGCTGCTGGCGGGCGGGACCAGCGCCGCGACGACTCTGATCGTCTCGTCGATGGTCCGTCGGCCGCGCGAGCGTCGGGTGCGGCAGCTCCTGAGCCGCGCGACGCGCATCGTGGCGAGCCAGGGCGACCGCGTCGTGGCCACGGTGCACACGGCGAAGCCGCTCACCGACGCGCAGCGCACCCGCCTCGGCGAGGTGCTCTCGCGTCGCTATGACGGGACCGTCTCGCTCAACGAGGTCATCGACCCCGCCGTCGTCGGAGGCCTGCGCGTGCAGATCGCCGATGACGTCATCGACGGCAGCATCTCCGCCCGTCTCGCCGATCTTCGCCAGAAGCTCGCCGGCTAACACGACTTCGCGCGGGGAACCGCGCACCCAGATACAAAGGGAAGACAATGGCAGAACTATCGATCAGCCCCGACGTCATCCGTGACGCGCTGAAGGACTTCGCCGCAGCATACGAGCCCACCGGGGCTGCGGCGACCGAGGTCGGCACCGTCATCGACGCCGCCGACGGCATCGCCCACGTCGAGGGACTGCCCGGCGTCATGGCGAACGAGCTCGTGACCTTCGCCGACGGCACCAAGGGTCTCGCGCTGAACCTCGACGAGCACGAGATCGGCGTCGTCATCCTCGGCGACTTCACCGGCATCGAGGCCGGCCAGGAGGTCACCCGCACGGGCGAGGTCCTCTCGGTCCCCGTCGGCGACGGCTACCTCGGCCGCGTGGTCGACCCCCTCGGCAACCCGATCGACGGCCTCGGCTCGATCGCCACCGAGGGCGTGCGTGAGCTCGAGCTGCAGGCTCCGGGCGTCATGCAGCGCAAGTCGGTCCACGAGCCGATGCAGACCGGCATCAAGGCGATCGACGCCATGATCCCCGTCGGCCGCGGTCAGCGTCAGCTGATCATCGGCGACCGTCAGACCGGCAAGACGGCCATCGCGATCGACACGATCATCAACCAGAAGGCCAACTGGGAGTCCGGCGACGTTAACAAGCAGGTCCGCTGCATCTACGTCGCGATCGGTCAGAAGGGCTCGACCATCGCCTCGGTGAAGGGCGCGCTCGAAGAGGCCGGCGCCCTGGAGTACACCACGATCGTGGCGGCTCCGGCATCCGACCCCGCGGGCTTCAAGTACCTTGCCCCCTACACCGGCTCGGCCATCGGCCAGCACTGGATGTACGGCGGCAAGCACGTCCTCATCATCTTCGACGACCTGTCGAAGCAGGCCGAGGCGTACCGCGCCGTGTCGCTGCTGCTCCGTCGTCCGCCGGGCCGCGAGGCCTACCCCGGTGACGTCTTCTACCTGCACTCGCGTCTGCTCGAGCGGTGCGCGAAGCTCTCCGACGAGCTCGGCGCGGGTTCGATGACCGGTCTGCCGATCATCGAGACCAAGGCCAACGACGTGTCGGCCTACATCCCGACCAACGTGATCTCGATCACCGACGGCCAGATCTTCCTGCAGTCCGACCTCTTCAACGCCAACCAGCGTCCGGCGGTCGACGTGGGTATCTCGGTCTCGCGAGTCGGCGGTGACGCCCAGGTCAAGTCGATCAAGAAGGTCTCCGGAACGTTGAAGCTCGAGCTGGCGCAGTACCGCTCGCTCGAGGCGTTCGCGATGTTCGCCTCGGACCTCGACGCGGCCTCGCGTCGTCAGCTGTCCCGCGGCGCCCGTCTGACGGAGCTGCTCAAGCAGCCGCAGTACTCGCCGTACCCCGTCGAGGAGCAGGTCGTCTCGATCTGGGCCGGAACGAACGGCAAGCTCGACTCGATCGAGGTCGAGGACGTGCTGCGGTTCGAGCGCGAGCTGCTCGACTACCTGCGTCGCAACACCTCGGTGCTCGACACCCTGCGTGAGACCAACGTCCTGGACGACGACACGGTCGCGGAGCTCGCGAAGCAGACCGACGCCTTCATCCTGGAGTTCCAGGGTGGCAAGGGCCACGCCATCGGCGCCCCCGGCCACGAGGAGCACGCTGCAGCCGAGGCTGAGGACGTCAACCAGGAGAAGATCGTCAAGGGTCGTCGCGCGTAATCGCGTGAGGAACTGATTCATGGGCGCACAACTCAGGGTCTACAAGCAGAAGATCTCTTCTGCTCAGACGACCAAGAAGATCACGAAGGCGATGGAACTCATCGCGGCTTCGCGCATCCAGAAGGCGATGGGACGCGTGAAGGCGTCCACTCCCTTCGCGCGGGCCGTGACGAGGGCCGTGTCCGCCGTCGCGACGCACTCCAACGTCGACCACCCGCTCACCCGCGAACCCGAGAGGATCCGCCGTTCCGCGGTGGTGATCTTCTCGTCGGACCGCGGTCTCGCAGGAGCCTTCAACTCGCAGATCCTCCGTGAGGGTCTCGAGGTCGCGGAGCTCCTGCGCGGTCAGGGCAAGGAGCCGGTGTTCTACCTCGTCGGCCGGAAGGCCGTCGGCTACTTCCAGTTCCGTCGCATCGAGGCGGCTGCGGAGTGGACAGGCGACACCGACACCCCGTCGTTCCACACCGCGGAGGAGATCTCGGCCACGCTGCTCGAGGCCTTCTCCCGCGGGGGAGACGACGGCGGCGTCGACGAGATCCACCTCGTCTTCAACCGCTTCGTCAGCATGATGACGCAGTCGCCGGAATCCGTGCGCCTGCTCCCGCTGGAGATCGCGGAGGCCGATGACTCGGAGGCGGGCAGCGCCGTCTACCCGCTCTACGAGTTCGAGCCGGACGCCGAGACCGTTCTCGACGCGATCCTGCCGGTGTACATCCAGAGCCGCGTCTTCAACGCCCTCCTGCAGTCGTCCGCCGCCAAGCAGGCAGCGACGCAGAAGGCGATGAAGTCCGCCAGCGACAACGCCGACAAGCTCATCACCGACTACACCCGTCTGCGCAACAACGCGCGTCAGGCGGAGATCACGCAGCAGATCGCGGAGATCGTCGGCGGCGCCGACGCACTCTCGTCGAGCAAATAGACCCTCAGGAAAGAGACGAAAATGACCACCACCGCCACGGCTGACCAGCCGGCGACCGCGGTCGTCGGGCGCGTCGCACGCGTCAACGGTCCGGTTGTCGACATCGAGTTCCCGCACGACTCGATCCCCGACATCTACAACGCTCTGAAGACCACCATCGCCATCGGCGAGGAGTCCACGGAGATCACGCTCGAGGTCGCTCAGCACCTCGGCGACGACCTGGTTCGCGCCATCGCCCTGAAGCCGACGGACGGCATCGTCCGCGGCCAGGAGGTCCGCGACACGGGAGAGGCCATCTCCGTGCCCGTGGGTGACATCACCAAGGGCAAGGTCTTCAACGTGATCGGCGAGGTCCTCAACGGCGAGCCCGGTGAGACCATCGAGGTCACGGAGCGCTGGCCGATCCACCGCAAGGCCCCGAACTTCGACCAGCTCGAGTCGAAGACCACGATGTTCGAGACGGGCATCAAGTCGATCGACCTCCTGACCCCGTACGTCCAGGGTGGGAAGATCGGTCTCTTCGGTGGCGCCGGTGTCGGCAAGACCGTCCTCATCCAGGAGATGATCCAGCGCGTCGCTCAGGACCACGGTGGCGTCTCGGTGTTCGCCGGTGTCGGTGAGCGCACCCGTGAGGGCAACGACCTCATCCACGAGATGGAGGAGGCGGGCGTCTTCGACAAGACCGCCCTCGTCTTCGGCCAGATGGACGAGCCGCCGGGAACGCGTCTGCGCGTCGCCCTGTCGGCCCTCACGATGGCGGAGTACTTCCGCGACGTGCAGAAGCAGGACGTGCTGCTCTTCATCGACAACATCTTCCGCTTCACGCAGGCCGGCTCCGAGGTCTCCACGCTGCTGGGCCGCATGCCCTCCGCCGTGGGATACCAGCCGAACCTCGCCGACGAGATGGGTCTCCTCCAGGAGCGCATCACCTCGACGCGCGGCCACTCGATCACCTCGCTGCAGGCGATCTACGTGCCCGCCGACGACTACACCGACCCGGCCCCGGCCACGACGTTCGCGCACCTCGACGCGACGACCGAGCTCTCGCGTGAGATCGCGTCGAAGGGTCTGTACCCGGCCATCGACCCGCTGACCTCGACGTCGCGCATCATGGACCCCCGCTACTTGGGCGAGGACCACTACCGCGTCGCCACGACGGTCAAGCAGATCCTCCAGAAGAACAAGGAGCTGCAGGAGATCATCGCCATCCTCGGTGTCGACGAGCTCTCCGAAGAGGACAAGATCGTCGTGTCGCGTGCACGTCGCATCCAGCAGTTCCTCTCGCAGAACACCTACATGGCCAAGAAGTTCACCGGTGTCGAGGGTTCGACCGTCCCGCTCAAGGAGACCATCGAGTCCTTCGATGCGATCACCCGCGGTGACTTCGACCACGTCGCCGAGCAGGCCTTCTTCAACGTCGGCGGCATCTCCGACGTCGAAGAGCAGTGGGCGAAGATCCAGAAGGAGAACGCCTGACCATGGCGAACGGCTCCAGCTCCCTGCACGTCAGCCTGGTCTCCGCGGACGCGGAGGTCTGGACCGGCGAAGCGAGCCTCGTGGTCGCGAAGACCGTCGAGGGGGAGATCGGCTTCATGACCGGCCACGAGCCGGTGCTGGCGATCCTCGCCGAGGGCCAGGTCAGGATCACCCAGACGGACGGCTCCAAGGTGCTGGCCAACGCGCAGGACGGGTTCCTCTCCATGGAGGGCGACGTCCTGACGATCGTGGCCGGCAACGCCGCACTCATCGCCTGAGCAGTTCCTTCCATCGCGTCCGCCTCGGCATCCTCTCGGGTGCCGGGGCGGACGCGTCTGCGTGAACGAGGTCCCATGAAGATCCTTCTCCCTCCGTCCGAGACGAAGCACCCCGGTGGCGGCGGCACGCCGTTCGACGTCGACGCCCTGGCGCTTCCGGCGCTGCGGAGTCGACGCGACGAGGTGATCGGGGCGCTGGTCGACCTCGCGGCGGATGAGGAGGCTGCGCGCACGGTGCTGAAGCTCAGCGCCCGGCAGGCAGGCGACGTCGCGCACAATCGGATGCTGCGCACCGCGGCGACGATGCCCGCGGTCGACAGGTACACCGGCGTCCTCTATGACGCCCTCGACGCGGCATCCCTGCCTGCCGCATCCCGGCGGTGGCTCGGCGATCACGTCTGGATCCATTCGGCACCGTTCGGTCCGGTCGGCGCGTTGGACGGCATCCCTCCCTACCGGCTCGCTGCAGGTACATCCCTGCCGGGCCTCCCCGCTCTGCGTCGGCACTGGGCGGAGGCGACCTCCGAGGCCATCGCGGGGGAAGAGCTCGACTTCGTGCTCGACCTGCGCAGCGAGGCCTACGTCGCCCTGGGTCCCGTGCCCGCGTCGACGCCCTCGGCCTACGTTCGGGTGGTGACGGAGCACGGCAAGGCCCTCAACCACTTCAACAAGAAGTCGAAGGGGCTCCTGGTCCGTCGCCTCGCCGAGAGTCGCCCGCGCCTGGGATCGCTGCGCAGCCTGCGGCGCTGGGCGGACGGTCAGGGCATCGTGTTCCGAGACGCCCAGGAGACCGGTGCAGTGGAGCTCGTGGTCGCGGAATGACCCCTCTCTGGAGCACGCGGCGTTCATGACGTGTCTCGTTGCCTCAAATATCGGCACACCGATATGGTTGGTGTCGCGGCGCGCACAGCGTCAGCTCCATCGGATCCGGAGGGGATCATGTACAACGACTATTACGACAGCGGGGCGGCGATCGCCGGCATCTTCGCGGTCCTCTTGATCAGTCTGCTCTTCGCAGCCGCGTTCTATGTGATCTCGTCGATCTTCCTGATGAAGATCTTCGAGAAGGCGGGCGTCGAGGGCAAGTGGCGTGCGTGGGTCCCCGTCTACAACACGATGGTCTTCGCGAAGCTCGGAGACGTGTCGCCGTGGGTCGTGCTGATCGGCATCGGCCTCTCGTTCATCCCGTACCTCAACTTCCTCACGGGCATCGCCCTGGCCGTCGTGCTGGCCCTGGCCGCATGGCGCGTCGGACTCAAGCTGCAGAAGGACGCCGTGTGGGTCGTCCTCTTCGTCCTGCTCTCGATCGTCTGGTACGGCATCAACGCCTTCGACAAGTCGCGCTGGAACCCGAACATCGCGCCGGCGCCCTGGGCCGGCAACGGCTTCCTCGCAGACTCGACGAACTGGCAGGGCATCCCGGTCCAGCCGAGCGCGGCCGCCGCTCCCGGCTACGGCGCCCCTCAGGGCTACGGCGCTCCGCAGGGCTACGCGCCTCCCGCGCCGCAGGGATACGCGCCGCCGGCGCAGCCCGGCTATGCACCCCCGGCGCAGCCCGGCTACGCGCCCCCGGCGCAGCCCGGCTACACGCCGCCCGCCGCCGCTCCCGGTCAGCCCCCGTCCGCACCTCCGGTGCCGCCGACAGCACCGTCCGCTCCTCAGGTCCCGCCGGCACCGCCCGCGGCTCCGCCGACCGCGCCCCCGGCGCCGCCGACGGATCCGAACCAGCCTCCGGCCTGATCGCCTTCTCGAGAGCCCCCGACTCCGGTCGGGGGCTCTCTGCGTGTACGGTCCTGTCCTGTGCGCGGCCGGAGGTCGCCGAGACGATAGCGTGGAGGCATGGTCTCGTGGCATCGAAGGTCTGACATGTCCGGCATCGTCCGGGCCCACGAGGTGACGATCTGATGGGCGCGGCGTCCACTACGATGTGTGAGTACTGTGAGGCCACCCGACTCACGGTCGATTCGGAGGCGACGAGTGGCTGAGACGATGACGAAGACGCACACCGTCACGGTGGCGCAGCGCCCGTTGGTGCTCTCCTGGGCGGGCGTGACCGATGTGGGCCGCCGCCGCGAGACCAATCAGGACGCCTTCTTCGCCGAGTACCCGCTCTTCATCGTCGCCGACGGGATGGGCGGCCACGCCGGTGGTGAGATCGCCAGCCGCAGCACGGTCACCCGACTCGAGGCGCTGGTCGCCGACGGCACGGTCGGGCGCGGTTCGATCGAGGGAGCGCTCGCGCTCGCTGTCGGTGACATCGCGGACCATCCGGAGACCACCGATGAGGGAACGGGAACGACGCTGACCGGCGTCTTCCTGGAGTTCGACGACGGAGACCCGCACTGGGTCGCGCTCAACATCGGCGACTCGCGCGTCTACCTGCTGCGCGACGACCGGCTCGTCCAGGTCACGACCGACCACTCGGTGGTGCAGGAACTCATCGAGTCCGGCAAGATCAGCCCCGAAGAGGCGGAGGGGCATCCGTACAGCAACGTCATCACGCGTGCCGTCGGCGCGAGTGAGCTGACCGCTCCGGACTACGTCTCGCTCGACGTGCGGCCCGGCGATCGGTTCGTGATCTGCTCCGACGGGCTCACCAAGGAGCTGACGGACTACGGGATCCAGCATTTCCTCCGGGAGAACGCCGACCCCGGCTCGGCGGTCGATGCGATGCTCGCGGCCGCCCTCGAGAACGGGGGACGCGACAACGTCACCCTGGTCGTCCTCCAGGTGGCCGACGAGCAGTCCTCCACAACGGACGCCGGCGCCGAATAGCCCTCTTGCGCCTGTGAGCGACGCCCCGGTCGATCGCGCGATGCGGTCGACTGATCTGCATGGACTCCCTGCCGATCGCCGTTCCTCCGGTGCCCGCCACGCCGCGCCGAGCGCCCGTGCCCGTCGTCGCCGCATCGGTGCCCGTCGTCGCCGGCATCGTCATGTGGGCCGTGACAGGGTCGATCTACTCGCTGTGCTTCGCCGCGATCGGACCGCTCATGCTCCTCGCATCCGTGGTCGACGGCGCGCGATCGCAGCGCAGAGCCCGACGAGCCGCGCAGGAGGACTCCGATGAGGGGTGGGCCGCGGCCGAGGCGGAGCTCTCGCGACGGCAGGACCATGAGCGACAGGTGCGATGGCACCGCCAGCCTGACGCCGCGCACTGTCTCATGCAGACTCCTCTGCGCGGCGCTCCGCGACCGGATGCCGACACCGTCGTCGTCGTCGGGAGCGGGACGACTCCCAGCGGCATCCGCGCCGGTGGCGGCGACGGGGCGCGGGAGAGGGAGTTCCAGCGGCGCTGCGCCGTGCTCGACGACAGCCCTGTGAGCGTGCCGCTCGGCGGCGGCATCGCACTGCGCGGGGCGAGCCCCGTGGTGGAGGCCGTTGCACGGGCGCTCGTCGTGCAGCTCCGGATGCGATTCGGCGCCGTCCGGCTCACCGGGGAGGAGCCGATCGCCGCCCTCGGACTCGCTCCCTACGCCGACGATCCGACCGCGCGGCGCAGACGGGGGACCTTCATCCTCGCACTCGTGCGATCGACGGATCCCCGTCCGGAGGCCGACGCCGTGATCTGGCTCCTCGCCGCAGACGAGGAGGTCCCGCCGGGGCTGACCACGGTCTTGGACATCTCCGAACCGGGTGACGCCCGACTCCGTACCCCCGAGGGGATCCTCGACGTCTCCGTCGAGGGGCTCTCGCGATCCCAGGTCCTCCTCGCCGCGACGGCGGGATCCCGGGAGGAGGAGGATCTCGCGCGGCTGCCGGATGTGCTCGTCCTCGGAGAGCTCGCACAGCCGGTGCCGGCCGCCGGCCTCGCCGCCACGGTCGGACGGGACGAGCGTGACGACCTCGTGCTCGACATCGTGGACGACGGACCGCACGCCATCGTCACCGGCACCACCGGGGTCGGCAAGAGCGAGCTGCTCGTGACCTGGGTCACCGCCATCGCGAGCGCGCACGGCCCGGACCGGGTCACGTTCGTCCTGGCGGACTTCAAGGGAGGGACGGCCTTCGAGCCCCTGCGCGACCTGCCGCAGGTGGCCGCCGTGATCACCGACCTCGATGAGAAGGGTGCTCGACGCGGCGTGTCGAGCCTGACCGCCGAGCTCCGCCGGCGGGAGGCGGTGCTCGCATCCGCGGGGGCACGCGACATCCGGGAGGTCGATCTGCCTCGACTCATCATCGTGATCGACGAGTTCGCCGCGCTCCTGCAGGAGCACGCGGAGCTCGGAACGGTGTTCACGGACGTCGCGGCGAGGGGGCGTGCGCTCGGCATGCACCTCGTCATCGGCACGCAGCGTGCCTCCGGAGTGATCCGCGACGCGCTCGCGGCGAACTGTCCGCTGCGGATGAGTCTCCGCGTGAGCGAGGCGGTCGACAGCAGAGCGGTGCTCGGCACGGAGGCGGCGGCGGAGCTCCCCGGCGGCGCGGAGTCACGGGGGATCGTGCTCGTCAGGCGCCCCCAGGATCAGAGTCCGCGGGCGGCGAGGGTCGCACTCACCGGACCAGCCGACCTCCGCCGGGTCTCAGCGCAATGGTCGGCGGCACCGCGCTCTCGCAGTCCCTGGCTCCCGGCGCTCCCGACCGTGCTCCCGCTCGACACGGTGTCGGGGGAGGTCCCCGCGGGGGAGATCGTGCTCGGGCGCCGCGACGACCCCGACCGGCAGAGGCAGCCGCTCGACACCTTCCGTCCTGGCTCCGACCGGGGCCTCGTCCTTCTGGGCGGACCCGGGTCCGGTCGTACCTCGACCCTGCGCAGTCTGCAGTCGCAGTGCCCTGAGGCCGTGTGGGTGCCGCGCGATCCCGAGCGGGCGTGGGACGAGGTCGTCGGTCTCGCGGAGCGTCGCGGTCCCGCACCTCGTCTCGTGCTCTGCGACGAGATCGATGCGCAGATCGCCGAGATGCCGGCCGAACACGGCCAGCATCTCATCCTCCTCTGGGAGCGGATCCTCCGCGGGGACAGCGGCACGACGTTCGTGATCACGGCGTCGAGGGGCGCAGGTGCGGTCGGACGGCTGCTCGACGCCCTGCCCCGGCGGGGACTGCTCCGGATGCCGAGCCGCGTGGATCACCTCGCCGCGGGCGGGGACGGCGAGGGGTATGACCGCGACCGGCCGCCGGGGCGCGCACGCATCGACGGACACGAGGTGCAGGTCGCCTGGGTTCCCGAGGAGGGACCGACTCGGTCCGACGTGGGGTCGGTGAGCCATCGGGGCCAGGTCGAATGGGTTCCGCGCGCCCCGGTCACGGCGCTGGTCACCGCCGGATCGCGATCAGCCGTCGAGACGATCGCCGCAGCGCGCCCGGAGTGGCGAGTGATGTGGACGACCGAGGCGCTCACGCTCGGGGCGGATCTCGGGAAGGACCGGACTCGCCCGACCCTCGTCATCGGCGAACCGGAGCAGTGGCAGCGTGAGTGGGCGCTGTGGCAGGCGCTGCGGCACGACGGCGAGATCCTGGTGCGCGCGGAGAACCCCGCCGAGCTGCGGCAGCTGTGCGGAGTCCGCGAGCTGCCTCCGTACGCGAGACCGCACGCGGGAAGAGCCTGGTCGATCGTCGGCGGCGAGGCGCCACGACGCGTGGTGATCTCGCCGCTGGTCACGCTGTGAGCGCGGGGGCATGCCCCGCCGTCGTCAGATGCCGCTGCCGGGACGGACGCCGCCCACGGGGTGTCCACCGCCGAGAACCTGCAGTGCGAGATCGCCGGCGACGGAGTCGACAGCATCCTGACGCAGAGCGCCGGCGCGGCTGAGCAGCGTCGCGGCGACGATCGTCGAGGCGCGGGCTCCGCCGTCCAGCATCTTGAGCGCGACGGTGGTGCCGTTCGGTGCGACCATGACCATCACGCCCTCCGCGCCGCCCTTCGCGAACACTCCGAGCTGCTCGATCGCGACCGTGTCGGGGCGACCGGGCCCGTCGATCGTCCACGGGTGCTCGCGCACCGCGCGCACCAGGGATCCGGCGACGCGGTGCAGCGCGAACGGCGAACGATCGGAGGCGCTGCCGATGCGGTGGATCGCCCGCGCGAGGCCTGTGAGCGTGAGCGCGTGCACCGGAGCGCCGCAGCCGTCGATCGCGGTGTGCGCCACCTTCTCACCGGCGAGTCGCTCGATGACATCGCGGATGTGCACCTGCAGCGGGTGCGCCGGGTCGAGATACCCGGCCGTGTCCCAGCCCGTCGCCACGCAGGCGCGGAGCATCGCCGCGTGCTTCCCCGAGCAGTTCATCCGCAGCCTGGCCGGCTGGCCGTGCTCACGGACCATCTCGTCGCGCGTCGCGGAGTCCGTCGGCCACGCCGGAGGGCAGTCCAGGTGGTCCTCGGTCAGACCGCCCTCGGTGAGGATGTCCCGCACCACCGAGGCATGGCGGTCCGTGCCGGCGTGACTGGCTGTGGAGAGCGCGAGCTGCTCGCCCTCGAGCGCGGCGCCGGCGGTGATGCAGGCGACGGCCTGCAGGGGCTTCAGGCTCGACCGCGGCAGCACGAGAGCGTCGACGTTCCCGTGCCGCGCGACCACGTCGCCGTCCGGCGACAGCACGACCGCAGCGCCGGCGTGGCGGGATTCGACGAAGCCGCTCCGCTCGACGACGGCGAGTTCCACGGCATCCTGAACGGTGAGAGTTTCCAGCACCTGGCAAGACTACCGTCGGAAACCCGACCGGCCGTGCCTCGGTCGCCGGGTGCTGGCAGACTGGAGGGATGGCGAACTCCGCGGCTCTCGGCGAGCACCACTACGCACTGACCTCGACGTGGACCGGCAACAGCGGCAGCGGCACCAGCGGGTACCGCGACTACCGGCGCGACGTCACCCTGGAGGTGGAGGGCAAGCCGGACATCCTCGCCTCATCGGACAAGCCGTTCCGGGGCGACCCCAGCCGTTGGAACCCCGAGGACCTGCTCCTGGCCTCGCTCTCGGAGTGCCACCTGCTGTCGTACCTGCATGCGTGCGTGACGGCCGGCGTGGTCGTCGTCTCCTATCGCGACACGGCCACGGGGATGATGCGCGAGAACGGGGCGGGCGGCGGTGCCTTCGTCGAGGTCATGCTGCGGCCGCAGGTGGTGGTCGAGGACCCGTCGATGATCGAGGCGGCCGAGCGCGCCCACGCGCAGGCGAGGGACTGGTGCTTCATCGCGAACTCGATGAACTTCCCGGTGCGGCACGAGGCCACGGTCACGGCGCAGACGCGCTGATCCCGGCGCGAGGGGCGGTCCGCTCAGCGGCGCTCGTGCGGCAGAGCCTGTCTGATCTTCTCGATCGTCCCCTGCGCGGGGGCCTCGTTGTAGGTCCCGGCGAGCTCCTGACCGGAGAGTGCGTGAATGGCCGCCATGATCTCGTCGGTCGCGAGCCGACGCGCGCGACCGCTCGATGCCGGTCCGTGCGGGGCGAGATCGATGGGCTCGCCGAAACGGACAGTGATGCGCTCCGAGAGCGTCGGGACCCTGGCTCCCACCGGCATGACCTTGTCGGTGCCGATGAGGCCGACCGGCACCACCGGTGCACCGGTCTGCAGCGCGAGGAAGGCGACGCCGGTGCGGCCCTTGTACAGGCGGCCGTCGGTGGATCGCGTGCCCTCGGGATACAGAGCGACCGCGAGCCCCTCATCGAGGAGTTGACGCTGCAGGTCGAGCGCGTCGAGAGCGGCCTGTCCGGCACCGCGACGCACGGGGATCGCGCCGATCGACTCGAAGAAGGTCCGGCTCAGCCAGCCCCGTGCTCCGGTGCCTTCGAAGTAGCTCGACTTGGCGAGGAAGTGCACGGGCCGCGGTGCGGCGACCGGGATCGCGATCGAGTCGATGAACGACAGGTGATTGCTCGCGAAGATGACGGCGCCATCCTTCGGGACGTTCTCCCTGCCTTCGATGCGCGGTCTGTAGACGGTGCGGGCCAGGACGCTGATGAGACTGCGTCCCAGGGCGTAGGTGAAGCCGGCATGGCGTGGTTTCGCAGTCTCTGCGGGCGACGGTTCGGGCTCCACGGACTGCTCTGACGTCATCAGAGCAGGTTACTCCCGAATCCATGCCGGCACGGGAATGGAGCTCCGGCGCGCGCCTCCCAGCGTGGACAAAGCGGTATGGGGGATGATGGGGGTTTGTCCCGCCCGCGATCCTGAGGTCCCACTGTGCGCAAGCGTCCGCTCATCGTCCTGTCCACCGTCGCCGCGGCGACCCTGTTCCTGGCCGGATGCTCCGGCGACGCCGCACCCGAGTCGTCCGGAAGCCCCTCGCCGTCCGCCGACGCGTCCTGCCTCGCCGATCTTCCCTCCGGTGCCGGCTCCGACGCCGTCACGGTCGAGGGCAGCGGCTCCGCCGCGAAGGTCACCGTCCCGGCCGACGCCGATCTCGCCCAGGCGGAGCGCTCGGTGATCGTCGAGGGCGACGGCGAGGAGGTGCTCCCGGGCGACCTGGTCTCGCTCCGTTACCAGCTCGTCGACGCCACCACGAACGAAGTGCTCAGCACGTCCGAGCGGGGTCCCGACGGAGTGCTGTCGGCTCTCCTCCCCACTCAGCAGCCCCAGCAGATCGTCGATCCCACTCAGTCCACCGTGTTCACGGTCGCCGCCGAGTGCCTCCCGATCGGATCCAGCGTCGTCCTGACGCTGCCTGCCGCGCAGGAGGGGGCGAACCCGAGCGTGCTCTACGTCGAGACCGTCGAGCAGCTGCCGACCATCGCCTCCGGCTCCGACGTCGAGCCGACCGAGGGTGCTCCCGCGGTCGAGCTCGACGACGAGGGCGCTCCCACGATCACGATCCCCGACGGCGACGCTCCCGCGGAGACCGAGGTCGTGACGCTGAAGCAGGGCGCGGGAGCCGTCGTCGGCGCCGGCGATCTGGTGACGGTTCAGTACCGCGGCGTCAAGTGGTCCGACGGCAGCGAGTTCGACTCGAGCTGGGGGCGTGGCGCTGTACCCGCCCAGTTCCAGACCAGCGGAGTCGTCACGGGCTTCCGCCTCGCGCTCGAAGGGCAGAAGGTCGGATCGCAGGTCGTCGTGACCATGCCCCCGAAGGACGGCTACGGGGCGTCCGAGGGCAACGAGCTCCAGAACGAGTCGCTCGTGTTCGTCGTCGACATCCTCGCGACCACGCCGATCGAGCAGGCGCAGTAAACCGATCGGAGCCGAGGGCGTGTCATAGGCTGGCGACATGCGTCGCATCATCGTCCTCGGCTCCACCGGCTCCATCGGCACCCAGGCGCTCGACGTCATCAGGGCCAATCCGCGGCGGTTCGAGCTCGTGGGGCTCGCCGCCGGGTCCAACGCCGAGATGCTCGCCGCGCAGGCGGCGGCGTTCCAGGTCGAGGACACGGCGCTGGGTGCCGAGCAGGCGGAGCAGCTGGTGCGCGATGTCGAGGCCGATGTCGTGCTCAACGCCATCACCGGGTCGATCGGACTCGGTTCCACTCTCGCGGCGCTGAAGGCGGGTCGCACCCTCGCGCTCGCCAACAAGGAGTCGCTGATCGTCGGCGGCGAGCTCGTCCTCGCCGCCGCGGCGCCGGATCAGATCGTGCCGGTCGACTCCGAGCACTCCGCCCTCGCGCAGGCGCTGCGCAGCGGAACCCACTCCGAGGTGCGACGCCTGGTCGTGACGGCGTCGGGCGGTCCGTTCCGCGGACGCTCGCGCGACGAGATGAGCGATGTCTCGCCGCAGCAGGCTCTCGCCCACCCCACCTGGGACATGGGTCGCATGGTCACCACGAATTCGGCGACGCTCGTCAACAAGGGCCTCGAGGTCATCGAGGCGCACCTCCTCTTCGACGTGGCCTACGACGACATCGAGGTCGTCGTGCATCCCCAGTCGATCGTGCACTCGATGGCCGAGTTCATCGACGGGTCGACGATCGCGCAGGCGTCTCCGCCGGATATGCGCCTGCCCATCTCGCTCGGCCTGGACTGGCCGAACCGGGTCGGCGGCGTCGGTCGACCGCTGGACTGGACCACGGCCTCGTCGTGGACGTTCGAGCCGCTCGACGATGTCGCCTTCCCCTCTGTGGACCTCGCCAAGGCCGTGGGGCGTGCCGGATTCACGTTCCCCGCGGTCTACAACGCGGCCAACGAGCAGGCCGTCATCGCCTTCCACGAAGGACGGATCCCGTTCCTCGCGATCGTCGACACGATCGCGGCCGTCGTCGACGCCCACGAACCCCCGCAGACGTTGACCGTCGAGTCTCTGGCCGACGCCGAGGCGTGGGCGCGGCGCACGGCGGATGGGCTCATCGACCGGGCCTGACGGCGGCGCACGACGATCGGGCGGGCTGAGCCGCCGCCCGACCGCCCGGACGCGGCGTCAGTCCTCGTCGGGGTAGGGCACGGGCCACCGCGAGTCCGGGACCGGCCACCCCGCAGCGCGCAGCGCCCTTCTCGCGAGCTCGCGCGCGGAGTAGGGCGTGCGGACGCCGCGGATGTCGCGGTAATCCTGGTGCCCCGGACCGGCCCACAGGATCGCGTCTCCGTCGCCCACGAGCCCGACCGCGGCGACGATGGCCGCCTCGGGCGGCGAGTACTCGTGGATCTCCGCATCGGGTCGCGCTCGGCGCGCCCCCTCGACGAGGGTCGCGCGGATCGAGTCGGGGTCCTCGAAGCGGGGATGATGATCGGTCACGACGAGGATGTCACTGCCCTCGACGGCCGTACGCGCCATGTCGAAACGCTTGCTCGCGTCGCGGTCGCCGTCGGCGCCGAACAGCATGAGGACCTTGCCGGGAGTCACTCGACGCACGGCCGCAAGGGTCTTCTCGAACGCATCGGGCGAGTGCCCGAAGTCGACGAAGACGGCGGGTCCGGTCTCGCCCGAGACGAGCTGGGTGCGACCGGGGAGGTGGGCGCGGATGCCGCCGTCGCGGGCGAGCGCCTCGACGATGCGCTCCCAGGCGTAGCCGCCCTCGAGGAGCATCACGATCGCCAGCGCGGCGTTGGCCGCCATGTGCGGTCCGATGACCGGGACGGTCGTCGAGAGCGAGCCGGCCGGGCCGGTGAGGGTGAACGTGGTGCCCGACGTCCGTTCCTCGTCGATGACGACGACCCAGTCGGCCTGTGCCGACCTCTCGGGATCGGCCGCGATCGACGGGGTCCCCACCGTGACCACGGGGATCTCGGCGCGCTCGACGACGACGGCACCCGAGGGGGAGTCGATGCAGACGACGCCGCGCGTCGCGCGATCGGGGCGGAAGAGGGGGAGCTTCGCTTCGAAGTACTCCTCCATGTCGGCGTAGTCGTCGAGGTGGTCGTGGCTGAGATTGGTGAAGCCGGCGACGTCGAAGCGGATGCCGTCCACACGATGCCGCGAGAGCGCCTGGGCGCTGACCTCGACGGCCACGGCCTCGACCTCGCGCTCGCGCATGAGCGCGAGCAGCGCGTGCATCTCGGATGCCTCCGGCGTCGTGAGGCGCGAGACGATGATCTCTCCCGCGATGTGCCGCTCGGCCGTCGAGGAGAGTCCGGTCACGACGCCGAGCTGGTCGAGGATCCCCTCGAGCAGGTGCGAGACGCTGGTCTTGCCGTTGGTCCCGGTGGTCGCGAAGAGGGTGGGCAGGGGGGCGCCGGCGCCGGTCCCGTACACCCAGGCGCTGAGCGCGCCGAGGCTCCCGCGCGGATCGTCCACCACGAGCACGGGCAGTCCCGTCGACGCGGCGATCGCGGCGCCCGCGTCGTCCGTGATGACCGCGACGGCGCCCTTCTCCGCGGCAGCGGCCGCGAACTCGGCGCCGTGGCGATTGACGCCGCGGATCGCGACGAACGCCTCGCCGGCACGGAGATCGGCGGTGGCGAGGGTGATGCCGGAGACGATCACCCCGGTCACGTCGCCGCGCACCTCGCGCGCGAATCGGGAGGCGAGTTCGGACAGCTCACGCCGAGGCGGGTTCGCGGGGCGGAGCACGGGAGGCAGGCTCGGTTGTTGTTCAATCGACATGTCGAGTCCATGATCTCACGGCTCGTACCCCGGTCCCGGGTGCGGCGCGTCCCCGGCCGTCGAGCCGGGGACGCGCCTCGGTGTGTCAGGCCCGGCGTCGGTAGGCGAGGACGGCCACCACGAGCGCGGCGAGGCCGGCGACCAGTCCGCTCGCGCCGAGAGTCGTCGCCAGCGGATCCGCGGCCGCCACCGGCGCGTCCCGGTCCTGCTCCGCCGCCTCGGTCGACGCGTCGTGCTCGCCGTGCCCGGCGTCGGGCGATGCCGGGGTGACGGTGACCACGGGCGCGGGAGCGTCGAGACTGTGCGGATCCTGGCCGTCCTCGGCGATCTCCGTCCATTCCGTGCTCCCTTCGACGCACGTCTGGATCACCGGGAAGGCGAGGGTGTCGGGAGTGTCCTCGTCGAGACCGACGGCCATGCTCACGGCGCCTCGGAGGTCGTTGGGCACGGGCGCGAGGGCGGTGTAGGTCACCGCGCTCACGAGCCCGTCGTCACCTCGCTCGATGTCGATGGTCCAATCGCTGTCCGCGGTGGGCGCGACCGAGGCGAGGCCCTCGGGCATCGTGACCTTCAGGGACGTCGTGGGCGACGTCTCGCACCCGTGGGCGAAGGAGAAGGTGAGGACGCCGTGGTCGCCGGCGACGAGTTCGTCCGGACTGACGGAGACGTGCGCGCTGGCCATGGCGGGGATCGCGAGCGCGAGGACCGCGCCTCCGACGAGGCCGGCGGTCAGATGGCGACGGGTGATGGTGGAACGCATGGTGAAACTCCTGAATGCTCGTGTGCGGGCGCGCGCGACTGCGCGGAGACCCGCGGATGATGGGTCCGCCGTGGGCGGTGAGGCGATCAGACGAGCGAGGGAGGCCCTCTGCGGGATCTCGACGAGGCGAGTGCGACGACGACCGGGCGGGGGAGGATGACGCGAAGGCGGCCGGTCGCGGGTGCTCGGGGAGCACGCGGGGCGTCGCGACGAGAAGACGGGCGCGCATCCATCCCGCGATGGCGAGCACCATCGACTCGCCGTGCCAGAGCAGGGCCGTCGTGAGCACCGCCGCCGCCACGTGCCCGGCGATCATGAGGGCATCGGGCGAGGCCGTCTCCAGGACGGGTCCGAAGGACGCGGCGTCGATGTGGTGCTGGTGGCCTGCGACCGCGCGGATGCCGGTGGGGGCGCCGAGCAGCTGGAAGACGACGTGGAATGCCGTCTGGCCGACCGCCACCGTCAGCGCCACGCGGGATCGTGACGCGCGCGCCCCGATCAGAGCGGCGGCGGCAGGGATCAGGAGAGCCGTGACGGCGAGCACGAGCAGCGGATGCGGTGCCGCACCGCCGGCGATCGTGTGCGACGCCGCCGCGAGCACGGTGGCCACTGTCGATGCCGCGGCAGCGCGCAGGAGTCGCAGCTGCCGGATGGTCACGCTCCCAGCCTAATAGTCGGCGCGACGCCGTCCGTCGGGCGCCCGGGCTGATTCCTAGCAGGAGGGCAGTACCGTAGGCACGTGGAATTCCTGCTGTATCTGGGTGGCATCCTGTTCATGCTGATCGGTCTCGGCCTCTCGATCGGCCTGCACGAGATCGGTCACCTCGTGCCCGCGAAGCTCTTCGGCGTGCGCGTGGGGCAGTACATGATCGGCTTCGGTCCGCGGATCTGGTCGAAGCGAGTCGGGGAGACGGAGTACGGGTTCAAGCTGCTGCCCCTGGGCGGGTTCATCTCGATGTCGGGCATGTATCCCGCGTCCACCACCGCCGGTCCTGCGCGAGGCGTCTTCCGCACCCTGGTCCAGGACGCGAGATCCGCGAACGACGAGACGATCGCCGAGGGCGCCGAGGACCGCGTCTTCTACCGGCTGCCGGTGTGGAAGCGCGTGATCGTCATGCTCGGCGGGCCGCTCATGAACCTCGTGCTCGCCGTCGTCATCTTCACGGTGCTCGTCTCGGGCGTCGGTGTCCAGCAGGGATCCACGACGATCGCCTCGGTCAACGAGTGCGTCCTCCCCGCGGGATCGACGGCGACGGAGTGCTCGCCCGACGACCCCGCCACTCCGGCTGCCGAGGCGGGCGTCAGGCCCGCCGACGTGCTCGTGTCGATCGACGGGACCCCGGTGTCCACGTTCGCCGAGGCGACGTCGATCGTGCAGGCGTCACCGGGGGTCGCGCTCGACGTCGTCGTGCTGCGCGACGGCGTCGAGAAGAGTCTCACCGTCACACCGATCGAGGCGGAGCGGACCATCACGGACGCGAGCGGCCAGCCCGTCCTCGACTCCGACGGCGAGCAGGTCGTGAAGACCGTCGGATACGTCGGGATGGCCGCGCAGATGGCATTCATCCCTCAGCCTCTGAGCGCGGGACCGCAGATGGCGGCGGACACCGTCGGTCGGGTCGCGTCGCTGATCGTCACGCTGCCCGCGCGACTGTGGGATGTCGGCGTCTCGCTGGTCACCGGCGGGGAGCGCGATCCCAACGGTCCGCTGAGCGTGGTCGGCGTCGGTCGCCTCGCGGGAGAGGTCGCCGCCACGGACGCGCCGATCCTCAACCGCTTCTCGGTGCTGCTCGGCCTCCTCGGGTCGCTGAACGTCGCCCTCTTCGTCTTCAACCTGATCCCGCTGCTGCCCCTCGACGGCGGTCACGTCGTCGTGGCGCTGTGGGACGGCACCCGTCGGGCGTGGGCGAGGATCTTCCGCCGCCCGCCGCCCGCACCGGTCGACGCGACCCGCCTGGTGCCGCTCACCGTCGTCGTCGCCACGCTCCTCATCGCGATGGGCGCACTGCTGCTGGTGGCCGACCTCTTCAACCCGGTGAAACTGCTCGGGGGCTGACGCGGTCAGGTCAGGGCGTGCTCGACGAGCCGCTCCAGGGTGCGGATGCCGTCGCGCGACAGGATGGATTCCAGGTGCCCCTGGATCGACGCGAAGCGGTCGCCGCGCAGCGCGTAGACGTCTCCGCTCGCCGCGTCCGCGGACACCTGGGCACCGGCCGCGTCCGTCGTCCCGGGCGAGACCCGCGCCGTGAAGGTGTTGTAGAACCCGATCGAGGCGTCCTCCCCGAAGACCGGCACTGACTTCTGCAGACCCTGATGGGGCGAGGCGAGCGGAGCGAGCTCGATGCCGAGCCGGTGCGCGAGGATCTGATGGCTCAGGCACACGGCGAGCAGGGGCGCGCCGGCGTCGAGGCGGCGGGCGACGATCTCCCGCATGCGGGCGATGCGCGGGCTGCCGGCGTCCCGGGGATCGCCGGGGCCGGGTCCGGCGACGACGAGGTCCGCGTCGTCGACCGCCGCGTCCTGCACCGCGCTCCACCCGCTGATCGTCACATCCAGACCCAGGTGGCGCAGCTGGTGCGCGAGCATCGTCGTGAATCGGTCCTCGGCGTCCACGACCAGGGCGCTCCGTCCGGCGAAGGGACCGGTGAGGTCCTCGCCCTGAGGGTTCAGCCAGAAGTCCGCGAGGCGCGCGTTGCGGGAGGACAGGAGGGCGGCGACCTCGGGGTCGCCCGCGAGGGATCGGCGCTCTCCGGGGGCATCCGGATCCGAGCGCGTCCCCGCCTCGCCGTCGCGGTCGATCGCGCCGATCGCGCCCAGTACGCCGGCCGCCTTGCCGTGCGTCTCCGAGACCTCGCCGCGCGGGTCGGAATGCCGGACGAGCGTCGCTCCGACCGGCACGTTCAACGAGCCGTCGCGGAGGTACACCGTGCGGATGAGGATGGGCGCGTCGAGGTCGTGGCCGCCGTCGTCGTTCGGTGTGAACAGCGCGGCCACGCCCGAGTAGTACCCGCGCGGCTTGGTCTCGTGACGCCGGATCACCGCACACGCGTTCTGCATGGGGGATCCGGTGACCGTCGGCGCGAACATCGTCTCTCGCAGGATGTCGCGGGGATCGAACCGGCTGCGTCCGCGGAGCATGTACTCCGTGTGGGTCAGGCGCGACATCTCCTTCAGATGCGGACCCGTGATCCGCCCGCCGTCGGAGCACACGGCGCTCATCATCTTGAGCTCCTCGTCGACGACCATGAACAGCTCCTCCGTCTCCTTGGTCGACGAGAGGAAGCCGACGAGCGTCTCCTTCGTCGCGCCTCCCGCGGGGTGCCGGAAGGTCCCCGAGATCGGGTTCATGGTGACGATCCCGTCGCGGGCCACCACGTGGGCCTCGGGGCTGGCGCCCACCGCGATGTGCCCGGGGGTGACGACGGCGAACGTCCAGTACGCGCCGCGCTCGTGCAGCAGCAGGGCACGGAACCAGGTGAGCGCGGCCGTGCGGTCGTCGACGTCGATCTCCGCGGTGTAGTCGCGCCGGATGACGAAGTTCGCGCCTTCGCCGCGCCCGATCTCGTCGGCGATGACCCGCTCGACGATGGCCGCGTACTCGTCGTCGGCGATGTCGAAGCCGCCGTCGCGCAGAGGAACGGCCGCGTCGGGGAGCTGCGCCAGCAGGTCGGCCGTCGGCAGGTGGAGGTGCTCGTCGACCACGACGCACCGCAGCGGCGCCCCGTCGTCCTGCGCCACGAAGCCGCGCTCGCGCACCTGCCGGTAGGGCACCATCGCGAAGACCTCGCGCGCGATGCCTCCGGCGTCGAGGGGGATGTCGGCGAGGAGCTCCACATCGGTGACGTCGCCGGAGAGCAGCTCGACGGTGTCGGCCCCGTCGCGGGCGATGAGCACGAACGACGCCGTGGGGTCTGCGGTGAGCTCGGCGAGGCGGGTGAGGGTCATCGGGGTCTCCTGTGCGTGGCTCCGGCTCGGCTCAACGAAAAGACCGCCCCGGAGGCGGTCTGGATTCGTGGGAACGCGAACACACCGCCTAGGAGGCGGGCCACCAGGTGAGGTTCGCGAGCATGGGCCGAAACTATCACACCGGCGGTCTGCGGAAACGGAGCGTGACGCGGGGGTGACATCCAGCCCGCGTGCATCCTGGCGGCGTAGGCTGAGGGTGTGCCAGCAGTGAATATCGGGATGCCGAAGATCCCCGAAGTCCTCGCCCCTCGTCGCAAGTCACGTCAGATCAAGGTGGGCAAGGTCCTCGTGGGCGGCGATGCCCCCGTGAGCGTGCAGTCCATGACGACCACGAAGACGACGGACATCAACGGCACGCTCCAGCAGATCGCCGAGCTCACGGCATCGGGCTGCGAGATCGTGCGCGTCGCCGTGCCGTCGCAGGACGACGCCGACGTGCTGCACATCATCGCGAAGAAGAGCCAGATCCCCGTCATCGCCGACATCCACTTCCAGCCGAAGTACGTGTTCCAGGCGATCGACGCCGGCTGCGCCGCCGTGCGCGTCAATCCCGGCAACATCCGCAAGTTCGACGACCAGGTCGGCGAGATCGCCAAGGCGGCGAAGGATGCCGGCGTCTCTCTGCGCATCGGCGTCAACGCCGGCTCTCTCGACCGTCGTCTCCTGGAGAAGTACGGCAAGGCGACCCCCGAGGCGCTCGTCGAGAGCGCGGTGTGGGAGGCCTCGCTGTTCGAGGAGCACGACTTCCACGACTTCAAGATCTCGGTCAAGCACAACGACCCGATCGTCATGGTGAAGGCGTACCGCCAGCTCGCCGAGCGGGGCGACTGGCCGCTGCACCTCGGAGTGACCGAGGCGGGCCCCGCGTTCCAGGGCACGATCAAGAGCGCCACGGCGTTCGGCATCCTGCTGGGCGAGGGCATCGGCGACACCATTCGCGTCTCGCTCTCGGCTCCGCCCGCCGAGGAGGTCAAGGTCGGGCACCAGATCCTGCAGTCGCTCAACCTCCGCGAGCGCAAGCTCGAGATCGTGTCGTGCCCGTCGTGCGGACGCGCGCAGGTCGACGTCTACACGCTGGCGGAGGACGTCACGGAGGGGCTCAAGGACATGACCGTGCCGCTGCGCGTCGCCGTCATGGGCTGCGTCGTGAACGGACCCGGCGAGGCGCGTGAAGCCGATCTCGGCGTCGCATCCGGCAATGGCAAGGGCCAGATCTTCGTCAAGGGAGAGGTCATCAAGACCGTGCCCGAGGCCGACATCGTCTCCACGCTCATCGAGGAGGCGAACCGCATCGCCGCGGAGATGGGACCGGAGGCACCGCTGGGCACGGCTCAGGTCGTCACGGCGTGACCCGCATCACGGTCTCCGGCCTCGGCGAGCGGCACCTCCGCGCTGAGCGCGCGACGCTGACCGCCACCGTGGCCATGGCGCACCCCCAGCGCGACCAGTCGATGGCCCTCGGCGAGTCCGCCCACGCCCGGATCGCCGAGCGCGCCGTCGTGCTGCGCGGGACCGGCGCGGCCACCTGGCATTCGATCGACGTCCTGACCACGCGCGTCCGGGTGTGGACCGACAAGGACGGCGCACAGCACCGGGATCACGTCACGAGCGGAACCGTGCGCATCAAGCTGGGCCGGCTCGACCTCGTGGCCGATGTGGTCGCCGAGCTGAGCGCGCTCGGCGCGACCGTGTCGACGGCCTGGGCCCTCACGGAGGCGACGAGAGACGGTGTGACGCGGGAGCTGCGGACAGCGGCCGTGCGCGACGCCCGTGCGAAAGCCGACGACTTCGCCGCGGCGCTCGGAGTCGCCGTGACGGACGTGGCGATCCTGCGGGAGTCGCCGACGTCCGGATCGCCCGCCATTCGCGGCTCGCAGGGCGGCGCGCGCGAGGAGCTCACCGTTCCTGAGATCACCGTGGCCGTCGCCGTCAGCGGCGAGTACGACACGAACTGACCGGGTCCGCCCGCATCCCGACCCGCCCGCATACCGAGGAGAGCCATGCCCGCCACCGTCGTCTCGTTCGCATCCGGCGCCGTCCGCGGCGCGAGCTCCGTCGTCCGCATCGAGGAGGGCGACCAGGGCGCTCTGGTCGTCGTCGAGGCGACTCCCTTCCACCCGGTCGATCACACCTGGCCCGACCAGCCGGGCGACAGCGGCACGATCTCGTCCGGGACCGAGTCGGTGCGGGTGCGCGAGGCGGTCATGGCAGCCGTCTCCGACGACGGGGTGTTCGCCGTCGGCACGGACATCCCGGTCAAGCGCGGCGTCGAGGGGTGGACCTGGCTCGTCGCGCACCCGATCGACGGTCCCGCTCCCTCCTGGCTCGTCGAGGGCGCGCCGGTCGATCTGGCCGTCGACGAAGCCCGGCGCGCGGGTCTGAGCCGGGGGCACACCGCATGCCACCTCGCGTCGCTCGCGCTCGACCTCGCCGTCGCCGATCTCTGGCGCAAGGACCCGGGCGTCGACGCGCTGGGCACCCCCGACTTCGAGGGTCGCGCAAACCAGACCAGCCGGATCCACGAGGACGGCGCCGTCGATGAGTACCGGCTGGGCAAGAGCCTGCGTCGGGCAGGCTTCGACACCGAGTCGTTCGCGGCGACGCTGGCCGACCGCACAGAAGCGATCAACGCTCGACTTCGCGACTGGGTCGCCTCGGCGGTGTCGAGCGAGGTTCTCGCCGAGGGGCCGACGATCGTCGACCGGCGCCGCTGGCGCTGCGAGCTCGCCGAGGGGACGGCCGAGATCCTGTGCGGCGGCACGCACACGCCGTCCCTGTCCGATTTTCTGTCGATCGAGGTCGCGCTCGATCTCACCGATCCTCAGCTGCTGGTCATGACGACGACGGCGAGTCCTGCGGCCTGAGCGTCGACGCGCCGACGGGTCAGATCGCGAACTCGATCTCTCCGCGTCCGACGTCGGCTCGCACCACCCGCAGCGGCACCGACGCGCCGGCAGCCGTGCCGGGCGGCACAGGCGACGACGCCGTGACTGCGGGCTCGGACAGCTGGACGGTCGCGCGCTCACCGCGCACCTCGATCACGGTCGCCTGCACGGTCGTCCCCACCAGCGGGGTGACGAGCGCGGCCTCGACGGCATCGACGGTCGCCGTGTCGAGCCTCGAGGCGCGCTGCGCGGACGACTGCATGAGCGCGGGCAGCTCCGCCAGCGAGTCCCGCGCCCACTCCGGAGCCTCACGGCCCTCGGCGGCCGCGAGGCAGATCGCCAGGGTCCACCGGTCGACCAGACGGCGCAACGGGGCGGTGGCGTGCGCATACGGCGCCGCGATGGCCGCCTGCACCGTGTCGTCCGGCACCGCGCCGTCGAACGTCAGGTACCCGGCTCCACGGAAGAGCGAGGCTGCGGCCTCGAGGACCGGCAGCGTCATCGGGTCCGCGCGCTCGAGCCCCCGCAGGTAGTCGCCGTATCTGCCCGATGTCCACGGGCGGCCGAGCGCCTCGGTCTGCAGCCGGAACGCGGCGAACGCGGCCTCGTCCGGCTGCGGCATCGTCCGGAGGATCCCGACCCGTGCGTCGAGCATGAGGGAGGCGGCCGCCATGCCCGTCATGAGCGAGAGCTGCGCGTTCCACTCCTCGACGGGAAGCGGATGGCGGCGCTCGATCGCGTACCCGCCGTCCGGCGTGCGCACGACCTCCTCGTCCGGGAGGTTCAGGCTCGCGCCGCCTCGGAGGCGCTCCAGGTCGACGCGGAGGGCGCCGATCTCGGGCAGGAGCGACGCGGGGCCCTCGTCGCCCCGGTCGAGTGCCGCCTGGGTGCTCGCGTAGTCGAGCTGCGCGCGCGACCGGATCAGCGCGCGCTCGAGCCGGAGGTCCGCCACCGAGCCGGCGTCGTCGAGGTCGAAGGTCCACACCAGCGCCGGACGCTCCGCCCCCGGCAGCAGGGAGGCGCGATCCTCGCTGAGCACGGCCGGATGCAGCGGGATCCTGCCGTCCGCCGCGTAGAGCGTCTGTCCGCGCCGGCGCGCCTCGGCGTCGACCGCGCCCCCCGCGACGACGAAGGCGGGGACGTCCGCGATCGCGTAGCGGACGGTGTAGCCGGTACCGCTCCGCTCGAGGTGGAACGCCTGATCGAGGTCACGGGATCCCGGAGGATCGAGAGTCGCGAACGGCACGTGCCGCAGGTCGAGGTCGGGCACCGGAGCCTGGGCGGCCTCCGCCTCCTCGAGGACGTCGACGGGGAAGTCGGCTGGGGCGTCGAGGTCGTCGCGCAGCGCGGCCAGGGCCGCGGCCAGCTCGGTCTGTGCGGCGGACGGGGCGACGCGGGATCGGCGCTGGAGCATACGCCCACACTAGGGTGCCCGGAGGCGCGGCGGCTCGGCGCCGACGGGATGCGCATCCGATCCGACGCGTCACTCCGGCCCGGCGGATCGCCGCGCGCGTTAGCGTGGGGACATGACCACTGCTGACAAGGCCAAGACCCTCATCGGACTGTACGAAGCCCCCGAGATCCTCCGCGTCGTGAACGTGTGGGACGTCGTGTCCGCCCGCGCCCTCGCCGCGCTGCCGGAGACGACCGCGATCGCGACCGCGGGGCACGGCATCGCCGCGTCCTTCGGATACGACGACGGGACGATCCCGCGCGAGGTGATGATCGACATGGTCGGACGCATCGCGGCATCGGTGTCGGTGCCCGTCACCGCCGACCTCGACGACGGGTACGACGACGCGGGGGAGACCACCCGCCTCGCGATCGCCGCGGGAGTCGTCGGCGCGAACGTCGAAGACCGCCTCAAGCCCCTCGACGACTCCGTCGCGGTCGTCGAGTCGATCGTGAGGGCGGCCGAGGCGGAGGGCGTGCCCTTCGCGCTCAACGCCCGCACCGACGCCTTCGTCCGGGCCGGCCACCGGCCCGTCGCCGAGAGTGTCGCGGACGCGATCCAGCGCGGTCGCGCCTTCCTCGACGCGGGGGCGACGGCGGTCTTCGTCCCGGGGATCCTCGATGCCACCGTCACGCGCCAGCTCGTCGAGGGCATCGGCGAGGGCAAGGTCAGCGTGATCGGCCTCCCCGGCGCGCTCGCCGCATCGGAGTACGAGAAGCTCGGCGTCACCCGCATCTCCTACGGTCCGCTCCCGCAGCGGGTCGCGCTCACGGCCGTGCAGGAGCTCGCGGCGAGCCTGTACGCCGGCGGTGTGATCCCCGACGGACTGCCCGCGCTCAACTGAGACCGACGTGAAGGCGGGTGACCACCGGTCAGTAGACTGGGCCCGTGGTCACTCGTCTCTCCAACTTCTTCCTCCGTACGCTCCGCGAAGACCCTGCAGGTGCAGAGGTCGCGAGCCACAAGCTGCTCATCCGTGCGGGATACATCCGGCCGCAGGCCGCCGGCATCTTCGCCTGGCTGCCGCTCGGCCTGCGCGTGAAGGCGCGGATCGAGGCGGTCGTCCGTGAGGAGATGTCCGCCGCAGGCGCGCAGGAGGTGCACTTCCCGGCGCTCATGCCCCGCGAGGCGTACGAGGCGACCGGTCGGTGGGAGGAGTACGGCGATCTGCTGTTCCGCCTCCAGGACCGCAAGGGCGGCGACTATCTGCTCGCCCCGACGCACGAGGAGGCCTTCACGCTGCTCGTGAAGGACCTCTACTCGTCGTACAAGGATCTGCCGCTCACGATCTATCAGATCCAGGACAAGTACCGCGACGAGGCGCGTCCGCGCGCCGGACTGCTCCGCGGTCGCGAGTTCACGATGAAGGACGCCTACTCCTTCGACTCCTCGGACGCCGGGCTCGACGCGAGCTACCAGGCGCAGCGCGACGCGTACGAGCGCATCTTCCAGCGGCTAGGCCTCGAGTACGCGATCGTCCAGGCTGATGCCGGGGCGATGGGCGGATCCCGCAGCGAGGAGTTCCTGCACCCGACCCCTGTCGGCGAGGACACGTTCGTCCGCAGCGCCGGCGGCTACGCCGCCAACGTCGAGGCCTTCACCACAGCGGTGCCCGACGCGATCGCCTTCGACTCCGAGGCGTCGCCGGTCGTGTTCGACTCGCCGGACACGCCGACGATCGAGACGCTGGTCGCGCACTCGAACGCGCACCTGGACGGCGACTACACGGCGGCGGACACGCTCAAGAACGTCGTCCTCGCGCTGACGCACCTCGACGGCACCCGTGAGCTCGTCGTCGTCGGCATCCCCGGCGACCGCGAGGTCGACGAGAAGCGCGCCGAGGTGGCCTTCGCGCCGGCCGAGGTGGCGACCGCGACCCCGGACGACTTCGAGGCCAACCCGCTCCTCGTGAAGGGCTACATCGGCCCGTGGTCGCCCACCGGCGCGGTGCTCGGCGAGGAGTCGGCGACCGGCATCCGCTACCTGGTCGACCCGCGCGTCGGCGAGGGCACCAGCTGGATCACCGGGGCGAACATCGACCAGAAGCACGCGCACTCCGTGGTCGCCGGACGCGACTTCTTCGCGGACGGCGTCGTCGAGATCGCGAACGTCCGTGCCGGGGATCCCGCGCCGGACGGATCAGGACCCGTCGAGCTCGCGCGCGGCATGGAGATCGGCCATGTCTTCCAGCTCGGTCGCAAGTACGCCGAAGCCCTCGGACTCAAGGTCCTCGACGAGAACGGCAAGCTCGTCACCGTCACGATGGGCTCGTACGGCATCGGCGTGACCCGCATCCTCGCGATCATCGCGGAGCTGAACAACGACGACAAGGGTCTCATCTGGCCGGCATCCGTCGCCCCGTTCGACGTGCAGGTCGTGGCCGCCGGTCGCGATCAGGCGGCGTTCGACGTCGCCTCCGAGCTGTCGGCGCAGCTCGAGGCCTCCGGGCTCGACGTGCTGTACGACGACCGCCCGAAGGTGTCTCCCGGCGTGAAGTTCGGCGACGCCGAGCTCGTCGGCATCCCGAAGATCGTGATCGTCGGGCGCGGAGCGGCCGACGGCCAGGTCGAGCTCTGGGACCGCGCCACAGGAGACCGCGACTCGGTCTCGATCGCAGAGGCCGTCGAGCGCCTGACCAGCCGCTGACGCCTGCTCCCGAACGCCGCGCATCCCTCCCGGGGTGCGCGGCGTTCTGCGGGGGAGTGACGTCAGCAGACGATGTAGCCGTGGTGCATGGTGTCGTCGTCAGGGGTGTCGTGCGTCACCAGGGCCTTGAGCGCACCCGCGGCCAGCGCGACCTTGCCCTTGGCCGGCTCCCAGAACTCCGCGACGGTCGGCGTGACCTTCAGGAGCGCGATGCCGGGGGTGTCGAGACCGTCCGTGAACCAGATGTCCAAGGAGGGGGAGTACAGCTCCTCCATCTTGCTGCGGTCGTGGACGATGCTCGCGTTCCCGGCGACCGAGACGTAGCGCATGCCCTTGGCATCGCAGTACGACAGGCCGACCTGATGGTGATGGCGGGCCTCCTCGACCTTCTCGGTGTCCTCGGCCGTGAAGAACCAGATGTCGCCGGCGTCGTCCATCTGCCGTGTCGACATCGGTCTGCTCACGAGGTTCTCCGCGTCGTCGCGGGTGGTCAGCATCGTGAAGTCGATGTCCTCCACCAGCTCCTTGACGCGCACGAGCGCTTCGGGTCCTGTGATCTCCGTCATGGGGCCATGATGCGCTCATCCGGGCCGGGCGTCATGGGCGTTGACACCGGCGTGGAGTGGTGATCGACGGCCAGGACATGCGACGCTGGTGCCATGACCGAGGAACCGCTGCCGGAGGCGCTGAGCGCCGAGATCAACACCGTCCTCGACGAGGCGGGCGTGCGCACCGACAGGCGGCTCGTGATGCGTCTGATGCGCACCGCGATCCTGCTCGGCGAGGACGGCACCGGGCGGCTCGACCTCAAGATCGCATCCGCCGCGCTCGCCGAGATGCGCGATGCCTTCCGGCTCTTCGCGCCGTTCCACGGCGTTCCGAAGGTGACGGTCTTCGGCTCCGCCCGCACCCGGCAGGACGACCCGCTCTACCTGCAGGCGCGCGACGTCGCCGCCGCGCTGGCCGCCGACGGCTGGATGGTCGTCACCGGCGCGGGCCCCGGCATCATGCAGGCGGCCGCGGAGGGAGCGGGCCCCGCGCTGTCGCTCGGGGTGTCGATCAGGCTGCCGTTCGAGGAGAAGGCGAACAGCCTCATCCAGGGCAGCGACCACGTCGTCGCGATGAAGTACTTCTTCACCCGCAAGCTCATGCTCATCAAGGAGTCGAGCGGGTTCATCTGCCTTCCCGGCGGCTTCGGCACGCTGGACGAGATGTTCGAGCTGCTGACCCTCCAGCAGACGGGCAAGGCCGAGCCCACTCCGATCGTGCTGCTGGATCAGCGCGGCGGCACCTTCTGGAGCGGGCTGAAGGCGTTCATCGACCAGTCGCTCGAGCCGACCGGCGTCATCTCTCCCGGCGACTTCGACCGCGTCGTCGTGACGGACTCCGTCGAGGCGGCCAGGGCCGAGATCGCCGGCTTCTGGCGGAACTACGACTCCCTGCGGTGGGTGGGGGACACGCTGATCCTGCGTCTCCGTGCGGAGCCCACCGACGACGAGATCGCGGATCTCAACGACCGGTTCGGCACGATGCTGTCCAGCGGCAGCATCCACCGCACGGCACCGCGCCAGCCCGAGGTCGCGGACGACGAGCTCCTGCATCTCCCGAGGTTGGCGCTGCACCTGGATCAACGGCGGGTCGGCGAGCTGTTCCGCCTGATCGGGGCGATCAACGCGCTGGAGTCCGCTCCCGCCGTCTGACGCCGCGCGACGGCACGGAGATGCCCGCGAGGCGGTCCTCGTCGTGGCAGCGGCCTACGGCGCAGGGTATCGTTGTACGGATGTCGTGCGTGCACATCCGCGCGACGAGAGCTGAATAGGGAGTCGTCATGGATATCGAACTGAGTCTGCTGCGTGGGATCGAGAAGGAGAAGGCGATCCCGTTCGACGAGCTCGTCTCGATCATCGAGCAGGCCATCCTGACGGCCTACTCGAAGCACGTGTCCGCCGACGGCGCCACGCCGGAGGGCGTGCGCGTCGACCTCGACCGTCGGACCGGCCATGTCGCCGTGCTGCAGGTCGTCAAGGACGACGAGGGCGCCATCATCGGCGAGGAGGACGCGACCCCCGACGACTTCGGGCGCATCGCCGCGTTCGCCGCGAAGCAGGTCATCAGCCAGCGCCTGCGCGACATCGCCGACGATGCGGTCCTCGGCGAGTTCAAGGGCAAGGAGGGCGACATCGTCGCCGGGATGATCCAGCAGGGCCCGAACCCGCGGATGATCCACGTCGATCTCGGATCCGTCGAGGCGATCCTTCCTCCCGAAGAGCAGGTCCCCGGTGAGGAGTACGCCCACGGCTCGCGCCTGCGCGTCTACGTGACCAGCGTCGCGAAGGGGCTCAAGGGGCCGCAGATCACCGTCTCCCGCACGCATCCGGGACTCGTGCGCAAGCTGTTCGCGCTGGAGGTGCCCGAGATCGCGGCGGGTCTCGTGGAGATCGTCTCCCTCGCCCGCGAGGCGGGCCACCGCACCAAGATCGCGGTGCGGGCGAACGACCCGGCGATCAACGCCAAGGGCGCGTGCATCGGCGAGTTGGGCCGCCGTGTCCGTGCGGTCACGGAGGAGCTGGCCGGGGAGAAGATCGACATCGTCGACCACGACCCCGAGCTCGCCGCCTTCGTCGCGAACGCGCTGTCGCCCGCCAAGGTGACGAGCTCGTTCATCCTCGACGCGAACACGAAGGCCGTGCGCGCACTCGTCCCGGACTACCAGCTGTCGCTCGCGATCGGCAAGGAGGGCCAGAACGCGCGTCTGGCCGCCAAGCTGACGGGTGCGAAGATCGACATCCAGCCCGACAGCGTCCTGGACTGATCGTCCGGAAGGCTCGACTCGCGCCGTGCGCGCGAGTCGAGCGGGAACACAGGTGTAAGATGGAACCCGTACGAACGTGCGTCGGCTGTCGCACGCGTGCTCCCCGCTCCACTCTGCTCAGGGTGGTGTCCCAGAACGACATCCTCATCGTCGATGAGCGTGCCGTCCTGCCGGGGAGGGGCGCGTGGGTGCATCCGACACGCGAATGCATGGATGCCGCCCTGCGGCGCCGCGCTTTCGGTCGTGCGCTTCGTGTGTCCGCCACGGTGGACACGCAGATTATCGAAGAACATCCGCTGAGAAACAAAGGCTGAACGGCTATGGAAACAAAGTGAACGGCTCGAAATGAGACCCGTCCGCGACTAGTGGTCTGCCCTGTCCAGGGTGGACCGACCCTGACAGGAGAATTGTGGCTGGAAAACCACGCGTACACGAGATCGCCGCTGAACTCGGCGTCGACAGCAAGATCGCACTTGCGAAGCTCAAGGAACTCGGGGAGTTCGTCAAGAGCCCCTCTTCGACCATCGAACCGCCGGTCGCGCGCAAGCTGCGCGCCGCGATCGAGGCCGACCCCTCGCTGAAGGCCTCCGCCGACGCACCCGCTGCGTCGTCGAAGCCGGCTGCCGCCAAGCCCGGTGCCGCCAAGCCCGGTGCCGCCAAGCCCGGTGCCGCGACGCCCGGTGCCGCGACGCCCGGTGCTGCCAGGCCCGGTGCCGCCAAGCCCGGCGCGCCGACTCCCGGTCCGAAGCCCGGTCCGAAGCCGGCTCCCGCGCCCGAGGCTCCGGCCGCCGCGGCGCCTGCTGCTCCGGCCGAGACCGCCGCTCCCGCGGCGGCGACCCCCGCGGCCCCGAAGCCCGCTGACGGCTCGGCGCCCAAGCCCGGGGCCCCTCGCCCCGGCAACAAACCGTTCTCGTCCGCGCAGGGCATGGGTCAGCGCCCGACGGGTCCGCGTCCGGGCAACAACCCCTTCGCCTCGGCGCAGGGCATGGGTCAGCGCCCGACCCCCGGCAACATCCCCCGTCCGCAGGCTCCGCGTCCCGGTGCCCCGCGTCCGGGTGCTCCCCGTCCCGGATCCCCCCGACCCGGCGCCCCGCGCGGCGGTCAGGGCGGTCGTCCCGGTGGCGCACCGTTCCAGCAGCGTCCCGGCGGCCCCGGTCGTCCCGGCGGTGCCGGCGGCCCCGGCGCCGGTCCCGGCGCTCGTCCGGGCGGCGGCTTCGCCGGTCGCCCCGGCGGCGGCGGTCGCGGTCGTGGTCCCGGCGGAGGCACCGCCGGTGCCTTCGGCAAGGGCGGCGGCAAGAGCAAGCAGCGCAAGTCGCGGCGGGCGAAGCGGCAGGAATTCGAGATGCGGAGCGCCCCGGTCGTCGGTGGCGTCAACGTCACCCGCGGCAACGGGGAGATCATCCGCATGCGCCGTGGCGCGTCCATCGCGGACTTCGCCGACAAGATCGAGACACTGACCGGCTACACGGTCCAGCCCGGAACCCTCGTGACGATCCTCTTCAACCTCGGCGAGATGGCCACGGCCACCGAGTCGCTGGACGAGGCGACGTTCGAGGTGCTCGGCGAGGAGCTCGGCTACAAGATCCAGATGGTCTCGCCCGAGGACGAGGACAAGGAGCTCCTCGAGGGCTTCGGTCTCGACCTCGAGGCCGAGCTGGAGGCGGAGAGCGAGGACGACCTCGAGATCCGTCCTCCCGTCGTCACCGTCATGGGTCACGTCGACCACGGTAAGACCCGTCTTCTCGACGCGATCCGTCAGACCAACGTCATCGAGGGCGAAGCCGGCGGCATCACCCAGCACATCGGTGCCTACCAGGTCTGGACCGAGCACGAGGGCATCGAGCGCGCGATCACCTTCATCGACACCCCTGGTCACGAGGCGTTCACCGCCATGCGTGCCCGCGGTGCGCAGGTGACCGACCTCGCGATCCTCGTGGTCGCGGCCGACGACGGCATCATGCCGCAGACGGTGGAGGCGCTCAACCACGCGCAGGCGGCGAACGTGCCGATCGTCGTGGCGGTGAACAAGGTCGACAAGCCCGAGGCCAACCCGGCCAAGGTGCGTCAGCAGCTCACCGAGTACGGCCTCGTCGCCGAGGAGTACGGCGGAGACGTCATGTTCGTCGATGTGTCGGCTCGTGCCGGCACCGGCATCCAGGAGCTCCTGGACGCGGTGCTGCTCACCGCGGACGCCGGTCTCGACCTCACCGCCAACCCGAACAAGGCCGCTCGCGGCGTCGCCATCGAGGCGAAGCTCGACAAGGGTCGCGGGTCGGTCGCCACGGTGCTCATCCAGTCCGGAACGCTCCGGGTCGGCGACGCGATCGTCGCCGGAACGGCGTACGGTCGCGTGCGTGCCATGGCCGACGAGAACGGCGAGCAGGTCCTCGAGGCCTTCCCGTCGCGTCCGGTCCAGGTGCAGGGTCTCAACTCCGTGCCGCGCGCCGGCGACGTCTTCATCGTCACCGAGGAAGACCGCATGGCCCGTCAGATCGCTGAGAAGCGTGAAGCGGTCGAGCGCAACGCCCAGCTGGCCAAGGCCCGCAAGCGCATCTCGCTCGAGGACTTCACCCGTGCTCTCGAAGAGGGCAAGGTCGAGTCGCTCAACCTCATCATCAAGGGTGACGTCTCCGGTGCCGTCGAGGCGCTCGAGGAGTCGCTGCTCAAGATCGAGGTCGACGACTCGGTGCAGCTCCGGATCATCCACCGCGGCGTCGGTGCGATCACCGAGTCCGACGTGAACCTCGCGACGATCGACAACGCGATCATCGTGGGCTTCAACGTGCGTCCCGACACGAAGGCGCGCGAGCGCGCACAGCGCGAGGGCGTGGACATCCGCTTCTACTCCGTCATCTACAACGCGATCGACGAGATCGAGAGCTCGCTCAAGGGCATGCTCAAGCCGGAGTACGAAGAGGTCCAGTCGGGCGTCGCCGAGATCCGCGAGGTGTTCCGTTCCTCGAAGTTCGGCAACATCGCCGGTGTCATCGTGCGATCGGGAACGATCACGCGAAACGCCAAGGCCCGTGTCATCCGCGACGGCGTCGTGCTCGCCGATGGTCTCGCCATCGAGTCGCTGCGTCGCTTCAAGGACGACGTCACCGAGGTCCGGACCGACTACGAGGCCGGTATCGGTCTCGGCAAGTACAACGACATCCAGATCGGTGACGAGATCGAGACCACCGAGATGGTGGAGAAGCCTCGCGGCTGACCATGAAGTCGCTCCGGTGATGGATGCCATCGGGATAACGGGAACCCCAAGACCCCGACCATCCCGATGGCATCCATCACCTCCGCAACAGTTTCGCTCCGCCACGGCGGTTGAGAGAGAGAATTAGGCATGGCTGGTGAACGACAGGCACGACTCGCGGACCGCATCCGTGTGATCCTCGCCGAGCGTCTGGAGAAGGGCCTGCGCGATCCGCGTCTCGGCTTCGTCACGATCACCGACGTGCGCGTGAGCGGCGACCTCCAGCACGCGTCGGTGTTCTACACCGTGCTCGGGACGGAGGAGGAGCGCGTCTCCAGCGGGGCGGCGCTCGCGTCCGCGACCGGCATGCTGCGCAGCGAGGTCGGCCGCCAGCTGAGCACGCGGCTCGTTCCGACGCTCGAGTTCATCCCGGACGCACTGCCGGAGAACGCCGATCACATCACGGCACTGCTCCGCGAGGCGCAGGAGCGCGATGCGGAGGTGGCGAAGCTCGCCTCCTCGGCCTCGCACGCCGGCGATGCCGACCCCTACGTGCGCCAGGACGACGACACGGAATCCTGAAGTACCGGGAGGTCGCCGGACGCGCCCTCCCCGCTTGCTACTCTCGGCTGCACGAGCGGGTGCTCGTGCGGACTGGGGGGTTCAGCATCGACGTGTCGAGCGCGCACCGGGCGACAGAGGTCGCCGCATCGACGATCGGACGCATCCTCGATGCGCTCCTGCACGACGACCTGGGGTGCGCGCCGCACGTGGTCACTCGCATCGTCGCCGAGGTGACGCCGGACACCGACGCGGTCCTGGCCGTCGCCGCCGTCCTCGACCTGCCGCAGCGGCAGGGACTCCGACCGCTTCCGTCGCCTCTGCCCATGGTGGACTCGGTGCGGGTGCTGTTCGACGATCTCGCGCTCGATCGCCGCGATCGGGAGCTGCTGATCGCGGCGTCGCTGCGACTCGACGACCGGCTCGACCCGCTCATCGACTTCGACGGCCGCACTGCCGACGTCCTCGCCGAGTCCGCGGTCGCCGGGCTGCTCCGCATCCATGCGGGACGCGTGCGGATCGCGGACCCGCGCCTCGCGATCTGGCTCCGCGGCACCACGACCGCCGCCGCCGCGGCGTCGGTGCACGCCCGGCTGCATGCGATCTTCCTCGCGCGGGGCGAGAGGGTGGATGCCGACTGGCATCGCGCCAGGGCCGCCCTCTGGGGAGACCCGGACACCGCGGAGGAGCTCGTCCGCATCGCTCGCGAGCACTCCGAGGCGGGGCTGAGCGACCGTGCCATGCACCTCGCCGCAGAGGCCGCCTCCCATGCGTCGGGCGCGAGCCGCGATGAGGCGCTGCTCGTGGCGGGGGCGGCCGCGATCGCCGGCGGCTACGCGCTCGAGGCCGTCGACCGCCTGTCCGGCCTGTTCCCGGATGCCGACGAGCGGTGGCGTATGCGCGCGCTGGGAGGACTGTTCGTCGCGCAGGCGCACCTGCAGGGTTCCGTCCCCGATGTCGAGCCGGGCTCACTCGCACCGCGGCGGGAGGATAGCGAGAGCTGGCACTGGTGGGCGCGCTCCGCGGCGCTGGCGGCGGTCCTGAGCGCGGAGCGGGGAGACAGGATCGCCATGCGCACCTGGCTCGGCGCGGTGCGCGAAGGGTGCGCTCGCGGGGACGACGAGTCCGGGCTCCGCGACTCCGTGGTCGCGCTCGCCTGGCTCGTCGCAGGGGACAGGGACATCGAGGACGTCCCGGGGTCGGGTCCGCTGACCGGCGGCATGCTCCACGCGCTGCGGGCGGCGTCGGACGGGGAGATCGACCGGGGCCTGCGACTGATCGCCGCGGGCGACTCCGGCATCGGAGCGGGGGAGGATCCCTTCGTCTCGGGATTCGAGCGTAGTCCGCTCGTCCGGGCCTATCGGGCGATCACGGAGGTGCTGCTGCTCACCTGGCGCGGCGATGTCGCACTCGCGCGCACCCGATTGATCCGGGCATCCCTCGAGCTGCCCGTGGCGCTCCCCTTCGCGGGGCTCGGCGTCGTCCTCGCCCGCCGGCTCGACCTGGCCGTCCTCGGGCGCCTCGGTCCGTTCTCCCTCGCGCTCACCGCGGCTCTGCCCGAGGCGCTGAGGATCGATCAGCTCGTGGACCGCGCGATCCAGGTCTACCTCACCGGATCCTTCGACGAGGCCGCGTCCTGCGTGCGGCTGTGGTGGGATCGCGGAGCACCGCAGCCCACGCTGTCGGTCCCCGGGCTCGAGGAGGTCGCCGAGGCGGCGAGGCTCGGCGCCGGTCCGACGCGGCGGGTCGAGACGCCCGAGATCGGTCGCGCACAGGAGCTGCGAGCGCGCATCGCCCGGAGCACGGACCGCGAGTGGCCGGCGGAGTACCCGCGGATCGTCGAGGCCGCCCGGTCGATCGCCTCGCCCTTCACCCGTGGTCGCGTCGAAGCCATGATCGGCACGCGCGCCCTCATCCGCGGCGACGACGCCGTCGGGAAGAGGCATCTCGACATCGCCAGGCAGCTGTTCGAGGTCTCGGGCGCCGCGGCATGGGCCCGCGCGGTGTCGGAACGCCGCGGACGGTCAGGCGCGGGAGCACAGCGTTCATCCGCGCCCGAGTCCGATCCGCTGGCTGCATCGCGGCGGCTCTGGGCGCCGATCCTCACCGTCCGTGAGCTGGAGGTGGCGATGCTCGCCGTCGGCGGCGCGTCCAATCGCCAGATCTCCTCGTCGCTGCACCTGTCCGTCCGCACCGTCGAGGTGCATCTCGGCAGGGTGTTCGCCAAGCTCGAGGTCCGCAGCCGCGTCGAGCTGAGCGTCTTGGCGCATCGCATCGGTCGCTTCGCCTGACCGGGAGCGGGTCGCTGTCACCGGGGCAGTGACAGCAGCTCGCCGTCCGCCTCCGCGAGTCCGTCGGCGATGAGCGAATCGATAGCCCTGTCGCGCTGCACCGGGTCCGGCCAGTCCGCGAGAACCGCGAGCAGGGGGACGCCCTCGGGTACGGCATCGCGGAGCGCACGGAGGACCGCACCGCGTGCCTGGCGGTCGGAACCCTCGAAGGCCGCCTGCCGCCTGCGGGTGTCTACGGTCTCGGGTCGCCCGGCGGCCACCCAGGCGCACGTCTCGATGAGAGGGCAGACGTCGCAGCGGGGAGCCCTCGCGACGCAGACGGTGGCGCCCAGCTCCATCGCCGCGGCGTTGAAGACCGCGGCATCGGCATCCGACGCGGGCAGCAGCGCGTCCATGCGCTCGAGGTCGCGTCGGGACGGGGGACCGGGCTGCGCCTGGCCGAGGACGGCGCGCGCGATCACACGACGGGTGTTCGTGTCGACCACGGGATGCCGGTCGCCGTAGGCGAACACGGCGACGGCCCTGGCGGTGTAGTTCCCGATGCCGGACAGCTGCAGCAGCTCCTCGACGTCGCGGGGCACCACCCCCTCGTGGCGCTCGGTGATCTCCTTGGCAGCCCGGTGCAGCCACAGCGCGCGGCGCGGGTATCCGAGGTTGGCCCACTGCTGGACGACCTCCGCGGGAGTGGCGGAGGCCAGGGACCGCGGGGTGGGCCAGCGCGCGAGCCAGGCCTCCAGGTGCGGGATCACTCGCGTGACCGGTGTCTGCTGCAGCATGAACTCGCTCACGAGCGTGCCCCACGCGCCGAAATCGTCATGGAACTCGGCGCGGCGCCACGGCAGATCCCGCGCGGTCCGTCGGTACCATGGCGCGAGGGGGAGCGATGGCGCGTGGTCGAGCGGCGGCGGAGGCACCCCGACAGCCTAGGCGAACCACCGACAGGGGAGACTGATCCGCATGAGGACCGCGAACGTCGCAGCACTGGGCCTGGTGGCCCTCTCGATCGTCATGACGGGATGCACCCCGGCGACGGACCCCTCTGCGACGCCGTCGGCGAGCCCGAGCTCCACGACCGAACCCTCGAGCACGCCGGCCCCGAGCCCGACGCCGACGGACGCCGCTCCCGACCCCGCGGACCCCTCGACGTGGATCATCTCCGACGGCGGCGTCGGACCAGTCGAGATCGGCGGCGACCTCGCCGCCACCCTGGCGGAGCTGCCCCCGACATGGGAGAACGACTCGGAGAACTGCTCCTGGACGGCCTGGTGGAACGCGGAGGACGGCGATTTCGGCATGTACGCGGTGCGCGGCACGGAGAGCGAGACGGCGCCGATCAGCGAGATCTCGGTCTACACCACCGCAAAGGCACCTGTTCCCAGAGCGCGACCGCAGACGGCGGAGGGGCTCGGTATCGGGGCGTCGCGGACGGAGGTGCTGGCCGAGTACCCCGGAGCGGCCGAGGGCGCTGCGCAGATCGGCGACGGGACGTGGATCATGGTGCCGGGCGACGGCGAGGCGCACATCTTCTTCGAGTTCCGCGACGGCGCCGACGTCGCGTCGGATGTCGTGGTGACCACGCGCGCGGAGCCGGCGTACGAGGTGTGCGGGTGACCCGTCGCTCCCGTCGTAGGCTAGGGGGATGGTCTCGCCCGGCATCCTCCTCGTCGACAAGCCCGCTGGACTGACCAGCCACGACGTCGTCGCACGGGTCCGGCGTGCGTTCGGCACCCGCAAGGTCGGCCACGCGGGCACGCTCGATCCGATGGCCACGGGCCTGCTGGTCATCGGTCTCGAGGGCGCCACCCGGCTGCTCACGTACATCGTGGGAGCGGACAAGACGTATCAGGCGACCATCCGGCTCGGACAGGCGACCACGACCGACGACGCAGAGGGCGACATCGTCGCGCGCGCGGACGACGCCTCGTGGGCTGCGGTCACACCGGACCGGATCACGGCAGGGGTCCTCGCCCTCACCGGCGCGATCTCCCAGGTGCCCAGCTCGGTCTCGGCGATCAAGGTCGACGGACGGCGGGCCTACGATCGGGTGCGCGCGGGCGAGGACGTCGTGCTGGCTGCGCGCGACGTCACCGTGTCGCGATTCGACGTGCTCGATCGCCGTGAGGGGGAGCGCCTCATCGACCTCGACGTCGTCGTCGACTGCTCGTCGGGCACTTACATCCGATCTCTCGCCCGCGATCTCGGTTCCGATCTCGGCGTCGGAGGGCACCTGATCGCCCTGCGACGCACCCGAGTGGGCGATTTCGACGTCGCCGACGCCGTCGGGATCGACGCGCTCGCAGAGGGCGGCCTGCTGACCCCGGCCGCCGCGGCGTCGCGGGTGCTCGATCCGCTCGCGGTGTCGTCGGCGGACGCGCGCGATCTCCGGCACGGGAAGCGGCTCGTCGGCCAGGCGGCACGGCTGTCGGGGCGGCTCGCGGCGGCGATCGACGAGGATGGCGTGCTGGTCGGCGTCGTGGAGAAGCGCGGGGACGACCTCAAGAGCGCGATGAACATGCCGGAGGTGGCGTCGTGATCCTCTGGCTCACTCTCGCACAGGTCGCGATCGCCGCTCTCGCCGGCGTCCTGTGCGTGACGCTCGGACTCGTCGGCCGGCGTCCCAGCGATCTCTCCGTCGGATCGCTCGCCCTCGTCGAGGTCCTGCTCGTCGTGCAGGTCGTCGTAGCGATCATCGCGCCCTTCGTCGGCAACCCGCCCGTCGGCGACCTCCTCGAGTACTGGGTGTACCTCGTCTCGGCCGTGCTGCTGCCGGTGGGGGCCGTGCTCTGGGCGCTCATGGAGCGCAGTCGATGGAGCACGGTCATCCTCGGGGTCGCGGCGATCGCCGTCGGGATCATGGTGTGGCGCATGCACGTCATCTGGACGATCCAGGTCGCCTGAGCCTCCGCCCCGGGGCATCCGTCGCCGCCGCGCCGGACCTAGAATGGACGGAGCCATGAGCACCTCCGTCCCCCGCACCCGCATGACCGGCATCGGCCGCGTCCTCGTGATCGTCTACGCCGTGATGGCCCTCGCCGCGACCGGTCGCAGCTTCGTCCAGATCCTGCGACAGTTCGACGAGGCGCCGCTTGCGTACGCGCTGTCGGCACTCGCCGCCGTCGTGTACGTGCTCGCGACGCTCGCCCTCGTCCTGGCGCGCAGGCGCGGGTGGTACACCGTGGCGTGGACGGCGATCGTGTTCGAGCTCACCGGGGTCCTCGTCGTCGGCGCGCTCAGCATCTTCCTGCCCGATCTCTTCCCGCACGACACCGTCTGGTCGATGTTCGGACGCGGATACCTCTTCATCCCGCTCGTCCTGCCGGTCTTCGGCATCTGGTGGCTGCGGACGCACCGGCCGGTGACGGCGGTGCAGCCGGTCGAGAACGCCGGGGTGAGCGCGTGATCGTCTTCCGGGATCCGCTGGAGGTCCCCGCGGACTTCGGGCCGTCGGTCGTCGCGATCGGCAAGTTCGACGGCGTCCATGCGGGGCACCGTGCCGTCATCCGTCGGCTGAAGCAGAAGGCGGCCGAGACGGGCGAGCGCGCCGTGGCGGTCACCTTCGACCGAAATCCGCTCGCCGTGCTCCGCCCCGACCGCTGCCCCGAGAACGTGGTGACCGTCGACCGCAAGCTCGAGCTGCTGGGAGAGCTCGACCTCGATGCCGCCCTCGTCCTGACGTTCGACGAGGAGCTCGCCGCTCGCAGCGCCGAGGACTTCGTCGCGGACATCCTGGTCGGCGCGCTCCGCGTCTCGACCGTCCTCGTGGGCGAGGACTTCCGCTTCGGTCACGGGGGAGCGGGCACTCCGCAACTCCTGCGCGAACTCGGTCCCGGCTACGGATTCACGGTGGAGGTCGTCGACGACGTCTTCCTCGACGGTTCGGAGCGTCGCGTGTCCTCGACCTGGATCCGCGAGCTGCTCATGGACGGCGACGTCACGACGGCCGCGCGGGTGCTCGACCGCAACGTCGACGTGCGCGGTGAGGTCGTGCACGGCCTCAAGCGCGGTCGCGAGCTCGGCTTCCCGACGGCCAACCTCTCGGCATCGGTCGACTCCTTCGTCCCGGCCGACGGCGTGTACGCGGGATGGCTCGTCGACCACCGGACGGGTCTGCGGCACCGGGCCGCGATCTCGGTGGGCACCAACCCGACCTTCGACGACGTGCTCGAGAGGCAGGTCGAGGCTCATGTCCTGGGGGAGACGGACCTCGATCTGTACGGGCACGACGTGACGGTGGAGTTCGTCGAGCGGCTGCGCGGGATGGTGGCGTTCGAGGGCATCGACAAGCTCAAGCAGCAGATGGCGGCGGACGTGACGGATGCCGAGCGGGTGCTCGCGGGTCACGGCGTCTGAACGGCGCGGCAACTCTCGGTGACGTGATCAGCGCCGGCTGATCCGGATGGCATAGACTGGGCATCGGTTCCCGTCGGATCCTCGCGCGTGCGTCGCGCGTCGACGGAAACCGGAACCACTGTTCGTACGGTCCTGGCTCACGCCACACGCGGACATCGAGAACGGCCAGCGCATCCGGCGGATGCTTCGGCCTTCACGCTCAGGAGGAGCATGCCGACCACGGCAACCGCCGCCACACGGCGCAAGAAGACCTCTCGTCGCGACGACGAGGCACCCCTCATCCCGATCCTCGCGCGCAAGGTGCGCGAGATCGAGGCGAAATCGCAGCGGGGAAAGCTGGGACCCACCAACCGGGTCAAGTTCCAGGTGATCGCCTTCCTGGTGCGCGAGGAGCGCGCCAGGGTCAAGGCGGATGCCGACATCGCGGACGCGGCTCGCGCCGAGCTGCTCAAGCGTCTCGACGGCGTCGCGACCATCCTCGCGAAGACCGCGGCGCGGGACACCTCGCTGATCCAGCTGCTGGAGGCCGACCAGGCGACATCGCCGGTGGCGAAGCGCATGCGCCGCGACTGGCTGCTCGAGTCGGGTGCGGAGCTCGCGCCCGAAGAGCTCATCATCGCCGACATCGCGCCGATCCAGGTCCCGGTGGTCCCCGCGGCGATCGCCGAGCGCCAGGTGACGCCGCCCACGGTCGAAGCCCGTCAGCTCGCGAACCCGTTCCTCGCCCCCGATCTCACGCCGCGCTCCACGAGCACGCCGCGTCGCCGCCTCGACGGCTGGGAGCTCATGGGACCGCTCTACAAGGCGTTCGAGACGGGCGCCGGGGGAGCGGCGGCGAGCATGGAGCTGCCGCCGGCCCCCGAGTTCGACCACGTCTCGCCCAAGGGCCTCGAGGTCATGGTGCACCAGTCGCGCTTCCTCGAGGCGGTGCGCTCCGGGCACCGCCGGTTCCTGCTCGCCGACGAGCCCGGTCTCGGCAAGACCGCGCAGTCCGTCCTCGCGGCATCGGTCGCCGGCGCGTACCCGCTGCTGGTCGTCGTGCCGAACGTCGTAAAGATGAACTGGGCACGCGAGGTCGAGCGGTGGACGCCGCAGCGACGTGCGACCGTGATCCAGGGCGACGGCGACGACATCGATGCGTTCGCCGACGTGTTCATCGTGAACTACGAGATCCTCGACCGTCACATGTCGTGGCTCGCGTCGATCGGCCTGCGCGGCATGGTCGTCGACGAGGCGCACTTCATCAAGAACCTCAGCTCGCAGCGGTCGCAGAACGTGTTGTCGCTCGCGTCCCGTGTGCGCGAGCGCACTCCGGGAGGCGACCCTCTGCTGCTCGCCCTCACCGGCACGCCGCTGATCAACGACGTCGAGGACTTCGACGCGATCTGGCGCTTCCTCGGCTGGACGACCGGTGAGAAGCCGGGACCCGAGCTGATGGAGAAGCTCGACGCGACCGGCTTCACCCCGGCGGACAAGGCGTTCTACCCGGAGGCCCGCGACGCCGTCATCTCGATGGGCATCGTCCGTCGCAAGAAGAAGGATGTCGCGGCGGACCTGCCGGACAAGCTCATCGCCGACCTGCCCGTGCAGCTGGACGACGAGTTCGGCCGCGGGATCCGTCAGGCCGAGAGGGAGCTGGGCGAGCGGCTCGCGGCCCGCTACCGCCGCATCATCGAGGCTCGCGGAGACCGCGGGCTCGCACCCGGCGAGATCGACGACGACATCGTTCGCCTCGTCGCGCAGAACGAGCTCGAGGAGTCGAAGGCCGCTGGCACCGGCGGCGACAACGTCTTCACGATGGTGCGCCGCATCGGCCAGGCGAAGGCGCAGCTCGCGGCCGACTACGCAGCGCAGCTGCAGCGCTCGGTGGGCAAGGTCGTGTTCTTCGCCAAGCACATCGACGTGATGGACCAGGCGGAGGCGCACTTCGCGTCGGCCGGCATCCGCTCGGTGTCGATCCGCGGCGACCAGACGACGACGACCCGCCAGCAGGCGATCGACGACTTCAACGGCGATCCCGAAGTGGGCATCGCGGTCTGCTCGCTGACCGCCGCAGGCGTCGGACTGAACCTCCAGGCCGCGTCGAACGTCGTCCTGGCGGAGCTGTCGTGGACCGCCGCCGAGCAGACGCAGGCGATCGATCGCGTGCACCGCATCGGTCAGGACGAGCCGGTCACGGCGTGGAGGATCATCGCCGCGCACACGGTCGACGCCAAGATCGCAGAGCTGATCGATCAGAAGCAGGGGCTCGCCGCCCGTGCCCTCGACGGGGAGGCGCTCGACGAGGCCGCCGCGGAGCCGGTGCAGCTCGGCGCTCTCATGCACCTGCTGCGGGAGGCGCTCGGCGGAGCCTGAAATCCGGCCGGAGATCCGCGTTAAGAACCGCCGTTCTTGACGCGGATTTTCCGTTGTCGGCGGCGGATCGACGAATATCCTCGAGATCGTCGGAGAAGCGTCGCAAGATCATCGCTTTTCACCGCCTCGAATGGCGCCCGGTCGGACGAGGGCGCTAGTGTCGATCGCAGGCACCGTCGCCTTTCCCCCTTTTCCCCGAACCGTCTGAGGCAAGCATGAAGATCGGCATCCTGACGAGCGGCGGCGACTGCCCCGGACTCAACGCGGTCATCCGCGGAATCGTGCTCAAGGGCACCACCACGTACGACCTCGAGTTCGTCGGCATCCGCGACGGGTGGCGCGGCGTGGTCGACGGCGACTTCTTCCCGCTCACCCGGCACGAGGTCAAGGGCCTCTCCAAGGTCGGCGGGACGATCCTCGGCACGAGCCGCACGAACCCCTACGAGGGGGAGCGCGGCGGCGCCGAGAACATCGCCAAGACGCTCTACGGGCACAAGATCGACGGCATCATCGCGATCGGCGGCGAGGGCACCCTCGCCGCGGCCGACCGTCTCGCGAAAGACGGCATCAACGTCATCGGCGTGCCGAAGACCATCGACAACGATCTCCGCGCCACCGACTACTCCTTCGGGTTCGACACGGCCGTGAACATCGCCACGGATGCGATGGATCGTCTGCGCACGACCGGCGACTCGCACCAGCGCTGCATGGTCGCCGAGGTCATGGGCCGTCACGTCGGCTGGATCGCGCTGCACGCCGGCATGGCCGCGGGCGCGCACGCCATCCTCATCCCCGAGGTGCCCCAGACTCTCGAGGAGATCACCGCGCTCGTCACCAGCGCCCACGACCGCGGACGTGCCCCGCTCGTCGTCGTGTCCGAGGGCTTCAAGCTCCAGGGCATGGACGAGGCGTACAGCGACAAGGGCCTCGACGCCTTCAACCGGCCTCGTCTCGGCGGCATCGGCGACCAGCTCGCCCCGGCGATCGAGCGGATCACCGGCATCGAGACGCGCGCGACCATCCTCGGACACATCCAGCGCGGCGGGTCGCCGTCGGCGTTCGACCGGGTGCTCGCGACCCGGCTCGGGCTGCACGCGGCTGACGCGATCGTCGACGGCGCGTGGGGGCAGATGGTCGCCATGCAGGGCACGGACATCGTCCGGGTGCCGTTCGCAGAGGCGCTCGGCGAGCTCAACACCGTCCCGCGCAGTCGCTACGACGAGGCCGCGGCGCTGTTCGGCTGAGCCGGCGACAGGCGCTCTCGCGAGAACAGGCAGATCGCCGGACGATCTGCCTGTTCTCGCATGATCGCCTGCGCTCACCGCGCGAGGCGCAGCCCCTGCGCCATGGCGGTCAGGACGGTCCGCGTCACCAGGTCGGGGTCGAACATGAGCTGCTGGTAGTCGAAGCGCAGCACGGTGTATCCGAGAAGTGCCAGACGGGCGTCGGCGGCGATGTCGCGGCGGCGGTCGCGGCCCTGATGGTGAGCCCATCCGTCTGACTGCACGACGAGACGAGCTCCGATCAGCCCGTCCACCGGTCTGCCGTCGATCCAGACCTGCTGCTCGACATGGACTCCGACTCGACGCATCAGCTCGACGAACCGCGTCTCGAGCCCCGAATCGGAGAGATGGCCGGCGAGCGCCGCCAGGCGGTGGGCCCGTCTACTGCGCCACCGGACGCGCTTCAGGTGCGCAGGCTCGGTCCTGCCCGTTCGGATGGCTGACTCCCAGACCGCCAGGGCGTCGATCGGCTCGAGGCAGCGCGCCGTGTGGAACAGGACGTTCAGCAGCGGCTCGACGCTCGCCCGAGCGGCCACGGGCACGGGGCCGACAGCGCGATGGGCGCGCACTGCCGACGGCAGCCGGGATGCCGAGTGGGGCACGGCGACATGCACCGGCACCGTATCGGACGGCGGTGTCCACAGACCGAGCTCACGCGCCGCGCTGACGCACGTCACCCGCCCACCGACCGAGCGGCCGCCTCCTGTGCGGCGGAGCAGCCGGGGCCGAGCAGCCACGATCGACGTATGCGTCTGACCTCTCCCCGCTCGACCGCGGTCCGGATCTGGCGGTCGGTGTACCCCGCGGCGCGCAGCACGGAGGTATGGGCGACTTGACCGTGTCGCGCGAGCCATAGCGGGAGGGGTTCTCTCATCCGGCAAGGATGCAGGACGGCCGCCTGGCCGTCGTCCCATGAAGCCCGCATCGGGGACAGCCCATGGTGAGGCCGCAGGTGTGGAGGAGGCGTGGCGCCGCGTGAGAACAGGCAGGTGCGCCGGAACAGGCGGGCGCGTCGCACCACGGCCTGTCCCGGCGCCGTCGCCTGTTCTCAGTCGCCGGCGAGTCCGACCGTGTCGAGGAGCCAGGCCAGCTCGAAGGCGCGCTCCTTCCAGGAGTTGTAGCGCCCGCTGACGCCACCGTGGCCCGCGACCATCTCGCACTTGAGCAGGACGTCCGATGCCCCGGCGACGCGCAGGGCCGCGACCCACTTCGCCGGCTCCACGTACAGCACCCGCGTGTCGTTGAGCGAGGTCACGGCGAGGATGCGCGGATACGCGACGCCGTCGCGGATGTTCTCGTACGGCGAGTACGACTTCATGTACTCGTAGACGTCTGCGCCGTGCAGGGGATCGCCCCATTCGTCCCACTCGATCACGGTGAGGGGGAGCGACGGGTCGAGGATGGTGGTCAGCGCGTCGACGAACGGCACGGCGGCGAGGATGCCGGCGAACAGCTCGGGCGCGAGGTTCGCGACCGCCCCCATGAGCAGTCCGCCGGCGCTGCCGCCCTCGGCCACGAGCAGCTCGGGGGTGGTGACGCCGCCGTCGACCAGGTGTCGACCGCAGGCCACGAAGTCGGTGAACGTGTTGCGCTTCTGCAGGAGCTTGCCGTCCTCGTACCACTGGCGTCCCATCTCGCCGCCGCCGCGCACGTGCGCCACGGCGAAGACGACCCCGCGGTCGAGCTCGGAGAGCCGTGCCACCGAGAATCCCGGGTCGATCGAGTGCTCGTACGAGCCGTATCCGTAGAGGTGCACGGGCCGCGGCTGCGTTCCGGGCTCGCCGAACGAGCGCTTCCAGACGAGCGAGATGGGCACCTGCGTGCCGTCGGATGCGGTGGCCCAGGCACGGCGCTGGCCGTAGTCCTGCGGGTCGTAGCCGCCGAGCACGGCGACCTGCTTGCGGAGCACCAGCTCGCGGGAGGCGAGGTCCAGCTCGTACACCGTGCCGGGCGTCACGAACGAGGTGTAGCCGACTCGCAGGAAGGGGGAGTGCCACTCGGGGTTGCCGCTGACTCCCGCGGAGTACAGCGGCTCGTCGAAGGCGATGTCGTCGACGGCATCCGTCGTGTAGTCCAGCAGCCCGACGCGCTCGAGGCCCTCGCGCCGGTACTCGATCGTCGCGAAGTCCCGGAAGGCGTCCATCCCCAGCAGCCGACGACCCGGCTCGTGGGGGAGCACGACGCGCCGTTCGCCCTGAGGGTCGGATGCCGCGACGGACACGAGCTCGAAGTCCAGAGCCTCGTCGTTGTGGAGGATGAGCAGGCGGTCCTCGCCGTCGACGATCGCGTGGTCGAGCGAGTACTCGACGCCCTCCCGCCGCGGCCAGACGACCATCGGAGTCGCGGTGAGGTCGCCCGTCAGGTCGACGAGGTGCTCCTCGCTCGTGACGCTCGAGCCCAGGGCGATCACGAGGTAGCGGCGGCTCCGGGTGATGCCGGCACCGAGCCAGAACTTCTCGTCGGCCTCGTGGAAGAGCTGCACGTCGGAGCTCATCGGGGTGCCCACCCGGTGCAGCCAGAGCGTGTCCGGTCGCCAGGCGTCGTCGCGCGTGGTGTACAGGATGCCCGTGCCGTCGGGGGTGAAGAAGGCGCTCCCGGTGTCGGGGATCTCGTCGGGCAGCGTCTCCCCGGTGCGGAGGTCGCGAACCCGCACCGTGTAGAGCTCGTCGCCCTCGAAGTCGGTCGACCACAGCAGCAGGGCTCCGTCATCCGACGTGTCGAACGCCCCCAGGGAGAAGAAGTCGTGTCCGTCGGCCTCGATGTTGCCGTCGAGCAGCACGACCTCCCCGGGGACGGCGACGCCCGGCTCCAGGACAGGGGGAGTCCAGTCGTCCGCGACCGCGGCGGTGCGGCAGTGGATGCCGTACTGCGCGCCCTCCTCCGTGCGGCTGTAGTACCACCAGGCTCCGCGACGCGTCGGCACCGACAGGTCGGTCTCCTGCACACGCCCCTTGATCTCCTGGAACAGGGTCTCGCGGAGCTCTGCGAGGTGCGCGAGCTCGGCATCCGTGTGCGCGTTCTCGGCCTCCAGGTGGGCGATCACCTCGGGGGAGTCCTTCTCGCGGAGCCACTCGTACGGATCGTCGAAGGTGTCACCGTGGTGGGTGCGGAGGGTCGAACGGCGGTCTGCGATCGGGGCGTCAGTCACGCATTCCACGCTAGTCGAGGTCGAGTTGACCGGCACTCGACGCGGTGGGAGGATTCAACGGGGCCGGTTAACGGAAGTCAAACCCACGGTGAACTCTTCGTTCATCACGTCGATCACGTCGACACCTCCCTCTTCCTCAACGACCGAAAGCGAACGGTGGAAACCGCAGCCCTCATCGTCGTGCTGGTGATCCTGCTGGCACTCTTCTTCGACTTCACCAACGGGTTCCACGACACGGCGAACGCGATGGCCACCCCCATCGCGACCGGCGCGCTGAAGCCCAGGACGGCCGTCCTTCTCGCCGCCGTGCTGAACCTCGTCGGAGCCTTCCTCTCGACGGAGGTCTCCAAGACCGTCTCGCACGGGATCATCCGCGAGGACACGATCCAGGGGGACGTCTTCCTCCCGATGATCTTCGCCGGACTCATCGGCGCGATCACCTGGAACATGCTCACCTGGCTGCTCGGTCTTCCCTCCAGCTCCTCGCATGCGCTGTTCGGCGGCCTGATCGGCGCGACGCTGGTCGGCGTCGGCGTCGCGGGCATCGACTTCGGCATGGTCCTGTCGAAGATCATCCTCCCCGCGCTCATCGCCCCTCTCACGGCCGGGATCATCGCCTTCGCGGCCACCAAGCTCGCGTACTCCCTCACGCGGCGCTACGACGGGAAGCCGGACGGACGCGACGGGTTCCGGTGGGGGCAGATCTTCACGTCCTCGCTGGTCGCTCTCGCCCACGGCACGAACGACGCGCAGAAGACCATGGGCGTCATCACGCTCGCCCTGATCACCGTCGGATGGCAGAGCAGCGATCAGGCGGATCCGTACCTGTGGGTGATCGTGGCCTGCGCCGTGACCATCGCGCTCGGGACGTATCTCGGCGGCTGGCGCATCATCCGCACGCTCGGCAAGGGACTCACCGAGGTCAAGCCCGCGCAGGGCTTCTCCGCCGAGAGCTCCACGTCCGCGACGATCCTCGCCTCCAGCGCCTTCGGCTTCGCGCTGTCGACGACGCAGGTGGCGTCCGGCTCGGTCATCGGGTCGGGTCTCGGGCGCCGTGGGTCCACGGTGCGGTGGCGGACGGCCGGTCGCATCGCGATCGGCTGGCTGCTGACGCTCCCGGCGGCCGGCGCCGTCGGTGCGCTCGCGGCGCTGCTGATCACGTGGCTCGGCAACTGGGGCATCGCGATCGACGCGGTACTCGCTCTCGTCGTCATCGTCGGTCTCTTCCTGCGCTCCCGTCGAGATGCGGTGACCCACGCCAACGCCATGAGCGACGTCGCCGAGTCGGGGCTCGCCGTCGAGCTGCAGGAGACCCCGCCGCCCACGAAGCGGCAGCAGCGGGCGGCGCAGGCGAAGGCCGAGGCCAAGGCGCGGGCGGACGCACGCCAGAAGGCCAGGGCGAAGACGAAGACCGCTGCGGGCGCGGACACCGCGATCGCAGAGAGACCGCCCGGAGCCGATGCGGCCCCGGGCGGGGATGCACCCGCGACAGACGGTGAGGGATCGAAGTGAACGTCGAGATCGACTGGGCTGCGTTCCTCCTCGTCTTCGCCGCGGCGCTGGTCGGCGCCTGCGCCGTCGTGTCGTTCTACGCCCTCGGACTCAGGCTGCTGGTCCGCAGCGGGCATGCCCCCGTGGTGAGCCCGGCGGAGTTCACCGACGCGATCACGGTGATCTCCGAGAAGGAGCTCAAGCGGGCGACGAAGCAGGCGGCGAAGGCCGCCAAGAAGAGCCCCCTGACCGAGGGGCAGAAGCGGCTCGCGCTGGTCGGAGCCTACGGATGCTTCGCGCTGTGCGCCGCGGCTGTCGTGATCGGCATCCTCATCCTCGTGGTCGGGCGCTGATCCGCGGGGATCACCTCAGCAGTCCGTCGACCAGATCGTCGATGATGTCGTCGGTCGATCGGTCGGGGTCGATCGGCGTCGTGAGCCTGTCGAGAAGCAGGCCGTCGACGGCGTAGTGGAACAGTGCGATCTCGCGCCGACCTCCGGGAAGTCCCGCCGAGGCGTTGAAGGCGACGTCCGCGTCGAAGCCGGCGCGCTGCCAGGCGCCGAGCAGGGCGGCCACCTCGGGGCGACGACTGCTCTCGAGCCGCAGCTCGAAGAGGGCGATGGTGACGTCGCGATCCTCGCTCAGCCGGCGCACGATGTCGCGCACGTAGTCCGCGAACAGCTCTCGGCTCGGGAGCGACGTCGACCGCCGGCGGCGATCCTCCTCGGTCGGCGCGAGCCGCTCGCCGATGCGCTCGACGAGTCCCTCCACGAGGGCGTCCCTGCTCCGGAAGTAGTTCGAGGTCGTCCCCACCGGGATGCCCGCCGCGAGGTCGATGGCCCGGTGGGTGAGCCCGCGCGTGCCCTCGGCCGCCAGGACGCGCAGGCCGGCATCCGCGATGGCCCGCCGTCTGATGTCGTTCTTCGCCATCCCCGAACTCTACCGCTCGGCACTACAGATGATGTGGTCGCGACACCGGCCGATCCGCGGCCGTCGCCCTAGGCTGGGTGGCATGAGCGAGTCCACAGGGGGATACGTCTTCGGGCGCCACGCGCAGGCCTCACACGTCGTGATCCATGTCAGCGATCCGCACTTCCTCGCCGACGGCGTGCCGCTCGGCGGGCGCTATGACGTCGAGTCCACCTTCGCCCGCACGCTCGACGCGATCCGGTCCGTGCATCCGAACCCCGCTGCGATCGTCATCACCGGCGATCTCGCCGACCTCGGAGAGCCCGACGCATACCGCCGTCTGAGAGCGGCCGTGGAGCCCGTGGCCGCGGCTCTCGGCACGGTCGTCATCTGGGTCGCCGGGAACCACGATGAGCGGCCGGCGCTCCGTGCGGGCCTCCTCGATCAGGCTCCCAGCGAAGAGCCGATCACCGGAGTCTGGGATCTCGACGGCCTGCGCGTGATCGCCCTCGACACGAGCGTGCCGGGATGGCATCACGGCGACCTCGACGACGGGCAGCTCGGCTGGCTGGCCGATCAGCTCAGGGAGCCGGCGCCGCACGGCACGCTCCTGGCGATGCATCATCCGCCTCTGCCGAGCCACCTGCCCCTCTTCGACATCCTCGAGCTGCGCCACCAGAACGAGCTGGCCGAGGTGATCCGGGGGAGCGACGTGCGCGGCATCCTCGCGGGGCATCTGCACTACTCGTCGCACGGCATGTTCGCCGGTGTCCCGGTGAGCGTCTCGTCGGCGACGTGCTACACGATGAACGTCGCGCGTCCGGCTCCGGACGTGAACGGGATGGATGCGGCGCAGGCGTTCCAGCTGGTCCACGTCCACACGGACACGATCACGCACACCGTGGTGCCCGTGACGGACGCCCCGACCGGCGAGTTCTTCTCGGAGCGATGGCTGGAGAAGATGGCCCGGCTGAGTCCGCAGGAGCGGCTCGAGGCGTTCTCGCGCAAACGGTGACGCGCGGACGCATCCCGGTCGTGGCATGGGGGCGGGCGTAGGATGGGGGCATCCCCCGCAGTCCACACTCGCCACTACCCACAAGGATGTGACATGGCTTCTGCCGCGCCCGCCCAGACCCGCACCGAGACCGATTCCCTCGGGAGCATGGAGATCCCCGCCGACGCGTACTGGGGTATCCACACCGCCCGCGCCGACGCGAACTTCCCGATCACGAAGCGTCCGATCTCCGTGTACCCCGACCTGGTGGTCGGGCTGGCGATGGTCAAGCAGGCCAGCGCCAGGGCGAATCGGGAGATCGGCGTGCTCGACCCGGAGAGGGCGGATCTCATCGACCGCGCCGCCCAGCGCGTCATCGACGGCGAGTTCCACGACCAGTTCACGGTGGGCGTCATCCAGGGCGGCGCTGGCACTTCGACGAACATGAACGCGAACGAGGTCATCACCAACATCGCGCTCGAGATGGCCGGACGGGAGAAGGGCGACTACGGGTTCCTGTCGCCGATCGACCACACCAACCGCAGCCAGTCCACCAACGACGTGTACCCGACGGCGGTCAAGATCGGCCTCTCGCTGACGCTGCGCTCGCTGCTCGAGGAGCTGGACCTCCTCCGCATCTCGTTCCTCCACAAGTCGCACGAGTTCCACGACGTCCTCAAGGTCGGACGCACCCAGCTGCAGGATGCCGTCCCCATGACGCTCGGGCAGGAGTTCCACGGCTTCGCGTCGACGCTCGGCTACGACCACACCCGACTGACCGAGAACGCGTCGCTCATGTTCGAGATCAACATGGGCGCGACGGCCATCGGCACGGGCATCACCACGCACGTGGACTACGCACCCGCCGTGCTCAAGCATCTGCGCGAGATCACCGAGCTCGACCTGGTCACCGCCGGCGATCTCGTCGAGGCGACCAGCGACACGGGCTCCTTCATGTCCTTCTCGTCGACGCTCAAGCGCAATGCCATGAAGCTGTCGAAGATCTGCAACGACCTGCGGCTCCTGTCGTCGGGTCCGCAGGCGGGCTTCGGCGAGATCAACCTCCCGGCGATGCAGGCGGGCTCGAGCATCATGCCCGGCAAGGTGAACCCGGTGATCCCCGAGGTGGTCAATCAGGTGGCGTTCGCCGTCGCCGGCGCAGACATGACCGTCACGATGGCGGCCGAGGCGGGGCAGCTGCAGCTGAACGCCTTCGAGCCGGTCATCGCGCACTCGATCTTCCAGTCGATCACCTGGATGCGCCAGGCGATGTGGACACTGCGGGTCAACTGCGTCGACGGCATCACGGCGAACCGCGACCGCCTCGGTGCGATGGTCGGTGCCTCGGTGGGCGTGATCACGGCGCTCACCCCGTTCATCGGATATGCGGCGGCCGCGGCCCTGGCCAAGACCGCTCTCCTCACGAACCGCAACGTCGCCGATCTCGTGGTCGAAGCCGGACTGATGTCGCGCGACGAGGTGACCAAGCAGCTGTCGCCGGCCCGTCTCTCGGGCCTCGAGGCGATCACCGCGGCGATCCCGGTCATCACGCCCGAGGACCTCATCGAGATCTGACCAGTACGCGAACGGCCCCGGCGATCATCCGCCGGGGCCGTTCCTGCGTCCGAGCGACGCTGAGCGTGCCGGATCAGTCGAGCACGCGGCAGTGGGTGGTCAGCTCGCCGATGCCGTCGATGCCGACAGTGACCTTCGAGCGGTCGCGGAGGAAGATCTGCGGGTCGCGGGAGTAGCCGGCGCCGCCGGGGCTGCCCGTCGAGATCAGCGTTCCGGGCAGCAGGGTCAGCGACTGGGAGAGATGCGCGATGAGCGTGGCGACCGAGCGCACCATCTGGCCGGTGCTCGCGTCCTGGACGGTCTGCCCGTCGACGACGGCCCAGATGTGGAGGTCCTGCGGGTCGGCGATCTCGTCGGCCGTGATCGCGAACGGGCCCGTGGGGGTGAAGCCGTCGAACGACTTGCACCGCGACCACTGCGCCTCGGAGAACTGGACGTTCCGGGCCGTGATGTCGTTCACGACGGTGTACCCCCACACGTGCGCCAGCGCATCCGCCTCGTCCACGTCCTTCGCGGGAGTGCCGATGAGCACGCCGAGCTCCGCCTCGTAGTCCACGGCCTCGCTGAGGGACCGGGGCCAGGAGGTCGTCTGCTCGTGCCCCGTCAGGGAGTTCGGCCACAGTGTGAACACCGTCGGCGCGGCATCCGTCTTGAGCCCCAGTTCGCTCGAGTGCGCCGCGTAGTTGAGGCCGACGGCGAGGACCGCCGGGGGAGCGATGACCGCCGAGGCGAAGTCCCAGCCGGAGAGCGGATGCCGCGGAGCGGCGCTCTCCGCGAGCGCGGTGCGGAGGGACTCGAGCAGGGGCTCGCCTCCCTCGATCAGCTGCTGCAGAGTCGCAGGCGGGTCGGGAAGGAGGTCGGAGACGAGGATGGCGTCGGTGCCGTCCACCACCGCGAGGTTCGCAGAGGAGGAGTCGGCGCGACGCAGATGAGCGAACCGCATGTGTCTACGCTATCCGGTGGTGCGGGAGATCCGCTGGAGGAAGTCGCCAGACCCGGGCCGGATCGCTTGTGCCCCATATGCTGTGGCTATGAGTTCCGGAGGACCGTCCCAGCCATCGCCGTACACGCCGCCGCCGTACCAGGGTCCTCAGAATCCCGGTCCGCAGCACCCGCAGGGTCCACCGCCGCAGCAGCAGCCGACGGGGTACGGCCCGCCGGCTCCCCAGCAGTACTCGGCGCAGCAGTACGCGCAGTCGGCGTACACGCCCGCACCCTTCGCCCAGGGCCCCGGCTATGCCTCCGTGCTCGCACAGCCGACGCCGTACTCTCCGCCGGCTCCGGTCGCACCCGCTCCCGCGCCCGGTCTTCCCGCGCTGCCGCCGGCACGCCGCGGCGGACGCATCGCGCTGGGGGTGCTGTTCGGTTTCCTGGGCCTCCTGCTCCTCGCGCTCATCGCGTACTTCGGCCTGTTCCTCGGTCCCCTCGCGTCGATCATCGGCCTCGTCCTCGCTCTCGTGCCGCTCGCCGTCGTCTTCTTCGTCGTCCGGATGATCGACCGCTGGGAGCCGGAGCCCAAGTCGCTGGTCTTCTTCGCCATCGCGTGGGGCGCGATCGCCGCCGTGGGCCTCACGCTGCTCGTCGACCTCGGTCTGTCGCTCCTGTTCGGGGCGCGCGGAGAGGTCGCGAGCGCCGTCGTCCAGGCCCCGATCGTCGAGGAGCTCTGGAAGGGCGTCGGCGTCTTCCTGATCTTCCTCATCGCCCGTCGGTCGTTCGACGGACCCGTGGACGGTGTGGTGTACGGAGCTCTCGTCGGCGCCGGCTTCGCCTTCACGGAGAACATCCAGTACTTCGCGATCAGTCTGATCGAGGGCGGCAGCGGGCAGCTGACCGTGACGTTCATCCTCCGCGCCGTGATGTCGCCCTTCGCGCATGCGATGTTCACCGCGCTCACGGGTCTCGCGATCGGCCTGGCGGCGCGCAGGAACGCCTCCGCCGGGGCGACGCTCGGTTTCGGACTGCTCGGGATGCTCGGGGCGATGCTCCTGCACGGACTGTGGAACGGCTCCTCGTTCGTGAACTTCTTCCTGCTGTACTTCGTGCTGCAGGTGCCGCTCTTCGTCGGATTCATCTTCGGCATCGTCGCTCTGCGCCGCGAGGAGGCGCGTCTGACACGGGCGCGTCTGGGTGACTACGCCGCCGCGGGCTGGTTCACCCCCGAGGAGGTCACGATGCTGGCAACTCCCGCGGGACGCCGGACCGGTCTGCGCTGGGCGGCGCAGCTGCGGGGCGACCGCCGTCCGCTCATGCGCGAGTTCATCAAGGACGCCACGACGCTCGCGTCCGTGCGGCAGCGCGCCATCACGGGACGCGACCCCCTGGCGCCGGTCGAGGAGCAGGCGCTCCTGAACCGGGCCCGCGCCGCGCGCGCCGCGCTGCTGGCCTACTAGGGGATGCCATCGTGACCGCTTTCGTCCTGCTCCACGGGGGAGGCGACACGGGATGGTCCTGGCACCTCGTGTCGGCGGCGTTGCGTGCCCGCGGGCACGAGGTCTTCGCGCCCGATCTGCCCGCGGACGATGAGACGGCGACGCTGGACGACTACGCCGACGCGGCGCTCGCCGCGGCCGGCCACGGTCGCGGCGGCATCGTGGTCGGTCACTCCTTCGGTGCATTCACCGCGCCGCTCGTGGCGGACCGCCGAGGAGCCGACGCGCTCGTGCTGCTGGCCGGGATGATCCCGCGTCCGGGGGAGCGTCCTGAGGACTGGTGGGAGGCGACGGGCTACGTCGCGGCGGCGGCCGCGCAGGCGGCGCTGGACGGCGGGATGACGGGACACGAGGACCCGCTCGTCAGCTTCTACCACGATGTGCCGAGGTCGCTGGCCGAGGACGCGCTGAGCCGGGAGCGCGCCCATCCGTCGTCGGCGGCGATGAGCGCGCCGTGGCCGATGGAGGCGTGGCCGGATGTGCCGACGCGAGTCATCGTGTGCTCGCAGGACCGGTTCTTCCCCGCCTCGTTCCTCCGGGGTCTCGCCAGCGATCGTCTCGGCGTCGTGGCCGACGAGATCGACGGCAGCCACTGCGTCATGCTGAGTCGGCCGGAGGAGCTCGCACGGATGCTGATCGACGTCGCGGAGGCCGTCGGAGCCGCCGAGTGAGCCGCGCGGGGACCGCCCCCGACACACTCAGCGCCCGGTGCTGCGGCGATGCCTGCATGTCTCCCGGGCGCTGAGTTGGTCTGTAAACAGGGTGCACCCGGGCCCGAGGGGTGTCAAGGGTTTCACGCAAACCCGGCGCAGACGAGGGTCCACCGACGTGTTCGCTGTGAGCAGGGGCCGTCGCGTTGACCTCCGGGGCGGGGCTCCGGTTGGATGGGGATATGACTGATCGTACGAAGCCTGAGTTCGACGCCCCCACCGGCCCCGCGCCCGCGGAGCTCGTGATCCGCGACATCATCGAAGGTGACGGCACCGAGGCGAAGCCCGGCGACACCGTGACCGTGCACTACGCCGGTGTCGAGTTCGAGTCCGGCGAGGAGTTCGACTCCTCGTGGGGACGCGGCGAGACCATCCAGTTCCCGCTCCGCGGTCTCATCCAGGGCTGGCAGGACGGCATCCCCGGCATGAAGGTCGGCGGACGCCGCGAGCTCGTCATCCCGCCGCACCTCGCGTACGGCCCGGTCGGCGGCGGGCACTTCCTGTCCGGCAAGACGCTGATCTTCATCATCGACCTGGTGGCCGTCGGCTGACCGTCCTCGACGTCGCAGAGGCGCCGCACCCGATCGGGTGCGGCGCCTCTGTCGTCCGCGCACGCGTCGATCGATTCCGCATTCTCGGGAATACATGCATGTGCATGTAAGTTGGGAGAAGAGACGCCGTGAACACGGCCCCTCATCCGTTGCCGCAGATCGCGGCCGAGATCTCCGAGGAGAAACCCATGACCAGCATCGACATCCCCGGCTACCGCCCCGGCACCTGGGTGCTCGACCCGTCTCACAGCGAGGTCACCTTCAGCGTCCGCCACATGATGATCTCCAAGGTGCGCGGCACGTTCGGCGTCAAGAGCGCCACCCTGGTCGCTCCCGAGAACCCGCTCGAGGCCCGCGTCGAGGCGAGCGTCGACGTCACCTCCATCGACACCAAGGACGAGGGCCGCGACGCGCACCTCCGCTCCGGCGACTTCTTCGACACCGAGAACTTCCCGACCATGGACTTCGTGTCGACCGGTGCCCGCACCGAGGGCGGCGAGCTCTTCGTCGACGGCGACCTCACGATCCGCGGCATCACCAAGCCGGTCAGCTTCGAGCTCGACTTCGGCGGCTTCGGCTCCGACCCGTGGGGCAACTACAAGGCCGGCGCATCGGCCAAGACGGTCATCAACCGCGAGGACTTCGGCCTCACCTGGAACGCCGCTCTCGAGACCGGCGGCGTGCTGGTCGGCAAGGACGTCACCATCAGCCTCGACCTGCAGGGCGCGCTGCAGCAGGACTGATCGTTCGCGATCGCCGGAACCCCGGACCCGTCAGGGTTCGGGGTTCTCTGCGTCGTAGAGCCGGAACCGCGCACTTCGCCGGGCGAGCACCGCGACGAGTCCGACGACGAGGAACCCGCCGAGGAGCGGGGGGAACCACAGCGTGGTGAGAGTGGCGAGCGTGCCCGCGTAGAGCGCGCCGATGCGCGGCCCCCCGGCGACCACGACGATGAACACGCCCTGCAGCCTGCCCCGGATGGTGTCGGGTACGGCGGCCTGCATCATCGTGTTCCGGTAGATCGAGCTGACGTTGTCCGCAGCGCCGGACAGCGCGAGAGCCAGCGACGCCGCGACGATGAGCCCGATCTGCGGCGCGCTCTCGGTCGCTCGTCCCGACACCGCGCCGATCAGCAGCACCACGCCGAAGATCAGGATCGACACGCCATAGGCCTCGACCGCCCTCTCGATGCCGCGTCCGTGCCAGCGGTACTGGACGACGCGGCCCGAGAAGAGGCTCGAGGCGAACGTGCCGACGGCGACGGCGGCGGTGAGGATGCCGGTCGTCACCGCTCCGCCCCCGAGCAGCACGGTGCCGAGTGCGGGGAACAGCGCGAGGGGCTGGCCGAACGTCATCGCGATGATGTCGACGATGTACTGCATCCGGATGTTGCTCGCCCGCCGCAGGAAGCGCCAGCCGTCGACGAGAGAGGCGAGACCGGGGCGGACGATCTCGCCCTCCGGGCGGAGCGCGGGCAGCGTCCAGAGCCCGAGGAACATCGACAGCATCAGCACGACGTCGAGCGTGTAGGTCCAGCCGTACCCCGTGAGCGCGACCAGCACCCCGGCGAGGGCCGGCCCCGCCATCACCGTGAGCCCGAAGGTGACCCCGTTGAGAGCGGAGGCCGCCGCGAGCTTGTCGCGGGGGATGAGACGGGGGACGATCGCGGTGCGGGTCGCCATGCCGACGGAGTTCGCCGCGGAGTTGACGATGCTCAGCACGTAGAGCCACCAGATCGTCTCCGCGCCGGCCCAGGTCAGCCCTGCCAGCAGGCCGGTCGAGGCGAAGGTCACGGTCGCGGCCACGAGGGCGACCCGCCGACGGTCTAAGGCGTCGGCGAGCATGCCGCCGTAGAGTCCCGCGAGGATCATCGGCACGAGCCCGGCCACGGCGACCATCGAGACCGCGAACGTGCTCTCGGTCAGCTCGAAGACGTGCAGCATCACGGTGACGATCGTCAGCTGTCCGCCGATCCCGGCGAGGACGGAGCCGATCCACATCCGCGCGAAGGCGGGACTGGCCGTGAGGGGACTGAGGTCGATCAGGTGGCTTCGAGCGGTGCTCACGTCCGGTGCCTGTCATGCATGGTCCGAGCGTATCCGAGACGGGCGGAGCGGTCCCCGGGCGCGGTCGCTCGGCGGGTCGGATGCCTGGTAGACTCAACAGGTTGCCGTTCGATCGGCCGCGGATAAAGAGAGCTCACGCATACGGCGTCGGGCGCCGCGCAACAAGCAGAGAGGGGATCGAATCTATGGCACTGGAAGCAGACGTCAAGAAGGCGATCATCGAAGAGTACGCGACGCACCCCGGTGACACCGGATCCCCCGAGGTGCAGGCCGCGATGCTGACGCAGCGCATCAAGGACCTCACCGAGCACCTGAAGGAGCACAAGCACGACCACCACTCGCGTCGTGGTCTGTTCCTGCTCGTGGGTCAGCGCCGTCGTCTGCTCGGCTACCTCCAGAGCGTCGACATCGAGCGTTATCGCTCGCTGATCGCGCGCCTGGGTCTTCGTCGATAACGCAGAGCGCTGCCAGCGTACAATCGCGCAGAACATTCTTGAGAAGGCCGCCCCACGGTGTGGGGCGGCCTTCGTCGTGTCCGGGGACCAGGGCCCCGGACACGATCGCGCTCAGGCGCGTCCGGCGACGAGGTCGGGGTGGTGGATCGCGGCGACGTCGGGGTGTGCGCGCAGACGGGACTTCATCGCGTTCTCGCCGTAGGTCGCATGGATCGGGTTGGTCGGGTCCTCGGTGATCCCGGTGGCCGCCGCGGCGAGGTCGGCAGGCAGCTCGAGGAGCGGCAGCTGCTGGTCGAGCGCAGGGTTGAAGAAGAACGGGATGGAGATGCGCTCGTCCGGCGCCTTCGGAGAGATCACCCGGTGGTTGGTCGCCTTGAGGTAGCCGCCGGTCGCGTACTCCAGCAGCTCGCCGATGTTGACGACGAACGCGCCGGGAACGGGCGGGGCCGAGACCCACTCGCCGTCCCGCTCCACCTGCAGCCCGCCCTTGCCCGGTTCGACCCAGAGCAGCGTCAGAACACCCGAGTCCTTGTGGGCTCCGACGCCCTGCTGGGGCTCCGGCTCGAGCGTCCCCGGGTAGCGGACGATCTTGATGAGCGTCGACGGGTCGCGGAACGGCTCGTCGAAGTACGTCTCGTCCGCCCCGAGCGTGAGCGCCCAGGCGCGGAGCAGCTTGCGCGCGATCTCCGTCAGCGTGTCGTGCCACTCCGTCACGACCTCCTTGAGCTCCGGCTGCGCCGCGGGCCACAGGTTGGGGCCGGTCAGGCGGTTGAAGCTGGGGCCGCCCTCGATCGGCTCCCGCTCGGGTCCGATGTCGATCTGCTCGCGCCAGTCGACCTCGCCCTGGGTCCGCTCGCCGCCGATCCGGGTATAGCCGCGGAAGTGCGGGCTGTTCACGTTCTCGATCGCGAGCTTGTCCTCCACGGGGAGGGCGAAGAAGTCGCGCGCCGCCTGGTGGAGACGGGCCTCCAGCTCGGGGGAGATGCCGGTTCCGGTCAGATAGAAGAACCCGACATCGTGCGTGGCCGCCCGCAGGTCGTCGCGGAATCGCGCGGCGGCCTCGGGGCCGGCGTCGAGCTGGGACAGGTCGAGGATGGGAAGCGAGAGATCAGCCATGTCCCGAGGGTAGGTCGGAGATCGCGTCGCACGGTCGAGTGTTGCGTCGCATTACCTCCCGCGTGCAGGCGCAGGTCCGCGTTGTCACACAGGCCGCCACGGTGCTACAGTCTCGGAGGTAAGGGATGCCTTACCTCAGTTCTCCAGAGAGTCCATTCCGTGCTCGCCACCTTCCTCATCGGTCTTCGTGAAGGCCTCGAAGCCGCGCTCGTCGTCGGCATCCTCGTCGCCTACCTCCGCAGGCTCGGTCGCTCCGACGCGCTGCCGCGGATGTGGGCGGGGGTGGCGCTGGCCGTCCTCCTCGCCCTCGGCATCGGCGCGATCCTCACCTTCGGCGCCTACTCGCTGACGTTCGAGGCGCAGGAACTCATCGGCGGGCTCCTGTCGCTGCTCGCCGTCGCCATGGTCACGGGGATGATCTTCTGGATGCAGAAGGCCGGCCGCACCATGAAGGCGACGCTCGAGGGCGGGCTCGACCGTGCGCTGACGCGGGGCGGCGTCTGGGCGCTCGTCGCGATCGGCTTCGTGTCGGTCGCACGCGAGGGCATCGAGACCACCCTGCTGCTGTGGTCGATGGTCCAGTCGTTCGGCGATGCGCCGTCGGCCCTGCTCGGTGCCGTCCTCGGACTCCTCGCCGCTGTGGTTGTCGGATGGCTCCTCGCCCGAGGCGCCGTGCGGCTCGATCTCCGTCGATTCTTCACCTGGACCAGTGGATTCCTCGTCGTGGTCGCGGCCGGGGTGCTGGCCTACGCGGTCATGGACCTGCAGGAGGCCGCGGCCCTCCCAGGGCCGTTCACGGCGGCGGCGCCGCTCGACCCCGTGACCGGGGCCGTCGCACTCGGATGGGCGGCGTTCCCGTTCGGATGGGCGTTCGATGTGACGGCGGTCATCGCGCCGGACGGCGTCTGGGCGACCGTCCTCCAGGCGACCGTCGGCTTCATGCCGCGGATGACGTGGCTCCAGGTCGCGGCGTGGGCGGTCTACCTCGTCGTCGTCGGCATCCTCTTCGTGCGGGGCCTCGGCGCGGGGCGTTCGCGCACTCCTGCTCTGCCGCCGCGCGCCGATGCACGCGTCGTCCACACCTCACTCACCGATCAAGGAGCAGCATGACCACCCCCCGACGAATCCTCGGCGTCCTCGCGGCGGCCGGAGCGACCGCTCTCCTCCTCTCCGGGTGCGTGGCGAAGAGCGATGTCGCCGCCGGCGCCGCCTTCGACGTGACCTCGACCGCATCCGGGTGCGACGTCTCGGCGACGACGGCGCAGAGCGGCACCCTGACCTTCGACGTCAGCAACGACAGCGGCCAGACCTCGGAGTTCTATCTGCTCGCCGAGGACGGTCTGCGCATCGTCGGCGAGGTCGAGAACATCGCGCCCTCCGCATCGCGAACGCTCACCGTGGTCGCGCAGCCCGGAAGCTATTTCACCCTGTGCAAGCCGGGAATGGTCGGCGAGGGCGTGGGCAAGGCGGAGTTCACGGTCACCGGCGACCGTGTCGCCGTGGACGGCGAGGACGCCGATCTGAAGCAGCAGGCGGTCGATCTGTACGCCGCCTTCGTCAAGGACCAGGTCGGCCTGCTCATGCCCGCCGTGGAGGACCTGGTCTCGGCGTACGAGAGCGGCGATGACGGGACCGCTCGCGCTCTCTTCCCGCAGACCCGGGCCTTCTACGAGCGCATCGAGCCCGTGGCCGAGGCGCTGGGCACGCTCGACCCCCGCATCGACTACCGGGAGGTCGACGCGGTGGCCGAAGAGCTCGACTGGACGGGCTTCCACCGCGTCGAGAAGGACCTGTGGGTCCCCGCGCAGGACGCGCTGAACGCGGACGGCGAGACGCCGGCGTGGCAGGACTGGGCGCCGTCCACCGCCCAGGAGCGCGCCGGATACGGCGACCAGCTGCTCGCGGACGTGCAGGAGCTCTACGACTACGTCCACTCCGACGACTTCACGGCGGCCTTGGAGGACCAGGGCATCGGCGGGATCTCGAACGGTGCCATCGCCCTTCTCGACGAGGTGGCGACCGGCAAGATCTCCGGCGAGGAGGACTGGTGGTCCGGCACCGACCTGTACGACTTCGCGGCGAACGTCGAGGGGTCGAAGATGGCGTTCTCGCTCGTGCAGGACTTCGCCACGTCACAGGGGGACGAAGGCGAGGCGCTCGTGTCGGAGATCGAGGCCGGATACTCCGCACTCGAGGAGGCGCTGGCGACGCATGGTTCGCTCGCGGACGGATTCGTCGGCTACGGAGAGCTCACCGACGCGGACAAGCGGCAGTTCACCGATCTGATCAATGCGCTGGCGGAGCCCCTGTCGCAGCTCACCGGCACGGTCCTCGACTGAGTGGAGAGGGCGATCTCGCAGGTGGACGACAGCTCGTCGGCTCGGTCCGACTCCGCTCCGGAGCGGGAGGCGGGGACGCCCGCGCCCTCCGGCCTCAGCAGACGCGGCCTGCTCGGTCTCGCGCTGGGCGGGGGCGTCGCCACCCTGACCGCCGGCGTCGGCGCAGGGCTCGCGGGCGGGGTCGCTCTCGGGCGCGCGCGAGCCGAGGCGGAGTCGCAGACCTCCTACGACTTCTTCGGAGCGCATCAGGCGGGCATCACGACGCCTGTGCAGGAGCATCTGCACTTCGCGTCCTTCGACATGATGCCGCGCACCGACAGGGACGACCTCATCACGCTGCTGCAGGACTGGACGTACGCGGCGTCGCGGATGACGCAGGGCCTCGAGGTCAGCGCCACGGGCGCCGTCGGCGGGGACCCCGAAGTGCCGCCGGATGACACCGGAGAGGCATACGGCCTGCCGGCCTCCGGCCTCACGATCACCGTCGGCTTCGGCCCGACCCTGTTCGAGAACGACGAGGGCGACCGCTACGGCATCGTGGACCGTCGGCCGCAGCGCCTCGAGAGGCTGCCGGCGTTCCTCGGCGACGACCTCGTGCCGGAGGCGTCGCACGGCGACCTCTGCATCCAGGCCTGTGCGGACGATCCGCAGGTCGCCGTGCACGCCATCCGCAATCTGAGCAGGATCGCCTTCGGGCGAGCCACGCTCCGCTGGTCGCAGCTCGGCTTCGGCAAGACCTCCCGCACGACCGCCGACCAGGCCACCCCCCGCAACCTCTTCGGCTTCAAGGACGGCACGGCGAACATCCTCGCGGACGATACGGTCGCCCTCGATCAGCACGTGTGGTCGTCGGAGTCCGACGATCCCGCGTGGATGGCCGGCGGCTCCTATCTCGTGGCCCGCAAGATCGCGATGCTCATCGAGACCTGGGACCGCGTGCGACTGAGCGAACAGGACGCCATCATCGGGCGGGACAAGGGACGCGGAGCCCCGCTCTCCGGCGGCGACGAGTTCACCCCGCCGGACTTCTCGCATGCGAGCATCGACCGCGATGCCCACGTCCGCCTCGCGCACCCCGATCAGAACGACGGCATCCGCATCCTCCGTCGCGGGTTCAACTACGTCGACGGCAACAACGCCCTCGGTCGCCTGGATGCCGGGCTGTTCTTCCTGTCGTATCAGCGCGACCCGGCGCAGTTCGTCACCCTGCAGCGGCGCCTCTCGACGGACCTCATGAGCGAGTACATCCGCCACGTCGGCTCCGGCATCTGGGCCGTTCCGCCGGGCGCGACGCCCGGATCGTTCGTGGGCGCCGAGCTCTTCGCCTGAGCAGTGCCGTCGCCTGACCGCCGCGTCTCCGGCGGCGGGCCGAAGTCAGTGCTCCAGGCTCCCCGTGACGAAAGCAGCGAACGCATCCGCTCCGAGATGGTCGGCGGCGCTCACGGTCACCACGGCGCGCTCGTGGAACACGATCAGCTGGCCGTACGCCCCGTGCAGGCGCCAGCCGGGTCCCGGTCCGTCCCAGCCGGAGAGCGCATAGCGCTCGTAGCCGCGGGTGGAGCCTGCGCGCACCCAGTCGGAGTGCATCGCATCGATGATCTCGGAGGACACGAGGCGGTCGCCCCTCCACACGCCGCGGTCGCGGATCAGACGACCGAGGCGCGCCATCTCCTCGGTCCGCAGCGCGATGCCCTCGCCGGCCAGAACGCGTCCGGCAGGGGAGCGGCGCCACTCGAGATCCTCGAGACCCAGAGGAGCGAACAGCCGCGGCTCGAGGTACTGCCTGACGTCACCGACCCGCGCGGCGAGGACGGCCATCGCCGTGTACGTGCTCGCGTTCGAATACTGGAACACCCGGCCCTGCGAGGGGCGGGACAGGAACTCGGCCGCGAGATCGGGCCAATCCGTCATCATCGTCTCGGACCACGGCAGGTCGATGCCGCTGGACATCGAGAGCAGCTGACGCAGCGTGACCTCCTCGGCGCCCGCCCCCGGCCGGATGTCCGGCAGATCGTCGACGACCGGGGAGTCGAGTGATATCAGCCCCTCGTCCTGGGCGATCCCGGCGGCGAGGACGCTCACGGCCTTGGTGACCGAGTGGATCTCCTCCCTGACATCCGCGGTCCACCGATGCTCGGCGCCGTCGTCGCCGACGAGGACGTGCAGCCCATGCGCGCCGAAGCCCGATCGCTCGACCTCCCGCACCAGGGTGTCGAGGATCGTCGCCGCCTCGGTCATCGCCCCGGGCCGTCCGTCCGGGTCTCACGCGGTCGGCGGGAGCCCGTCGGATCGCTGCGGTGCCCCTCGCGGCTCGCGAGCCCCGGGTCGACGAACAGCCATCGAGGCCGAGGCTCGACGAGCGGCCGGAAGACGCGCCGCACCGGCGACGTCGCGAGGGCGAGAGCCAGGAGGACCGACAGGAGAGTCACGAGCGGCAGCCACAGCCAGGTCGGGTCCAGGTCTCGCAGCACGCCCGATTCGCGGAACGGGTAGAGCACGAAGGAATGCAGGAGGAAGACGTACATCGTGTACTGGCCGAACGTCGTCCACCAGAACGTGCCGCGGGGGATGAGTGCGAAGAAGGCCGCGCTCAGCACCACGGCGAGCATCATGAGAAGCACGCGGACACCGCCCGCCCACCACTGCTCGCCGCCGAGGTCCGCGTACGCATCGTCGTAGAAGAGCCAGCGCCGGAGGTCGACCTCCTTCCACACGTCGATCCATCTCCAGGCGGCGAATCCTGCCGCCCCCAGCACGGCGAGCGCGCTCAGACGGAGCCACCAGGGGCGGACGTCGAGGAGCCGGAATCGCGCGACGATATCGCGATCGTGCAGCCACCATCCCAGCGTGAAGAAGGGAAGGAGCCCGAGCGTGCGCGACAGGGAGAAGGTGCTGTCGACGTTGGGGAGATAGCCGACGCCGATGGAGATGACCACCGTCCACAGCAGCGGCCATCGCAGCAGCGCCAGGTAGGGGAGCACGAGTCGGAAGATGCCGAGCGCCAGAAGGAACCACAGCGTCCATGACGGCTTCGTGAGGTTCGGGTCGGCCTGCCCCTCGACGAGCCACTTGGTGAGGGTCCACAGGAACTCGAAGATGACGTAGGGAATGAGGATGTCCGTCACGACCCTGGCCATCTGGACGCGGGTCGGAGAGCCCGCCTTCGAGAAGTAGCCCGAGATGATCGCGAACGCGGGCATGTGGAAGGCGAAGATGGCGAGGTACGACGCCAGGGCGATGTCGGAGTCGTAGATGAGGCGCTGGATCGCGTGCCCGAGGACCACCAGCACGATGCACGCGAAACGGGCGTTGTCCCAGAAGGGCACCCGTCTACGGGGCTTCGGTGCGGGCGCCGAGGCGGAGGTCGTCGGGTCGGCGCCGGCGCTGTTCATCCTCCGAGGCTACAGCCGGGAATAGAGTTGCTCCCACCACGTTGACTCATATACATTCAAATGAATAGAACCGGATGCACGGCACCCGATTCGGAGAAGACGGAGCAATCATGAGCGAGCAGTCCAGCGTTCCGGTGCAGTTCGGAATCATGTCGGTCAGCGACATCACCCGCGATCCCACCACCGGTGTCACCCCGAGCGAGCAGGAGCGCATCGCGGCGACGCTCGCGATCGCCAAGCACAGCGAGGAGGTCGGTCTCGACGTCTTCGCGATCGGCGAGCACCACAACCCGCCGTTCTGGTCCTCCAGCCCCACGACGTTCCTCGCCGCGCTCGCGGCGCAGACCGAGCGCCTCATCGTCTCCACATCGACCACCCTCATCACGACCAACGACCCGGTGCGCATCGCGGAGGAGTACTCGATGCTGCAGCACGTGTCCGGCGGACGCATGGACCTCATGCTCGGTCGAGGCAACACCGGTCCCGTCTACCCGTGGTTCGGCAAGGACATCCGCCAGGGTCTGCCGCTGGCGATCGAGAACTACGCCCTGCTGCACAAGCTGTGGCGCGAGGACGTCGTCGACTGGGAGGGAAAGTTCCGCACCCCGCTGCAGGGATTCACGTCGACGCCGCGTCCGCTCGACGGCGTCGCGCCCTTCGTGTGGCACGGGTCGATCCGCACCCCCGAGATCGCCGAGCAGGCGGCGTACTACGGCGACGGGTTCTTCGCGAACAACATCTTCTGGCCGAAGGAGCACTACCAGCGCCTGATCGAGCTGTACCGCCAGCGCTATGCGCACTACGGTCACGGAACCCCGGAGCAGGCGATCGTCGGTCTCGGCGGTCAGGTCTTCATGGCGGCGAAGTCGCAGGATGCGGTCACGCAGTTCCGTCCGTACTTCGACAACGCGCCGGTGTACGGCCACGGTCCCAGCCTCGAGGACTTCACGGAGATGACCCCGCTCACCGTCGGATCGCCGCAGCAGGTCATCGACGGCTACGCCGCGATGCGCGAGCACTTCGGCGACTACCAGCGTCAGCTGTTCCTCATCGACCACGCCGGTCTGCCGCTGAAGACCGTCCTCGAGCAGCTCGACATCCTGGGGTCGGAGGTGGTCCCGGTGCTCCGCAAGGAGCTCGCCGAGGGTCGCCCGGCGTCCGTGCCCGACGCTCCCACGCACGCTGCGCGGGTCAAGGCCGAGTTCGGCGACGGCCCGACCCGCCAGGCACGTCCCGGAGCGAACCGCGGCGACAACCTCACGGGCGATTCGCCGTATCAGGACACGCCCGCACCGGCCGGTGCGGCGTTCGGACTCTCCCGCAAGGAGGCGTGACATGACCGCGCGTCGCATCGCGGTCATCTCCGCGGGACTGTCGAACCCCTCGTCGACGCGGATGCTGGCCGATCGGCTGGCCGCGGAGACCGTGAAGGCTCTCGCCGCGCGGGACATCGAGGCGACCGTCGACGTGATCGAGCTGCGCGACTACGCGCACGACATCACGAACAACCTGCTCACCGGCTTTGCGCCGCCCGCGCTGGAGACGGCGATCAACACCGTCGTCTCGGCCGACGCCCTGATCGCGGTGACGCCGATCTTCTCGACGAGCTACTCGGGTCTCTTCAAGTCGTTCATCGACGTGCTCGACCCCGACGCGCTGACCGGAGTGCCCGTGCTGATCGGCGCGAACGCGGGAACGGCTCGACACTCCCTCGCGATCGACTACGCGATCCGCCCGCTCTTCGCCTACCTGCACGCGGACGCCGTCTCGACCGGCGTCTTCGCGGCGTCGAGCGACTGGGGCGGCGCGGGCGACGACGTGGCTCCGCTCGCGAAGCGGGTCGAGAAGGGGGCGAAGGAGCTCGCCGACGCGGTGTCGAAGCGCGCGGCGTCGTCCTCTGCCGACCCCTATGACCCGGCCACCTATCTGGGCGAAGGGCGATCCTTCGGGCACATGCTGGGCGGTCTCGCCGGCGAATGAGAGCGGATGCGCGGATCCGGCGTCCGTCGGATCCGCGCCCTACCGGGGCCATGACGCCGTCGACAATGTCCGTGGGGCATCGTACGGTGACGTCATGGCCCTTCTCTCTGAGCTGGAAACCGCGCGGGATGCGCTGCGCGGCCGTCTGATCCTGCCGGGCGACGACTCGTATGCCTCGGCTGCGCGTCCCTGGAATCTCGCCGTCGAGCAGCGGCCGGCGGGCGTCGCGCTCCCGTCCGACGTCGACGATCTCCGCACCCTGCTGCGCGCCGCCGCCGACGGGGCGTTCACCCTGGCGGTGCAACCGAGCGGTCACGGGGCGTCCAGCGACCTGTCCGGCTCCGTGATCGTCCGCACCGCGGCGTTCGACGACCTCGACATCGACCTCGAGGCCGGCGTCGCACGAGTCGGCGGCGGCGTCCACTGGGGGGCCGTGGTCGACGCCCTCGAGGGATCCGGCTGGGTGGCCCCGGCGGGGACGAGCCCCGTCGTCAGCGTGGCCGGGTACACGCTCGGCGGCGGCCATTCCTGGTTCAGCCGCACCGCGGGCCTCGGCTCCGACAACCTGCGGGCGGCGTGGGTCCTCCGCGCGGACGGCAGTCACGAGCGCGTCGACGACGACACCGATCCGGAGCTCATGTGGGCGCTGCGCGGAGCGGGAGGGATCACGGGCATCGTCACCGCCCTCGAGATCGACCTCGTCCGGGCACCCGCCGTGTGGGGAACGGGGCTCACGTATGACGCATCCGATGCCGAGGCGGTGATCCGCGCGGTGCGAGACCTCGCGGACGACGCCCCGCCGTCCGTCAACGTCTTCGTCGATTCGATGCGCCTCCCCGATGCCCCGGAGCTGCCGGCGGAGATCCGCGGTCGCAGCTTCCTCACGGTGCAGGTGCTCGCGGTCGACGGCGAACCGGCAGCGCTCGTCGAGCGCCTCCGCGCGGCCGGCACGGTGCGGCGCGAGGTCGCCGGCCCCACGTCGCCCGGCGCGCTCGCCGCGGCATCGAACGAGCCCACCGACCCGACCCCCGGTCGAGGCGCATCGGCCGCGCTGTCGCATCTCGACGACGCCGTCCTCGCGGATCTCCTGCGGTTCCGGGCGCACGATGACAATTGGCCGATCATGGGCATCGGCATGCGGCTGCTCGGCGGCGCCCTCGACGCGCCGAAGCGTCCCGGTCTCGCCTCGCTGCAGGGTGCCGCGTGGCTGCTGCATGCGCTCGTGCCGGTGTTCCCGGGAGTTCCGAGCGAGCCCGGAGACGCGAGCATCGCGGGCTTCGAGCGTGTTCTGGCCCCCGCGCTCGCGCCGCAGACCGTGCCGACGTTCCTCGGGCCGGGGCAGACGCTGGAGCTCTGCGCCGGAGAGCAGTCGATCGAGAAGCTCCGTGCCCTGCGCGACGCGGTCGACCCGAACGGCGTTCTGCACGAGGGCCGCCTTCCGCGCTGAGACGCAGACGGCCCCGTCGATCGACGGTCCGTCTGCGGCAGCGTCCACGGGCAGGTCGACGAGTCCCGTCGGCGCCGATCAGGGCTCGTCGTCGGCCCTCCGACTCCAGCGGTACTCGGTCTCCGGGCGGCCTCGCGCTCCGTAGCGCGCCGCACGGACGACCGTTCCCTCCGCGGCCAGATGCTCGAGATACCGCCGGGCCGAGACGCGCGCCATCCCCAGGCGATCGGCCGCTTCGCTCGCCGACAGGGCGCCGCCGGACCGGAGCTCGGCCGAGACGCGCTGGAGGGTGTCGGGGGACAGGCCCTTGGGCAGGGCGATGGTGCCCGTCGATCGACCGAGAAGAGCGTCGATCTCGGCCTGAGTGGCGTCGCCGTCGGTCGCCCGCGCGGTCGCCCGGTGCTCTCGGTACGTGATCAGCCGCTCGCGGAACACCGCGAAGGGGAAGGGCTTCACCAGGTAGTGGTACACGCCCAGCGCCGCCATCTGACGCACGGTGTCCGCGTCGCGCACCCCGGTGATGGCGATGACGTCGACGGCAGCGGCCCGCGCGCGCAGCGTCCGCAGCACGTCGAGGCCCGACCCGTCCGGCATCGTGATGTCCAGCAGCACCAGATCGAAGCGCCGATCCTGCGGCTGCTCGAGCACGGCCCGAACGGCGGCTCGCGCCCCCGAGCACTCGCCGCCGACCGTGAAGCCGTCGATCCGTTCGACGTACGTGCGGTGCAGCTCGAGGGTGAGCGCGTCGTCATCGACCAGGAGAGTGTTGATCATGACCGGCCCCTCGTCCTCGCCGAGGGAAGCACGACCTCGAAGCAGGTCGGGTGCGACGACAGCTCGATCGTCCCGCCCGCGCCCGCGACGATCGATCGCACGAGCGCCAGGCCGACACCCCGGCCCTGGGCGTCCGCCGGCTTGGTGGAGAAGCCGTTCGCGAAGATGCGCTCGCGCAGCTCCCCGGGGACCCCGTCTCCGCTGTCCGACACGCGGAGGACGATTCCGCCGTCCGGTGAGGGCTCGAGCACGACTGCCACCCACCTGTCCGGGCCCGGCCCCGCGGCGTCCAACGCGTTGTCGATCAGATTTCCGACCACGGCGACGCTGTCGACGGGCGACAAGGGGGAGCGGGGTGTGTCCGGTTCGATGCGCACCCGCCAGTCGATGCCACGCTCCTTGGCCTGCGACGCCTTGCCGAGCAGGAGCGCGCCGACCGCCGGGTCCCCGGCGCGTCGCGCCGTCACCTGATCGACGAGCGACTGACTCTGACGCGACGTCTCGGTGAGGATCTCGATGGCCTCGTCGATCCGCTCGAGCTCGAGCAGCGCGACGGCGGTGTGCATCCGGTTCCCGTGTTCATGCGTCTGCGCCCGGAGGGCCTCGCCGAGCGTCCGCAGGGACTCGTACGAGGACACCGCGTCCCGCACCTGTCCCGGCGGCAGGTCGCCCGCGATGCGACGCGTCATGCGACGCGCCGCCCAGGCGCCGAGCACTCCGAGTCCGATGAGTCCGCCCGTGATGCCGATGGTCAGCGGCAGACGGCGCAGCAGCGTCTCCGAGATCGACTCGATCGTCACGCCTGCCGACACCCAGCCGATCAGCTCGTCGTCGGGGGAGAGAACCGGGACGATCGTGCGCACCGAGGGGCCGAGGGTGCCGGTGAAGACCTCTGTGAGCGTCTGCGTCTCCGATGGGATGGTCCCGAGGTAGCGACCCCCGATCTGCTCCGTGTCGGGGTGGGTGATGCGCACTCCTGCCGGCGTCATGATCGTGATGAAGTCGAGGGCGGCCGTGTCGACGACGTCCATCACGTACGGCTCGAGCACGGCGGTCGCCGCATCCGCGTCGCCGTTCTGCAGCGCCTCGACGACCAGGGGCGACGTGGCGATCGACACGGCGGTGACCGACGTCGCGCGCTCGGCCTCGGCGTGCGTCGCCCGCTGCGCCTCGACCACCAGGAAGACGGCCACCAGTGCGCCGACGAGCACGGTCGCGACGAGGACGACGGCGAACACCCGTGAGGCGGTGCTGCGGGTGGTGCGGGCGCGTCCCATGGCGTCCTTCCGATCTTCGTCGATCTCGGGTCCGTGATCACGGCGATGACCAATACGACCACAAATGGCGGTCCGATGCGAAGTCGGCGACCGTGGATCCACCGACGGCGACGACGCCGGCGGACATGAGACGACGACGTTCATGATCGAGGAGGAAAACATGGCCATCACGACGGGGTTCTCACTTCCCGGGTTCCACTGGCGCCGAGGCAAGCAGTCCTGGGACCGGCACACCTGGCTCTACGTCTCCGTGATCATCGCGGTCGTGCTCGGCGCGGTCGTCGGTCTGGTCGCTCCCGAGGTCGGGCAGTCGCTCGAGCCGGTCGGAAAGGGCTTCGTGTCGCTGATCAAGATGATGATCGCGCCGATCATCTTCTGCACCATCGTCGTGGGCGTCGGCTCCATCGCGAAGGCGGCGACGGTCGGCAAGATCGGCGGCCTCGCGCTGCTGTACTTCATGATCATGTCGACCTTCGCGCTCGCGATCGGTCTCGTCGTGGGCAACCTCATCCACCCCGGCGCGGGCCTCGACATGGCGGGTGCGTCGTACGACGCGACCGAGACCGAGGCGAAGACGACGACGGAGTTCGTGCTCGGCATCATCCCCACCACCTTCTTCTCGGCCTTCACGGGTGAGAGCGTGCTGCAGGTGCTGTTCATCGCCCTGCTGGTCGGCTTCGCCCTGCAGGGCCTCGGCGACAAGGGCGCGCCGATCATGGACGCGGTGAAGAACCTGCAGAAGCTCGTGTTCCGCATCCTGGGCATGATCCTCTGGCTCGCCCCGCTCGGCGCCTTCGGCGCGATCGCAGCCGTCGTCGGCAAGACGGGGGTCGCGGCGATCTGGAGCCTCGGCGTCCTGATGATCGCGTTCTACATCACCTGCATCCTCTTCATCGTGGTGGTGCTCGGCGTGCTGCTGTACGCGGTGACCAGGGTCAACATCTTCAGCCTCATCAAGTACCTGGCGCGCGAGTACCTCCTGATCGTCGGCACCTCGTCGTCGGAGTCCGCGCTGCCGCGACTGATCGCCAAGATGGAGCACGTCGGCGTCTCCAAGCCGGTGGTGGGCATCACCGTGCCGACCGGCTACTCGTTCAACCTCGACGGCACGGCGATCTACCTCACCATGGCCTCGCTCTTCATCGCCACGGGGATGGGGCAGCCGATGTCGATCGGCGAGCAGATCGGGCTCCTGGTGTTCATGATCATCGCGAGCAAGGGCGCCGCCGGCGTCACGGGCGCGGGACTGGCGACCCTTGCGGGCGGTCTGCAGGCGTACCGGCCCGACCTGGTCGACGGTGTCGGAGTGATCGTCGGGATCGACCGGTTCATGTCCGAGGGGCGGGCCCTGACCAACTTCACCGGGAACGCCGTCGCGACGCTCCTGATCGGCACATGGACGCGTCAGATCGATCGCGACCGCGTCCGCCGGGTCCTCAGCGGCGACCTGCCGTTCGACGAGTCGCTCCTCGACGGCGTGGACGAGCACGGGATGGCCGACGAGAAGAAGGCCGTCGGCGTCCAGGGACTCCAGGACTCCGCCCTCACCGAGATGGCGGCGAAGGAGGAGCGGGCCCGGCTGCGGGCCCGCCGGAACTGATCGCCCGAGGGGGATGCGGGAGCCGCCTGTCGCGGCTCCCGCATCCGTGCGGTCAACCGCTCTTGCGTCGGAACTCGCGCCGCGTCTGCGGGGCATGGGCGCCGTGGACGGCGGAATCGCCGTCGAGGTGGGCCTCGCCCTGGCGCTGGTGCGCGTTCTTCTTCTCGAGCGCTTCCTTGAACTTGCGCTTCATCTCCTCGCTGGAGGAGGCGCCTTCTTCGGTGCTCATGCCCGCCAGCCTAGAGCACGCCCCTCGGCGGCGGCAGGCTCACCTGCGCGCCTTCCGGGTGGCGAGGTCGATCGCCGCACCGAGTCCGAGCGCCACGACCACCGACACCACGACGGCGACCACCGGGCCGCCGGGGACGAGCGCGGCGACGATGGTCCCGACCGACGCCTGATACGCGGCCCAGCCCAGAGCCGCCACCACGACCAGGCACAGGTACCGCAGCGGATGGATGCGGGAGGCTCCGGCGACGAGATTGATGGCCAGCCTGGCGAACGGGACGAAGCGGGCGGTGAACAGCACCGTCGCCGTGCCCCCGTCCAGTCGTCGTCGCGCCCAGTCGAGGGCCTGACGCACCCGGCGTGCGCGCATCCACCGCCAGCGCTCCGTCCCGACCGTGCGTCCGATCAGGTAGCAGGCGGCGTCTCCGCACGCCGCCGCCGCCCCGGCGCAGAGGATCACGGACCACAGAGGAGGCGAGCCCGACGACGACGCGATCGCGCCGAGCGCCGTGACGGCGATCTCGCCCGGGATGATCACGAAGAAGGAGTCTCCGAGCACCAGCAGCGCCATGATCGCGAGGGACCAGGGGCCGGTGAGCAGGTCGGTCGGCACGGGTCCACCCTGCGCGGCGGAGGTGAACGGGAACCAACGCGCGGATAGCCGGTGACCAGCGCTCCAGCATCCGGTGAACTTCTGGTGCCCACGACCGATTCGCGCCTCCGCGGCCCCGCGCCCGCTGCATCCTGAGGGTGTGAGAGTCGCGATCGTGACAGAGTCCTTCCTTCCGCACATGAACGGTGTGACCGGATCGGTGCTGCAGATCCTCCGGCACCTCGAGCGAACGGGTCATGACGCGCATGTCATCGCCCCGGATGCCGCCGGCATACCGGCACACGTGCACGGCGCCGCCGTCGAGACGATCCCGAGCCTCGCTCTCCCCGGCTACCGCAACGTGCGCGTCGGGACCTCTCCCGCGCATCGTGTCGCCGCATCCCTGCGGAGGTTCGATCCCGACGTCGTGCACCTCGCCTCCCCGTTCGCCCTGGGATGGAGAGGCGCGCTCGCCGCGGAGCGTCTCGACGTCGCCTCGGTCGCGGCGTACCAGACGGACGTGGCCGCCTACACCGAGCGATACCGGATCCCCGCGACCACCGGCATCGCCCAGTCCCACATCGCGCGTCTGCACCGTCGGGCCACTCTCACCCTCGCTCCGTCGGAGGACTCCGCGAGGCAGCTCGCCTCGCTCGGCGTCGACAGGGTGCGCCGCTGGGGCAGAGGCGTCGACGCCGAACGGTTCCATCCCTCCCAGCGGAGCGAGACGCTCCGCACGCACTGGGGGTCTGACGTCGTGATCGGCTACGTCGGTCGACTCGCACCGGAGAAGCAGGTGGAGGACCTCGCGGCGCTCCGCGGCATCCCCGGCACCCGCCTCGTGATCGTCGGCGACGGGCCGAGCCGCGCGAAGCTCGAGGCCGCGCTGCCGGACGCGCTCTTCCTCGGCCACCTCGACGGCGACGCGCTCGCCGCGGCCCTGGCCTCGTTCGACGTGTTCGTCCACCCGGGCGAGAGCGAGACGTTCGGACAGACGCTGCAGGAGGCGCACGCGAGCGGGGTCCCGGTCGTGGCGACGGGCCGCGGCGGCCCGCTGGACCTCGTGCGCATGGGCATCGACGGATGGCTCTACCGGCCGGGCGACCGGGACGACCTCCGCATGCGTGTCGCCGACCTCGCGGGCGACGGGCGCAAGCGCAGAGCCTTCGGCCGGGCCGGGCACGAGGCCGTGCAGGACCGGAGCTGGGCCAGCGTCTGCGACCAGCTGCTCGCGCACTTCGACGAGGCCCGCACACTGCGTGAGGTGGACGCCGCGCGTCGGGCTCGACGCGCGACGCGTCCGGAGCGCACCGCACCCGTGCCGCATCGCCGTTGGCAGCGCTACGTCGCGCTGGGCGACTCCCTGACCGAGGGGCTGTGCGATCCGGCGCCGGACGGCGCTCTGCGCGGGTGGGCGGACCGTCTGGCGCTTCTCCTCGCCGCCCGAGGCGGGCTGCACTACGCGAACCTCGCCATCCGCTCGAAGCGGGTGCGAGACGTATGCGGCCCGCAGCTCGCACGGGCGCTCGAGCTTCGTCCCGACCTGGTGTCGATCCTCGTCGGCGCCAACGACCTCGTCGGTCGATCGGTGGACGTGCGGGCTCTCGCCGCCCAGCTCGAGGGCGCCGTCTCGCGGCTGCGAGAGGCCGGTGCCGATGTCCTCCTCGTCACCCCGTTCCTGCCGAGGCGGCGGGCGGCCGGCATCTACACGCGGCGGTTCGCGGCATTCGCCACGGCCCTCACCGGCGTCGCAGCACGCACCGGCGCGATCCTGATCGACACCGACATGCACCCGACGCTGCCCGACCGGCCGAACTGGGGCGAGGATCTCGTGCACCTCAGCAGCCGCGGTCACCGTGTGCTCGCCTATCGCGCGGGGGAGGTGCTCGGGGTGCCCCACGCCGACGCGCTCGGTGCACTCGATGCCGCCCTGCACGAGAACGAGCCGCTCGGCGCCGGTCTCTGGTGGCGGCGGCACGCGCTGCCGTGGGTGTGGCGGCGGCTGCACGGTCGCGCTGCAGGAGACGGGCGCGTCGCGAAGCACGACGACTACGTCTACCTGGGGCGATCCTCGTCGCGTCGAGACGTCTCGGTCGCCTGACCGCGGCGCCCTGCGTCCGTCACGGACGCCCCATGCCCCGATACGACCATCCGGCGGCCCGCCAGGCGGCGGCGTCGAGGCAGTTCCGGCCGTCGATGACGACCCTCCCGGCCACGAGCGAGCCCGCGTGCTCCGGCGAGAGCTCGCGTCGGTACAGATCCCACTCGGTGACGATGACGACGGCATCGGCATCCCGCAGCGCGTCGTCACGGTCCTCCGCGAAGCCCAGCTGCGGGTGCGCGGCCCGCGCGTTGTCGAGCGCTGCGGGGTCGGTGACGACGACATCGGCGCCGAGTCCGCGCAGGCGGACGGCGACGTCCAGCGCGGGCGAATCGCGGATGTCGTCGCTGAACGGCTTGAACGCCGCTCCGAGCACGGCGATCCGGCGCCCGAACACGAGGCCGCCGAGCGCGTCGACGACCATCTGGACCGCCCGGTCGCGGCGGCGCAGGTTGATCGAGTCGACCTCGCGCAGGAATCCGACGGCCTCCCCGCGGCCCAGCTCCTCCGCACGCGCGGCGAAGGCCCGGATGTCCTTCGGGAGGCACCCGCCCCCGAAGCCGATCCCGGAGCCGAGATACCGGCGTCCGATGCGAGTGTCATGGCCGATCGCGTCCGCGAGGAGCGTGACGTCGGCGCCGGCCGCCTCGGCGATCTCCGCCATCGCGTTGATGAACGAGATCTTCGTGGCGAGGAAGGCGTTCGCAGCTCCCTTGACGAGCTCGGCGGTGGCGAGGTCCGTGACGAGGAACGGGGTGCCCGCGTCGACCGCGGGGCGATAGGCGTCCCGCAGCAGCTCGGCGGCCCGCTCGCCCGCGTCGCCGGACGGCACGCCGACCACCAGTCGGTCCGGAGAGATCGTGTCGTGCACGGCCCACCCCTCGCGGAGGAACTCCGGGTTCCACACCAGCGTGGCGCCGGATGCCTCCACCGCGGCGCTCAGCCGCTCCGCCGTGCCGACGGGCACCGTGGACTTGCCGGCGACCACGTCGCCGTCTCGCAGATGGGGCAGGAGAGCCGAGACAGCGGCATCGACGAACTGCAGGTCGGCGGCGTGCCCACCCGCGATCTGCGGCGTGCCGACCGCCAGGAAGTGCACGGCAGCGCCCGCGGCGTCCGCCATGTCGGAGCTGAAGCGCAGACGCCCCGAGGCGACTCCCTCCTGCAGGAGATCCTCGAGCTGGGGCTCGAAGAACGGAGCGGATCCGCGGCGGAGGGCGTCGACCTTCCGGTCGTCGACGTCGATGCCGATGACGTCGTGTCCGATCGAGGCCATCGCGGCGGCGTGCACGGCACCGAGGTACCCGCAGCCGATCACTGACATGCGCATGGCCCCAGGACACCCGAGGTTCCGCACGACGCGGAGTCCGAGGGGTGAACGCCTCGTGGACGACGGGTGTCGGATCGGCGATCGTCGTGATCGCCGCGGGTTTCCGCGGGTCCGCTGGTAGGGTGTAGGAGGCCGATCTCTGTCGGCTGCACAACTTCACATCGACTCATGGAGCGATCGGCGGAGAAGCTGGTCCCCTGTGGTGGGTTCCTCGGCAGGGCATGTCGGGTGGCTTTCTACTGGTGGCCAGCGCAGGCGACATTCGCGGGAGTGCCCGCGCGCCCATATCCTGCCCGTCCGCTCCTTCATGAACACGCTCGCGCGTCACACGGATTCGCGAGTCTAAACAAAGAAGGAGAGACCTCTTGGAAGGTCCTGAAATCACCGCCACCGAGGCCGTTCTCGACAACGGCCGCTTCGGCACCCGCACCATCCGCTTCGAGACCGGCCGCCTCGCGCAGCAGGCTCAGGGCGCCGTCGCCGCGTACCTCGACGGCGAGACCATGCTCCTGTCGGCCACCAGCGCGGGCAAGCACCCGCGCGAGGGCTTCGACTTCTTCCCGCTGACGGTCGACGTCGAGGAGCGCTCGTACGCCGCCGGCAAGATCCCCGGCTCGTTCTTCCGTCGCGAGGGCCGTCCCTCGACCGAGGCGATCCTGGTCTGCCGTCTGATCGACCGTCCGCTGCGTCCGTCCTTCGTCGACGGCCTGCGCAACGAGGTCCAGATCGTCATCACCGTCCTCTCGATCGCTCCGGGTGAGTTCTACGACGCCCTCGCGATCAACGCCGCCTCCGCGTCGACGCAGATCTCGGGTCTGCCGTTCTCGGGTCCCGTCGCCGGTGTGCGCCTCGCGTTCATCCCCGGCCACGGCGAGCACGCCGACCAGTGGGTCGCGTTCCCGACCGCCGAGCAGGTCTCGGAGGCCGTGTTCGACCTCATCGTCGCCGGACGCGTCGTCACCAAGGCCGACGGCTCCGAGGACGTCGCGATCATGATGGTCGAGGCCGAGGCGACCGAGGGCAGCTGGAACCTCATCAAGGCCGGCGCCACGAAGCCCGACGAAGCTGTCGTCGCCCAGGGTCTCGAGGCGTCCAAGCCGTTCATCGCCCAGCTCGTCAAGGCTCAGGCCGAGCTCGCCGCGACCGCATCGAAGGAGCCGGGCGTCTACCCGGTCTTCCCGCCGTACCAGGACGAGGTCTACGACTTCGTCGCCGAGCGCGCCTATGCGGACCTCAGCGACGCGTACCAGATCGCGGACAAGCAGGAGCGTCAGGCGAAGGACGACGAGATCAAGGATCGCGTCAAGGCCGAGCTCATCGAGGCGACCGAGGCAGGGAACCTTCCCGCCGCCGCGCCGCTGGAGTTCTCCGCGGCGTACAAGTCGGTCACGAAGAAGATCGTCCGCGGCCGCATCCTCACGGAGAGCGTCCGCATCGACGGCCGCGGTCTGGCGGACATCCGTCCGCTCGACGCCGAGGTGCAGGTCATCCCGCGCGTCCACGGCTCCGCGATCTTCCAGCGCGGCGAGACCCAGATCATGGGCGTCACCACGCTCAACATGCTCAAGATGGAGCAGCAGATCGACTCGCTGTCGCCCACGACGAGCAAGCGCTACATGCACCACTACAACTTCCCGCCCTACTCGACCGGTGAGACCGGCCGCGTGGGTTCGCCGAAGCGTCGCGAGATCGGGCACGGCTTCCTCGCCGAGCGCGCCCTCGTGCCGGTGCTGCCGAGCCGCGAGGAGTTCCCGTACGCGATCCGTCAGGTGTCCGAGGCGCTGAGCTCCAACGGCTCGACGTCCATGGGCTCCGTCTGCGCCTCGACCCTGTCGCTGCTGAACGCGGGTGTGCCGCTGCGCGCACCCGTCGCCGGCATCGCGATGGGCCTGGTGTCCGACGAGGTCGACGGTGAGACGCGCTACGCCGCGCTCACCGACATCCTCGGCGCCGAGGACGCGCTGGGCGACATGGACTTCAAGGTCGCCGGCACCAGCGAGTTCGTCACCGCCATCCAGCTCGACACGAAGCTCGACGGCATCCCCTCGTCGGTCCTCGCCGGCGCGCTGACCCAGGCCCGTGACGCCCGTCTCACGATCCTCAACGTCCTGAACGCCGCGATCGACGCTCCCGACGAGATGGCGCCGACCGCGCCTCGCGTCATCAGCGTGCAGATCCCGGTCGACAAGATCGGCGAGCTGATCGGCCCGAAGGGCAAGACGATCAACGCGATCCAGGACGAGACCGGCGCGCAGATCTCCATCGAGGAGGACGGCACCGTCTACATCGGCGCGACCGACGGCCCCTCGGCCGAGGCCGCCCGTGCCCAGGTCAACGCGATCGCCAACCCCACCAACCCGGAGGTCGGCGAGCAGTTCCTCGGGACGGTCGTGAAGATCGCGACGTTCGGCGCGTTCATCTCGCTGCTGCCCGGCAAGGACGGCCTGCTGCACGTCACCGAGGTGCGCAAGCTCGCCGGTGGCAAGCGCGTCGAGAACGTCGACGACGTGCTCTCGGTCGGCCAGAAGATCCTCGTGAAGATCACGAAGATCGACGACCGCGGCAAGCTGTCGCTCGAGCCCGTGCTCGACGACGCTCCCGCAGCGGACGAGGCTCCTGCCGAGGACGCCGCCGAGTAAGCATCGCTCGACCGGGAGCCCGGGTCCGTCTCGCGACGGCCCGGGCTTCCGTCATGTCTGGCGTGACCAAACCGTTATGCGGAGTTTTCCCGCCGTTCCCCGGATTGGTCGGCGCGTTCTCAGATGTCGCATACCCTCGAAGTACGCACCGGGGGGTGCAATGAAGGTTGTGACGCAGGTCGGCACGCACCGATCGACGCGGGGGTGAGGATATGCGGTTGTTCAGTGTAGGCGCAGGAGCGTCGGACGAGCGCGCGCCGCAGACGACCGAGCATCCCTCCGCTCCCATCCCGATCGTCGGCCCCGGAGTGGGGGAGAGCATCCGCGTCCCGCTGGGCGAGACCGGACACGCGACCTTCCCGCTCATGCTCGGCGCCGCCGAGTTCGGATGGAACGTCGACCTCGAGACCAGCCACGGGATCCTCGACCGCTACGTGGAGTTCGGCGGCAATGCGATACACACCGCCGACGGCTTCTCCGGCGGACGCAGCGAGCACATCATCGGCCAGTGGCTGCGCTCACGTGGTCAGCGGGATCGGGCGCTCCTCAGCGTTCGGGTCGGTGCCCACGCAGACAACCCCGGTCTCGGATCGGTCAACCTCGTCCGCGCCGTGGAGGGATCCCTCACTCGGCTCGGCGTCGATCGCATCGACGTGCTGTACCTGGATGCGACGCTCGACGCCGCGACGAATCTCGAGGACACGCTAGCGACCGTCGAGTGGCTCCTCGAAGCAGGGAAGATCGGAGCCGTCGGCGCCTTCGGCTTCGCGCCCGAGCGTCTCGTCGAGGCCCGCATCCTCGCCTCGGCGGGCTATCCGCGCATCGAGGTGATCGACTCGCCGTACAACCTGGTGCGGCGACAGCCCTTCGAAGGCGACCTGCGCCTCGTCGCGGGTGCGCAGAACCTGGCCGTGACCCCTTCCCATGCTCTGGAGCACGGGTTCCTGTCCGGTCGTCACCGCAACCGGTCGATCGCGTCTCGGGGTGTGCGCGGCGAGCAGCTGCGCGGTCAGCTCAACCGTCGCGGCATCAAGATCCTGCGAGCCCTCGATCAGGTGTCGAGCGAGCTGGACGTGCCCGTGGCCGCCGTGTCCATCGCGTGGCTGATCGCGCAGCGCACCGTCGTCGCGCCGATCGTGAACACCTTCGCGACCGACCACGTCGACGAGCTGATGCAGGGTGCCGGCGTGATGCTGTCGCGTGCGCAGGTGGCGGAGCTGACCCGCGCCGGCAACTGAGAGTCCTCCCGGCTTCGTCGCACACCTGGCATAGGGTGGAGGGGATCCGGCAAACGCTGTCGATGAAGCGAGCGAGTTTGTGACGCATTACATATATCTGGTCAGACACGGCGAACACCAGGACGCCGAGCACGGCCTCACCGACGGCCCTCTGTCGCCGCGCGGTCAGCGGCAGGCGGAGCTGATCGCCGATCGTCTCTCCGGGCTCCCTCTGGACTCGGTCTGGCACTCTCCGCTGCTGCGCGCGAACGAGACCGCGCGAGCGATCGCGGCACGCCTCCCCTCCGTGGACCCTGAGCCGACGGCGCTGCTCTTCGACTGCGTGCCCACCGGGATGACGGAGGAGACGCCGGCGGCCTTCGAGCCGTTCTTCGGCTCCGTGACCGAGGCCGAGATCGAGGCGGGGCGCGCCCAGATGTCCGACGCGGTCAACGAGTTCCTCGTCCGCAAACCGGGTGACGTCCACGAAGTCCTGATCACCCACAATTTCGTGATCTCCTGGTTCGTGCGGGAGGTGCTCGGCGCGCCGGAATGGCGGTGGATGACGCTGAATCAGGCGCACTGCGGACTCACGATCATCGCGCAGAAGCAGGGCCGGCCGTGGACGCTGCTGACGCACAACGACACCGGACACCTTCCGGTCGAGCTGCGTACCGGCATCCCCGACACCATGCCCGTCTGATGCCGCGACGCCCGGCCCGCCGCCGGGGACGACCCGGTCCGGGAAATAGACTGGGTGCATGACCACGCAGGTAGCCCTCGTCGGCGGATCCGGGAAGCTCGGATCCATCATCCACGGAGTCCTCCGTGAGCTCGAGGGGTTCGAGGTCGCGCGGGTTCTCACATCCCGGAGCCAGCTCGCAGAACTCGACGGGGCCGACCTCGTGATCGATGCGACGACCCCTCAGGTGAGCATCGATGTGGTCCGTGCAGCGATCGAGCGGGGGAGCAACGTGCTCGTCGCGACCTCCGGCTGGTCGGCCGAGCGCATCGCCCTCGTGCGTCCCCTGGTCGACGAGGCCGGCACCGGTGCGGTCTTCATCCCGAACTTCTCCCTCGGCTCGGTGCTCGGCTCGGCGCTGGCGGCCGCTGCGGCACCATTCTTCGGCTCCGCGGAGATCGTGGAGGCGCACCACGAGAAGAAGGTCGACTCGCCGAGCGGCACCGCCGTGCGCACCGCAGAGCTCATCGCGGCCGCCCGTGCCGAGCAGGGACCGGTGAGCGCCCCGCATGCCGACCAGCGCGCTCGTGGGCAGCAGGTCGGCAGCGTCCCGATCCATTCGCTCCGTCGGCCCGGGGTGATCGCCAAGCAGGAGGTCATCCTATCGGGTGCGGGGGAGTCGCTGACCTTCACCCACGACACCGTGGACCCGGCGCTGGCGTACGCGCCCGGCATCCGTCTCGCCGTCCCGTTCGCCGCTCGTGCCGAGGGCGTCGTCGTGGGCCTCGAGAGCATGATCGACCTCGGCCTCCGCTCATGATGTCGCGTGTCGGCGTCGCCCTCATGGCGGCGGCCCTGCTGGTCTATCTCGCGGTGGGGGTGTGGCTCGCCGTGATGTTCTTCGCCGTCGGGACCGCGGTGTCGATCGGGATGGGGATCGCGCTCGTCGTCCTGACACCGGTCGGCGGCTGGGCGCTCGTGCGGGAGATGCAGTTCGGCTTCGCGGCCGATCGCCTGGGACGGGAGCTCGACGCCGAGGGCGGGATGCCGCCTGTCGAGACGGAGATCACACCGAGCGGACGCATCGCTCGCGCGGACGCCGATCCGCTGATCGCGCGATACACCGCCGATGTCGATGCCGCACCCGCCGACTGGCGGGCGCGATACCGACTCGGCGTGGTCCAGGATGCCGCGGGGCGCCGCAAGGACGCTCGCGCGAGCATCCGAGAGGCGATCCGGCTCGCCCGCTGATCGTCAGGCGAGCGTGGCCTCGAGGGTGATCTCGATGCCCGAGAGCGCTTGCGACACCGGGCAGTTCGTCTTGGCGTCGTCCGCGATCTGCTGGAACGCCTCGGGGGAGAGACCTGGAACGGTGGCGTTCACATTCAGGTGGCTGCCGGTGATCCCGGTCCCCGGCTTGAAGGTGACGGAAGCCGTGGTGTTGACGCGCTCCGGAGGAGTCCCCTTCTCGGCGAGAGCGTGCGAGAGCGCCATGCTGAAGCAGGAGGCATGAGCGGCCGCGATCAGCTCCTCCGGCGTGGTCGTGGTGTCGCTGCCCTCGCTGCGCGCCTTCCAGTTGATCGGGAAGGTGCCGAGCTTCGAGGAGGAGAAGGCGACGGTTCCCGATCCCTCCGCGAGGGAGCCGGTCCAGGTGGTGATCGCTTCGCTGGTGACGGTCATGATTTCCTCCCGTTTGCACGTGCCGCTCGTGTGCGGACCGCATCTGCGGCCAGCCTAGCGAGCGGGTGTCGCCCGCGGAACCGTTCTCAGGCCGCGGACGCGCGGCGCCCGAACAGACCGGTTCTCTGCAGAAGCAGGTAGATCTGGCATCCGAGGCAGAAGGAGAAGGCGGCGTTCAGGAACGCGGCGATGAATGCCGCCGCAGTCGCGATGGGCAGAGCCCACGGCACTCCGAGGAGATGCAGCACGAGACCGGCGCCGACGACGACGAGACCGACGCCCTGCGCGAAGCGCGGCGGGCGAGGGTCCTCGAGCTCCGTGGGCGGCGCCAGACGCGGTCGCACGACGCGGCGGAAGAGCACGCCCCATGGCGCGGTCCTCGGTGACACGACGCTCCACAGGAACAGCAGGGCGATCAGGGTGGTGAGCAGGAACCCGGGATCCTGCGCCCGCTGGAGCGGCGAGGCGGCCGCCACGGCCGATCCTTCGCCGACCACGAACCCCGAACCCGGCGAGAACCAGCCGTAGGACGTCGCCGTCGACATGCCGGTGAGCGCGAGGAATGTCGCGGCGAGCAGCAGCACGGACGTGATCGTCGCGGCGAAACGGGGACCGCGCGGGTCGATGCCGGCAGGAGTGCTCATGGTGCTCCGATCTGCGCGCCTCAGACGGCGGCGAGGGCCTCGTTCAGGGCGTCCCGCTGCGGGATGCCGTGGAATCGCGCGCGGACAGCGCCGTCGCGGTCGACGAGGAAGGTCGTCGGGGTTTGCAGGACCCGATAGCGGGTGGAGAGATCCGGGCGCCGCGTGAGGTCGACCTCGATGTGCCGCACTCCGTCGACCGCTGCCGCGTGCGTGGTGAGCAGCCGGCGGACCTGCGGGCAGCGCGTGCACAGCTCCGTGCTGAACTGCACGAGCGTGGCGCGGGACCCCAGCGCCGCGCCGGACGCGTCGTCGGGGTCGAAACGAAGCCCGCCCGCGTTCCGACGCCTGCCGTCGCGGATGCGCAGCAGGAACCCGACCAGCACCGCGGACACCAGGAGCGCCCCGATGACGAGGAGGGCGATGGTCGGCGACATGGGTAGAGAGTATGACGACCGACGGTGGGGGAGGGCCGTTGTGTCGGAGGATGACGAGCGAACCGATCGCACGGGGTGCGGGTATCCTTGCTGGCATGAGCGAAGCCGTCCCGACGCCGTATGAAGACCTGCTCCGCGACGTGCTGGAGACCGGCACGCACAAGTCGGATCGCACCGGAACGGGGACGACCAGCGTGTTCGGTCGACAGATCCGCTTCGACCTCTCCGAGGGGTTCCCGCTGATCACGACCAAGCGCGTGCACTTCAAGTCGATCGCCTACGAGCTGCTGTGGTTCCTCCGTGGTGACTCGAACGTGCGCTGGCTCCAGGAGAACGGCGTGACGATCTGGGACGAGTGGGCCGACGAGTCCGGAGACCTCGGTCCCGTGTACGGCGTGCAGTGGCGCTCCTGGCCGACTCCCGACGGGCAGAGCATCGACCAGCTCTCCGAGGTCATCGAGCAGATCCGGCAGTCGCCCGACTCCCGGCGCCTGATCGTGTCGGCATGGAATCCCGCGGATATCCCGGACATGGCACTCGCGCCCTGTCACGCGCTCTTCCAGTTCTACGTCGCAGACGGCAAGCTCTCGTGCCAGCTGTATCAGCGCAGCGCGGATCTCTTCCTCGGCGTCCCCTTCAACATCGCGTCCTACGCTCTCCTCACCCTCATGGTGGCCCAGCAGGTCGGCCTCGAGCCCGGCGACTTCGTATGGACGGGCGGAGACTGCCACATCTACGACAACCACGTCGATCAGGTCCGCGAGCAGCTGTCGCGCGACCCGTACCCGTATCCCACGCTGCGGTTCGCGCGCACGCCCGAGTCGATCCTCGACTACCGGTACGAGGACTTCGTCGTGGAGGACTACCAGCACCATGCGCCCATCAGGGCGGCGGTGGCGGTATGACCTGGGTCGGGCTCGTCTGGGCCGAGGCGCGCGACGGCGTGATCGGAGCCGAAGGCGGAATGCCCTGGTACGTCCCCGAGGACCTGTCGCACTTCAAGGAGGTGACCCTCGGGGCACCGGTGATCATGGGCCGCAAGACCTGGGACTCGCTGCCCGAAAGGTTCCGCCCGCTTCCCGGACGCGAGAACGTGGTGATCACCCGTCAGCAGGACTGGACGGCGGACGGGGCCCGACGGGCGTCGGCTCTGACGGATGCCGTCCGCGGACACGAGAAGGTGTGGGTCATCGGCGGTGCCGAGATCTTCCGGCAGGTGATCGCCGACGCCGACCGGCTCGAGGTCACCGAGATCGACCTCGAGGTCGACGGCGACGCGTATGCGCCGTCGCGGCAGGGATGGCGCCTGGTCGACGAAGGGGAGTGGCAGACATCCCGTACCGGGCTGCGCTACCGCTTCCTCGGATACGAGCGCTGATGCCGACCGCACTCATCACAGGCGCGAGCGCCGGGCTCGGTGCCGAGTTCGCGCGTCAGCTCGCGCGGCGTCGCGCCGACCTGGTTCTCGTCGCACGCTCGGAGGAGCGGCTCGCCGACATCGCCGCCGACCTGCGCAGCGAGTACGGCGTCGCGGTCGAGCTGATCGTCGCCGACCTCTCCCGCGAGGACGACGTCGAGCGCGTGGCGGCGCGAGTCGCCGACTCCTCCGATCCGATCGATCTGCTGGTCAACAACGCCGGGTTCGGACTGCCGCTCCAGTTCGCCGACAACGACATCGACGACGAGGTGCGCCATCTCCGTGTGCACGTCGAGGCCTCCATGCGGCTGATGCATGCGGCCCTCCAGGTGATGCGAGGACGAGGCGGTCGGATCATCAACGTCTCGTCGGTGGCGGGATTCATCTCCCGATCGACGTACTCGGCGTGCAAGAGCTGGCTCATCGGCTTCAGCCGCTGGGCGAATGCGGAGTACGCCCGTGACCGCGTGACCGTCACGGCCGTGTGCCCCGGCTTCACCCACACGTCCTTCCACGAGCGGATGGGCATGCCGCCCGGGGAGGAGGGCGTGCCGCGCTTCCTGTGGCTCGACGCACGGGACGTCGTCCGCGAGGGGCTCCGCGACGCCGCCCTGGGCAGGGCCGTGTCGGTCCCGTCGCTGCGCTACACGCTTCTCGCGGCTCTCGGGCGCGTGCTCCCCGCCTCGCTCACATCGGGCGTCGCGCGGAGGGGAAGGGTCTGACCCGCGCGGCGTCGCGACGCGTCGAGCGCTCGGCTCAGCGGAAGCGGCCCAGAGCGATCCCGGCGAAGGCGATCGCCGCGATCGTCTCGCCGTCGGTGATGCGTCCATCTGCGATCATCGCCAGCACATCGGCGAAGGGTGTCCAGGAGACGGCATCGATGCCCTCCTCGATCCGGCCGTGACCGTCGCCCGACGCGGCGGGCCGCAGGCCCCGGGCGAGGAAGACGTGCTCCGGGGCATCCGCGATGCCGTTCAGAGCGTTCATGGTCCCGATCCGCGTCCAGCTGTCGGCCTCGTATCCTGTCTCCTCCGCGAGCTCGCGACGGGCGGCGACGAGCGGGTCCTCCCCGTCGCTGCCTCCGGCCGGGACCTCGATGGAGGAGCCCGTCGTGTAGCGCTCGAGTGTCACGAGGCAGACGCGGTCGTCGCTGTCGAGGGCGACGATGAACACGGCGGCGTTGCGCATCGTCACGACACCGTAGATGCCGTCGCCGCCCGGACCGGTGACGGAGTCCTCGCGCACCTCGATCCAGGGATTCGAGTAGACCGTCGTCGATGCGTGCGTGACCCATGCCATGCGTCCGAGCCTATGCGGGTCCGCAGGATCGTCGGCACGGCACCCGACCCGATACGCTGGGTGCATGACGCACTCGGGCAACCCATTCGGACAGGTCCTCGTCGCGCTCGTCACTCCCATGACGGCCGACGGCGAAGTCGACTGGCCTGCGGTCGAGAAGCACATCGACGACGTCATCACGGCGGGCGCCGACGGCATCGTCGTGACGGGCACCACCGGGGAGACCTCCACGCTGACGGACCCCGAGAAGCTCACGCTGGTCGAGGTCGGGAAGTCCGTCTCGGCCGGTCGCGCGAAGATCATCACCGGCGGCGGATCCAACGAGACCGCGCACGCGATCGAACTCTACAAGGCCAGCGAGAAGGCCGGCGCCGACGGCATCATGATCGTCACGCCGTACTACAACAAGCCGACGCAGGCCGGCATCCTCACGCACTTCCGCCTGGTCGCGGATGCGACGGATCTGCCGGTCATCCTGTACGACATCCCGGGCCGCACCGGCGTCCCCATCAAGTACGAGACGATCCTGCGCCTCGCGAAGCACCCGAATATCCTCGCCGTGAAGGACGCCAAGGGCGACTTCTCCGAGGTCAGCCGCGTCCTCAATCAGACGGACCTCATGTACTTCTCCGGCGACGACGCCAATGTGCTGCCGCACCTCTCGATCGGCGCCTCCGGCCTGATCGGCGTCACGGCGAACATCGCGGCGACGCCGTACCGCACCATCATCGACGCCGTGAACCGCGGCGACCTCGCGACCGCCACGGCGGAGCACCGACGGCTCGAGCCGCTGGTGCGGGCCGTCATGACGCACGTACCCGGAACGGTCGCCGCGAAGTACATCCTGCACGGACTCGGTCGCATCTCGAGTCCGCGCGTCCGTCTGCCCCTGGTCGGCCCGGAGGAGTGGGAGGCCGCCCTCATCGAGGACGAGCTCGATCTCGTCCAGGGCGTGCCGGGGGCCGACTTCTCCAACTTCCGCCCCGACCGCAACGCGGCCGCCGGCGGCGCCCTGCCCAAGGTGCACGGCACGACACGCTGAGAAGGGTCGCGCTGCGGCGCACCACCACGAACGAACGGACGCGTGGAGCGTCCGACAGAGGAGACCGCATGTCCATCCCGCTCGCAGATCCCGCTCCGCTCGAACAGGGGACGCTGCGCGTCACCCCGCTCGGCGGTCTCGGCGAGATCGGCCGCAACATGACGATGTTCGAGTACGACGGCAAGATCCTCATCGTGGACTGCGGCGTGCTCTTCCCCGAGGAGCACCAGCCCGGCGTCGACCTGATCCTGCCCGACTTCGAGCCGATCAAGAACCGACTCGACGACATCGTCGGCGTCGTGCTGACTCACGGGCACGAGGATCACATCGGGGCCGTCCCGTACCTCCTCCGACTCAAGAGCGACATCCCGCTCATCGGATCGGGGCTGACCCTGGCGCTCGTCGAGGCCAAGCTCAAGGAGCATCGGATCAAGGCGTTCACCCTCACGGTGGTCGAGGGCCAGGAGGAGCGCGTCGGACCGTTCGACCTCGAGTTCGTCGCGGTGAACCACTCGATCCCGGATGCTCTCGCCGTCGCCATCCGCACCCCTGCGGGCATGGCGCTCGCGACGGGCGACTTCAAGATGGACCAGCTGCCGCTGGACGGCCGGATCACCGATCTGCGGGCGTTCTCGCGGCTCGGCGAAGAGGGCGTCGACCTGTTCCTGGTGGACTCCACCAACGCCGACGTGCCCGGATTCACGCCGACGGAGCGCTCTATCGGTCCCGTCCTCGACCAGGTGATCGGCAAGGCACCACGGCGCGTGATCGTCGCCAGCTTCTCGAGCCACGTCCACCGCGTCCAGCAGGTGATCGACGCCGCGCACGCGCACGGCCGTCGCGTCGCGTTCCTCGGACGCAGCATGGTGCGCAACATGACCATCGCGGAGCAGCTCGGCTACCTCAAGGTGCCCGCCGGCGTGCTCATCGACTACAAGAAGGCGCGCGACCTCCCCGACGACAGGATCGTCTACATGTCGACCGGATCGCAGGGCGAGCCGATGGCCGTCCTCAGCCGGATGGCGAATCTCGACCACGCGATCGAGGTCGGCGAGGGGGACACGGTGATCCTCGCCTCCAGCCTCATCCCCGGCAACGAGAACGCCGTGTACCGCGTCATCGACGGACTCACGAAGCTCGGTGCGAACGTGGTGCACAAGGCGAACGCGCGCGTGCACGTGTCGGGTCACGCCGCGGCCGGCGAGCTGCTGTACTGCTACAACATCCTGAAGCCCCGCAACGTCCTCCCTGTGCACGGCGAGTACCGCCACCTGACCGCGAACGCCAAGCTCGCCCAGGACACCGGCATTCCCGAGGAGCGCACGATCATCGCCTCGAACGGCACCGTGATCGATCTCAAGGACGGCGAGGCCCGCATCGCCGGACAGCTCGACCTCGGCTTCGTGTACGTCGACGGCTCGAGTGTCGGCGCGATCACGGACGCCGACCTCAAGGACCGTCGGATCCTGGGTGAGGAGGGCTTCGTCTCGGTGATCGTGGTGGTGGACGCCGCGACCGGCCGCATCATCTCCGGACCGGAGATCCACGCGCGAGGGATCGCCGAGGACGACGCCGTCTTCGACGACGTCGCACCGAAGATCGTGGCGGCGCTCAAGGAGGCGTCCGGAAACGGGGTCCGCGACACGCATGCTCTGTCGCAGGTCGTGCGTCGCACGATCGGCCGGTGGGTCAACCAGAAGCTGCGCCGCCGTCCGATGATCGTGCCGCTCGTCATCGAGGCCTAATCCCGCCGAGGACCATCCGTCGATCACCCCGGAATGCCGCGTCATTGCGGGGTGATGCGGGCTGCTGGCCGTAACGTGAGAGCATGGCCAGGAGCACCACGAAATCAGCGCGCGCGTCCGAGAGCGCCACGCCCCGCCCGAAGCGGCAGGCTGCTCCGAAGACCCAGGCGGCCCCGAAGAAGTACATCGACGAGCTCGACAAGCCGCCGGTGATCGTGCGTGCGTGGACCGGCCTCGCCCACGGGGTCGGGGGCCTGTTCCGCGCGTTCGGCCCCGAGACGCTCGAGAAGGACGACCGTCGCGACGGCTTCCCCTTCCTGCTCGTGCTCCTCGCGGTGGCCGGTGCGGTCAACGAGTGGTTCTTCATCGGCAACGACGTGGCGGCTCAGATCAGCGCCTACACCTTCGGTCTCGTGATCGGACGCGGCGCATTCATCTTCCCCGTCCTCCTGCTGATCCTGGCCGGCTGGCTGTTCCGGCATCCGTCGTCGGTCCACGACAACGGGCGCATCGGGATCGGCTTCGGGCTCTTCTCCGTCACTCTCGCTGGGATCCTCCACATCGCGGGCGGGCTCCCTCAGCCGCGAGAGGGGATGCTCGCGCTGAGCGAGGCCGGCGGTCTCTTCGGATGGTTGCTCGGACAGCCGCTCAGCTACCTCACCGCAATCCCCGCCTACATCGTGCTGGCCCTGCTCGCGGCGCTCAGCATCCTGATCCTCACCAAGACCCCGCCGAACCGCATCGGCGAGCGGCTGGGCGATCTGTACGCCTGGATGTTCGACGCGCAGCGTGCGGAGAAGCCGGCCAAGGACACCGCCGCGATCGACGACGCCGACAAGGTGGACGATCCCGACGTGCTGCCCTGGTGGCGGCGCAACAAGACCGGTCGTGAAGAGGATCCCGACGAGGGCACCCTCGCCTCCGACGACATCACGGCTCTGCTGTCGACCACCGACACCACCCCCGCGTACGACCAGGCGGTGACGGTCGCCGACCCGTACGACGCCGCCACGGAGGTGCTGTCGGACGTGCGCTCGGTGACCGACTCGCTGGCCGAGCAGCAGACGACGGCGCTGCTGGACGACGAATCCGACACGGGGGAGATGCCCGAGCTTCCGGGTCTCGACGGCTTCGGCACCGACGGCCCCGGGGACCGCGGCCCCCAGGCGCCGGTCGCACCGTACATCCTGCCGTCGCCGGGAGTGCTCGCGGAGGGGCCGCCCTCGGTGGCGCGCTCCGAGGCGAACGACCGCATCGTCGAGCAGATCACGAGCGTCCTGTCGCAGTTCAACGTCGATGCGAAGGTCACCGGCTTCTCGCGCGGTCCCACGGTCACTCAGTACGAGGTCGAGGTCGGCCACGGCGTCAAGGTCGAGAAGATCCTGCAGCTCAGCAACAACTTCGCCTACGCCGTCGCCTCGAACGACGTGCGCATCCTGTCGCCCATCCCCGGCAAGAGCGCGATCGGCATCGAGATCCCGAACACGGACCGCGAGACCGTCGCCCTCGGCGATGTGCTCCGGTCGCAGGCGGCGCTGAAGAGCACGCATCCGCTGACGATCGGCGTCGGCAAGGACGTGGGCGGGAACTTCGTCACCGCGAACCTCGCCAAGATGCCCCATCTGCTCGTGGCGGGTTCCACCGGATCCGGTAAGTCGAGCTTCGTCAACAGCATGATCACGAGCCTCCTCATGCGTGCCCGGCCGACGGACGTGCGCATGGTGCTCATCGACCCGAAGCGCGTCGAGCTCACCAGCTACGCCGGGGTGCCGCACCTGATCACGCCCATCATCACGAACCCCAAGAAGGCGGCGGAGGCGCTGCAGTGGGTCGTGAAGGAGATGGACATGCGATACGACGACCTCGCGTCGTTCGGATTCCGTCACATCGACGACTTCAACCGCGCCGTCCGCGCCGGCGAGGTCGAGGTCCCGGTGGGCAGCGAGCGCGTGCTCAAGCCCTACCCGTACCTGCTGGTGGTGGTCGACGAGCTCGCCGACCTCATGATGGTCGCCCCGCGCGACGTCGAGGACTCGATCGTGCGCATCACGCAGCTCGCGCGAGCATCGGGCATCCACCTCGTCCTCGCGACGCAGCGTCCGAGCGTCGACGTCGTCACCGGCCTGATCAAGGCGAACGTCCCCTCGCGTCTGGCCTTCGCCGTCACGAGCGTCACCGACAGCCGTGTCATCCTCGACAGCCCGGGTGCCGACAAGCTCATCGGTCAGGGTGACGCCCTGTTCTCCCCGATGGGCTCCTCCAAGCCGTTCCGTCTGCAGGGCGCGTGGGTCGATGAGAAGGAGATCGACGCGGTCGTGAAGCACGTCACCCGTCAGGCTCGACCGGAGTACCGGTCGGACGTGCAGGAGGCGATGGAGCCGAGCAAGAAGAAGGAGGTCGACGAGGACATCGGAGACGACCTGGAGCTCCTGCTCGCGGCGGCCGAGCTCATCATCTCCTCGCAGTTCGGGTCCACGTCGATGCTCCAGCGCAAGCTCCGCGTCGGGTTCGCGAAGGCCGGGCGCCTCATGGATCTCCTCGAGTCGCGCGAGGTCGTCGGTCCGTCCGAGGGATCGAAGGCCCGCGACGTGCTGGCCACCGTGGAGCAGCTGCCTCAGGTCATGGCGAAGCTCAGGGGCGAGGACGTCCCGGCCGCGCCGACGGCCTCGATGCACGCCCCCGCCGCTCCCGCCGCGACCGCCGCCGGGGCTCCGTTCGACCCCACCGAGGCGCAGTTCGACGGCCTGCCGGTGGTCGAGGCCGAGGGCGATGAGGACGCCTGGGGATTGACGGGACGCGACTGATGACGATCCCTCGGCAGCTCCCCAACGCGATCACCGTCGCGCGCATCCCGCTCGCCGTCGTCTTCTTCATCCTGCTGCTGCTCGGCGGGACCTTCGGTCTCGAGGACGTCACGATCCGATGGGTCGCGGGGATCCTCTTCGTGATCGCGATCTCGACCGACTGGGTCGACGGGTACCTGGCCCGCCGATACGACATCGTGAGCGACTTCGGCAAGCTGTGGGATCCGATCGCCGACAAGCTCCTGACCGGTGCCGGGTTCATCGGACTCGCCGTCCTGGGCGAGCTGCAGTGGTGGCTCGTGATCGTCATCCTCGTCCGGGAGTGGGGCATCACCATCCACCGGTTCATGGTCGTGAGGCAGCACGTGGTCGCGGCGGCGTGGATGGGCAAGATCAAGACCGCCGCGCAGGGCGTCGCTCTCGGGTGGGCGCTGCTCCCGTTGCACGTCTTCATCGGGTTGGGCCCCTGGGTGGTCGTGACGGCCGTGCTCATGATCGTCGTGCTGATCCTCACCGTGGCGAGCGGCATCGACTACATCGTCGCCCAGGTGCGAGGCGCGCGGCAGGCATCGTGAGCATCGCGGAGGACGCGCTCCGATCGCTCCGGCAGCGGGGCTGGACGCTGGGGGTGGCCGAGTCGCTGACGGGTGGGGCCGTCTCGGCTGCCATCGTCTCCGTGCCGGGTGCGTCCGCATCGCTTCTCGGCGGCGTGGTCGCCTACGCGACGCCGGTCAAGCACAGCCTCCTGCGTGTGGAGGCCGCTCTGCTCGCGGCACACGGCCCGGTGCATCGCGAGGTGGCGCTGCAGATGGCGGACGGCGTGCGCTCGGCAGTGAGCGTGGACGAGCGCCCCGCGGACGTCGGAGTCTCGACGACCGGGATCGCGGGCCCCGACTCTCCTGACGGCCAGCCGGTCGGGACGGTGCACGTGGCCGTGGTCACGCCGGAGGACTCGGCGGCGGAGGTTTATCGATTCGCCGGGGATCGTGAGGCCGTGCGTGCCCAGGCGGTCGCCGCGGCGCTCGACCTTCTCCACCGGATGACACGGGAATAGCGGTCGCGTGATGGAGGTTGAGTCCTATGTGCTCACACCTAAAGCACAGCGTGCAAAGGTAGGTTCTGTGAAAGTCGGTTGGATTAGACTGGCGATCTCATCGGGGGAGACTCCGGTGAAGCGATCTGGGAGGAGGTTCCGATGATTCTCGTACGACAGGAAATCGGCGATGTACTGAGGGACTTCCGCCTGCAGAAGGGCCGGACCCTCCGTCAGGTCGCGAGCAAGGCTTCGGTCGCTCTCGGATACCTCAGCGAGGTCGAGCGCGGTCAGAAGGAGGCATCGAGCGAGATCCTCGCCTCCGTCGCCGACGCGCTCGACGTCCCGATCTCGACCATCATGCGCGAGGTCGGCGATCGCATCTCGGTGCTCGAAGGCATCCAGGTCTTCCCGGATGTCGTCCCCGACGACCTGGTCGCATCGGTCGAGCCCGAGCTCTCGCTGCACTGAGCGCCGCCGTCCACATCTCATGCGACGCAGTGAGTTCCTCCGCGCCGTCGACGCGGAATTCGGCGGACGCGCCACGTCTCTCGTCACCGATCTCGTTCTGAGGCAGGTGGGCGACCGCACGGCGAACGAGGCGCTCGACGCCGGCGTCCCGCCGCGCGACATCTGGATGGCGCTGTGCGTCGAGGCCGATGTCCCCGTGGAGCGCCGTCACGGTGCGGGCCGGCTGGAGCCGCGGCGGCACTGACGCGCTCCCGTCTCCGACTGCTCGGGCGCCTCGGACCTCGCGGTCTCGATGTGCGGACCTCGCACTCGTGTCCTCGGCGTGTCGTCGAAGATGTGTTCGATATCGGCGTAGTGTTCTGCACAAGTGGTTCGGGATTCTCGTCCTCCCCGTTTTCCAGCGCTGACGACGCAATGTCGGTGGTCGCTCCTACGGTGATGACAGGCCGAAGAGCCATACGCCTTGTCGGAGAGTTCGTCCCAGCCGGGATGACCGCGACAGCCTACAGGCGGCACCACGCGAGCACCATAGGAGCACGACATGCCATCTCCCGCAGACCGCGAGAAGTCCCTCGAGACCGCACTCGCCCAGATCGATCGCCAGTTCGGAAAGGGCTCGGTCATGCGGCTGGGCAGCGATGAGCGCGCGCCCGTCGCCGTGATCCCGACCGGCTCCATCGCCCTCGATGTCGCTCTCGGCGTCGGAGGGCTCCCGCGTGGCCGCATCGTCGAGATCTACGGTCCGGAATCCTCGGGTAAGACGACCCTCACGCTTCACGCGATCGCCAACGCGCAGCGCGCCGGCGGCATCGCCGCGTTCATCGATGCGGAGCACGCGCTCGACCCCGACTACGCGGCGAAGCTCGGCGTGGACATCGATGCTCTGCTCGTGTCGCAGCCCGACACCGGCGAGCAGGCACTCGAGATCGCGGACATGCTGGTCCGGTCCGGCGCCATCGATCTGATCGTCATCGACTCCGTGGCGGCTCTCGTGCCGCGGGCGGAGATCGAGGGTGAGATGGGCGACTCCCACGTCGGTCTCCAGGCGCGACTGATGTCTCAGGCGCTGCGAAAGCTCACCGGTGGTCTCAACCAGACCAACACCACCATGATCTTCATCAACCAGCTGCGCGAGAAGATCGGCGTGTTTTTCGGCTCGCCCGAGACCACCGCGGGTGGAAAGGCCCTGAAGTTCTACGCGTCCGTGCGTATGGACATCCGGCGCATCGAGACGCTGAAGGACGGTACCGACGCGGTCGGAAACCGGACCAGGGTCAAGGTCGTGAAGAACAAGATGGCTCCGCCCTTCAAGCAGGCGGAGTTCGACATCCTGTACGGGGTGGGCATCTCCCGTGAGGGAAGCCTCATCGACTTCGGTGTGGATCACGGAATCGTGAAGAAGTCCGGTTCGTGGTACACCTACGACGGCGACCAGCTCGGTCAGGGCAAGGAGAACGCGCGTTCCTTCCTGCTCAAGAACCCGGACATCGCTCTCGCGATCGAGACGCAGATCAAGCAGAAGCTGGGCATCGGCGGCGCGTCCGAGGCTCCGGCAGACGAGCTCGCCGAGCGTCGCCCGGCGTGACGATGATCTCCGGGGGGCGCTTCGAGGCGGGAGCGAGCCGTGCGTGACGGCGGGGGCGGGTCTGACGACCTCGCCCCCGTCATCCCGCTCTTCGGCCGACACACGCCGCGACCGACCGGTGCCGATGACGCGGCGATCGTCGGTGACACGGAGCCGAGAGGCCGCGCGTCAGGCGAAGGAGCACGGGCGTCCGTCGAAGCCGAAGAGAGTGGCCGAGGTGAACCGGCTGTGTGGCGCTCGACGTGGAGCGACGATGTCGCCGGCAGGATGCCGCGTCCCGCCGCGTCGGTCGACACCCGAGGGCCGAGCGATCGGCACCCCGCCCGCGGCGCCTCGGCGAGAAACGCACCTCGTCTCCGCGCGCTCGAGTCCGAGGAGTCGCAGAGGCATGATCCTGAGGGATCGGATGCTTCGGGCCTTCGCGCTGCCGCCGAGGAGCTGCTGGTGCGCAAGCTCCGCATGCGATCCCTGTCGGTGTCCGAGGCGAGGATGGTCCTCAAGGGATTCGGCGCCGACCCGGACAGACTCGATGCCGGCACCATCGACGACATCCTCGACGACTTCGGCCGTCGCGGGTATCTCGACGATGCGGTGCTCGCCGGGCAGCTCGTCGCCTCGGGGATCGAGCGCAAGGGGCAGGGCAGAGTGGCGCTCGCGCGGGCACTCGCGCAACGGGGTGTTCCCCGCGACGTGATCGACGCGGCCCTCGACGAGGTGCCGGACGACGACACGGAGCGCGCGCTCGACTACGCACGCACGAAGGCGCGGGGTCTCGCTCGTCTCGACGGCGATACAGCCCTCCGTCGGCTCGTCGGACAGCTGTCGCGGCGCGGATACAACGGATCCGTCGCCATGACCGCGGCGAAGACCGCACTCGCGGAGGCGTCGTTCGGGCGACCGACATCGGGCGTCCGTTTCACCGAGTCCGACTGATCCGGTCCGACCCTGCTGCGCAGCGGGCGACCGCGGAGCGCGCTCGTACAATGGAGCAATCATGACTATCCCGCGCAGTGAGCCGACGATCATCTCCTCGTCGTCGGCGGCAATCGACCTCGACGGGCGCCAGCGCTCGTACGAGGTCCGCACCTTCGGGTGCCAGATGAACGTCCACGACTCCGAGCGCCTCTCGGGGTCGCTCGAGAGCGCGGGGTACATCCGGGCAGAGAACGGCGACGAGGCCGACGTCGTCATCATCAACACGTGCGCCGTCCGTGACAACGCCGCCGGCAAGCTCTACGGCACGCTCGGTCAGCTCGCGGCCGTGAAGCGGCGCAAGGGCGGCATGCAGATCGCCGTCGGCGGATGCCTCGCGCAGATGGACAAGCAGGCGGTGCTCGACAAGGCCCCCTGGGTCGATGTGGTCTTCGGCACACACAACATGGGCTCGCTCCCCGGGCTCCTCGAGCGCGCGCGGCACAACGGCGAGGCGGAGCTCGAGATCCTCGAATCGCTCGAGGTCTTCCCCTCGACTCTCCCGACCAAGCGGGACTCGGCGCACAGCGGCTGGGTGTCGATCTCCGTGGGATGCAACAACACCTGCACCTTCTGCATCGTGCCGAGCCTCCGCGGCAAGGAGAAGGACCGTCGGCCGGGTGACATCCTCAATGAGATCCGCCTGCTCGTCGATGACGGCGCGATCGAGGTGACACTCCTCGGACAGAACGTGAACTCGTACGGTGTCGAGTTCGGTGATCGCCAGGCCTTCGGCAAGCTGCTGCGGGCAGTCGGCGAGATCGACGGACTGGAGCGCGTCCGCTTCACGAGTCCGCATCCTGCCGCGTTCACCGATGACGTCATCGATGCCATGGCGGAGACGCCCAGCGTGATGCCGCAGCTGCACATGCCCCTGCAGTCGGGCAGTGACCGCATCCTCAAGGCGATGCGGCGCTCGTATCGGAGCGAGCGGTTTCTCGGCATCCTGGATCGCGTTCGCGAGCGTATCCCGCACGCCGCGATCACGACCGACATCATCGTCGGCTTCCCCGGCGAGACAGATGAGGACTTCGAGGACACGCTCCGGGTCGTGGAGCAGGCGCGGTTCGCGAGCGCGTTCACGTTCCAGTACTCGATTCGGGAGGGCACGCCCGCGGCCACCATGGACGAACAGGTGCCGAAGGCGATCGTCCAGGAGCGCTACAACCGGCTCCTCGCGCTTCAGGAGCGCATCTCCCTGGAAGAGAACCAGAAGCAGGTGGGCCGCGAGGTCGAGGTGCTCGTCTCCACCGGCGAGGGCAAGAAGGATGCGGAGACGCACCGCCTCACCGGTCGCGGCGAGGACAACCGCCTCGTCCACTTCGAGGTGACGCCGGGATCCGAGATCCCGCGTCCCGGTGACGCGGTCACCGTCACGATCACTCACGCGGCGCCGTTCCATCTCCTCGCCGACGATCCGACGGGTTCCCCGCTGCGCATCCGACGCACCCGCGGCGGCGACGCCTGGGATCGGTCGCAGTCCGAATCGTGCGCCGTTCCCGCACCCTCGGGTGGCGGGGCCCCGCGCGCCGTGTCGCTCGGGCTCCCGACCCTGCGCGTCGGCGTGTGAGGGCAGCGGACGCGAGCCTCTCGCCGTCGCCGCGACGCCTCTGGGCGGTGGTCGGCGCGACCGGAACCGGAAAGAGCGACCTCGCCCTCGACCTCGCGGAAGCGCTGCGCGCGCGAGGCAATCCCGCTGAGATCGTCAATGCCGACGCCATGCAGCTGTATCGCGGCATGGACATCGGCACCGCGAAGCTCCCACCGGAGGACCGGCGAGGGATCCCGCATCATCTCCTCGATGTCCGGGACGTCGAGCAGGAAGCGGCTGTGGCGTGGTATCAGCCGCTGGCGCGATCGGCGGTCATGGACATCCAGAGCCGCGGGGGAGACGCCATCCTCGTCGGGGGATCGGGACTGTATGTGTCCAGCGTCGTGTACGACTTCTCCTTCCCACCGCGGGACCCCGAGCTCCGCGAGCGGCTGGAGCGCGACCTCGAAGAGCAGGGCGTGGCGCCGCTGATGGAGCGGATCAGAGCGCTCGACCCCGCCACTGCGGCTCGCGTCGATCCGAAGAACGGGAGGCGCGTGGTGAGAGCGCTCGAGGTGCTCGAACAGGGCCGGGCCACGTACGGGGCCGCCCTTCCGGAGAAGCCGCTCCTCTGGCAGGCGGACACGCGCGTGATCGGCCTGCACGTCCCGAGAGAAGAACTCGTCGCACGTCTCGACGCGCGGGTGGAGCGGATGTGGGAGTCCGGCCTCGTCGACGAGGTCGAGCTGCTGCGCGAACGAGGACTGCGACGAGGAGTCACGGCCCCGCGCGCGATCGGCTACGCACAGGCACTGGGCGAGCTCGAGGGGCGCCTGACCCGCTCCGAGGCGATCGCGGAGACGCAGGCCCTGACGCGACGCTATGCACGGCGTCAGGTGTCGTGGTTCAAGCGCTATCCGGAGCTGGTCTGGCATCAGCCGCCCGTCGACGTGGCCACGCTGATCGACGACTGATCGACGACTGATCGACCGCGGAGCCCGGGCGGGACCGTCCGCCGGTTCCGACGAGCGGTCGCCCGCGGATGTCGGATGCAGGTGAGACCCTGGACGCATGGCGACTCACTTCTACACGGCGTCCAGCCTCGACGGCTTCATCGCGACGGCGGACCATTCGCTCGACTGGCTTCTGAAGCAGGAGATCGACGAAGACGGCCCCATGGCCTATCCGGCATTCGAGAAGAGGATCGGCGCGCTGGCGATGGGATCCTCGACGTTCGACTGGGTCATGCGTCACGAAGAAGGGCGCTGGGGATACACGCAGCCCACGTGGGTGTTCACTCACCGCGAGCTCACGGTCCCCGAGGGGGCCGACATCCGTCGGGCGGAGGGCGACGTGGCGACGGTTCATCGCGACATGGTCGAGGCGGCGGGGGGCCTCGATGTGTGGGTGGTCGGCGGCGGCGATCTCGCCGGACAGTTCGCCGACGCGGGTCTCCTCGACGAGGTGTGGGTGCAGTATGCGCCGGTCACGCTGGGATCGGGCGCACCGTTGCTCCCACGGCCGCTGGACCTCGAACTGCTCGAGGTGACACGCAACCGCAGCTTCCTGTGCGGCCGCTATCGCGTCGTCACCGATTCGTCGTCCGGCGACTCGTCCGAGGCTTCGACCACCGGCGACCTCGCGTGACGGCGACGATCCGCGCCTTCGCGCCCGGAGACACGGACTCCGTCATCGCCCTCTGGAACGAGGCGGGTCTCACCCGTCCGTGGAACGATCCGCGACGCGACATCGAGCGCAAGCTGGCCGTGCAGCCGGAACTCTTCCTGGTCGCCGAGCACACGGTCGGCGACGACGCGGAGCGCGCTCGCGGTGCCCGCGCGGCGACCGCCATCGTCGGCAGCGTCATGGCAGGATACGACGGCCACCGCGGCTGGCTGTACTACCTCGCGACCGCCGCGGCGCACCGGCATCGAGGCATCGCCCGGGCGCTCGTCGAAGAGGCGGAGCGTCTTCTCCTCTCCATGGGCTGCCCGAAGGTCCAGCTGATGGTGCGCGAGGGGAACGAGGCGGTGCTCGGGTTCTACGACGGGATCGGGTACGAGAGATTCGCGGTCTCCACGACGGGCAAGCGTCTCATCGCCGACGCATAGGGCGGCTCTCTAGACTGGACGGATGGTCGCATTCACCAAGGGTCACGGCACGGGCAACGACTTCATCATCATCGCCGACCCGGACGGCGCCCTCGAGCTGACCGCCGAACAGGTGGCCGTGCTGTGCGATCGCCACTTCGGCATCGGTGCGGACGGCATCCTGCGAGTCGTGCGCTCTTCGGCGATCGCCGACGGCCGGGCGGCGCTCGACGACGAACCCGCCGCCGAGTGGTTCATGGACTATCGGAACGCTGACGGCTCGATCGCGGAGATGTGCGGCAACGGCATCCGCGTCTTCGCCCATTATCTCGTGCGGTCCGGGCTCGCGGTGATCGAGCACGGATCGACCCTCCCCATCGGCACGCGCGCCGGCGTGCGCGACGTCACCCGCAGCGAGACCGGCTACCAGGTGGACCTGGGGCTCTGGAAGCTGTCGGGCGATGACCCGCTGGTCCGCGCCGACGGCCTGTCGGTCACGCGGCCCGGCCTCGGGATCGACGTGGGGAATCCGCACGTCGTGGTGGCACTGGCATCCGATGCCGAGCTCGCATCCCTCGAACTCCATCGCACCCCCGATCTCGACCCGGCACTCCCCGCGGGGGCGAATGTGGAGTTCGTCGTCCCCGGCGAGCCGCTGGTCCGAGACGGGATCGGACACGTGCGCATGCGCGTCTCCGAGCGCGGGGTGGGCGAGACGCTGAGCTGTGGCACCGGGGTCGCGGCGACGGCTCTGGCCGTTCGCTACTGGGCGGGGGAGAAGGCGCCCTCGCACTGGCGCGTCGACGTACCCGGGGGCACACTCGGAGTGCGCATGTTCGCTGCGGAGGACGGCGAGCACGTGGCCCTGTCCGGGCCTGCACAGCTCGTGTTCAGCGGCGAGGTCGACCTCGTCTGAGTGGTGACCCTGAACGCCGACTATTCGGCGAACGGGCTCAGGGCGATCGGCTCCGTTGGCGGCGTGCCGTGCTTGCGGACCTTCAGCACGCGATAGCCCTTGGCCGTGGCGGTCCGGTAGACCGAGAAACCCGGATGGAACGTCGCTCCGATCCATCGCTGGAGCGAGTCCGCACCGAGGTTGCGCTGGACCACGAGCCAGGCGTCGCTGCGATCGTCCAGTCTCGGGATCCACTTCTCGAGCAGCCCATGCAGCTCGTTCTTGCCCACGCGGATAGGGGGGTTCGAGCGGATCGTGCGGAACGTGACGTCTGCGGGAACATCCTCCGGCAGCGATGCGTTGACGTTGGTGAGGCCCAGCGCGGCAGCGTTCTTGCGGACGAGGTCCAGCGCCCTCTCGTTCACGTCGACCGCCCAGACGGTCGCGTGGGGAGCGGACAGCGCCATCGACATCGTGATCGGACCCCATCCGCTCCCGAGGTCGAGGAGATTGCCGCCCGGCGGCACCGGAGGCATGTTGGAGAGAAGGACTGCGGTTCCGGCATCCAGCCGATCCGGGCTGAAGACGCCACCAGCGGTGGTGACATCCAGCTCGCGGCCTGCGAGCGACACACGGATCGTACGCAGATTCTCAGGACTGGCCGGGGCCGCAGTGAAGTAATGGTCTGACCCCATACCGTGAGCGTAGCGGACACCGCGGGCTAAGGTTAAGGCTCGCAACGAAACCCAGAGACAAGGACCGGATGACGGAAACCACCACACACTCCACCGACGACGAGGCTGTCGAGCGGGTGCTCGCGAACGCGGAGAAGCGCACGGAAGCGCGCGTGTTCGGGGCGGCGCAGGCGCTGCAGGACGAATCGACGGCGTCGCACGCCTCATCCGACGGTGACCAGTGGGATCTCGAGGATCGTCATGCCCTGCGGAGGGTCGGCGGGCTGTCGACGGAGCTCGAGGACGTCACCGAGGTCGAGTATCGGCAGCTGCGTCTCGAGAACGTGGTCCTCGTCGGTGTGTATCCGCAGGGTGCCCAGGAGGATGCGGAGAACTCGCTGCGCGAGCTCGCCGCCTTGGCCGAAACCGCTGGGGCTGTTGTGCTCGACGGCGTGCTCCAGAGGAGACCCCACCCCGATGCCGCCACCTACATCGGACGAGGCAAGGCTCAGGAGCTGCGCGACATCGTCGCCGCCACGGGCGCGGACACCGTGATCGCCGATACCGAGCTCGCTCCCAGCCAGCGGCGCGCGCTCGAGGATGTCGTCAAGGTGAAGGTCATCGACCGGACGACCGTCATCCTGGACATCTTCAGCCAGCACGCCAAGAGCCGCGAGGGCAAGGCCCAGGTCGAGCTCGCGCAGCTCGAGTACCTGCTGCCGCGTCTCCGCGGCTGGGGCGAGTCGATGAGCCGTCAGGCGGGTGGGCAGGTCGGCGCCGGCGGCGCGGGCATGGGGTCCCGTGGTCCCGGTGAGACGAAGATCGAACTCGACCGCCGTCGCATCCGCACGAAGATGGCGCTCCTGCGTCGACAGATACGCGACTTCGGTCCGGCGCGCGAGGCGAAGCGCGCCGAGCGTCGGCGGAACACGATTCCCTCCGTCGCGATCGCCGGCTACACGAACGCGGGCAAGTCCAGCCTCCTCAACGCTCTGACCAGCGCGGGCGTGCTCGTGGAGAACGCCCTGTTCGCGACACTCGACGCGACCGTGCGCCGGTCCGAGACCACGGACGGACGTGTCTACACGCTCACGGACACCGTCGGGTTCGTCCGGAATCTGCCGCATCAGCTGGTGGAGGCCTTCCGGTCGACGCTCGAGGAGGTCGGCGACGCCGACGTGGTGCTCCACGTCGTCGACGGGTCCCACCCCGATCCCGCAGGCCAGCTGCAGACGGTGCGCGATGTGATGGGCGATGTGGGAGTCCGGGACATGCCCGAGCTCGTCGTCTTCAACAAGGCAGACCTGATCGATCCCGATGAGCGCCTCGTCCTGCGCGGACTCGAGCCGACGGCGCACTTCGTGTCGTCGCGGTCGGGCGAGGGCATCGACGAGCTGCGCGCGGCGATCGAGGAGGCGCTCCCGAAGCCGGCCGTCGAGGTGCACGCCGTGGTCCCTTACGATCGGGGCGACCTGGTCGCCGCGATCCACGAGACCGGGATGCTGCTGTCGGTGGACCACCGGGAGGACGGCACTCTCGTGCATGCGCGAGTGTCCGAGCGGCTCGCCGCCGACCTGGCCCCCTTCGCCGAGAACCGCTGACGATCAGCGGGCGACGAATCGGGCCTCGACGGTCGCCGCGATGACGATCTCGTCCGGCTCGAACGTCATCGCGGCGTCGCCGGCGGGGGAGGCCGCGAGCATCGCCCCACGCGACTTGATCATGCCCGTGAAGGGCTGCGACGGCGCGGGGGCGATGAGGCCGACGTCGGCGATCTCGACAGGGGTCACCTCGCGGAGGCCGAGAGCGGTCGCATAGGCCTGCGCGCGGGCGACCGCGACCGTGACGGCCTGCGCGGCGACGTCGCGCTCGGCTCGCGCCCGGGTCTCGGGCGTGAGGTGCCAGTCGACCCACCCGACATCCACGCCGTCCCAGGAGGAGATGTCCGAGACCCACATCGACAGGTCGGACACGTCGGTGAACGTCGCCGTCAGGTCGATCGCGGCGTAGTAGACCGGATCGAGTCGGATGCCGTCGCTGTTCCACGGACGCTCGGCTCGCACCGTGAGGCGCGTGCTCGACCAGTCCACCACCGACCCGGCGCCCTTGCGCTCGGTGATGCTCCGGCGCACCGGCTCGGCGAGGCTCATCGTCCGCTCGACGACGTCCGCGCGCTCGGGGCCGTCGGCGCGGACGGTCACCCGGACGGTCGCTCGTTCGGGGGTGATCCGGGTCTCGTGCTCTCCGCGGACGGTGACGGTGACTTCGCTCATGCCGCGACTCTACGCCAGCCGGAGGGGGCCGGGAATGGCGCCGTGCCCGAAGACGTTGTAGTCTGAGACGCTCGGGTGCTTCGGTCCCCGAGATGGAAATTCCACAGAGTGACAGCGGCTCCTTCGAGAGAAGGACCACGGGGCTGATCGGTTTCGACAGCGCCTGTGAATCCACGAGAAGCGGGCCGAGGATGCAGAGTTATCTCGTGAACGCCCTCTGCAAAACCATAGTTGCCGAAACCAAGCGCAACGACTTCGCCCTCGCTGCCTAAGCGAGCCCGATAGTCCGTCAGGCCGTATGTGATTCCGATACGGATCCTGGCGTCATCTAGGAATCTTGCTGCGTGACGGCGTCTGGACGTCACGTGGGACTCTTGCCAGGCTGGGCTCGTCGACTTGGGTGTCTGTGACAAAGGTCGGAGCCGAGCAGAACGCTTCCACAGACTGCGCCCGGAGAAGGCGTGGAGACTCAGCGTTGGACGGGGGTTCGATTCCCCCCAGCTCCACCAGGTCGCTGTCACTGACGAAGCCCGCCTCCTCGGCGACCACCGAGGAGGCGGGCTTCGTCGTATGCGGACGGCCGGCGTCGCGCGTCGAGACGGGCCTCAGCGACGAGAGGGGAGGGCGTCGAGCGCTTTCCTGGCCTTCGCGAGCGTCTTCTCCGACGCGGTCACGGCGGCCGTCGCCTCGCTGCGTCGAGTCTCCGCGCGCTCCTCGTCGGCGCGGGCGCGCTCGACGTCGCGGCGTACTCCGGCGAGCTCGGCTTCGAGCTCCGCGGCGCGGGTCTCGAGCTCCGCGATGCGGTCGCTCGAGTCCTTCACGGCGCGCTCCGCGCCGCTCACCTCTCGCGTGGCACGGTCATGGGCTGCTTCGGCGTCTCGGAGCGCGCGTTCGGCGTCTCTGCGCCGTCGCCGCTCCGCCACCTCGTCCGCCGGCGGTGCGGAGGCGGATGCCGAGCTCGGCGGCCCTCCTGCGACGAGGGTGTCGACGATGTCGGCGAAGGTACCGGCGGGCTCCAGTTCGCGCACCAGGCGTCCGGAGGCCACCGCTGCCGCGGCCGCCTGATCGAAGAAGGCGGCCGCGATGGTCTGCGTCACGGCTTCCAGCGTCGAGGCGGTGATGCTCTCGCCCCGAGCCTCCGCGAGTTCCGCGGCGGAGGAGGCGAGCCTGCGCGTGAGAGCGCGACGGTCTCGCCCCAGCTGTGCGAGAGCCCGTGCGTCGAGGTCCTCCTGCGCCTCCCGCAGCTCCTCCGCCAGTCTCAGCGCCTCCCCGAGTTGGGAGCTCCGCTCCCGCGCGAAGACGTTCACCACCCACGCAGCGACCGACGGCTTGCGCAGAGCGCGGATCTGCGCCGCCAGTGCGGCATCCGACGTGTCCTTCGCGTGCGCGTTGCGCGCGGAGACGAACTCGGACAGCGGCGAGGTGTACAGCTCGGCAGCGATCGCCTCGAGTGTGGAGTCGCCGCTCATGCGAGCGACACTACACCGCGACGCAGGGGGCGCTCGGCCGACGCCGGGGAGCTCAGCCGGCCCACTCGATGAGGATGAGTCCCTGACGCGTGTCGGCGAACTTCACCCAGCCGTCTCCGAACAGGTAGGTCATGCCGTAGCCGTCCTCGTCGGTGCCCATCGCGAACTGCGGATTCTCGGTGATGTAGATCCCGTCGGGGCCGTCCTCGCGTCGCCAGCCCTCGCCGAGCAGCGACGTCTGTGCCTGCGTGGCGTCCTCCGGAGCGATCGCCGACCAGCCGTACAGCTGCCCGTGGTCGGAGGCGACGGTGTAATCGGCCCAGAAGCACAGCAGGCCGTCATCGAGGGTCACGTCGCCGATCACGAACGGCTGCTCCTCGAAGGTCCATCCCTCGTCGGTCAGAGCCTTCACGGTGCCCGCCGACACGATGGTGTCGCATGCGGGTTCAGCGGCCGGCATCGGCGCGGCTGTCTCGATGGGCGTCGCGGTCACTGTCGGGGTCGGACGCGGGGCCTCGGGCGAGGGCGACGCGGACTCCTCGGCGGTGCCGCTGCAGGAGACCAGCACGACGGCGAGCAGAAGGGCGCCGACGGCGGCTGAGGTGGTGCGGAGGGTCATCACGGGCCTTCGGTGGGGGTGTCAGTCGTGCAGAAGCTCGAGGAAGGCATCGTGCAGGATGCCGTTGGTGGCGAGTGTCGACCGGTCGGAGATCGTCTCAGCGCCGTCGAATCCGGTCATGCGGCCGCCCGCTTCGCGCACGATGGGAACGGCCGCGGCGATGTCGTACTCCTTGACGTCGAACTCGGCCACCATGTCTATGCGACCCTCGGCGAGCAGCATGTAGGCGTAGATGTCGCCGTACGCCCGGTCGCGCCAGACCCGGTCGACGAGCGCGAGCAGCTGGTCCCGGTGTCCCGCGTCCGTCCACTGCGAGATGCTCTGGAAGCTGATGCTCGCGTCGTCCAGCGACGAGACGGCGGACGTGCGCAGCCGACGGGGCTCGGCATCCGTGGCCGTCCACGCACCGGCGCCCGCGGACCCCCACCACCGTCGTCGGAGGGCCGGCATGCTCACGACGCCGATCTGCGGAGTGCCGTCGATCGCGAGCGCGATCATCGTGCCCCACAGCGGCACGCCGCGGAGGAAGTTGGCCGTGCCGTCGATGGGATCGATGATCCACTGGCGGTGGGTGCTGCCTTCGGCGCCGAACTCCTCGCCGAAGATGCCGTCGTCTGGTCGCTCAGCGGCGAGGCGCTCACGGATCGCACGCTCCGTGGCGAGATCCGCGTCCGTGACGTGCGAGCTGTCGGCCTTCGTGGAGATCTCCAGGTCGGCGCTGTCGAAGCGCGGCAGGGACTGCGCGTCGGCCAGGTCGGCGAGGCGGAGCGCGAGTTCGAGGTCGCGCGACAGGTCGTCGGCGCTGGGGGAGGCGGTCACCCTCCCAGGATAACCGCCCCGATTCCACGCTTCGATGAGCGCCGACTCGCGGCGACACGCGCGGACCGACTCGACGGGCCGTCTCGATTTCGCCTCGTGGCCGTCGGCTGGTAATGTAATTCCTCGGCCGGGGATTCCCGGGCCACGCACCTCTAGCTCAATCGGCAGAGCAACTGACTCTTAATCAGTGGGTTCAGGGTTCAAGTCCCTGGGGGTGCACGGATAAGCCTCGAAGACTCTCGCCAGTCTCCGGGGCTTTTCTGCACCCGGAGCACGTTCCCCATCGCGACGACGTGCGCTAGCGTGATGCCAACGCTAGGGGGATGGCGATGCGGGATGGGATGAAGCTGTGCGCTGTGGGCGCGATGGCCGTGCTCGGCCTGTGCCTGACGGCGTGCGCCGCGGTCGTCGAGAAGAGCGTCGACTATCGGACCTCATCCGTCTCGCTCGCACCGGGCGAGGCCCTGGTCGTCGACTTCGGGACCATCAACCCGACGGTGGGCGACGCCTGGGTGATCACCAGGGAGCCGGATCCGGCCGTTCTGGGCCCGGGGGAGGAGCGCTCGCGCTATCTCGGCGACGAGGGGGAGACAGGCGCGCCGAGCGAGGTCGCCTACCGGTTCCCTCCGGTCGGACAGGGGACGACGGTGATCCAGTTCGAGTATCAGTTCCGCGGCCAGGTCCCCGACGACGCGGAGGACCAGCAGCGGGCGGAGATCACCGTCACCGTGAAGTGACGCTCAGGCGACCGGGATGACCCGGCCTCCGGTGAGCCGTCGCAGTGAGGTGAAGGTCATCGGCATGACGGTGTGAGGATGACCCGCCGCCGCCCAGATCTCCTCGTGCTCCTGCAGCGCCGCATCGATGAAGGTGGGAAGGGGCGTCGGATGCCCGACCGGGGCCACGCCGCCGATCGCCTGTCCGGTCGCGGAGCGGACGACGGCCGCGGGAGCCATCCGCACGACGTCCGCCCCGATGTGCTTCGCCACGGTCGTCAGGTCGGCGCGGTGTCCGCCGCTCGTGAGCACCAGCACGGGAGAGTCGTCCGCCAGGAAGACCAGGCTGTTCGCGATCGCCGCGACGTCGCACCCGATCGCCGCCGCCGCCTCGGGAGCGGTGCGCGCGGAGTCCGGGAGGACCCGGATCTCGGCCTCGACACCCGCGTCGTGCAGGTGCCGCGCTACGATCCTGCTGCGTTCGGGAAGGAGGGACTCGTCCATCATCCGCTCACCGTATCGGACGCGGCGGCCTCGATCAGGCCGCGTCGCCCATCAGGATCGCCTGCGCGTCCTCCGCGACCGTGTCGTCCGCCTCGTCGTCGATGTGCGCCAGCACCCGGCGTCCGAGGAAGATCGTCAGCGCCGACAGCAGCACGGCGGCGGCGGCGACGAGATAGGGCACCGTCGCATCGAACGCGTGCCACAGGGCGGCCGCGAGCGGGGGCGCCATGGCACCGCCGAGGAATCGCACCGACGAGTACGCCGACGAGGCGACCGAGCGGGGGAGATCCGTCGCCTCCATCACCGCCTCCGTGAGGACCGTGTTCATCACGCCGAGCAGCAGCCCGCCGATGACGATGCACACGACGAGCGCCGCGGCGGAGGACACGACGAGTCCGGCGACGACGAGGTCCACGGCGAGGAGGGGGAGCACGGTCAGGATCACGCGGGTCCGCGACATCCTCCGCATCAGGAAGGGTGCGACCCACACGCTCGTGACAGCGAGCGCGACGCCCCAGCCGAAGAACGTGAAGCCGATGCCCATGGCGCCGAAGCCGAGCGGGAAGGGGGAGAACGCGAGGAGGATGAAGAAGCCGATGTTGTAGAACAGCGCGGCCACGGCGAGAACGGCGAGCGCCGGGCGTCCGAGCGCTCGGAACGGTGCGGAGAAGGCCACGGGGGTGCGCGACTCGGCGGGTCCGCGGAGCAGCACGAGCACCGCGAGGAAGGCGATGGCCATGAGCACGACGACACCGAAGAAGGGCGCGCGCCAGCTCTGCTCGCCGAGGATCCCGCCGAGCAGCGGACCGATCGCGATCCCGAGGCCGAGAGCGGCCTCGTACAGGACGATCGCCGCCGCGCTCCCTCCGGATGCGGCGCCGACGATCGTGGCGAGGGCGGTGGAGATGAACAGGGCGTTGCCGAGTCCCCAGCCGGCGCGGAAGCCGATCACCGCGTCCACGCTGCCGCTGAGGGCACAGAGCAGCGCGAACACGACGATGAGTGCGAGGCCGATCAGCAGCGTCCTCTTGGCGCCGATACGGCTCGAGATCCAGCTGGTGACGAGCATCGCGAGACCCGTGACGGCGAGGTAGCTCGTGAAGAGCAGCTCCGTCTCGAACGGGCTGGCCTGCAGCGACTCCGCGATGGCGGGGAGGATCGGGTCGACGAGGCCGATGCCCATGAATGCGACGACGCACGCGAAGGCGACGGCCCACACCTGCGCGGGCTGCTTCCACACGGATGCGGTGGGGGTGCTGGTCATCGGGGGGCTCCTGTCGAGTCGTTCGTGGTGTGCGCGGCGAGGATCTCCGCTGCGCGAGTGAGGATGCTCCAGTCGTCGTCGTCCACGTCGGCGAAACGGGGCGCGAGCGTGTCCCGGAACTCTGATCGCCATGCGGCGAGAGCGGCGGTGCCGGCGTCGGTGATGTCCACGGCGATGGCTCGGGAGTCCTCGGGCAGGGGCGAGCGGCGGACGAGGCCGTCGCGCTCCAGATGTCCGATGAGCCGCGTCATGCCGGGTTGCGTCGTACGTGCGGCGGATGCGAGCTCCCCGACGCGCTTCCGTCCCGTCTGCTCGAGCAGATTCAGCACCCGCCACTGCGCAGCGGGCGCGTCGTTTCCGGCATCCTGCGCGGCGATCCGGCCGAGCGCGTATCCCGAGAGAACGAGCGACGGGATGACATCCTGACGATTCATACCACCAAGTATATACCCAATGGTATGCATCGGATCGCCCGACGAGTTTCGGGTTCGCGTGGGGTCAGCGTCGGCTGGCCGCGATCCGCGCCGAGAGCTGGTGCGCGTGCGCGAGCAGCGTGCGGCCCAGGTCGGCGATCCGGTCGGGGCCGAACCGGAAGCCCACGCCGGTGAGGCTGAGGGCCCATTCCGGACGACCCGCACGATCGAACACCGCGGCGCCGAGCCCCCAGCTTCCTTCGACGATCAGTCCCGGATTGACCGCGTAGCCGCGCTCCTTCGTCTGGGCGATGCGCGTGCGCAAGGCGGACTCGTCATGTGAACGTCCCCACTCGTGCTGCAGCTCGGGATGACGGTCGAGGTACGCATCCACATCGTGGTCGGGCAGGAAGGAGAGGATGGCCAGTCCGGCGCTGGCCACTCCGAGCGGGAACCGGACCCCCTCGCTGAGTACGAACGATCGGATCGGGAAGGAGCCCTCCTCGCGCAGCAGGCATACCGTCTCGTCCGCCCTGCGCACCGACAGGAATGCGCTCTCCTCGGTCTTGACGGCGAGGGAGCGGACGATGTCGCGTGCCAGCGTCGTGACGTCGTACCGGGCGGCCGCCACCGATCCCATGAGAAAGAGCTCGGGGCCAGGGGTCCATCGCGCGCTCTGCTCATCGCGGTCGACGAGGCCCTCTGCCCGCAGCGCGGAGAGGATCCTGTGCACGGTCGATCGGGAGAGGTCGGACGTGCGCGCGAGATCCTGCAGCGTCGCACCCCGCGCCCCGCTCGCCGTCACCAGGCGGAGCAGCGCCGCCGCGCGCGCGATGGCCTGGGCCCCGGGGATGGTGCGTGAGGGAGTGTCCACATCGTGGACGCTACTGCGCGATCGGTCCACATCGCAAGCACGGCCTGTGTGGTCGGCTCGAGGGGGAGGGATGCTGGAGAGCGCACGTCTTCGAAGGAGCACACGTGATCGACAAGCACTGGGCATCGGCGGCCGAGGCCGTCGCCGACATCTCGAACGGATCGTCCCTCGCCGTGGGAGGGTTCGGACTCTCCGGCAATCCGATCGCGCTGATCGAGGCGCTGCTTGCGCAGGGGACTAGCGACCTGAGCGTCGTGAGCAACAACTGCGGTGTCGACGACTGGGGACTGGGTGTCCTGCTGGCCGCGCGCCGCATCCGGAAGATGACGTCGTCGTACGTCGGCGAGAACAAGGAGTTCGAGCGACAGTTCCTGTCCGGCGAGCTCGAGCTGGAGCTGACCCCGCAGGGAACCCTCGCCGAGAAGCTCCGCGCGGGCGGCTCGGGGATCGCCGCCTTCTTCACGCAGACCGGCGTCGGGACCCAGGTGGCGGACGGCGGGCTCCCGCGTCGCTATGCGCCGGACGGCTCGATCGCCGTGGCTTCTCCCGCGAAGGACGTGCGGACGTTCGACATCGACGGGACGCCGCGGGAGTACGTGCTCGAGGAGTCGATCACGACCGACTTCTCCCTCGTGCATGCGCTGGCGGGCGACCGGCACGGGAACCTCATCTTCACCAAGGCCGCCCGCAACTTCAACCCGCTGGCCGCCATGGCCGGGCGGATCTGCATCGCGCAGGTCGAGCAGCTCGTCGAGCCGGGGGAGCTCGACCCGGACCGCATCCACCTGCCGGGCGTCTTCGTGCATCGGGTGGTCGAGGTGGGCTCGGACATCCCCAAGCGGATCGAGCGGCGCACGGTCGCCGCGGAAGGAGCCTGACATGCCCCTCACCCGAGACCAGATGGCCGCGCGGGCCGCGGCGGAGCTCCAGGACGGCTCGTACGTGAACCTCGGCATCGGACTGCCGACCCTCGTGCCCAATCATGTGCCCGACGGAGTCACCGTCGTGCTGCAGTCCGAGAACGGCATCTTGGGCGTCGGGCCGTATCCGCAGGCGGACGCGGTGGATCCCGACCTCATCAACGCGGGGAAGGAGACGGTCACCGTGCTGCCCGGAGCCGCCTTCTTCGACTCGGCCATGAGCTTCGGCATGATCCGCGGCGGCAAGATCGATGCGGCGATCCTCGGAGCGATGCAGGTGTCGGCATCCGGAGACCTCGCGAACTGGATGATCCCCGGCAAGATGGTCAAGGGGCCGGGCGGCGCGATGGACCTGGTCCACGGCGCCGCGCGGGTGATCGTGCTGATGGAGCACGTGGCGAAGGACGGTACGGCGAAGATCGTCGACGACTGCTCCCTTCCGCTCACGGGGCGCGGCGTCGTCGACCGGATCATCACCGATCTGGCTGTGATCGACGTGACGGACGACGGCCTGGTGCTCGTGGAGACCGCGCCCGGCGTGACCGTCGAGCAGGTCGTCGGCGCCACGCAGCCCCCGCTGATCGTGCATGATTCCCTGCAGGACCGAACCGAGTGAGGATGCCGAGATGAGTCATACCGAGAACGATCAGGACGTCGTCGTCGTCGCCGCTGCCCGCACTCCGCAGGGGCGCCTCAAGGGGCAGCTCGCGAGCTTCACGGCGCCGCAGCTGGGAGCACTGGCCATCCGCGGCGCACTCGACCAGGCGTCGATCGCCCCCGGATCGATCGACGCGGTCATCCTCGGCCAGGTGCTCGCCGCCGGGTCGGGGCAGAATGCCGCGCGACAGGCGGCCATCGGCGCGGGCATCGGCTGGGAGGTCCCCGCCCACTCCGTGAACAAGGTCTGCCTGTCGGGCCTGACGGCGATCATCGACGCCGCGAGGATGATCCGCACGGGCGACGCGGAGGTCGTCGTCGCCGGCGGGATGGAGTCCATGACGCGAGCACCGCACCTGCTCATGGGGTCGCGCGACGGATGGACGTACGGCAGCGTCGAGGTGCTCGATCACATGGCGTACGACGGACTGACCGACGCCTACGACCGCGAGAGCATGGGAGCGTCGACCGAGCGCCACAACGCTCGATATGAGCTGACCAGAGAGGCGCAGGACGCCGTCGCGGCCCTGTCTCACCAGCGCGCCGCCGCGGCGCAGGCGGCGGGGGTGTTCGACGACGAGATCGTCTCCGTGACCGTCCCGCAGCGGCGGGGGGAGCCGGTCGTGCTCACCGCGGACGAGGGCGTCCGCCCCGACACCACCGTGGAGTCCCTGGCGGGGCTTCGCGCCGCGTTCGCCGACGGCGGCTCGATCACGGCGGGCAATTCGTCTCAGATCTCCGACGGCGCCTCCGCGGTGGTCGTCACCACCCGTGCGCGAGCGCACGCCGAGGGATGGCCGATCCTGGTGACGGTCGGGGCCAGCGGTCAGACCGCCGGGCCGGACAACTCGCTGCAGGCGCAGCCCGCACGTGCGATCGAGCGTGCCTGCGCGAAGCAGGGGATCACGGCCGCCGACCTCGATCTGGTCGAGATCAACGAGGCCTTCGGCGCCGTGGTCGCTCGTTCTCAGACGGAGCTGGGGCTCGACGCGGAGATCGTGAACGTGCACGGAGGGGGCATCGCCATCGGGCATCCGATCGGCGCATCGGGCACGCGGCTCGTGGTGCATCTCGCTCACGAGCTGTCCCGCCGGGGAGCCGGTGTCGGAGCCGTCGGTCTCTGCGGAGGCGGTGGTCAGGGCGAAGCGCTCATCCTCACCCGCTGAGGTCAGCGCTTCTGGCGCTTGAGATCCTTGTTGAGCTGCTTCGCGTCCTTCTCCTGCTCCTTCTGCTGCTTCGCGTAGACGGGGGAGTCGTGGGCGACGGGCTTCCCCTGCTTGAGGCGCCGCGTGTCGACGATGGCGCCGATGGCGAGGGCGAGCGTGATGCCCCAGCTCGCCCACGCGAGGACGGCCCGCCACGTGATGGGCTCGTCCCGAGAACCGCGCAGCAGCGTGCGTCCTGCCGTGATCGCGCCGATGAGTCCGGTGCCGAAGAGGTAGTTCATGCCCTCACGCTACCCGGCTCGCCACCCGGCCGCGCCGCCTTGACAACCGTGAGCGGTCTCTGCCAGGAGCTTCCCGGACGACAGGGCTATCATGGGACGGTCGCGGCTCGCCGCGGCCGCACCCGTGTATCTACCGGCCGCCGGCTCCCCGGCGGACAGCGGCGGCACCCGACCCGCGTCGTCCGACGCGCGAGAGCCATGACACACGCAGAACCTCAGATCCAGCCCCACCCGCCGACGGACGACGGACCCGGCCTGCTCCGCATCGCGGGACTGCCCTACTTCGTGATCGCCTTCGTCGCGCGCCTCCCCTTCGCGATGATGGTCGTCGGCGTCCTCACGGTGGTCGTCTCGGCCCGAGGGTCCCTCTCGCTGGGCGGACTCACCTCGGCGGCGGTCGGGCTCGGCACCGCCTGCTTCGGTCCGCTGCTCGGCGCCGCGGCCGACCGGTTCGGGCAGCGGGCGGTCCTGCTCGCGCTGGCGATCGCGAACGGCGCGACCCTGGTGCTCTTCACCCTCGTCGTCTACGGCGATTCCGCCGAGGCGCTCGTGCTGGTCTCCGCCTTCGGGATCGGAGCGACGGCCCCGCAGGTGGCGCCCATGTCGAGGTCCCGTCTGGTCACCATGATCACGGATCGCATGCCGGAGCACGTGCGCGGCCGGACCGTGTCCGGCACGATGGCGTACGAATCCGCGGCGGACGAGACCGTGTTCGTCTTCGGCCCCTTCATCGTCGGCATCCTCGCCTCCGCGCTGGCGCCCTGGGCGCCGCTCGTGGGAGCCGCCGTCCTCACCGTGGTGTTCGTCGGCGCCTTCGCGCTGCATCCGAGCGCGCGCACGGTGTCCGCTCACCGCGACGGCGACGGCCGGGCTCCGTCATCGGTGTCGGAGCTCTTCAGCCCGCGCCTGCTGGTCGTCGTCCTCGGCATCCTGGGCGTCGGGATGTTCTTCGGCACGATGCTGACCTCGCTCACCTCATTCATGACGGACCGGGGTGCATCCGAACAGGCCGGCCTGCTGTACGGCGTCATGGGCGTCGGCTCGGCGATCCTCGCGCTCGGCGTCGCCTGGCTTCCCGCCCGCTTCTCGCTGCGTGCGCGCTGGCTGGTGTTCTCCGGCGTCCTGCTCGCGGGGACGCTGCTGCTCCTGCTCGTCGACACTCCCGCGACCATGATGGTGGCCCTCGGCATCATGGGCATCGGCATCGGACCCACCCTCGTCACGCAGTACAGCTTCGGAGCCGCGCGGAGTCCGCTCGGGCGTTCGGCCACGGTCATGACGATGCTGGGCTCGGGGATCGTCGTGGGGCAGTCCCTCGGTGCGGCCGTCGCCGGCGAAATCGCAGAGAGCCTCGGCACCGGCACGGCCCTGCTGCTGCCGATCGTCGCCGCGGGGGTAGCGTTCACCGCAGGGCTTGTCAACTGGCGACTGACTGCGAGCCCCCTCGCGTAGCCTCGGTGTGAGGCTTCTGTAGCCTGAGGACATCCCCACAGCACCGTCAGGAGCGTCACCATGCCAGCCGCAGACTTCGTCGTCGTCGCCAACCGCCTCCCGGTCGACCGGGTGGAGGGCCCCGACGGCGAGGAGACCTGGCGCACCTCGCCCGGAGGTCTCGTCGCGGCGCTCGAGCCGATGATGCGCAGCGTCCACGGTGCGTGGGTCGGATGGGCCGGTCAGCCCGACGTGGAACTCGATCCGTTCGAGATCAACGGCATCGACCTCGTCCCGGTGGCGCTCAGCGCGGAGGAGATCGCCGACTACTACGAGGGCTTCGCCAACGACACGATCTGGCCGCTCTACCACGACGTGATCGCACCCCCGCAGTATCACCGCGAATGGTGGGAGGCGTACGTCCGCGTGAATCGGCGGTTCGCCGAGGCCGCCGCATCCGTGGTGGCGTCGGACGGCACCGTCTGGGTCCACGACTACCAGCTGCAGCTCGTACCGCAGATGATCCGTGAACTGCGTCCGGACGTCACGATCGGGTACTTCCACCACATCCCGTTCCCCGCGCACGGACTGTACGCCCAGCTGCCGTGGCGGGACCAGGTGATAAAAGGCCTGCTCGGCGCCGACGTGATCGGGTTCCAGCGGGCGCAGGACGCGACGTACTTCCTCACCGCGGTCCGTCGCCGCGTGCGCTACGAGGTCAAGGGCTCGGCCGTCACCGTCCCCACCGAGGACGGCGGGACGCGCACCGCGGTCGCGCGAGCCTTCCCGATCTCGATCGACACCGCGCCGTACAAGGAGCTCGCGGCACGGCCCGAGATCCGAGCGCGCGCCGCCGAGATCCGGGCGAGCCTCGGCAATCCGAAGAAGATCCTGCTCGGAGTCGACCGTCTCGACTACACCAAAGGCATCCGTCACCGCGTCAAGGCATACGGCGAGCTTCTCGAGGACGGGCGCCTCGATGTCGAGGACGTCACGCTCGTCCAGGTCGCGAGTCCGAGCCGGGAGCGCGTCGACGCGTACGTGCACCTGCGCGACGAGATCGAGCTCGCCGTGGGACGCATCAACGGCGACAACGACACGATGGGCCACACCGCGATCCGCTACCTGCACCAGGGGTATCCGCGGGAGGAGATGGTGGCGCTGTACCTGGCGGCCGACGTCATGCTCGTCACCGCACTCCGTGACGGCATGAACCTCGTGGCCAAGGAATACGTCGCCACGCGCGCCGACAATCACGGCGTCCTGGTGCTCAGCGAGTTCACCGGAGCAGCGGACGAGCTCCGACAGGCAGTCCTCGTGAATCCTCATGACATCGCGGGACTGAAGGACGCCATCATGACGGCCATCGAGATGCCGTCGGGCGAGCAGACGAAGCGGATGCGGGCACTGCGTCGGCGCGTGCTCGAGAACGATGTCAACGCCTGGTCCTCCTCGTTCCTGCGGGCGCTCTCAGACGTGCGCACGCGCTGAACGCCCGTCCGACCCACGGCCGACCCCCCTTCCGATCGGAGAATCTGTGACCCGCACCTGGACCCCCGGAACCCCCGATGCCGCGCTGAGCGCCGTCGCCGCCACACCGCGGCTCGTCGTCGCTCTCGACTTCGACGGCACGGCGTCGCCCCTCGTGCCGGACCCGATGGCGGCGCGCGCGCTGCCCGAGGTCGCCGAGCAGGTGGCCCGGCTCGCGGCGCTGCCCGACACGGTCGTGGCATACGTCTCGGGCCGCAGCATGCATGATCTGCGCGTGATCACCGAGCACACGGACGACTCGCTCGTCGCCCTGGCCGGATCCCACGGAGCGCAGTACTGGTATCCCGGAATCGGCGACGCGCCGGCGACCGGACCGGACACCGACGATGCCGAGCGCGAGGCGCTCTGGGCGGCCGCACGACCGATCATCGACCGCTACGAGGGCGCGGAGTTCGAACCCAAGACGTTCGGCATGGGCGTGCACACGCGCACCGCGACCGCGGAGGTCGAGCGCCAGGTGTTCGCCGAGATCGACGCGCTCGTGGCCGAGAGGTTCCCGCACTGGCGCCGTCGCTCGGGACACCGGGTGCTGGAGTTCTCATCCAGGACCGAGGGCAAGGATGCGGCGATGACCGCTCTGCGCGACCACTTCGACGCCACGGGCATCCTCTTCGCCGGCGACGACGTCACCGACGAGGACGCGATGCGGGTGCTGACCGCGGACGATCTCGGAGTGCGTGTCGGGCCGGGGGAGAGCGCCGCCGCCCTTCGTGTGGAGAATCCACAAGAGATGGCGCGGCTTCTGGAGGCGCTGGCGGACGAGAGGGCCTCGCTGCGGGAATAGACTCTCGTCATGTCCTCGCATGATCCCTCCACCAGCGCGCCCATCGACATCAAGCCCCGCAGCCGCGTCGTCACCGACGGCATCGAGGCGACCACCTCCCGCGGCATGCTCCGCGCCGTCGGGATGGGGGACGCCGACTGGGACAAGCCCCAGATCGGCATCGCGTCGAGCTGGAACGAGATCACGCCCTGCAACCTGAGCCTCGACCGGCTCGCCCAGGGCGCGAAGGAGGGCGTGCACTCCGGCGGCGGCTATCCGCTGCAGTTCGGCACCATCTCCGTCTCCGACGGCATCTCGATGGGCCACGAGGGCATGCACTTCTCCCTCGTCTCCCGCGAGGTCATCGCCGACTCCGTCGAGACCGTCATGATGGCCGAGCGCCTCGACGGCTCCGTCCTGCTCGCCGGATGCGACAAGTCGATCCCCGGAATGCTCATGGCGAGCGCGCGTCTCGACCTCTCGAGCGTGTTCCTGTACGCGGGCTCGATCGCCCCCGGATGGGTCAAGCTCTCCGACGGCACCGAGAAGGACGTCACGATCATCGACTCGTTCGAGGCCGTGGGCGCGTGCCGCGCCGGGCTCATGAGCGAAGAGGATCTCAAGCGCATCGAGTGCGCGATCGCTCCCGGTGAGGGCGCGTGCGGCGGCATGTACACCGCCAACACGATGGCGTCGGTCGCCGAGGCCCTGGGGCTCAGCCTGCCCGGATCGGCCGCGCCGCCCGCCGCAGATCGTCGTCGCGACTACTTCGCGCACCGTTCCGGCGAGGCCGTGGTGAACCTGCTGCGCCAGGGGATCACGACGCGCGACATCCTGACCAAGGAGGCGTTCGAGAACGCGATCGCCCTCGCCATGGCGCTGGGCGGCTCGACGAACGTCGTCCTGCATCTGCTCGCGATCGCCCGCGAGGCCGAGGTCGAGCTGAGCCTGCACGACTTCAACCGCATCGGCGACAAGGTGCCGCACGTGGCCGACATGAAGCCGTTCGGCAAGTACGTCATGAACGACGTGGACCGTCACGGCGGCATCCCGGTGATCATGAAGGCCATGCTCGACGAAGGCCTCCTGCACGGCGACGCGCTGACGGTGACCGGCAAGACGCTCGCCGAGAACCTCGCAGAGCTCGACCCCATGCCCATCGACGGCGAGGTCATCCACACGTTCGACAACCCGATCCACGCGACCGGCGGTCTGACGATCCTGCACGGATCGCTGGCTCCCGAGGGCGCCGTGGTGAAGACGGCCGGCTTCGACGCCGCGGTGTTCGAGGGCACGGCACGCGTGTTCGAGCGCGAGCGCGCCGCGATGGATGCCGTCGCGAACGGCGAGATCGAGAAGAACACCGTCATCGTCATCCGCTACGAAGGACCCAAGGGCGGACCGGGCATGCGGGAGATGCTGGCCATCACCGCGGCCATCAAGGGCGCGGGGCTCGGGAAAGATGTACTACTCTTGACGGACGGACGATTCTCAGGCGGCACAACCGGCCTGTGCATCGGCCACATAGCACCCGAAGCGGTGGACGCAGGTCCCATCGCCTTCGTGCGCGATGGTGATCTGATACGGGTCGATATCGCAGCTCGCTCTCTCGACCTACTCGTCGACGAGGCGGAGCTCGCCTCCCGCCGCTCTGGCTGGGAGCCGCTTCCCCCGCGCTATACCCGTGGCGTTCTTGCCAAGTACTCGCGTCTCGTGCGGTCCGCCGCCGAGGGCGCGACGACCGGCTGATCCGCGTCGGCCCCGGCCTCCGGCATCCGACGTCGCCCACAGACCATCAGAAGGAATGTCATGACTGCTGACACCGTCTCGGCCGTGCCGAGGCCGCCCGCACCCAAGTCCGCCGCCCCCGAGATCTCCGGCGCCGAGGCCGTCGTCCGGACTCTCGAGCTCCTCGGCGTCACCGACGTCTTCGGCCTGCCCGGAGGGGCGATCCTGCCCGTGTACGACCCGCTCATGGACGCGTCGGAGCTCCGACACATCCTCGTGCGCCACGAGCAGGGCGCCGGTCACGCGGCCGAGGGCTATGCGTCCTCGTCCGGGAAGGTCGGCGTGTGCATCGCGACGTCGGGCCCGGGGGCGACGAACCTCGTCACGGCGATCGCCGACGCCTACATGGACTCCGTGCCGCTGCTCGCCATCACCGGACAGGTGTTCTCGACCCTGATGGGGACGGACGCCTTCCAGGAGGCCGACATCGTCGGCATCACGATGCCGGTCACGAAGCACTCGTTCCTGGTCAAGAACGCYTCGGAGATCCCTGGCGCCCTCGCCGCCGCATACGAGATCGCCTCGACCGGTCGTCCCGGCCCGGTCCTCGTGGACATCACCAAGGACGCCCAGCAGGAGATCGCTCCGTTCGTGTGGCCGGCCAAGGTCGACCTCCCCGGGTACCGTCCGGTCACGAAGGCGCACGGCAAGCAGATACAGGCGGCGGCCGCGCTGCTCGCCGAGGCGAAGAAGCCGGTGCTGTACGTGGGCGGGGGAGTGATCCGAGGCCGTGCGTCGGCCGAGCTGCTCGCCCTCGCGGAGACGACCAAGGCTCCCGTCGTCACGACGCTCATGGCTCGGGGCGCCTTCCCGGACTCGCACCAGCAGCACCTCGGGATGCCGGGCATGCACGGCACCGTCCCCGCGGTGCTGGCGCTGCAGGAGGCCGACCTCATCGTGTCGCTCGGCGCGCGTTTCGACGACCGCGTCACCGGCAAGGCGGCGCTCTTCGCGCCGCACGCGAAGGTCGTCCACGTCGACATCGACCCTGCGGAGATCTCCAAGATCCGTACGGCCGACGTCCCGATCGTCGGCGACGTCCGCGACGTGCTCATCGACCTCGAGACGGCCTATCGCGGCGCCGCGAGCGCCGTCACGCCCGACATCGAGGAGTGGTGGTCGTACCTCGACGGCCTGCGCACCGAGTTCCCCCTCGGCTACGCGCCGACGACCGACGGCCTGCTCGCGCCCCAGTACGTGATCCAGCGCATCGGCGAGCTCACCGGCCCCGAGGGCATCTTCGCCTCGGGCGTCGGCCAGCACCAGATGTGGGCGGCGCAGTTCATCAAGTACGAGCGTCCCAACGCGTGGCTCAACTCCGGCGGCGCCGGCACGATGGGGTACTCCGTCCCCGCGGCGATGGGCGCCAAGGTCGCCGAGCCCGACCGTGCGGTGTGGGCGATCGACGGCGACGGCTGCTTCCAGATGACGAATCAGGAGCTCGCCACCTGTGCGATCAACGACATCCCGATCAAGGTCGCGATCATCAACAACTCGTCGCTCGGCATGGTGCGCCAGTGGCAGACGCTGTTCTACGACGGACGTCACTCGAACACCGATCTCAACACCGGTCACGGCACCGTCCGCATCCCCGATTTCGTGAAGCTCGCCGAAGCATACGGCTGCCTCGCGATCCGCGTGGAGAAGGAGGAGGAGGTGGATGCCGCCATCACCCTCGCGCTCGAGACGAACGACCGACCCGTCGTCATCGACTTCGTCGTCAGCGCCGATTCCATGGTGTGGCCGATGGTGCCGCAGGGCGTGAGCAACAGCTACGTCCAGTACGCACGCGACCACGCCCCGGCGTTCGACGAGGAGGACTGACCATGACCACGCACGTTCTCAGCCTCCTCGTGGAGGACACCCCGGGTCTGCTCACGCGAGTCGCCGGACTCTTCGCGCGCCGCGGCTTCAACATCCACTCTCTCGCGGTCGGCGTGACCGAGGTGCCGAACATCTCGCGCATCACGGTCGTGGTCGACCTCGACGACCTCCCGCTCGAGCAGGTGACGAAGCAGCTGAACAAGCTCATCAACGTCATCAAGATCGTGGAGCTCGACTTCTCGACCTCGGTGCAGCGCGAGCACATGCTCATCAAGGTCCGCACCGACAACTCGACGCGCTCGAACGTCATCGAGGTCGTCAACCTCTTCCGCGCATCCGTCGTCGACTACGCCTCGGACGCGCTCGTGGTCGAGGTCACCGGCGATCGCGGCAAGGTCGAGGCCCTGCTGCGCGCCCTCGAGCCCTTCGGCATCAAGGAGATCGCCCAATCAGGCCTTCTCGCGATCGGCCGAGGCGGCAAGAGCATCACCGAGCGCGTCCTGCGCGGCTGACGACCACCCCATCTTCCCCGTACCCAAATCAAGGAGAAAAACCAGTGAGCACCGAGATCTTCTACGACGCAGACGCCGATCTGTCCATCATCCAGGGCAAGAAGGTCGCCATCGTCGGCTACGGCTCGCAGGGCCACGCGCACGCGCAGAACCTTCGCGACTCGGGCGTCGAGGTCGCGATCGCCCTCAAGGAGGGCTCGAAGTCCGCGGCCAAGGCGGAGGAGGCCGGGTTCCCGGTCAAGACCGTCGCAGACGCGACCGAGTGGGCTGACCTCATCATGATCCTCGCGCCGGACCAGCACCAGCGCACCATCTACAGCGAGTCGATCGCCCCGAAGCTCACCGCCGGCAAGACCCTCGCCTTCGCGCACGGCTTCAACATCCGCTTCGGCTACATCGACGCCCCCGAGGGCGTCGACGTCATCCTCGTCGCGCCGAAGGCGCCCGGGCACACGGTACGGCGCGAGTTCGTCGCCGGCCGCGGCATCCCGGACATCATCGCCGTCGAGCGCGACGCATCGGGCAACGCATGGGCCACCGCGCTGTCGTACGCGAAGGCCATCGGAGGAACCCGCGCCGGCGTCATCAAGACCACGTTCACCGAGGAGACCGAGACCGACCTCTTCGGTGAGCAGGCCGTGCTGTGCGGCGGTGTCAGCCACCTCGTGCAGGCCGGTTTCGAGACCCTGACCGAGGCGGGCTACCAGCCGCAGATCGCCTACTTCGAGGTTCTGCACGAGCTGAAGCTCATCGTCGACCTCATGTGGGAGGGCGGCATCGCCAAGCAGCGCTGGTCGATCTCCGACACCGCCGAGTTCGGCGACTACGTCTCGGGCCCGCGTGTCATCGACGAGCGCGTCAAGGAGAGCATGCAGGGCGTGCTCGCCGACATCCAGTCGGGTGCCTTCGCGAAGCGCTTCATCGAGGACCAGGACAACGGCGCCGAGGAGTTCCTCGCGCTGCGTGCCAAGGAGGAGACCCACCCGATCGAGGCCACGGGCAAGGAGCTCCGCGCTCTGTTCGCCTGGAAGCAGCAGGACGAGGACTACGTCGACGGCAGCGCTGCGCGCTGACGTCGACTCCGTCAACGAAGAAGGGCCCGGTGCGATGCACCGGGCCCTTCTTCCGTCGACCGACGATCACTTCGCCGGGGGAGTCACTCCGCGGCGGCATCCTCGACGATGATCGGGGCCTCGGTCGGGTCCGCCCAGACCGGTGCGGGAAGGGGCGTGTCGACCTGCCCGCCCTGGATCGCGCGCAGGGCGTCCTCGATGTCATCGGCGTTCTCCGGCACGGCGAGTCCGCAGGTGTTGAGCTCCGAGGCGAACTTCAGGGTGAGACGGATCTTGCCCGCCTCGACGGCCTCCGCGGTGGTCCCGACCCGCTTCTCGCTGCCGGTCTGGATGTCGGAGACCTCCTCGCACACGTGGTACACGGCGCCGCCGTCGACCCAGACGACCTCGTCCTTCCCGAGCAGCTGGATGACCGCCGACTGATCGGCGGTGTACTGCTCGACGGACGGCGGGTCGAAATCGACGCCGATGACGACGGCGAGGGCGGCGAGCACGACGCCGACGATGCCGGCGGTCGTCTTCTGGCCCTTGTCCATGTCCTTGTTGAGGAAGATGAGGATGACGAGCGGCAGGAAGGCGACGACCGCGATGATCGCACCCAGCTGGTTCTGCACGAAGAAGCGCACCGTCTCGGACCTGCGCGCGGGGTCGAGGCGGTTCGCCTTCTTCCACAGCACCGATCCGGTGATCGAGAGAGCCGCGATCACCACGAGGAGTACGAGGAGGGTGATGAACGCCCACTGCGGGAACTGAGCGGTGACGCCCTGCTCCTGGAGGAGTCCGGTGTCGGGATCGCGCACGAGCGCCCCGTCTTTTCCGATGTACTCGCGCTGACGCAGGAGCCAGAAGATTCCGACGGCCTCGGCGGCGATCGCGACGGCCCAGAGCACGGCCGCGATCCAGCGGAACGTCGTCGCCGTCGACTTCGCCTTCGCCGTCGGCGTCCAGCCTGCTTGCGGCTCGGCCGCGGTCGCGTCGGTGGTGTCCTTCTCGGCCACGGTGCCCCCTCGTGCTGCGGGCACCAGCGGCCCGGATGCCCCGAGCATAGTGGACGCCGTGTCCTACGCTGGAGACATGACTTCCGATTCCGACGACGCCCTGAACTGGGACGGTGACGAGGGCGCTCCGGCGCCACGGCGCGAACCGAAGCGGGCGCCGCGGACAGGCACCTCCGCGAACGCGGAGCAGCTTCCCGAGCGTGAGGATCGGGTCGTGCGAGGCGGTGCGTCTGCATCCACGACCCCTCATGACGAGGAGGATCAGGACGAGCGCGCACCTCTCAGCACTGCGGTGCTCCTGACGCTCGGCGTCGTCGGCGGCATCTATCTGCTGTACAGCATCGGATGGGTGGTCGGCGGGCTCCGCCTCAAGCCCCTCGCGAACTTCTTCGTCGCAGACGCGATGTTCCTTCCCTGGTTCGTTCTCGCCGTCGCCGCCCCTGCACTCTGGTTCCTCACGAGCTGGGTGCTGACACGCGGCCGAGCGAGCTGGGTCAGGGTGGGCGCCCTGCTGTTGGGCGTCGTGCTGCTCGTGCCATGGCCCTTCGTCACGGTCGGGGTGGTCGGCGCATGACCGCGACGACGCCGCAGACCGAGGCATCCGCTCGTTCGCCCCGCTGGCTCCGCGCTCTCGTGCTCGGACTCGCCGGCCTCTTCTACGCGTATGCGGTGTGGAACGCCGTGGCGCATCTGATCACGCTCGCTCGCGGCGGACTCGACGGCGCGGGGTGGGTGACCATGGGGTTCGGCGTGGTGTTCCCGGCCATCGTCTTCGTGTTCGCCGCCCTGGTCGGGCGGCGGCGTGGAGTGGGGGAACTCGTGCTCGTGCTGCTGGCGGGGCTGGGCATCGTCGCGGTCTTCTGGCTGAGCCTGATCGCCTACAGCCTGACGCTCTCGACCGGCTGACGGTCGCGAGCGCCCGACGCCGGAGCCCGTCACACGGGACGGGGCAGCGGGAGCGCTCGGGTACAGTTGAGGTGATCGCGCCCCCATGGTGTGCGGCGCATCGGCCCCTCCCGCCTGTCGCGCTGCCCCGAAGGATCCACTGTGCCGAAGCCCGTCGTGCTCATCGCCGAAGTTCTGTCTCCCGCCACGATCGAGGCCCTCGGCCCCGACTTCGACGTCCGCGACGTCGACGGCACCGACCGCGAGGCGCTGTTCGCGGCGCTCGCGGACGCCGACGCGGTGCTCATCCGCTCGGCGACGCGCATCGACGAGGAGGCGCTGACGCACGCGCCGAAGCTGAAGGTCGTCGCCCGCGCGGGCGTCGGACTCGACAACGTCGACATCAAGGCCGCCACGGCTGCGGGCGTCATGGTCGTGAACGCCCCGACCTCCAACATCGTCTCCGCTGCCGAGCTGACAGTCGGACACATCCTCAGCCTCGCGCGCCGCATCCCGGCCGCACACGCGTCGCTCGCCGCCGGGCAGTGGAAGCGCAGCTCGTTCACCGGCGCCGAGCTCTTCGAGAAGACTGTCGGCATCGTGGGCCTCGGTCGCATCGGGGCCCTCGTCGCCGCGCGTCTCGCCGCGTTCGACATGCGCGTGGTCGCCTACGACCCCTACGTGACGTCCGCCCGCGCCCAGCAGCTCGGAGTGCAGCTCCTCTCGCTCGACGAGCTCGTCGCCGAAGCCGACTTCCTCACCATCCACATGCCCAAGACGCCGGAGACGACCGGGATGATCGGCGCCGAGCAGTTCGCGGCCATGAAGCCGACCGCCTTCGTCGTCAACGTCGCCCGCGGCGGACTGATCGACGAGGAGGCCCTGCACGAGGCGCTCGTCGCGGGCGAGATCGCCGGTGCCGGTCTCGACGTGTTCACCTCCGAGCCGCCCGCCGAGGGCGGCAGCGCGCGCCCGCTCCTCGACCTCCCGAACGTCGTCGTCACCCCGCACCTGGGTGCGAGCACGGAGGAGGCGCAGGAGAAGGCCGGCGTGTCCGTCGCGAAGTCGGTGCGCCTCGCGCTCGGCGGCGACCTCGTGCCGGATGCCGTGAACGTCGCCGGCGGTGTGATCGACCCGTACGTGCGCCCCGGCATCTCGCTCGTCGAGAAGCTCGGCCAGATCTTCGCGTCGCTGGCGACATCGCCGCTCACGAGCCTCGACGTCGAGGTGCACGGCGAGCTGAATGACTACGACGTGAGCGTCCTCAAGCTCGCGGCTCTGAAGGGCGTGTTCACGAACATCGTCAGCGAGACCGTGTCGTATGTGAACGCACCGCTGCTCGCCGAGCAGCGCGGCATCGCCGTGCGCCTGCTGAAGGACGACGTCAGCGACGAGTACCGCAACGTCATCACCCTGACGGGCGCTCTGTCCGACGGCTCGCAGCTGTCGGTCTCCGGCACGCTGACCGGTCCGAAGCAGGCCGAGAAGCTCGTGGGCATCAACGACCACGCGCTCGAGCTGCCGATCGAGAAGCACCACGTCGTCATGCTCTACACCGACCGCCCCGGCATCGTCGCGGTCTACGGGCAGAAGTTCGGCGAGGCGGGCATCAACATCGCGGGCATGCAGATCGCGCGTCGCGCGGCCGGGGACCAGGCGCTCAGCGTCCTGACCCTCGACTCGCCGGTCTCCGACGAGCTGCTCGAGGACGTGAGCGCGGCGATCGAGGCCGACCTCTTCCGTCAGATCGAGATCACCGAGGTCTGAAGCGCCGGCCACGACATCCCGACCACGAAGGGAGGGCGACCTGCTCGGTCGCCCTCCCTTCGTGCGCGCGGGGGAGCCCGAGCGTCAGATCGCGGTCGCCCGCAGCACGAGCGCGAGCAGGTCGTCGAGCGCCGAACCGTGGGGGACGAGACGCTCGTCTCCGTTCACGTCCAGCGAGTTGTTGAAGTAGAGGCCATCGCTCACGAGCATGACGAGGTCGAGGGATGCCTGATCCCGCACGTGCGGTCGGATCATCTCCTCCCACCGGTGGCGAACGCTGCGGAGCGCGTCTCCGGCAGGACCGGAACCGCCCTGCGCGAGTCGGGACGTCGCGACCAGCGCGCGGTCGAGCGCTTCGTCCTCCATCACGGACGTCCGCACGTAGTACGCCAGCGGGCCCTCGTCGTGCGACGCCATCTGCGCGAGGTCGAGAGTCGTCAGCGCGTCGAGTCGTTCGAGGAGACCGGCGACGAGGTCCTCCTTCGAGCCGAAGTGGTAGAGCAGCCCGCCCTTCGAGACTCCTGCCGCCTTGGCGGTCGCGTCCAGCGTCGCTGCACGTTCTCCGTCGGCGATGACGATCGCCTCGAAGGCGTCGAGCACGCGCTCTCGGGCCAAGGGAGGTCGGGGCATGGGGTCCTCTGCTGCGGTGACGGGGTGAGTTCACCGTATCTCTCGGCGATGTCGATCGTGTTACTATACCAGCCGGACGGTTAAGTAACCGAGAACCATATCTGAGAGGTGCACATGACGCGCACGGCGTCCATCCCGACCCACACGCCCGAGAGCACGCAGGCTCCGCGGGTGGGCTGGCGCGGCTGGGCGGCGCTGGTCGTGCTGATGCTCCCCGTGCTGCTCGTCTCCGTCGACAACACCGTCCTCAGCTTCGCTCTGCCCGAGATCTCCATCGCTCTGGCGCCCACCGGCGCGGAGCAGCTCTGGATCATCGACGTGTACCCGCTCGTGCTCGCGGGACTGCTGGTGACCATGGGCACGCTCGGCGATCGCTTCGGGCGACGACGGATGCTGCTGATCGGCGCGACCGGCTTCGCGATCGTCTCGGCGCTGGCGGCGTTCGCCCCCACCGCGGGGCTGCTCATCGCGGCCAGGGCGCTGCTCGGATTCTTCGGCGCGATGCTGATGCCGTCGACGCTGTCCCTGCTGCGCTCGATCTTCCAGAACCGCGACCAGAGGCGTCTCGCGATCGCCGTGTGGGCGTCGGCGTTCTCGGCGGGATCCGCGCTGGGCCCGATCGTGGGCGGGTTCCTCCTGGAGCACTTCGCCTGGGGCTCCGTCTTCCTCATCGCGGTCCCCGTGCTCATCCCGCTGCTCCTCGCCGCGCCCTTCCTCGTGCCGGAGAGCCGGGATCCGAATCCCGGACGCATCGATCCGCTCAGCATCGCGCTCTCGATGGCCGCGATGATCCCCGTGGTCTACGCCATCAAGTCGTTCGCGGTCGACGGCCCGTCGGTCGTCGCCGGTGCCTGGGCGCTTCTCGGGATCGCGATGGGCTGGCTGTTCGTGCGCCGTCAGCTGCGGGCCGAGGAGCCCATGCTCGACATGGCGCTCTTCCGTCGCGGTTCCTTCTCCGGTGCGATCCTGGTCAACCTCCTCAGCGTCGTCGCCCTCGTGGGCTTCCTCTACTTCGTGTCGCAGCACCTGCAGCTCGTGCTCGGGCTGTCTCCGATGCTGGCGGGAGCAGCCCTCGTCCCCGGCATGGCGATCATGATCGTCGCGGGACTGTCCGTAGTGCCGATCTCGCGCCGCGTGCCGCCGCACGTGCTGGTGCCGTCTGCGCTGGTGTTCTCCGTGGCGGGGTACCTGCTGGTCGCGTTCACGACCTCCGATCACGGCGTGACTCCTCTGATCATCGCGTTCGTGGTGCTCGGGATCGGCATCGGCGCCGCCGAGACGATCTCCAACGAGCTGATCCTGTCGAGCGCTCCCGCCGCGAAGGCCGGGGCGGCCAGCGCCGTGTCCGAGACCGCGTACGAGCTCGGGGCCGTGCTGGGAACCGCCGTCCTGGGCGGGATCATCACGGCCTTCTACCGCGGGGCGCTCGTCATCCCCGCCGGCATCCCCTCGGGGGCGGCGAGGTCGGCGGAGGAGACGCTCGCCGGGGCCTACACGGCGGCGGAGGCGCTGCCCGCCGAGCAGGGCGCGGCGCTGTGGGAGGCGGCGGCCGCCGCCTTCGGCTCCGGTGTGCTCGTGACCTCGCTGATCGGTGCGGGCCTCGTCGTCGTGGCGGGAGTGGTCGCCGCCGTCACACTGCGCAAGGCCCCCACGCACTGAGCAGTACGCTGGGAGGACCGGCCCGTCCGTCGCGGGCGACGGCCGGTCCATCCCGTGCAAGGAGTGTCATGTCGCGTGTCGTGAAGCTGGCCGTCATCCCGGGTGACGGCATCGGTCCCGAGGTCGTCGCGGAGGCCGAGAGGGTCCTCGACGCCGTCACCGCCCAGAGCGACGTGACCTTCGACAAGACGCGGTTCTCCCTCGGCGCTGCCCGGTACCTCGAGACCGGCGACACCCTGACCGACGACGACCTGCGGGCCATCTCCGAGCACGACGCGATCCTCCTCGGGGCGGTCGGCGGCACGCCCGGCGACCCTCGGCTGAAGGACGCGAACATCGAGCGAGGGCTGCTCCTGCGCCTCCGATTCACGCTGGACCACTACGTCAACCTCCGCCCGTCGAAGCTCTTCATCGGAGCTCCGGGGCCGCTCGCGGATCCCGGGGACATCGACTTCATCGTCGTGCGCGAGGGGACTGAAGGGCCGTACGTGGGCAACGGCGGAGCGATCCGCGCCGGCACGCCGCACGAGATCGCCAACGAGACCTCCGTCAACACCGCCTTCGGCGTGGAGCGCGTCGTCCGCTACGCCTTCGACCTCGCCGAGCGACGGTCCAAGAAGGTCACGCTCGTCCACAAGACGAACGTGCTCGTGCACGCGGGCGCGATCTGGCAGCGAATCGTGAACGAGGTCGCGTCGGACTATCCCGACGTGGCGGTAGACTACCTGCACGTCGATGCGGCGACGATCTTCCTCGTCACCGAACCCTCACGCTTCGACGTGATCGTCACCGACAACCTCTTCGGCGACATCCTCACAGACCTCGCGGGAGCCGTCACCGGCGGCATCGGACTCGCAGCCTCCGGAAACATCAATCCCGATGGCACCTTCCCGTCGATGTTCGAGCCCGTCCACGGCTCGGCGCCGGACATCGCGGGGCAGCAGAAGGCCGATCCGACCGCCGCGATCCTCTCGATCGCCCTGCTGCTCGACCACCTCGGTCTCTCGGCGGAATCCGCTCGCGTGAGCGCCGCCGTCGAGGCCGACATCGCCGCCCGTTCGGGCGCTCGCACGACCGCGGAGATCGGCTCCGCGATCGCCGCGCGTCTCTGAGCGGCAGGCGTAGGCTGAAGCGGCGCTACGATGCGCCCACCCACAAGGAACGGATGAAGAGATGACGACGATCGACGCAGAGGCCGGCGTGGCCCCGCTGGCTTTCGCTGTGACCAAGAACCTCACCGCCGCGACCCCCGCGCGACTGGCGGAGGTCCACGAGAGCCCGGGCTTCGGCGTGGTCTTCACCGACCACATGGTCGACATCTGCTGGTCTGCGAAGGGCGGCTGGCACCGCCCGCGCGTCCAGCCCTACGGTCCCATCCCGCTCGACCCCGCGGCCGCCGTGCTGCACTACGCCCAGGAGATCTTCGAGGGGATCAAGGCGTACCGCCACGCAGACGGATCGATCCACACCTTCCGTCCCGACCGCAACGCCGCGCGCATGCAGGCGAGCGCCCGCCGTCTGGCGCTCCCGGAGCTGCCGACCGAGTACTTCATCCAGTCGCTGCGCGAGCTCATCGCCGTGGACGGTCGTTGGGTGCCGTCCGGCGCGGATCAGAGCCTCTACCTGCGTCCCTTCATGTTCGCCAAGGAGGCGTTCCTCGGCGTGCGCGCCGCGCAGAAGGTCGCCTACTACGTGATCGCCAGCCCGGCCGGGGCCTACTTCTCGGGCGGGGTGAAGCCCGTGCGCATCTGGCTGTCGGAGGACCACTCGCGCGCCGGACGCGGCGGCACCGGGAAGGCGAAGACCGGAGGCAACTACGCCTCGAGCCTGCTCCCGCAGGCCCTCGCCGCCGAGAAGGGATGCGACCAGGTCGTGTTCCTGAACGAGAACCGCGACGTCGAGGAACTCGGCGGCATGAACGTGGTGTTCGTGTTCAAGGACGGCCGCATCGTCACACCCGAGTCCGACAGCATCCTCGAGGGCATCACGCGCGACTCGCTGCTGCAGCTCGCGGAAGACCGCGGATACACGGTCGAGAAGCGGCCGATCTCCATCGACGAGTGGCGTGAGGGCGTGGCCTCCGGCGACATCGTCGAGGTGTTCGCGTGCGGCACCGCCGCCGTCGTCACTCCGATCGGTGCGCTCGTGGGCGACGGCTTCGACGAGCCGCAGCCGCTCGGCGATCTGGCGCTGTCGCTGCGAGAGGAACTGACGGACATCCAGTACGGCCGCCGTGAGGACAAGCACGGCTGGCTCGTGCGCCTCGACGCCTGAGCGTCCACACCCACAGAGGTCCCCGACGTCCGAGACCCCGCCTCGCGACCACGAGGCGGGGTCTCGTCGTCGGTCGTGCTGGCTAGGCTGGACGCATGAAGATCGCCCGATTCAGCCATGACGACGCCATCCTCTTCGGGATCGTCGACGACACCGACCTCGTCGTCCTCGCGGGCGATCCGCTCTTCGCGGGATACGAGACGACGGGCGATCGAGTGCCGATCGCGGATGCGGTGATCCTCGCTCCCGTGATCCCGCGGTCCAAGATCGTCTGCGTCGGCAAGAACTATCACGACCACGCGGCGGAGATGGGGGGAGTGGCTCCCGAGGAGCCGCTGCTCTTCCTCAAGCCCAACACCTCGGTGATCGGGCCCGGCGACGCGATCGTCCGTCCCGCTGTGTCCGAGCAGACGGAGTTCGAGGGAGAGCTGGCCGTCGTGATCGGCCGTGTGGCGAAGAACGTCGCTGCGGACGACGCACTCGATCACGTGCTCGGCTACACGATAGCCAACGACGTCACGGCGCGGGACCTCCAGCGCAAGGACGGCCAGTGGACGCGGGCGAAGGGGTTCGACACCTTCTGCCCGCTCGGCCCGACGATCAACACGGATTTCGACCCCGCGACCGCGACGCTCGAGACGCGGGTCAACGGTGAGGTGCGGCAGAAGGCGCCGCTGAGCGACATGATCCACTCCGTGGCGGACATCATCGCGCACGCCTCCGCCGTCTTCACCCTGCTGCCCGGCGACGTGATCCTCACCGGGACTCCGGCGGGCGTCGGCCCGTTCGGCGCGGGGGACACGGTCGAGGTCGAGATCACCGGCCTCGGCATCCTGCGCAACTCCGTGCGCGACGCGCCTCGCCCTTCATGACCGAGCTCCCGCTGACGAGCGCGCACCGGGCGGCCGTGCAGCGGCGGACGGTCCTCGTCCTGTCGCTCGGTCAAGTGCTGGGCGGCATCGCCTTCGGAGCGACGGTCTCGCTGGGCGCCCTCCTGGCAGCCGATCTCTCGGGCAGCGACGCACTGTCGGGACTGGCGACGGCATCCGTCACCCTCGGCGCCGCGCTGTGCGCGATCCCGCTCGCACGCCTGGCCGCGAAGCTCGGACGACGCCGCGCTCTCACCCTCGGGAACACCTTCGCGCTCGTCGGCATCTCGATCGTGATCCTCGCGGCCTCGGTGCGACTCTTCCCGCTGCTGCTCGTCGGCATCCTTCTCATCGGCGCGGGCAACGCCGGCAACCTGCAGTCGCGATTCGCCGCGACCGATCTCGCTGCGGCAGAGCACCGCGGCCGCGATCTCTCGATCGTCGTGTGGGCGACGACGCTGGGCGGCGTGGCCGGGCCCCTGCTCCTCGGGCCGGGAGAGGTGGTGGGTGCCGCGATCGGCATGCCGCCGCAGACCGGCTCCTACGCGTTCTCCTTCGTCGCCCAGTGCGCGGCCCTGATCCTGTATCTCATCGCGCTCCGCCCCGATCCGCTCCTGACCGCGCAGCGACTCGCGTCGTCGGCGGCAGCGGCGACCGGCGCGTCGGCCGTCGACCGCCCCCGCGTCGCGCGATACGCCATCTTTGCCATCGCCGGTTCGCACGTGGTGATGGCGTCGGTCATGGCGATGACGCCGGTGCACCTGGCGCAGATGGCCCACGGCGCGGACGGCATGGCGCCGACGCCGGCCGACGTCTCGGCTCTCGTCGGCATCACGATCGCGCTGCACGTCGGCGGCATGTACGCGCTCTCGCCGCTGTTCGGCATCCTCGCGGATCGCTGGGGTCGGCTGCGGGTGGTTCTGCTCGGTCAGGCTCTGCTGGGCGGAGCTCTCGCGTTCGCGGTCTTCGAGAACGACTCCGAGTGGGGCGTCATCGTCGCCCTGATCCTCCTCGGACTGGGATGGAGCGCGGCGACGGTCGCCGGCGCGGCACTGCTCACCGAGTCGAGCGCCCCGGAGCTCCGGACGCGTCGACAGGGACGCAGCGACTCGCTCATGAGCCTGTCGGCCGCGGCGGGCGCGGTCCTGGCGGGCGTGGTGCTCTCGACCTTCCAGTACGCCGGGCTCGGTGTCGCCGCATCGGTGATCGTCCTCGTGATCGTCGTCCTGTCGCCGCTCGCCATGCGGGACCGCTCGGGGACGCGCACGCTCGCGCCGTAGAATCGAAGGGCTATGGCTACTCCTCACCCTCTCACCACGACTGCCAGTGGTGCCGACGTCCGCGTCCGCTTCTGCCCCTCGCCGACGGGTCTGCCGCACGTCGGCATGGTCCGCACGGCACTGTTCAACTGGGCCTACGCCCGTCACACCGGCGGGAAGATGGTGTTCCGCATCGAGGACACCGACGCCGCCCGCGACAGCGAGGAGAGCTTCCGTCAGCTGGTCGACGCGCTCACCTGGCTCAAGATCGACTGGGACGAGGGCGTGGAGGTCGGGGGACCGCACGCGCCGTACCGGCAGTCCGAGCGCCACGACATCTACCGCGGCGTGATCGACAGGCTGCTGGCCACCGGGGCGCTCTACGAGAGCTACTCCACGGCCGAGGAGATCGACGCCCGCAACGAGGCGGCCGGGCGTGCCAAGCAGCTCGGGTACGACAACTTCGACCGCGGTCTCACCGAGGAGCAGAAGGCCGCGTTCCGCGCCGAAGGGCGTCAGCCGGCGCTGCGTCTGCGCGTCCCCGACGAGGATGTCACGTACGAGGACCTCATCCGCGGCGAGGTGACGTTCCCCGCGGGGTCCTTCCCCGACTTCGTCGTGGTCCGCCCGAACGGCATCCCGCTGTACACGTTCGTGAACCCGGTCGATGACGCTCTGATGGGCATCACGCACGTGCTCCGTGGCGAGGACCTCATGCCGTCGACGGCTCGTCAGCTCGCCCTGTACGCGGCTCTCATCGATGCGGGCGTCACGACGTTCGTCCCGCGTTTCGCGCACATGCCGCTCGTGCTGGGGGAGACGGGCACGAAGAAGCTCTCCAAGCGCGACCCGCAGGCCGATCTCTTCCTGCACCGCGAACGGGGCTTCATCCACGAAGGACTGCTCAACTACCTCGCCCTGCTCGGCTGGTCGATCGGTCCCGATCGCGACGTGTTCTCGCTCGAGGAGTTCACCGCTGCGTTCGACATCGTGAACGTCAACCCCAACCCGGCCCGCTTCGACCAGAAGAAGGCCGAGTCGATCAACGGCGATCACATCCGCATGCTGGGGGAGAAGGACTTCGCCGAGCGCACGATTCCGTACCTCGCGGCTGCCGGGCTGTTCGACGAGCCGTCGCACGAGCAGCTCGTGCTCGCCTTCCGCGTCGCGCCGCTCGTGCAGGAGCGCGTGCAGATGCTCGGCGATGTTCCCGGGATGGTCGGCTTCCTGTTCACCGACGAGGTGTCGTACGACGCGGATGCGCTGAAGGGCCTTCCCGCCACCGCCGCCGAGGTCCTGGACGCCTGCGTCGCGGCGCTCGAGCCCGTGACGGACTTCACTCCCGCGAACGTGCAGGAGGCTCTCGCTGCGGCGCTCGTCGACGGACTCGAGCTCAAGCCGCGAGTGGCCTACGGTCCGCCGCGCGTCGCGATCACCGGCCGTCGCATCTCGCCGCCGCTGTTCGAGTCCATGGAGCTGCTCGGCAAGGACGAGTCGCTCCGCCGGCTGCGAGCCCTCTCGGAGTTCCTCGCTCGATGATGGCGCGCCCGGGCGGCGAGCGAGTGCCGGTCGTTTTGGCATTCCCGTCGCCGCTCGGGTAGGCTTGACTCTCGGTGCGGAACTCCGGTCTCGCCCTTGGGGTATGGTGTAATTGGCAACACGGCGGTTTCTGGTTCCGTTGTTCTTGGTTCGAGTCCAGGTACCCCAGCAAGAAAAAACCCGCGGATCACCGCGGGTTTTCTTGTTCCCGCCGGGCTGCGGCCATGGTGCTCCTCACGGCCTAGCAGGTGTGTCGAGCGCCGCGCCAGACCCTTCTGGTATCCGCTCCGACCGGAGATGCTCGAGCCTGCACGCACCCCGGAGTCGCGGGGGAGCGGGAGAGGCGCTGATGGCACTGACACGAGTCGTCCCCGGGGAGGAGCCCGGCTTCCGAAGGATCCGATCGGGATCGGGCTTCCGCTATCTCGACGCCGCTGATCAGTCGGTGTCCGAGGCCGACCGGGAGCGCATCCGCGACCTGGCGATCCCGCCGGCGTGGACCGACGTCTGGATCGCCGCAGAGCCTCTCGCCCACATCCAGGCGGTGGGCACCGACGGCGCCGGTCGCCGCCAGTATCTCTACCACCCGCTGTGGCGCGCCGGCCGGGACCAGCGCAAGTTCTCCCGCGCCCTGAAGCTCGCGGCCGCACTGCCTTCGGCGCGCGCCCAGGTGACTCGCGCCATCAACCAGCAGGGCCTCACTCGCGAACGCGCGCTCGCTGTCGCGTTCCGCCTGCTCGACGACGCTGCGCTCCGAATCGGATCCGAGCGATATCTCGTCAAGCACGGCAGCCGCGGACTCAGCACGCTGCGTCGGCGGGACGTGCGCGTGGACGGCAGCACCGTCGCGCTGAGCTTCCCGGCGAAGAGCCGGCAGCTCGCCTCGATCGAGATCACGGACGCCGCCCTCGCGGAGGCGCTCGAGGAGTTCGCCGTGGGCTCTCCGAAGGCGCCGCTGCTGGCGTATCGCAAGGGACGCCGCCGCGTGCGGCTCACCTCGGGGGAGGTCAACGACTACCTCCGCAAGGTCGCAGGATCCGCGTTCACAGCCAAGGACTTCCGCACACTGCACGGGACCATCCTCGCGGCCGATGCGCTCGCGAGGATCGGGCGGCTCGAGACGACGAACGAGCGGCGTCGCGCCGAGCGGCTGGCCGTGCAGGCGACCGCCTCCGCCCTCGGCAACACCATCGCCGTCGCCCGGAACAGCTACATCGACCCGCGCGTGTTCCGCCTGTACGCGCGCGGTCGGATGCTGGACCTGACCGTCTCGCCGGAGACCGCGATCCGCAAGCTCATCGCGGGGTGACGCGAGTCCGCGACCGCGGCGCCGCCGCCGCCGGCCACGCTCGTCGACGACCGGGTGACAGGATGGAGACATGGACACAGCCAATCTGACCCGCGAGGAGACGGCTGCGAGATCCGCCGCCGTGTCGGTCCGCAGCATCCGCGTCGAGCTCGACCTGACGGGTGCCCCGGAGCGTGCGCGCACCGGGTTCCCGTCGATCACGACGCTGGAGTTCGCGTCGACCGGAGGCTCGACCTGGCTGGACTTCATCGGGGAGTCCGTCGACAGGGTGACCGTGGACGGCGTCGAGCAGGAGGTCGTCTGGGACGGCTCGCGCATCGAGCTGAGCGGGCTGTCCGGGACGAGTGTCGTGCGCGTGGAGGCCGTCGCCGCCTACAGCCGCTCCGGCGAGGGCATGCACCGGTTCCACGACCCCGCCGATGACCTGACCTACCTGTACACGCAGTACGAGCCGGCCGACTCGCGCCGGGTCATGGCCTGCTTCGAGCAGCCCGACATCAAGGCCCCCTACACGTTCGTCGTCGACGCGCCCGCGGGCTGGGAGGTGCTCTCGAATCAGGCCGCGGAGCATGTGGATGTCGGGGTGGGCGTGCAGCGGGTGGAGTTCCGGCCGACCCTCCCGATCTCGAGCTACATCACCGCGGTGGCCGCGGGACCGTACGCGCGGATCGGCGGTGAGTGGCGACGCGACGACCAGCTCGTCGAGCTGGGGCTGTTCGCACGACGTTCGCTCGAGCAGTTCCTCGAGTCGGACGAGATCCTGGAGGTGACGCGTCAGGGCCTCGACTTCTTCACCGATGCCTTCGCCTATCCGTATCCCTGGGGCAAGTACGACCAGATCTTCGTGCCCGAGTACAACCTCGGCGCGATGGAGAACCCCGGCCTCGTGACGTTCACCGAGTCGTATCTGTCGCGCGGGGCGGCGACCGACGCCCAGCGCGGCGCCCGTGCGAACACCGTGCTGCACGAGATGGCGCACATGTGGTTCGGCGACCTCGTCACGATGAGATGGTGGGACGACCTGTGGCTCAAGGAGTCGTTCGCCGACTACATGGGATCGCATGCCTCCGCCGTCGCGACGCGATACCACGACGCCTGGGTGCGCTTCGCCGCCAATCGCAAGGCCTGGGCCTATCAGCAGGACCAGCTTCCGACCACGCACCCGATCGTCGCGGACATCACCGACCTCGAGGCAGCGAAGCTGAACTTCGACGGCATCACCTACGCCAAGGGCGCTGCGGTCCTGAAGCAGCTCGTCGCCTTCGTCGGCGACGACGCCTTCTTCGAGGGCGCGCGCCGATACTTCCAGGCGCATGCCTTCGCCAACACGACTCTCGAGGACTTCCTCGTGCAGCTGAGCGCCGTCTCCGGACGGGACATGTCGGAATGGGCGGATGCCTGGCTCGAGACCACGGGACTGTCGACGCTGCATGTCGAGCGGGATGACGAAGGCCGGGCCGTGCTCGTCCAGAGCGATCCACGCCCGCACCGCCTCAGGATCGGCCGTTATGAGCTCGTGTACGGACGCGTCGTGCGACGGGATCAGATCGAGGTCGACATCCGCGAGGAGCGCACTCCGATCGACCTCGACGACGCCGATCTCGTCCTCCTCAACGACGACGACCTCACCTACGCGAAGGCCCGCCTCGACGAGAGGTCGCTCACCACGGTGGAGGAGTCGCTCTCGGCGATCGAGGATCCCCTCGCCAGGGCTCTCGTGTGGTCATCCGTCTGGAACGCCACCCGCGACGGCGAGCTGTCGGCGACCCGCTACCTCGGAGTCGTGCGGTCGCATGCGCCGGGCGAGTCGAACATCGGGCTCTTGACGGGCATCCTCGCGAATGCCGTGCATGCGCTGCGGCACTTCACGCCCGACGAGGCACGGCCCGACGAGGAGCGGCACTGGGTGGAGCGCACCTGGGAGGCTCTGCAGACGTCCGAGGCGGGAAGCGACGCGCAGCTGTCGTGGGCTCGGGCCTTCGCGACCGCCTCGTCGCTCTCCGATCAGCGTCGGGAGGATGTCCGTGCGCTCCTCGACGGAGACGTGCCGCAGGGGCTGACCGTCGATCCCGATCTGCGCTGGCAGCTTCTCACGGCGCTCGCGACGACGGGGCACGCGGACGCGGAGGACATCGCCGCGGAGCTCGAGCGCGACGACACGGGAAGCGGTCGCACGGCTGCACGACGGGCCCTCGCGTCGCGGCCCGTGGCACGCGTCCGTGCGGATGCATGGGACGCCGCCTGGAACGACACCGCCCTGAGCAACGATCATCTCGACGCCGAGATCGCCGGATTCCGCGCGGGCGGGCGTCGTGATCTCATCTCCGAGTTCGACGCCGAGTACTTCGCGCGGATCCTGGACGCCTGGCGGACGCGCAGCATTGAGCTGGCGCAGCGTCTCGTCGTCGGTCTCTTCCCCGCGTCGGAGACGCTCGACGCCGTCGACGCGTGGATCGCGGAGAACGAGGCCGCGCCGGCGGCGTTGCGGCGCATCGTCGTGGAGCAGCGGGACCACCTCGCCCGTGATCTGCGGGTGCGGGCGACGCACTCCTAGGGGATGCGCATGTCCATGACCGTGCGCACGATCCACGGGTGCGCTCGGTCATCCGCGATGGTCGGCGGGGGTCATCTCGCGGAAGCGCAGCCGCCGCGACGGATCGGGGAGGAGTGCGTGCCGCGGCATCGTCAGATATCGAGGGAGTCGCCCGGTTCGAGCACGGAGAACTCCCCGCCGCCCTGTTCCGTCGCCCACTGCAGACGCTGGCGATGCATGGTCTTGCCCGCCACGGACAGCGTCATGTCGTGCGTGCCGAACGCCCGGCGGGGCTTCACCGCGAGCACGTAGTCCATGGCCTCGCCGATCTTGAGCCACGGAGCTCCGAGGGGCGCGGCGAGAGTGTCGACCTGCACGTCCTCGGGCACGGCGTACGAGTCTCCGGGGTAGTAGAGGACATCGTCCACGAGCACGCCGACGTTCTCGACGACCGGCAGCGAGGAGTGGATCACCTCGTGTCGGCCGCCGAAGAAGCGGAGCGAGAAGGCGCCGACCTCGATCGTGTCCCCGGGCGCTACCACGACGATCTCGTACCCGGCGGCCGCGCTCGCGACGCCGGCGGGCGCGTAGATCGGCGTCCCCGGGGCGGCCCTCAGGATGCGGTCCAGGTGCTCGGGAGTCCAGTGGTCGGGGTGCTCGTGCGTGATGACCACCGCGACGAGTCCGGACAGATCGGCGAGGGGAGTGGTGAAGGAGCCGGGATCGATCAGGAGGACGTCGTCTCCCTTGTCGATGCGAAGGGCGGCATGTTCGAATTTCGTGACGCGCATGGGATGAGTCAACCCCTTCGGGAGCGGTGAGGCAAACCCTCGCGCGCGGCGCGCCACGCCCGGGAATCGATGAGCCGGGGCGCCGATTTGGCGACGCGAGAATCGTCGTGGCATACTTGAACAGTTGTCGCGGGACGGAAACGCCCCGCCAGACGGCCCCATCGTATAGCGGCCTAGTACGCCGCCCTCTCACGGCGGTAACGCGGGTTCGAATCCCGCTGGGGTCACACAACACGAAGAAAGCCCTCCGGTGCGCCGGGGGGCTTTCCTCGTTCTCCGGCGCGATGTGCCGCCGTGGCCCCGATCAGAGGGTCGGTGCTCGTCTCGAGTCGACGAGCACGACGGCCGCCGTCGTGCAGACGACAGCGATCGCGGCGAGCGGGAAGTCGAGTCCGTAGGCGGTGATCGCGATGATCGGAACCACGAAGAGCAGCACGGCGGTGACGGTCGCGGATCGTGCCTCGACACGCGGTGCGCCCTGAGCGGGGATCCTCTCGAACCGCACGAGCCACAGCGACAGCGCCCAGACCACCGCCAGGACGACGAGGAGGAAGACCGGTCGCGTCCACCACCACGCAGCGCTCCCCGGTGCCGGGAGGGGGAGGGGGAGCAGGAGCTGGACGCCGGTGAGCAGCATGATGACCGGTAGGTGCCACAGGTAGATCGTCATCAGACGCGATCCCACGACGAGCACGACGCCTTGAGCGATCCTGCTCGTCATGAGGTGCGTGAGGGGCGTGTGCAGCAGTGTGAGGGCCGCTGCCTGGATCACGGCGAGGAGGATCATCGGCGTCGTCGGCGGCCACTGGTTGGCCAGCATGTTCCACGAGTACCCGCCGAGTGAGACGAGTCCCCACAGCCCGCCGTAGCCCGCCGCGACGAGGAGCAGGAGCTGCCACCCGCGGCGGGCCGCGAACCACCCGTCGAAGAGGAAGAAGCCGATCTGCTGAGCGAACAGCCAGACGGCGATGATGTTCGGGATGCCGAACAGCTCCTGGCCGATTCCGTAGCCGGTCCCTGCGACGGGCGGGATGCCCAGGAGTCCGCCGATCACGGTGAAGCGGACGGCGTCCACGACGAGGGCGATGACGAGCAGCCCGAGCAGCACTCTCGGGCCGAACCGCTCGTGCAACCGCATCATCGCCGGTGCCAGGGCCTGCACGATCATGTACGCCGCGAGGAACCAGAGCGGCGAGCCGACCCCGATCGCGACGACGTCGACCAGCGCGGGGTCCACGCCGAGAAGACGCGTCACCCCCAGGGCGACGCTGAAGAACAGCAGCACGGGCAGCGCGGGTCGTGCCAGGCGCAGGAGGCGCACGCGCACGAAGTCGTCGACCGAGTCGCCCCTGGTCACCGCGGAGCGCCAGCCGGCGCGCGACGCGTATCCGCCGACGACGAAGAACAGCGGCATGATGTTCGCGATCCATGACGCCGCGGTGAACCACGGCTGCGCCTCGACGGTGCGCTCGATCAGGAGAGAGCCGTCGGGCAGGCGTCCGACGCCCGTGAACAGGATGTGCACGAACACCACGAGGAGCACGCAGGAGACGCGAGCCAGATCGAGCGTGAGGTCGCGTCCCGCGGGAACGGCGAGGGTCGTCTGATCCGTGGCGGCGCTGCTCATGCGGATGACTCTAGCGGCGGTCGGCTCGTCGACCCGGCATGCTGGCTCTCGTGATGCTCAGCCCTCGGAGGTGTCCGAGAGGCGGCCTCGCGAGCGCTCCCGACTGTTCCGCCGTGCGCGACGGAGCAGCCAGACGATCAGGACGACCACGGCGGCGACCCCCAGCCACGGGAGAACGAACCCCACGGCGATCACGAGGGCGTTGAGCGAGACCACGAGGCCGTTCCATCCCGCGAGCAGCCCGTCGCCGAACCCCGCAGGGTCGGCCGTGGTCGGCTCGAGAGCACGGGTCAGCTGCACCTGGAGGGTCGACAGGGAGACCTGATCCTCGAGTGCCGTCAGCTGCTGCTCATAGGATTCCAGCTGCGCCTGGCGGTCGGTGAGCGCGACCTCGGCCTCGATCAGCTCCGACACGCTCCCCGACTGGCTCATCAGCTCGGTGAGTCGCTGGACCGACGCACGGGTCGCGTCCACCCGAGCGCGCAGGTCGATGGCGGTCGACGTCACGTCCTGCTGGGAGATTGACGACGACACGACCTCGCCCGAGTCGGACAGGTCGTCGATCACGTCGGCGAGGGCGGCCGAAGGGACCCGGATGCTGATCCAGCCGTAGCCGGGATCGACCTGTGCAGGGTCGGATGTGCCGTCGATCGCGAGGCTCTTCCCGACCTCGGTGCTCTCCACGTACCCGCCTCGCGAGTCGGCGAGCGCCGCGATGTCGTCGGCCGCATCCGAGATGTCGTCCACTTCGACCGTCGCGGACGCCGTCGCGATGATCTCCCGGCCGGAGTCCTCGGCGGCGCCCGGCACCAGCGCGGAGCTCTCCGCCTGGTCGGTCGTCGCGCCGGGTGCGCTGCGATCGGGCGAGACCGCGCTCGACTCGGGCACCGCGCCGCCGGTGAGCGAGTAGCCGCCGTCCGCCGTGCTGCTCGCCCCTCCGCCGACCGCGTTCAGGAGGGGTGGAGTGACGAGCACCCCCACGGCGAAGGCGGCCGCGACCCCCACGCCGGTGAGCCAGCCGCGTCGGCGCGAGCGCGCGCGGGATCCCGAGGCCGGCGTGCGCGGTCGCTCGTCGGCGATCTCGTCGAACACCGCCTTCTCGATGCGGGTGATCGACGTGTCCGGGAGGTCCGGGAGCTCGTCTGTCGTCTGGTGGTTCATGCGTCGCTCGCTTCCTTCACGGCACCGCGCAGGCGGGTGCGGACTCGGGAGAGACGGTTCCGGACGATCGCGTGGCTCACGCCGAGCTCGTCGGCCGCTGCCTGGTAGGCGTAGCCCTCGCTCGCGCAGAGCCGGAAGATCGCGCGATCGAGCTCGCTCAGAGTGCCGACCTCTGCGGCGATGCGCTCGGCGAGCGCCGCGGTGATCACCTGCTCCTCGACGCTCACGGTCGACGGCAGGGCGTCATCGACCGCATCCGTCGTGTGCGCCTGATCCCGCCGGCGCTGCCGCAGGCGGTTCGCCGCCTGGAACCGGCAGATGGTCGCCAGCCACGGAAGGATCGACGTGCCCTGGAGCTCGAGCCCCGGCAGCTTGCGCCACGCGGTCACGAAGGTCTCCTGAGCCACGTCCTCGGCGTCGGCGGGAGAGCCGAGGATGCCGTGGGCGATCCAGTAGACCGGTCGGACATGGAGGCGGTACAGCTCGCGGAAGGCGCTCTCGTCGCCGGCCGCGGCCTGGGCCGCCCATTTCTGATCACTCGTCTGCGGCATCCTGATTCCGTTCGATGTCTCTCTCCCGGGAAGTGTCGACCTGAGCCCCATCGTCTCAGAATCCCGATCGCGGAACCGGCAGGGGAGCCGCACGGATGTTCCGCTCTCCGACGCCTGCTCTCCGCTAGCATGGGTGACGCGAGAGGGAGTATCCCGCAACCGCACCCACCGTCATCACGAGCACCGTCATCGCTGCTCCGGTCGTGCGACGCACTCCGTGCGTGGGAGAGACTTTCGATACCTCACGACCCCTCCTCCCGAAAGGCCACGTGCGCCCTTGGACATTCCCGTCTGGTTCGAGATCACCTCGATGATCGTCCTGTCGATCATCCTGATCGGCGACCTCCTCCTCATCCGGCTCCGTCCGCACATCCCGTCGACCAAGGAGTCGACGCTGTGGGTGGTCTTCTACGTCGCACTGGCGCTCCTGTTCGCCGTCATCCTCGGCAACGTGGCCGGATGGCGGAACGCCGGGGACTTCATCACCGGGTGGGCGCTCGAGTACAGCCTCTCGGTCGACAACCTCTTCGTGTTCGTGCTGATCATGGCGCAGTTCGCGGTGCCGCGACGTCTGCAGCAGCAGGTGCTCATGGTGGGCATCATCATCGCGCTGATCCTGCGCGGCGCGTTCATCCTCGTCGGCGTGACGGTCATCGAGCACTTCTCGCCGATCTTCTACATCTTCGGCGCCTTCCTCATCTACACCGCCATCAAGCAGGCGATGCCCGAAGGCGAGCACGAGGACGACGTCAAGCGCGAGAACTTCATCGTGCGACTGCTCCGCCGCCGCATCGACATCAGCGAGACCTACGACGGCTCGAAGATCCGCACGACCGTCGACGGCACGCGCATGTGGACGCCCATGATCATCGTGTTCATCACGATCGGCGTGACGGACCTGATCTTCGCGGTCGACTCGATCCCGGCCATCTTCGAGATCACCACGAACGGCTTCCTCGTCTTCGCGGCCAACATCTTCGCCCTCATGGGTCTGCGTCAGCTGTACTTCCTCCTCGGCGACCTGCTCGACCGCCTCCGCTACCTCCACTACGGCATCGCCGTGATCCTCGGATTCATCGGCGTCAAGCTGATCCTGGGTGCGCTGCGCGAGAACGAGCTGCCCTTCATCAACGGCGGCCGGCCCGTCGAGTGGGTGCCCGATATCGACAACCTGGTGTCCCTCGGAGTGATCCTCGTCTCCATGACCGTCGCGACGGTCGCCAGCCTCATCGCCTCGTCGCGGGAGAAGCGCGCGGAGCGCATCGCGCCGACGGCGAAGTAGCAGATCGGCTCTCGACGCCCGGGGTCACTCGGCCGCCCACAGCGCCTCGGCGTCGAGGGTCAGATCGATGACCTGACGCAGGAGGGCGCCGATCGTCGTGGACTGCAGCAGCGTGTACCGGTCGTACTCGCCCAGGGGCGCGATCGCCGCGAGCTGCCACGCGGCCGCCACCGGATCGTCCGACAGCTCGACGTCGGCATCCCATCCCGTGTCGAATCGCGCGAGCACGCGTCGGACGATCGCCTCCGCTTCGATGCGCACAGGGGCGAGCGCGTCGTTCCATGTCAGATCGGGCAGTGCGCGGAGCTCGGCCCTCGGGTAGGGATCATCGTCCGTCCACGAATCGACGGTGAACCGGGTCGTGCCGACCGCCACCGTGTGGAGGACGTCCGCGTCGGCCGCGACGCTCAGCAGCCGAGCCATCGTGCCGATGCGGCTGCGTCGATCACCGCCACCGACCTCGTGGCCGCGCTCGATGAGCACGACGCCGAACTGCGGGTCGTCCTCGTCGAGGAGACGGCCGATCATGGTGAGGTAGCGCGGTTCGAAGACACGGAGCGGCAACGGCGTGTGCGGGAAGAGCACGGAGCCGAGCGGGAACATCGGTGTCGCGGTCATGACCCCAGTCAACACCGCGAGACGTACAGTGAACAGATGCGCAGACCTCGTCCCGTCGTCCCCGGTCCCGGTCAGGAGTCCGTGTGGGACTACCCCCGACCGCCCCGGGTGGAGAGGGTCGACGACCGTGTCACGATCCGCCTGGGCGGCGGGCTGATCGCCGACACGCGCGATGCGGTGCGGGTGCTCGAGACGAGTCACCCTCCCGTCTACTACCTTCCGATGGACGCGTTCGTGGCAGGGGCGCTCGTGGACGCTCCCGGCTCCTCGTTCTGCGAGTTCAAGGGCGCCGCCCGTTATCTGGACGTCCGCGGCGGAGGCGAAGTGGCCGCCGGCGCGGCGTGGAACTATCCGCACCCGTCTGCGGGCTTCGAGGCTCTCACCGAGAGGGTCGCCGTGTATGCCGGTCCGATGGATCGATGCACGGTCGGTGACGAGGTGGTCGCGCCGCAGCCCGGTGGCTTCTACGGCGGGTGGGTCACCTCCTCGGTTGTCGGGCCCTTCAAGGGCGGGCCGGGGTCGCTCGGCTGGTAGAGCCGCCCCACGCAGGCGGAGCTCCGAGAGCCGGTCCTCGACTCAGAACGCGCGCAGGTTCGCCCGCAGGCCGCCGTCGACGTACTCCCGCCGGAGCACCCCACGCCGGCGCAGGACGGGAACCAGCTCGTCGAGTGTGCGGTGCAGGGTGACGGGATGGAAGTCGCCCCACAGCAGCACCCCGTCGTTGCCCCAGTCGCCGAGCTCCTCGATCAGGTCGGCGAACTCCTCGGCGGTGCCGACGAAGCCGGAGCGGTCGGACATCCGACCTGCGCGGGCGAGGGCGGTGAGATGAGCGCGCAGGGGGGCGTCCTCGTCCCGATCCCCGACCAGACGCTGGATGCTGCCGCGCGACACGTGCGCGCCGAAGATCGACGGATCGAGCGGCGCGTCGAGGTCGAGTGCGGTCAGGTCGGTCTCGAGATCGCTCGACTGCTTCCGCGCGATCTGCACGAGGGTCGCGTCGTCCGGATCCGCCGATGCCGCGACGATGCGGTCGGCCTCATCCGCGGACGGAGTGATCACCGGCTGGATCGCGAAGAGGATCTGGACGTCCTCCGGAACGCGCCCCGCCGCTCGGGCCGCGTCGTGGATCTTCGCGCGGTATGCCCGCACCGACGTCTCGGTGAGGGGGGCGAGCGCGAGCTGGACGTCGGAGTTCGCGCCCGCGAACCCGAGCCCCCTTCCTGATCCGCCGGGCGAGACGATCGCCGGCTCGCCGTCGGTGAACGGGATGGCGTTGAGGGGGCCGTCGAACGAGAAGTGCGGACCACGGTGCCGGACGGCGCGCAGTCGCGATCCGTCGGCGTAGACGTCCGTCTCGCGATCCGTGAGAAGAGCGCCGTCGTCCCAGCTCCGCCAGAGGGAGCGGATGCCGTCGAGCCATTCCTCGGCGCGATCGTAGGCTGCGTCGTGGTCGAGCTGCGGCTCGGCGGAGAAGTGTCGTGCGCTCCCGGTGTCGGTGACGACATTGAGACCGAGACGGTGCCCGCTCAGGTGCTGCAGCGTCGAGAACTGCCGAGCCGCGGTATAGGGAAGGGTCGCCGCCGGATTCACCGTCGGCACGATCCCGAGGTGGCGTGTGGCCTGGAACAGGTAGGGCGCGAGAAGGAGGGGATCGTGCTTGGGGCCGCCGAACGCGTGGCGCACGCGCAGATCGATCGTCTCCGCCGACCCGAGCGACGGGGCGTCCTCGATGATGACGAGATCGAATCCGGCCTGCTCGAGCGTGCGCGCCGCCTCCTGGTAGACCTCCGGACGCGTCCAGTCGTAGTCCCAGTCGAGCGAGGGATAGCCCCAGCCCTGCGGGCCGAACCCCCGGGCGAGGAACCAGCCGAAATGCTGGAGTCCGGTCATGCCGCCGCCTCGCCCACGGGCTCGAGGTCGGCGTGATCGAGCGTTCGGTCCACGACGCTGAGGACCCGATCGAGGTCCGCGAGGAGGTCGGCGACGTCCTCGATGCCGATCGAGAGGCGCAGGGTGCCGGGGCGGACGCCGAGGACAGCGCGCTCGTCCTCGGTGCGATGGGCATGGCTGGTGGTTCCGGGATGGAGCACGAGGGAACGCACGTCGCCGATGTGCGTCATGTGCGTGAACACGGAGACACCCTCGACGAACGTCCGCGCGGCATCGAGACCGCCGCGGAGGGTGAACGTGAAGATCGATCCGTGTCCGTTGTGCAGGTAGCGGGCGGAGAGCGCATGATCCGGATGCGTCTCCAGACCGACGTAGTCCACGCTCTCGACGGCGTCATGCGCGGAGAGCCACCGTGCGACCTCGAGGGCGTTGAGGGACTGCCGCTCGACCCGGAGGCCGAGGGTCTCGGCGCCCTGACCGATGAGGAACGCGTTGAGGGGCGAGGGCGACGCGCCGAACCGCGGAGCCACGGACTCCCGCGCGTACGCGATCCGGGCACGTCCGCCGTGACGCGCGGCGACACTCGCCAGCCCGCCGCGACCGGGGAGCACGAGGTGGGGCGCGTTGTGGCCGGCTGCGGTCGCGTCGAAGCGACCGTCGTCGATGATGACGCCGCCGAGCACCGACCCGTGGCCGGCGAGGAACTTGGACGCGGAGTGCACCACGATCGACGCCCCGTGCTCGAGGGGTCGCACGAGATACGGGGTGGCGAGCGTGTTGTCGACGATCAGGGGCACCGCGAACTCGTCGCCGACGGCGCTGACGGCGGCGATGTCGAGGATGTCGTTGCGCGCGTTCGCGATCGATTCGGCGAAGAGGGCGCGGGTGTTCGGGCGGATCGCCGCGCGCCAGGCCTCCGGGTCGCCGATCTCGTCGATGAACGTCGTCTCGATGCCGAGACGGGCGAGGTTGTCGAGGAGGAGTCCGCGCGTGCCCTCGTAGATGTGGGTCGAGGACACGATGTGGTCGCCCGCGCCGGCGACGGTGAGGAAGGCCGTGACGACCGCCGCCTGCCCGCTCGCGACCAGAACGGCATCGGCGCCGCCTTCGAGGGCGGCGAGCTGCCGTTCGACGGCGTGGACCGTCGGATTGCCGGTGCGCGTGTACCCGAAGCCGGCGCCGGTGCCGAAGTGGCCGGCGGCGTGGTCGAAGTCGTCGAACTCGAACCCGGCGGTCAGGTAGATCGGCATCGCGCGCGACGATGCGGTGCCCTGGTTGCGGGCGGCGTGGACCGCCCTCGTGGCGAAGCCGGTGGTCTCGACGGTCATGCGGGTGCCTCTCGGTGCAGCGGGTGACAGTAGAGTGTCACGCCGTGACTCGCACCGCAGAAGCGGTGGTAACCTGACGTCATGCGGATCGTGCTCCTTCTTAGCGGCCGCGACGAGACCTCGTTCTGAGCCCCTCCTCGTCGCGGAGTCCATCGTGGGCCGAACCGCCATCCCCAGGAGATACGCAATGAACACCCCCGCAGCAGACTCTGCCTCCGCACCCCGCAGGACCCTCGCCGAGAAGGTCTGGGACGATCACCTCGTCGTCAAGGGCGAGAACGGCGAGCCCGACCTCCTCTACATCGACCTGCACCTCGTTCACGAGGTCACGAGCCCTCAGGCGTTCGATGGACTGCGGGCGGAGAACCGCCCCCTGCGTCGTCTGGATCTCACGATCGCCACGGAGGACCACAACACCCCGACCTGGGAGATCGACAAGCCGATCGCCGACCTCACCAGCCGCACCCAGATCGAGACGCTGCGCCGCAACGCCGCCGAGTTCGGCGTCCGCCTGCACTCCCTGGGGGACGCGGAGCAGGGCATCGTCCACGTGGTCGGACCCCAGCTGGGCCTCACCATGCCGGGCATCACCGTGGTGTGCGGCGACTCCCACACCTCGACCCACGGCGCGTTCGGCGCGATGGCGTTCGGCATCGGCACGAGCGAGGTCGAGCACGTGATGGCCACGCAGACGCTGCCGCTCAAGCCGTTCAAGACCATGGCGATCACGGTCGAGGGGACGCTGCGACCGGGCGTCACGGCGAAGGACATCATCCTGGCCGTCATCGCCAAGATCGGCACCGGCGGTGGGCAGGGCTACGTGCTGGAGTACCGGGGCAGCGCGATCCGCGCGCTGTCGATGGAAGGCCGCATGACGATCTGCAACATGTCCATCGAAGCGGGTGCCCGCGCCGGGATGGTGGCGCCGGACGAGACGACGTTCGCGTACCTCGAAGGCCGTCCGCATGCGCCGAAGGGACAGGACTGGGACGACGCGGTCGCCTACTGGCGCACTCTCCCGACGGATGACGGCGCGGTCTTCGACGCCGAGGTCTTCATCGACGCCGACGAGCTCGAGCCGTTCGTGACCTGGGGCACGAACCCCGGTCAGGGAAGCTCGCTCTCTGCATCCGTGCCCGACCCGGCCGAGATCGCGGACCCGAACGAGCGCGCCGCTGCGGAGCGGGCACTGGAGTACATGGATCTCACTCCGGGCACCCCGCTCAAGGAGGTGCCGGTGGACGCCGTCTTCATGGGCTCGTGCACCAACAGCCGCATCGAGGACCTCCGCGCATTCGCGTCGATCATCGAGGGGAAGAAGAAGGCGGACGGAGTCCGCGTCATGGTCGTCCCCGGCTCGGCGAGGGTCCGCCTCGAGGCCGAGGCCGAGGGGCTCGACCGGATCATCAAGGACTTCGGCGCGGAGTGGCGATTCGCCGGGTGCTCGATGTGCCTCGGCATGAATCCCGATCAGCTCGCGCCGGGGGAGCGCTGCGCGTCGACGTCGAACCGCAACTTCGAGGGGCGCCAGGGCAAGGGCGGCCGCACGCACCTCGTGTCGCCGCTCGTCGCCGCAGCGACGGCGATCCGCGGCACCCTGTCGAGCCCCGGCGACCTGACGGAGGGTGTGCCCGTGGGCACCGCCGCAGGCGCGACCACGGACGGAGTCATCTGATGGAGAAGTTCACGACGCACACCGGCGTCGCCGCGCCGCTGAAGCGGTCCAACGTCGACACCGACCAGATCATCCCCGCGGTCTTCCTCAAGCGGGTCACCAAGACCGGCTTCGAGGACGCTCTGTTCCACGGCTGGCGCCAGGAGGACGACTTCGTCCTCAACCAGCAGCCGTTCCAGGGCGCCTCCGTCCTGGTCGCCGGACCCGACTTCGGCACGGGGTCGAGCCGCGAGCACGCCGTGTGGGCGCTCCGCGACTTCGGTTTCAAGGTCGTGCTCAGCCCGCGGTTCGCCGACATCTTCCGCGGCAACTCGGGCAAGCAGGGACTCCTCGCGGCCACGATCTCAGAAGCGGATCTCGAGCGCATCTGGGCCGAGATCGACCGGGATCCCGGCGTCCGCATCACCGTCGACCTCGAGGCGCGAACCGCCTCGATCGGCGACGTCCAGGCCGACATCGGTATCGACGATTACACTAGATGGCGGCTCCTCGAAGGGCTCGATGACATCGGGCTCACGCTGCGCAACGAAGACAAGATCGCGCAGTTCGAGGCCCGTCGCGAGTCGTGGCGGCCCCGGACCCTTCCCGTTCAGTGAACGGAGGGGCGGGGGAGCAGAGGGCGACCCGCCCCGAATTCCGTTGAACGAAGTGAGGCCCGAATGACGACACCTGTGCGCGACGCTCTCCCGGACGGAGTTCCCCCACTCACCGGAGACGTCCTCGCCATTCGCGGAGGGCGCCCGCTTCGCGGGCGGGTCGATGTCAAGGGTGCGAAGAACCTGGCGACCAAGGCCATGGTCGCCACGCTCCTGGGCGAGACCGCGAGCACCCTGCGCGACGTGCCGGACCTCAGCGACGTCGCCGTCGTGCGCTCGCTCCTCGAGGTCCACGGCGTGCAGGTCGTGCCGGGCGACGAGCCCGGATCCCTCGTGTTCGATCCCAGCGGAGTGGAATCCGCGCACTTCGAGGAGATCGACGCGCACGCCGGCGCGTCCCGCATCCCGATCCTGTTCTGCGGCCCTCTCCTGCACCGCCTGGGCCAGGCGTTCATCCCCGACCTCGGCGGATGCCGCATCGGCGACCGCCCGATCGACTTCCACCTCGACGCCCTGCGCAAGTTCGGCGCGATCGTCGAGAAGCTGCCGAGCGGCATCCGGCTCTCCACGGGCGGCAACCGCCTGCACGGAGCGAAGATCCACCTGCCCTACCCGAGCGTCGGGGCGACCGAGCAGGTCCTGCTCACGGCGGTCAGGGCCGAGGGCACGACCGAACTGCGCAACGCGGCGATCGAGCCCGAGATCATGGATCTCATCGCCGTCCTGCAGAAGATGGGCGCGATCATCTCGTACGAGCCCAACCGCGTCATCCTCATCGAGGGCGTCGAGAAGCTCCGCGGATACGACCACCGCTCGATCTTCGACCGCAACGAGGCCGCGTCCTGGGCGTCGGCCGCTCTGGCCACTGACGGGGAGATCTTCGTCGGCGGGGCCAAGCAGCAGGAGATGCTCACGTTCCTCAACGTCTTCCGCAAGGCCGGCGGCTGGTTCGACATCCAGGAGGACGGCATCCTGTTCCGTCGCGAGGGCGAGCTCAAGCCCGTCGTCGTCGAGACCGACGTCCACCCCGGATTCATGACCGACTGGCAGCAGCCGCTCGTCGTGGCGCTGACGCAGGCGCACGGGCGCTCCGTGGTGCATGAGACGGTCTACGAGAACCGCATGGGCTTCACCGAGGCCCTGGTGAAGATGGGGGCCGACATCGTCGTGCACCCTCGCGGGCTCCAGGACGGACCGCGACGGGTTCCCCGCCGCGATCTCGAGCAGGCCGCCGTCATCACGGGTCCGACGCCCCTGCACGGCGCCGACATCGTCGTCCCCGACCTGCGCGGCGGCTACAGCCATGTCATCGCCGCTCTGACGGCGGAGGGGGAGTCGAAGGTCTCCGGCGTCGACATCCTCAGCCGCGGATACGAGAAGTTCCTCGCCAAGCTCGACGCCCTCGGCGCCGACTTCGACGTCATCCGGTGACGGGCATGGGTTCCCGGTCCGCCGAGACCACGCGGCCGAGCCTGTTCTGGCCGCTCGCGGCGATCGTCATCCCGCTCATCTCGCTGCTCGCGAAGATCAGGATCACGGGACGGGAGAAGCTGCCGCGCGACGGGGCGTTCGTGCTGGCGCCGAACCACTACTCGGAGTTCGACCCGTTGATCGTGGCTGTCGCCGTCTGGCGGATCGGACGCGCACCCCGCTTCATGGCGAAGGAGAGCCTGTTCCGCGTGCCGGTGCTCGGGTGGGTGCTGCGCGCCACCGGGATGGTGCCGGTCGCGCGCTCGTCATCGGCGTCCGCCGCCAAGCAGACCATCCGCCAGTCGGAGGAGCTCGTCGAGCACGGCCGTGGCGTGATCGTGTACCCGGAGGGCACGCTCACCCGCGACCCCGACATGTGGCCGATGCGCGGCAAGTCGGGCGCGGTGCGACTGGCACTCGCCGACGGCATCCCGCTGATCCCGATGGCGCACTGGGGCACCCAGGAGATCATGGGGCGCTATCAGAAGGGCCTCAGCCTCTGGCCGCTCCGCAAGCGGGTGGATGTGGTGATCGGCGACCCCGTCGACGTCTCCGACCTGCGCGGACGCGCCACCGAGGCGGCGGCGCTGAACGAGGCGACGACCCGTCTCATGAACGCGATCACGGCGCTCCTCGAGGGGCTCCGTGACGAGAAGGCTCCTGCCGAACGCTGGAATCCGGCGTCGCACGGACAGAAGGAGACGGGGCGCCTTGACTCCTAAGCGGACGACAGCGGTGGGTCCTCGCGTCGCCGTGGTCGGCGCCGGCAGCTGGGGGACGACCTTCGGGAAGATCCTCGCCGACGGCGGCGCTCACGTCACGATGTGGGCTCGGCGAGCCGAGCTCGCGCATGAGATCGACGAGGCGAAGCGCAACTCCCGGTACCTCCCCGGCATCAACCTGCCCCGCACGATGGCCGCGACGCATGAGCTTGCCCTGGCCGTCCGCGAGGTCGACCAGGTGTACCTGTCGGTGCCGAGCCAGTCCCTGCGCGAGAACCTCAAGGCGCTGCGACCGCTGCTCGCGGACAGCGACGCAAAGATCGTCAGCCTCATGAAGGGCGTCGAGCGCAGCACCGGTCTGCGCATGAGCCAGGTCATCGAGCAGGAGCTCCGCTGCGACCCCGACCGCATCGCGGTGGCATCCGGGCCCAATCTCGCGCTCGAGATCGCCAGGGAGCAGCCCACTGCGGCGGTGATCTCCTCTCGCAGCCAGGAGACGGCCGAGGAGGTGGCGCGCGCCGCGCGCAACGACTACTTCCGCACCTTCGTCAACACCGACGTCATCGGGACGGAGTTCGGCGGTGTGCTGAAGAACCTCATCGCCGTGGCGATCGGCATCGTCGACGGCGTCGGGTACGGCGAGAACACGAAGGCCTCGATCATCACGCGCGGCCTCGTCGAGATGACGGACTTCGCGGTCGCCAACGGCGCGCACCCCGAGACGCTGCAGGGACTCGCCGGCCTCGGCGACCTGATCGCGACCTGCCAGTCGCCCCTCAGCCGCAACAACACGGCCGGGCGCCTGCTCGGCCAGGGATACAGCTTCCAGGACGTCGTGAAGCAGATGCAGCAGACCGCCGAGGGCCTCGCGTCCGTCGCGCCCGTGCTGCAGCTCGCTCGCGAGTCCGAGGTGTACATGCCCATCGTCGAGCAGGTGAAGATGGTGCTCGACGGGAAGATGGACCCCCGCGACATCGCACCCCACCTGACGACGGACGACGACACCCCTCAGGGTGAGAGGACCAACCATGGACAAGCAGACGGTGGTGGTGCTCTTCGGCGGGCGCTCCAGCGAGCACTCGATCAGCTCCGCAACGGCGGGAGGGGTGCTGGGCGCGATCGATCGTGATCGTTACGACGTGATCCCGGTCGGGATCACGCGCGAGGGCGCCTTCGTGCTCGAGGACGACGACCCCGCGAAGTTCCCGCTCGACGCCGCGCATCTGCCAGAGGTGGTCGACAACGGCACGCGCGTGCTGTGGCCCGAGCCCGGCGGCGACCGCACGCTGCGCGTGGTGCAGGCCGACGGCGTGACGGCGAGTCTCGGCGCGATCGACATCGTCCTGCCGATCCTGCACGGTCCCCATGGCGAGGACGGGACCATCCAGGGGTACTTCGACACTCTCGAGGTCCCGTATGCAGGTGGCGGCGTGCTCGACTCGGCGCTGTGCATGGACAAGCACTTCATGAAGATCGCACTGCAGGCGGCGGGCATCGCCGTGGCGCCGTGGGTCACCGTGCGCGCGCGTCAGTGGGCGCAGGATCCGGCCGGCGTCCGCGCGGCGGCCGCCGAACTCGCGCTCCCGCTGTTCGTGAAGCCGGCGCGAGCGGGCTCCAGCGTCGGCGTCTCGAAGGTCGAGTCGGCAGAGGATCTCGACGCCGCGCTCGCGGTCGCGTTCGCGGAAGACGACAAGGTCCTCATCGAGACGGGCGTCTCCGGCCGCGAGATCGAGGTCGCGATCCTCGAGGGCGCGGACGGCGTCAGGGCGTCGCTCCCGGGAGAGATCGTGCTCACCTCGCGCGGATTCTACGACTTCGAGGGCAAGTACCTCGGCGGCGACGGGGTCGACGTGGTGTGCCCCGCCGTGCTGTCGGAGGACGAGACCGCGGCCATCCAGGCCGCCGGGATCGCGGCGTTCGACGCGGTCGACGGACGCGGCCTGGCCCGGGTAGACATGTTCCTCACGCCCGCCGGCGACCTCGTCGTCAACGAACTCAACACGATGCCCGGATTCACGCCGATCTCGATGTTCCCGAAGTGCTGGGTCGCCTCGGGTCTCGGCTACGGCGACCTCATCTCCGAGCTCATCGAAGCGGGCCTGCGGCGCTGATGCGCCCGGGGGACGCGGGAGCCCGAGGGATCAGCCCTCTCCCGCGGCTCCGCCGGCGTCCGCGCCACCCGTCGGCACGCGGTCGGTGCAGTTCGCCGTGGCGGGTTGCATCCCCGCACGGATGCTGGTGGTGAGGCTCTCGACGACCGTGCGGAAATCGATCTCCTCGCCGCGTCGGATGACGACCTCGATGGCCGGCTCGCGACCGTACGTCACGAGACGCTGCCGCTCCTCCTCCTGATCGAGGACGAGCCAGTCGACGTTGCCGATCGTCGTGCACACCTCGGTGGACGGGGCGGGAGGCTCGACGCCGCACCGCAGCACGACGGTCGGCTCGCCCCAGGCACCGGTCGCCTGCGCGTCGGTCCAGACCCGGTCGAGGTCGCCGACCGCGTCGGGGAGGAGCACGGAGATCTCGGCGCACGCCGGGTCGTTGGCGTCGGCGGCGGGCTCGAGGTGGATCGTGGTCGAGCAGCCGGCGAGGACGGCGACGACGGCCAGGGCACCCGCGACGACGGTGAGACGGCGAGTTCGGGGCATGCATCCAGGCTACCTTTGACTCCATGCCCTCCCGACCCGTCGACGATGATCCGCGCCTCGGCGATCTCTCCGAAGGGGAGGTCCTCCGCGCGATCCTGGCGCGCACGGCGCCGGCGAGCCATGCGATGATCGGCCCCGGCGACGATGCGGCCGTGATCGCCGCGCCGTCGGGATCCGTCGTCGCGACGACGGACACGCTCGTGCACGGCCCCGACTTCCGGCTCGCGTGGTCGAGCGGCTACGACCTCGGCTGGAAGGCGGCGGCCGTCAATCTGGCCGACGTCGCGGCCATGGGCGCCCGACCGACGGCTCTGCTGGTGGCGCTGGCGATCCCGCGCGATCTGCGGCTCTCGTTCGTCGAGCGCCTCGCCGACGGGTTCCGCGAGGCGTGTGCGGCGCTGGCGCCCGGCTGCGCGGTGGTCGGCGGTGATCTGACCGTGTCGGACGTGCTCACCGTCGCGGTGACGGCGCTCGGGGATCTCGAGGGCAGAGCGGCCGTAACCCGGAGCGGTGCCCGACCGGGAGACGTGGTGGCGGTCGCCGGCGAGCTCGGTCATGCGGCACGAGGGCTCGGCATCCTCTTCGCCCGATTCCGTGACGGGGAGACCCCGGTTCCGGTGGATCCGGCGCTGCTCGCCGACGGCGAGCGGGCGGCGCTGGATGCTCAGCTGCGCCCGTCCCCTCCGATCGGGTTGGGCCCGTTCGCGGCGACTGCCGGTGCCACGGCCATGATGGACATCTCCGACGGCCTCGCGATCGACGCCGCTCGCCTGGCGGACGCATCGACCGTCACTCTCGCTCTCGACGGCGGTTCGCTCGGCCCCGATCCGCGGCGCGCTCTGGCGGGCGGTGAGGATCATGCTCTTCTGGCGACGTTCCCGCCGGACGTGATGGCTCCGGGCTTCCGTGTCATCGGGCGCGTGCAGGAGCGCTCACCGGAGTCGCTCCTGCTCGACGGCGCTGCCGTGGACATCACGGGGTGGGACCCCTACCGGGATTGGGATTCCGCCGCCGGATGACGCGACGGCGCGGAGGCGACAGACCCGCCCCGGTGCAGTTTCAGGGCGCGGGGGGCGCGGGCTCGGCCCACCAGAGCGTGGTGTCGCCGTAGGTCTTCTCCCTGACCGGCTCCAGCCCGGCGGCGCGCAGGTCGGGCGGGGTCGACCTCCTGGCCCGTTCGACGATGACGAGCGCGCCGGGGGAGAGCAGGCGCGCGAGGCCGACGAGGTCGGCGGTCATGGCGTCGTCGGCCAGGTCGTACGGCGGATCCGAGAACACGAGGTCGTACGGGCCCGACGCGCGCTGCAGGAACGAGCGCACCGTGCTCTCGTGGACCCGGGCCGCGCTCGGTCTACCGGCCTTCGCGATCACGGCGGCGTTCCTCCGCACGACGGCGGCCGCTGCCCGGCCCTGCTCGACGAGGTCGGCCGACGACGCTCCTCGGCTCAGCGCCTCGAGTCCGAGCGCTCCGGACCCCGCATACAGATCGAGCACGCGGGCGCCGACGAGCGCGCCCGAGGACTCCAGGGATCCGAAGAGGGACTCCCGCACCCGGTCGCTCGTCGGCCGCGTCCCTGACTGCGGCACGTCCAGTCGCGCACCTCGCGCCGTGCCGGCGATGATCCTCGTCACCCGTTCACGATACGACAGGGTCGCCGATCGTCGCGTTGTCGGCGGCGCCTCCTAGACTCGGAACATGTCGCTCACGCTCGATTCGTCGCTCGAGGAGGCCCTCGGCACGACTCCGGCGAAGACCCTCGATCGTGCTTTCGGGATGACATCCGTGGGCGATCTCCTGTCGCACTACCCGCGGCGGTACGCCGATCCCGGCGAGCTGACGCCGATCCGCGAGCTCCCGATCGGCGAGACGGTGACGATCGTCGCGGAGGTGCTGTCGTCGAGCGCCCGCGCGATGCGCAACCGGCGCGGTGCCATGGCCGAGGTGATCATCGGCGACGGGATCGGCAAGATGTCGCTGACCTTCTTCGCGAAGAACCTCGGGGCGGCGAAGTGGCGCACCGAGGAGCTCGCGGTCGGCCGGCGCGGCGTCTTCTCCGGCAAGGTCGGCGAGTTCAACGGCACGACCCAGTTCTCGCATCCCGAGTACGAGCTGTTCGACGATGAGGACGCCGCCCGTCGGCGCGCGGATGCACGGGCGGCCGTGCTCATCCCGATCTACCCCGCGACGGCGAGTCTCCAGACCTGGCAGATCGCGAAGTTCGTCGGCCGTGTGCTCGACGCTCTGTCCTCGGTCCCGGAGCCGCTGCCCGACGACGTGCGCCGACGCCACGAGCTGCTGACGGCCCGCGAGGCGCTGGAGCAGATCCACCGGCCGAAGACGCGCAACGACATCGACCCCGCTGTCCGCACGCTGCGCATGCACGAGGCGCTCACGCTGCAGACGGCCCTGCTGCAGCAGCGCGATGCGGTGAGGGCGCTGGCGGCCACCGCCCGTCCGGCCTCGTCCGGCGGACTGCTCGAGCGATTCGACGCGGCCCTGCCGTATTCGCTGACCCCCGATCAGCAGACCGTGGGCGAGCAGGTCGCCGCCGACCTCGTCGCCCCCTGGCCCATGAACCGGCTCGTGCAGGGAGAGGTGGGGTCGGGCAAGACCCTCGTCGCGCTGCGCGCCATGCTGCAGGTGGCCGAGTCGGGTGGCCAGGCCGCGCTGATCGCACCCACCGAGGTGCTCGCCGGCCAGCACCTGCGATCGATCACCAAGATGCTGGGTCCCCAGCTGGCCCCGCTCGTGATGCCCACGCTGCTCACGGGACAGCTCCCGGCCGCCGAACGTCGCAAGGCTGCGCTGCGCGTGGCCTCCGGGCAGGCGCTGATCGTCGTCGGAACTCACGCCCTGCTCGGCGAGAAGACGACTTTCGCCGATCTCGGTCTCGTCGTCGTCGACGAGCAGCACCGGTTCGGGGTCGAGCAGCGCGAGGCGCTGCGCGCGAAGGGATCGAGTCCGCACGCGCTCGTGCTGACGGCCACCCCCATCCCGCGCACCGTCGCGATGACGGTGTTCGGCGATCTCGACACCTCCGTGATCCGTACCATGCCGAAGGGACGGGCGGGCATCGAGTCCTTCGTCGCGCCGCTTGCCGAGCATCCAGGGTGGTTCACCAGGGTGTGGGAGCGCGCCGCCGAGGAGATCGCGCAGGGCAGACAGGTGTTCGCGGTGTGCGCGGCGATCGACACGGCGAAGAAGACCGCGGAAGCGGGGGAGCAGCTCGCTCCGCAGCCCGAGGGCGCCTCCGGTCCGCGCTGGGGGGTGGTGCAGCTCGACGAGGCGCTCGCGACCCATCCGCGACTCGGGGGCCTCCGCAGGGCTGTGCTGCACGGGCGCATGCCGTCCGAGGAGAAGGACGCGGTCATGCAGGCGTTCGCTCGGGGAGAGATCGATCTGCTCCTCGCCACGACGGTCATCGAGGTCGGCGTCGACGTCCCCAACGCGTCGACGATGATCGTCCTCGATGCCGACAGGTTCGGCGTCTCTCAGCTCCATCAGCTGCGCGGACGAGTGGGCCGCGGCGGCGTGCCGGGGCTCTGCCTGCTCGTCACCGAGGCGGAAGCGGGCTCCGTGGCGCGGGAGCGCGTGGATGCCGTCGCGGCGACGCTCGACGGATTCGCCCTCGCGGAGGTCGACCTCGAGCTGCGCGGCGAGGGCGATGTCCTCGGCGCGGCACAGGCCGGCGTCCGATCGTCCCTGAAGCTCCTCCGAGTCGTCAAGGACTCGAACCTCATCGTCACGGCGCGCGAGCTCGCCGAAGCGATCCTGTCCGCCGACCCGACATTGGCGTCGAACCCGGGTCTCCGCTCGGCGATCGCGCGGCGGGTGAGCGACGAGGACCGCGCGGCTCTCGCGAAGAACTGAGCCTTCGGGGCGTGCCCTAGGCTGGTGCCATGAGCAGTCGGATCGCCGTCGTCCCCGGTTCGTTCGATCCGCCCACCCTGGGTCATCTCGATGTGATCCGGCGCGCGGCGGGGCTGTACGACGAGCTGCACGTGCTCGTCGTGCACAACCCCGGCAAGGAGGCGATGCTGCCGATCGCCCAGAGGATGACGCTGCTCGAGCAGTCGATCGCCGAGGACGGCGTCGACGGCAACGTGATCGTCGGTTCGTGGAGCATGGGCCTGCTCGTCGACTATGCGCGCGATGTCGGCGCCGGGGTCCTGGTGAAGGGCATCCGGTCGCAGATCGATGTCGCGTACGAGACGCCGATGGCGATCGTGAACCGGCACCTCGCCGACATCGAGACCGTCTTCCTGCTGCCCGACCCGTCGCACGCGCTGGTGTCCAGTTCGCTCGTGCGTCAGGTCGCGGGTCTCGGCGGCGACGTGTCGCCCTTCGTGCCTCCCGCTGTCGCGGCGTTCCTGGACACGGGAGCGCGCGGGATCTGACTCCCGTGCGGGCGGCCGCCGCGCACTCAGGTCGGAGCCAGCTCCCCGGCATCCTGAGCCGGTAGAATCGACGGGTGCGTTCCCGCCTGAATGGTCCCTTCGTCCTCCCCGTCCGCGACATCGTCCGCAAGCCGGGCGAGATGCGCGAGCATGTCTTCCCCGTCACTCTCGCCGAGTCCTGGGGAGAGGGGATCGTCGCGTTCGACGCGGGCTCGACCCTGGACGTCGATGTGCGCCTGGAGTCTGTCCACGAGGGCATCCTGGTGTCCGGCACGGCCGACGGAGAGTACTCCGGCGTGTGCGGTCGGTGCCTGATCGACATCGCTCGGCCCGTCGAAGTCGAGTTCCAGGAGCTTTTCGCGTATCCTGGTGAGGAAGAAACTGACTTCGAGGTTCAAGACGACCACGTGGATCTTGAAACTCTTGTCAGGGATGCGGCCGTACTGGCCCTTCCATTTCAGCCGGTGTGTCAGCCGGATTGCCCCGGGCTCGACCCGAAGACGGGCGAGAGGCTGACCGAGAGCATCGGAACGGAGCAGGCGGCTCCCATCGATCCTCGATGGAGCGCGCTCCAGCAGATCACAGACCAGGACGGCGGGGCAGAGAGCCGCGCCGCCGAGAAAGAAGAGAGCTAGTCATGGCTGGTAACCCCCCGAAGCGCAAGGTATCCCGTTCGAACACCCGCTCGCGCCGCGCGCAGTGGAAGGCGGAAGCTCCTGCCCTCGTCAAGACCATCGAGAACGGCAAGGTCGTCTACAGCCGTCCCCACCAGGCGAAGGTCGTCACCGACTCGCAGGGCACCGAGCTCTTCCTCGAGTACAAGGGTCGCAAGGTCGCAGACGTCTGAGTCGCGAGCCATCGTGACAGAGGTCCCTCGGGGGACGAGACCTCTCCCCGACAAGCTCCGCGTCGACATCGACGCGGAGCTTCTGGAGTTGGCGCTCACCCACCGGTCGTACGCCTACGAGCACGGGGGCATCCCGCACAACGAGCGCCTGGAGTTCCTCGGCGATTCGGTGCTGGGTCAGGCCGTGACGGTCATGCTGTTCACCACCCACCCCGAGCTCGACGAGGGAGAGCTGGCGAAGCGACGTGCGAGCGTCGTCTCGACGGTCGCCCTCGCGGAGGTCGCCCGCGGCATCGGCCTGGGGCGGCATCTGCTGCTGGGGCGAGGCGAAGAGCAGACCGGTGGCCGCGACAAGGACTCGATCCTCGCGGACACCATGGAGGCCGTCATCGGCGCGACGTATCTGTCGGCCGGACCCGAGGCGGCGACCGAGCTCGTGCTGCGACTGACGAAGCCGCTGCTCGCCGACCCTGAGCGGTACGGCGCGGCGATGGATCCGAAGACGAGCCTGCAGGAGCTCGCGGCTCGCGTGGGTTCCACGCCGCCGCAGTATTCGGTGGAGGCGAGCGGTCCGGATCATGACCGCCGCTTCACCGCGACCGTCGTCGTCGGCGACGTCACGATGGTCGGCACCGGAAGCAGCAAGAAGACCGCAGAGATGGCGGCCGCGCTGAGCGCCTGGCGCCTGATCAACGAGCGTGCCTGAGCTCCCCGAGGTCGAGGTGGTCCGCGCCGGGCTCGCCCCTGCTGCGGTCGGCGCGCTCATCACGGGTGTGAGCGTCTTCGATGAGCGCGCGCTCACCCGGCATGTCGCGGGCGCTGAGGACTTCGCGGCTCGTCTCGAGGGCCGCACCTTCTCGGCGGCGGCGCGTCGGGGCAAGTTCCTGTGGCTGCCCCTCGACACCGGCGCATCCGCCCTCATCGCTCATCTCGGGATGAGCGGACAGATGCTTCTGAGGGCCCCTGAGGCTCCGGCGGAGCGACACGAGCGCGTCCGGATCGGCATCGAGCATCCGAGTCACGGCGAGCTGGCCATCGTCTTCGCCGATCAGCGCACGTTCGGATCGCTCGCGGTGGACACTCTGGTGCTCGACGGGCCGACCGCCATTCCCACGCAGGTCCTGCACATCGCGCGGGATCCGCTCGACCCGCACTTCGACGATCCGGCCTTCCGCACGGCGCTGACGCGCCGCAACAGCGCCATCAAGCGCGTCCTGCTCGATCAGCAGGTCGTCAGCGGCATCGGCAACATCTACGCCGATGAGGCGCTGTGGGCGGCGCGGATCCATCCCGAGACCCCGGCCAGCGCTCTCTCGACGCAGGCCGTGCGACGACTTCTCGCCGAGGTGCGGACCGTGCTCGCGAAGGCGCTGGCGGAGGGCGGCACGAGTTTCGACGCCCAGTACGTGAACGTCAACGGTCAGGCCGGCTACTTCGCCCATTCCCTCAACGCCTATGGACGCGGCGGTCAGCCGTGCCCGCGCTGTGGCGGCCCGATCCGCCGCGAGGCGTTCATGAACCGGTCGAGTCACTACTGCCCGCGTTGCCAGCGCCGCCGACTCTGAGGTCACGCCGCGCGGAAGGACCGATCCAGGAGCGCACGGGTCGCGTGCGTGCTCGCCCCGACGACGAGGATGCCGACGGCTGACGCGATCGTGAGGAGCGACAGCGGTGCGGCGATGAGCGCGATGCCGAGGAGCGGGAAGACGAGCACGTCGGCGCAGAGCGCGGATCCGAGCGCGGTGACGAGCAGCGGCGACATGATGGGCGTGCATCGCCCGGCCGGATGATCCCCGGCCGGGCGCCTGCACCGCCCGGATGATCCTCAGATCCGCTTCTGCCACGCCCCCGCGTACGAGACAGGACGGAACCCGATCGCCTCGTTGATGCTCAGCATCGGGCGGTTCTCCTCGGCGTTGAACGTCGACACCACGGGCGAGTCCGGCATCAGCTCGCGCCACCGCAGGAGGTTCGCGCATTTCACGATCATGCCGAGCCGGTGGCCTCGGTGGTCCTTCGCGACGAGCGTGCCGAGCTGATGCGTCGCCGAGGTGCGGTCGGCGGCGATGAGCAGCTCGTTGTATGCGACCAGGTCGCCGGTCGGCACGTGCTGCACCGCGACGACCGACACGGCCTGCCCTGCACTCGTGAGGCGGGTGTCGCGCCGGACGACCCGGTCGGCATCCCACTGCTCCGCGACGAACTCCATGTCGCCCGCCGGGGCGTCGGTCGTCAGGCGCGCCAGCACTGCGGCGTAGCCGGCTCGGTGCTCCGCCGGCGTGGGTGCGAGCCAGTGCACGATGCGGTAGTCGGCTCCGGCGATCGCCTCCGCCGCCGTGAGCGCGGTGCGCAGCGGGGTCGGGTCCGCACGCAGGTCGAGTTCGCTGTTGCGTTCGACCTGCTCGAACGCGAAGCCGCGGGCCGCGAGGGCATCGGTCAGCGGGATCGCCGGCACCCGACCCCATCCGGTCTTCGGCACGAGCATCCGGTCGCCCTCGATGGGACGGTGCAGCGTCCAGGTCTGCAGGAGGTCGCGGCCGCGGCTCGATGCCTCCTGCTCGGCGAGGTCGAGCAGGGCGTCCTCGACGCCGGTGCCCCAGTTCTCCTCGGGGACGAGCAGATCGATCTCCGCGGCGCGGGCATCCTCCTCCTGCGCGTAATCGACGGTGATCATGCCGACGATGTCGTCGCCCATTCGGGCGACGAACCCGGTGTGGAGGGTGTCGGTCGCGTCCTGCCACGATGCGAGCATCTGCGAGGCATCGGGCGCGAGCTCGGGCAGACCGACGGCCTCGTCGCAGATCCGGCGGTTGAGCGCGCCGTAGGCGCGGAAGTCCGCCGCATCGTCGTCGTCGAGGGATCGCGGGACGGAGAGCGGAGTGATGCGGAGCGTGGTGGTGGTCATGTCAGTTCCTTCTGCCAGGCGCCTTCATAGGAGATGGGCACGAATCCCATCGCCTCGTTGATCGAGAGCATGGGGCGGTTCTCCTCGGCGTTGTATGTGATGACGTCCCGGGACTCCGGGGCGACGTCGGGCCATGCGAGGATCGCGGCGCACTTGATGAGCCGGCCGAGGCGGTGCCCGCGGTGGTCGGAGAGCACGAGCGTGTCGTGCTGCATGGTGGTGCCGCTGAGGTCGGGACCACCGCCGATCTCCGTGAAGCCGGCGAGCTCGCCCGTCGCGATGTGCTCGGCCGCGGTCACCATGATCGTCTGGCCCATCTCCGCGATCCGAGCCTCCGCGGCCGTCACACGGTCGGCATCCCAGGACTCCTCGTCCGATTCGAGATCGGCGGACGGGGCGTCCGTCGACATGCGGGACTTCATCCACGCATAGCCGTCGAGCCTCTCCGGAGGTGTGGGCAGCACCCACTGCACGACGCGGTAGTCCTGCGCGAACGCTCTGGCCTCGTCGAGCAGCACGGCGGCTGCCGACAGGGTCTCCTCGGTGAGGTCCAGCCGGCTGATGCGGTAGACCTGCTCGAGGCGGAAGCCGCTGCGTCGGAGGAATCGCGCGACGTGATCGTCCGGAACGCTGCCGAGACCGGTGGCGGCCTCGATGCGCGGGGCGTCGCTGGCCTGCTGCTCGGTCCAGTTCTGGATCACCGTGCGGCCGTGCGCGCGGGCGACGGCGTCGATGTGCGGCAGGACGGCGGTCCCGATGCCGCGGCCCCAGACCCGGGGGAGGATCTCGATCGATGCGATGACGACCCGGGATCCCTCCTCGTGCGGGATGTCGACGACGGTCCGGCCGACGGTCTCGCCGTCGATCCGGACCGCCCAGACGACGGTGGTGCGCTCCTTCCGTGATCGGAGGAGCGGGAGCAGGGCCTCGGGCTCGAGGTCCTGCTCGGTCCGCCCCGTCAGCTCCCGGCAGACCTGATTGCGGACGCGGGCGAGTTCGCGGAACGCTCCCGCGTCCGCCGCATCCGCCCGGGAGGGGATCTCGAGCGGATGCAGCGTCGCCTCGGCGGTGAGTCGGATGCTCATGCAGTCCTCCGGGTCAGCGCAGCTGACGCTGCAGGTCGTACGTGAGCAACGCGAGGTTCTCGCCGACGGACCGGTCGCGTCGCTCGAGTCCGAGCGGATCGATCCCGCTCGTTCGGGGCTGACGGACCGGATGCGGGCGCTGCGCCCTCTGGAGCAGCCAGAGGCCGACACGGAGGGAGAGACGGTCGGCGAGGCCGAGGCCGCGCAGCTCGTCGGGTGCGGGGATCTCCAGGACCTGACGGTCCTCGGTATCCGGTGGGTGGGTGGTGCTGCGGTACAGCGTGGTGTTCACGATGAATCCTTCGATGGGAGTGGGATGCGGTGCGGAGAGCGTCCGTAGGCGTCGTCGAGAGGCCGACGGAGCGCGATGGAGTCCAGGAACGCGCACGCTCGGGAACGGAGCGGGAACCGCGTTCGGGAGATCGCGATCTGGAGAAGATCAGCGGGATGCGCAGACGCGCGGCAGAGAAGGCCCAGTTCAGGCCGGAATTCTCTGGCTTCGGTGCTACGAGAGACCGTTGCGACGGACGCCGGCGGCTACCGAGTGCGCGAGACGCGGCGCAAAGGGCGCGGCGAGGCCAGTGGCCTGTGCAGTCATGAGAGTGATCATCGGTAACCTCCTTTCGAGTGGCGATCCGGTGGTTACCGTAGCGAAGGTGCGCCGCGCGCGTCAAGCATCCGATCTCCGTCACGGCGTGTCGCGCCCCGTCCGTTCTCGGCCTCCACCCGCGCGGGATGCCGGTCCTGGCGGGGGATTCCGATAGCGTATGGGCGTGATTCACCCCGGAAGCGCGGCGCGCGTATGCATCTGAAGAGCCTGACCCTCAAGGGGTTCAAGTCCTTCGCGCAGCCGACCAGCTTCGTCTTCGAGCCGGGCGTGACCTGCATCGTCGGCCCCAACGGATCCGGCAAGTCGAACGTCGTCGACGCGCTCGCGTGGGTCATGGGCGAGCAGGGAGCGAAGACGCTCCGCGGCGGCAAGATGGAGGATGTCATCTTCGCCGGCACCTCGACACGCGGGCCGCTGGGCCGCGCGGAGGTCCAGCTCACCATCGACAACAGCGACGGCGCCCTCCCGATCGAGTACGCCGAGGTGACGATCAGTCGAACCCTGTTCCGCAACGGATCCAGCGAGTACGCGATCAACGGCGAGAGCTGCCGACTGCTCGATCTGCAGGAACTGCTCAGCGACTCCGGTCTCGGCCGCGAGATGCACGTCATCGTCGGTCAGGGGCGCCTCGACACGGTGCTGCAGGCATCGCCGGAGGATCGCCGCGGCTTCGTCGAGGAGGCCGCCGGGATCCTCAAGCATCGACGGCGCAAGGAGAAGACCCTCCGCAAGCTCGATGCGATGGAGACGAACCTCACGCGCCTCAGCGACCTCGCCGGAGAGATCCGGCGTCAGCTCAAGCCTCTCGGCCGGCAGGCGGAGATCGCACGCGAGGCGCAGACGATCGCGGCCGTGGTGCGCGACGCCAAGGCCCGCCTCTTCGCCGACGACGTCGTGGCGCTGCGGACCGCACTGGCGGACCACACCCGCACCGAGCAGGAGCGTCACACCGAACGCCTGGTGCTGTCCGATCAGGCGGAGGTCGTCCGCGCCGGCATCGCACGTCTCGAACAGGACCAGAACTCCGTCGCCGTGGATCAGGCTCGCGGCATCGCGTTCGGACTGGAGCAGGTGCAGGAGCGCATGCGCGGGCTGTACACGCTCGCCAACCAGCGGCTCGCCCTGCTCGGGTCGGAGGACGACGACGCCGCGGTGACCGCGGTCACGGTCACGCAGAGCACGATCGACGAGGCGAAGGACGACATCACCGAGATATCCGCGGGTCTCGGCGACGCGCAGGACGCAGCGACGCTCGCCAGCCGCGAAGTCGTGCATGCGCGCGCCGAGCTCGACACGCTCGACGTGGACATCGCCGAGCAGAGCGCTCTCGTCTCGGAGTACGACATGCGCATCTCGGCGCTGCGCGGCACCGCCGACGCCGCGGCATCCGCCCTCGCCGCGGTGCGGGGCGCCGTCCTCCGGCAGCAGAACGCCCTCGAGGCCGCGGAAGCGCGTCGCCGAGAGGCGGCGGACGCGCTCGAGAGCATCGACGACGCAGAGGCCCCCGAGGGGACGGCCGCCGAGCACTCCGCGGCCTACGACAGTGCACAACGCGCCGCGACCGCCGCGGAAGCCGAGCGCGAGACCCTGCGCGAGCGGCTGCATGCGGCCGAGCGTGAGGCGGACTCGCTCACGGCCAAGGCCGCAGCGCTCAGCAGCGCCCTCGCTCTCTCCGGCGGGGCGGCCGAGATCGTCAAGACGGGCGGCGCGGGCATCCGCGGGCTCGTCGGCGATGCCGTCCAGGTGAAGGCCGGCTATGAAGCCGCCGTCGCCGCCGTCCTCGGCCCTCTCGCCGAGGGCGTTCTCGTCGAGGGCGCGTCCGATGCCTACGCGCTGGCGAAGGAGGCGGCCGATCAGCGACGCGGCGTGGTCGACTTCGTCATCGCCGATGCTCCGCGCCCGATCGTCGAACTCCCGGTCCTGCCCGGGGTGACGCCCGCGATCGAGACCGTCGCGGCCCCGGACGGCGTCCTCGGGATCCTGTCGCACGTCCTCATCGCCGACGGCCTCGACGAGGCGAGAGCGGCGCGCGGCGCCCTCGACGCCGCCGGGGACACGACCACCACCGTGGTGACGAGCGCCGGTGACGTCGTCACGGCGCAGACGCTGCGGACGGGCTCAGGGGGAGAGCGCTCCCGCCTGGAGCTCGCGGCCGAGCGGGATGCCGCCAGCGAACGGCTCGCGGAGATCCAGGTCGTCGTCGACTCGCTGCGCGAGGCGCGCGAGGAGGCGAACGAGACCGTGGAGACCACCAGGCGGCAGGCGAAGGACGCGCTGCGCGCGCTGCGCGAGCACGACGCCGCGCTCGCGACGCATGCCGAGCAGGTCAATCGCATCACGGTGACGCACGAGTCCGCGGTCGCCGAATGCCAGCGGCTGGAGACCGGGCTCGCACAGGCGCAGGATGCGGTCGAGGACGCGGAGCGGAAGGCGGAGACCGCGAAAGCCGAGCTGGACGCCGCTGTGTCGGCCCCGCGCCCCGTCCTCGACGCGTCCGCCCGCGACGGACTCCTGGAGTCGCTCGAGCTCGCCCGAGAGGGGGAGGTGCGCGCCCGCCTGGAGATCGAGACGCTCCGGGAGCGCGTCCGCGCTGCGCAGGCGCGCGTCGCCGCCCTCGAGCGGCAGCGGGAGCAGGAGCGCGATGCCGCGGCCGAAGCCGCCCGTCGCGCCGTCATCCGGCGCGCGCAGCGCGAAGCGGCGGTCGGCGTCGCCGACGAGCTGCCGAGGGTCCTCGACTCCCTGGACCGCTCTGTCACGGAGGCGCGCCTCGCTCTCGCGGAGGCGGAGGCGGCGCGCTCCGCTCAGAACGAGGAGCTCACGGCGCTCCGTGCGCAGGAGACGTCACTGCGCGAGCGTCTCGCCGGCCTCACCGAGAGCGTCCACGGCCTGGAGCTGCAGATTCATGAGAAGAAGCTCCACCTCCACAGTCTGCTCGAGCGCGTCGCCTCGGAGCTCGCGCTGGACGAAGATATTCTCATCGCGGAATATGGGCCGGACCAGCTGGTTCCCAAGGACCCCGGCGCCGAGCCCGTCGACGGCGAGCTCCTCGACGACGGCGCGATCCCGTTCGATCGGCGCATCCAGCAGCGGCGACTCGCCGACGCCGAGCGGAAGCTCGCTCAGCTGGGCCGGGTGAATCCGCTCGCGCTCGAGGAGTTCGCGGCTCTCGAACAGCGACACGCGTTCCTCGCCGAGCAGCTGTCCGATCTCACGCAGACGCGGCAGGACCTGCTGACCATCATCGCGGACCTCGATGAGCGCATGCAGACGATCTTCGCCAGTGCCTTCGAAGACACCAAGGAGGCGTTCGGCGAGGTCTTCCCGCTGCTGTTCCCCGGGGGGTCGGGGAGCATCTCCCTCACGGATCCGGACAACATGCTGACGACCGGCATCGAGGTCTCCGTGCGCCCGGTCGGCAAGAAGATCGAACGCCTCTCGCTGCTGTCGGGAGGAGAGCGCTCCCTCGCCGCCGTCGCACTGCTCGTCGCGATCTTCAAGGCCCGCCCCAGCCCGTTCTACATCCTCGACGAGGTCGAGGCGGCGCTCGACGACGCCAACCTCGGCCGGCTCCTGACGGTGTTCGAGCAGCTCAGGGAGAGCTCGCAGCTGCTGGTCATCACGCACCAGAAGCGCACGATGGAGATCGCGGATGCGCTGTACGGCGTCTCGATGCGGCAGGACGGAGTCTCGGCGGTCGTCGGACAGCGCGTGGGGGATCGCGCGGCGGCGGTCGGCTGAGCCGGAGTTGTGCTCAGAGCGTAGGGCGTGATCCCGGCCGACGCGGACGCTACCCGTAGGCTGGAGTCATGGCGGAGAAGTCCTGGTCCCTCACTCGCGCGCTGCGCGGGATGTTCGTCAAGCCCACGATCGACGAGACGACGTGGGAGGACCTGGAGACGGCGCTCATCACCGCAGACTTCGGCCCCGACATCAGCGAGCGGGTCGTGGACGAGCTGCGCGCCAAGGTGGAGCGCTTCCGCACGACCGATCCCAGGGATCTGCACCGGATGCTCCGGGAGACGCTCGAGGAGCACTTCGCGAAGTTCGACACTACGTTGAAGCTCACCGAGCGACCGGCGGTCGTGCTCGTCGTGGGCGTCAACGGGGTCGGCAAGACGACGACCATCGGCAAGTTCACGAAGTTCCTCCGCGGGTACCAGCGCAGCGTCGTCGTCGGCGCCGCCGACACGTTCCGCGCGGCTGCCGTCGACCAGCTCGCGACCTGGGCTCAGCGCGGGGGAGCGGCGATCGTCCGTCCGCAGCAGGAGGGTCAGGATCCGGCATCCGTCGCGTATCAGACGATCGAGTACGCACAGCGCGAGGGCATCGAGATCGCGATCATCGACACCGCGGGGCGCCTGCACACCAAGGGCGGCCTGATGGACGAGCTGTCGAAGATCCGTCGCGTGATCGAGAAGCAGGCGCCCATCAGCGAGGTGCTGCTGGTGCTCGATGCGACGACCGGGCAGAACGGCGTCATGCAGGCCGAGGCGTTCCTGCAGCACGCCGGAGTCACCGGGCTGGTCCTCACGAAGCTCGACGGGTCCGCCAAGGGCGGCTTCGTGCTCGCGGTCCAGGAGCGCACCGGCATCCCGGTCAAGCTCCTCGGACAGGGCGAGGGCATCGACGACCTGACCGGTTTCACCCCCCACGTCTTCGTTCAGTCGCTGGTCGGCTGAGACGGGGCTACCGCCGCGAGCACGAGGCTGGTTTCATAGCGTTATGGCGATCGAACACGACTATTTCGGACTCCTCTCCTCAGGACCCGACGGCTCGATCTTCTGGTCGGAGACCGTCGATCTGGGTGACCAGAGCGTCACCGTCGACCTCACCGCGCCCGATCAGGACGACGTGTCCGCGGACGCGCTCGACATCGCCGCGTCTCTCATCGCCGGACTCGAGACCGTCGACGCCACCGCGCGGCGCGGCATGCTGTCGGAGGTCGACGATCGCACCAGCGAGGTGACGGAGTACATCCTGCAGCAGCAGGAGGCGTACGGCGACGAGCTCGCCGACGTCCTGGTGGACGTGAGCGGCGACGCCGCCGTCGACATAATCCGATCGCTGCGGCTCATGAGCATGACGATCCTCGCCGACGAGCACGGCGGATCCGAGCCCTTCGCCGTCCTGGAGTACGCCCTCGACGCGGACACCACCGACGACGTCCTCCTCGTGAACCTCGGGTCGGACGGCAGCGTCCAGTCCGTCATGAGCGCCGACTGACGCTCGTGCACACGGTCCCTCAGACCGCCTGAGCGAAGCCGAGCTCGGCGCTGTCGGCGATGTGCGCCAGATGCGGCGGGATCTCGCGCCCCTTCGACACCATCGACTGCGCCCACAGCCGCCCGGCGCGGTAGGAGGAACGGACCAGCGGTCCCGCGAGGACGCCGAGGAATCCGATCCGCTCGGCCTGCTCCTTGAACTCGACGAACTCCGCAGGCTTCACCCACCGCGCCACGGGAAGATGCCGCGGCGAAGGTCGCAGGTACTGCGTGATCGTGATGATGTCGCAGCCGGCTCCGTGCAGATCCTGCAGGGCCTGCACGACCTCCTCGGGCTCCTCGCCCATGCCGAGGATGAGGTTCGACTTGGTGATGAGACCGGCGTCCCGCGCCTGCGTGATGACGTCGAGCGACCGCTCATAGCGGAAGGCGGGGCGGATGCGCTTGAAGATGCGCGGAACCGTCTCGACGTTGTGCGCGAAGACCTCGGGTCGCGCGTCGAAGATCTGCCCGAGGAACGCGGGGTCCGCGTTGTGCTCGTTCGCGAGCAGCTCCACCCCGGTGTTCGGATTGAGGGCGTGGATCCTGCGCACCGTCTCGGCATTGAGCCACGCTCCGGTGTCGGGCAGGTCGTCGCGGGCGACGCTCGTCACTGTCGCGTAGCGCAGGCCCATCCGCTGCACGCTCTCTGCCACGCGCCGGGGCTCGTCCGTGTCGTAGGCGTCGGGCTTCCCCGTGTCGATCTGGCAGAAGTCGCACCGTCTCGTGCACTGCGACCCGCCGATGAGGAACGTCGCCTCTCGGTCCTCCCAGCACTCGTAGATGTTGGGGCATCCGGCCTCCTGGCACACGGTGTGCAGGTCCTCGTTCTTGACGAGGGACTGGAGCGCCGTGTACTCGGGGCCCATCTTCGCCTTCGTCCGGATCCACTCGGGCTTGCGCTCGATCGGGGTCTCGGCGTTGCGGATCTCGAGGCGGAGGAGCTTTCGCCCCTCGGGTGCGGCGGTCATGCGAGTGCTCCTGCGTGGTCGGCGTCGGAATAGGCGGAGAGGAAGGCGTCGGCCACGGCGTCGTGGAGGTCCGCGGGGGAGACGCGTGCACCGGTCGTCTCGCTCACGGTCGTCACACCGGCGTCCGTGATGCCGCACGGGATGATCCCCCGGAAGCCCGAGAGGGTGTTGTCGCAGTTGATCGCGAAGCCGTGCATCGTGACGCCCTGCTGCACGCGGACCCCGATGGCGGCGACCTTGTCCTCGGAGAGGGGCCGGCGGACCCAGACGCCGCTGCGCCCCTCGACCTGGTAGCCGTCCACCCCGAACGGACGGAGGACATCGATGAGGAGGCGCTCGAGACGCCGCACGTGGGCGACGACATCCATGGGCTCGGGGAGTCGGACGATCGGATAGCCGACGAGCTGTCCCGGACCGTGCCAGGTGATCTTGCCGCCGCGATCGACGTCGATCACCGGCGTGCCGTCCTGGGGACGCTCGTGGTCCTCCGTGCGCTTGCCTGCGGTGTACACGGCCTCGTGCTCGAGCAGGACGAGCGTGTCCGGCCGCGCGCCGCCGACGACCTCTGCATGGATGCGACGCTGCAGGTCCCAGCCGACGGGGTACGGCACGTAGGCCGGTGCGAGGCCGGGGGTGAGGATGTCGAGCATGGCCGAACCGCCTCCGCTGATAGATGGATTGCGTCCAACAATACCCCCAGATCGCACGATCGGTGCTGCGCCGCGAGGCGCGCGGTACCGTGTGAGGATGAGCAGCACGAGTCGAGCGGGTCGCCCCAAGGCGTCATCGCGCGAGACTCTCGCGGAGGCGGCGTGCGAGCTCTTCCTCGAGCAGGGCTACGACGCGACATCGGTCGCCGACATCACTCGGCGCGCCGGGGTCAGCCGATCGAGCTTCTTCAACTACTTCTCCTCCAAGAGCGATGTGCTGTGGTCGGGGCTCGATGAGCGGATCGATCGCTCGCTCGAGAGCCTGTCCGCTCTCGGATCGACGGCGACCGGCGCAGAGGTGCAGCGCATACTGCGTCTCATCGTCGAGGAGTTCGCCCCGGACCCGCTGGCCCTCGCTCTGCGCAATGCCACGGCGATGGGCCTGCACGACGAGCTCGTCAGGGATACAGGGCTGCGTCATGCGCGGCTCTCCTCGGGGATCGCGCGCGCGGCGGTCGACGCCGGATCCGATGTGGTGCGAGCGGACATCCTCGGAGCCGCATATGCGGCCGCCGTGCTGGCGTCGCTCCGGGTGTGGGCGGAGACCGGAGCAGGGCGGGGCACGCCCGAGGCTGTGCTCGTCGACGCGTTCGAGACGATCCGCGAGCTTCCCTGGAAGCGCTGAGCGACCGGTCGTCGCTCGGATAGAATCGGTAGCACCATGGCTACCTTTGGCACGCTCTCCGACCGGCTCACCGAGACCTTCCGCAATCTGCGCACGAAGGGAAAGCTCACTGCGGCCGATGTCGACGGCACGGTCCGCGAGATCCGCCGTGCCCTCCTCGACGCCGACGTCGCGCTGTCGGTCGTCAAGGAGTTCACCGCGAAGGTCCGTGAACGTGCTCTCGGCGACGAGGTCAACAAGGCGCTCAACCCCGCGCAGCAGGTCGTGCAGATCGTCAACGAGGAGCTCATCGGCATCCTCGGCGGCGAGCAGCGTCGCCTCCGCTTCGCGAAGACCGCTCCGACGGTGATCATGCTTGCCGGCCTGCAGGGATCCGGAAAGACCACCTTCGCCGGCAAGCTCGCGAAGCAGCTCGAAGGAGAGGGCCACACGCCGCTCCTCGTCGCCGCCGACCTCCAGCGCCCGAACGCGGTGAACCAGCTCCAGGTCGTGGCCGAGCAGGCGGGGGCGACGATCTACGCTCCCGAGCCCGGCAACGGCGTGGGCGACCCGGTCAAGGTGTCGCGGGACGGCGTCGAGCACGCCCGTCGCCAGCAGCACGACGTGGTGATCATCGACACCGCCGGCCGCCTGGGCGTCGACGCGGAGCTCATGAAGCAGGCCGCCGACATCCGCAAGGCGGTCGACCCCGACGAGGTCCTGTTCGTCATCGACGCGATGATCGGTCAGGACGCCGTCAACACCGCGAAGGCCTTCCAGGAGGGCGTCGACTTCACCGGCGTCGTCCTGTCGAAGCTCGACGGCGATGCGCGCGGTGGCGCCGCGCTGTCGGTCGCGTCGGTCACGGGCCGCCCGATCATCTTCGCGTCGACCGGAGAGCGCCTCGAGGACCTCGAGCCGTTCCACCCGGATCGCATGGCGAGCCGCATCCTCGACCTCGGCGACATCCTGACCCTCATCGAGCAGGCCCAGCAGGCCTTCGACGAGGAAGAGGCCATGAAGATGGCCGAGAAGCTCGCGACAGAGCAGTTCACCCTCGAGGACTTCCTCGACCAGCTTCAGCAGATGAAGAAGATGGGCTCGATGAAGAAGATGCTCGGGATGCTCCCGGGCATGGGTCAGATGAAGCAGCAGCTCGAGGACTTCGACGAGCGCGAGATCGACCGCACCGAGGCGATCATCCGCTCGATGACCCCGGGTGAGCGACGCAATCCGAAGGTGCTCAACGGCTCGCGGCGCCTGCGCATCGCGCGCGGATCGGGTATGACCGTGACGGACGTCAACCAGCTCGTGCAGCGCTTCGACCAGGCGGCGAAGATGATGAAGACCGTCGCGCGCGGCGGCACCCCGAACATCCCCGGGATGGGCGCGATGCCCGGACTGGGCAAGCCCGGCGCGTCGTCGAAGCGCGGCAAGAAGGGCAAGTCGTCGGGAGGGTCCCGTTCCGGCAACCCGGCGAAGCGCGCGGCTGAGAACGCGGGACTCGCGCCCGCGGCGAATCCGACCGGGTCCGGCTTCGGGCTCGGCGGCGGATCCGCCGCGCCGAGCGAGGCCGACCTCGCCGAGATCCAGAAGCTCTTCGGCAAGAGCTGAGCCGCGCTAGCGTCGGCCGGACGCGAGAATGGGCTCGGTCGTCGTCGTCGCCGCGGCGGTGCGTCTCCGCGGCACGAGAGCGGCGAGCTGACCGCAGACGAGTGCGACCAGCACCAGCACGAGTCCGACGGCCTGCACGGTGGTGACCGTCTCGCCGGCGAACGTCGCCCCCAGCAGCGCGGCCACGACGGGGGACAGCAGCGCGAGCAGTCCGGGCGCCATGACCGGCAGCCGCTGGATACCGCGGAACCAGAGGGTGTAAGCGAGCAGGCCGCCGACCGTGCCGAGCCAGACGTACCCCGACACCGCCTCGCCGGTGAGCTGTGGGGGAGCGCCCTCGATCAGGACGGTCAGCGGCAGGAGCACGAGTCCTCCCGCCGTGAGCTGCCACCCCGCGTACGCGATCGGGCCGACGTCCTTCGGACGTCCCCACCGCTTCGTGAGGATGATTCCCGCGGCGGTCGCGGTCACTCCGCCGAGGGCCGAGATCACGCCGAGCGCGTCGAGGTGAGCCGCGGGGCCCAGCACCACGAGCGCGACTCCGCCGGCGCCGACCACGGCGGCCGCTGCCGTGACCGGTCGGACGCGCTCGTGGAGGACGAGCATCCCCATGCCCAGGATGATCAGAGGCTGGGCGCCGGCCACTGCCGCGGCCACCCCGCCCGGCAGCCGCTCCGCGGCCATGAAGAGCAGGGGGAAGAACGCGCCGATGTTGAGCGCGCCCAGCACCAACGACTTCAGCCACCATCCGCCGCGGGGACGCGCCCGACCGAGCGCCACAGCGATGAGGCCGGCGGGGAGCGCGCGCAGAAGTCCGGCGAGGAGCGGGTGCCCCGCGGGCAGGAGCTCGGTCGTGACGAGATACGTCGTGCCCCAGGCGATCGGAGCGAGGGAGGTGGTGAGGAGGAGCGCGAGGCGGGACATGCCTCCAGCGTCCTCCTCGGTCAGCCATGAATCCAACGCATGGTTCGCATACTGGTCATGAACTGCCATCATGAACGCATGGATCTCCAGCAGTTGCGCTACGTCGAGGCCGTCGCTGCCACGACCAGCTTCACCCGGGCTGCGGAGAAGTGCTTCGTGACCCAATCCGCTCTCAGCCATCAGATCGGCGCCCTCGAGAGAGAGCTCGGACAGCGGCTGTTCATCAGGAACAGCCGGAGCGTGCGGCTGACCGAGGCCGGCGAAGCGTTCCTCGAGCACGCGCGGGAGGCCGTCGCCGCCGCGGACCGCGCTCGAGAGGCGGCCGCGGCCTCCGACGGTCGGGTCACGGGCACGCTGCGACTCGGCATGATCCCCACCGTGACCGCGGTCTCGGTGCCGGCCGTGCTCGCGCTCTACCGGGGCAGGCATCCGGACGTCCGCGTGGAGCTCGTCGTCGGCAACAGCGATTCCCTCGCCGCCTCGGTGCGGCGAGGAGAACTCGACGTGGCCCTGCTGGGACTCCACGCCGACGTGCGCCCGGAAGGCGTGGACGCCGTGGAGATCGGCAGGGAGCGCCTCGTGGCCGTTCTCCCGGCGGCGCATCGCCTCGCCGATCGCGCGCGCATACGCCTGGCGGATCTCTCCGCGGAGGTGTTCGCGGACTTCCCGGCCGGCACGTCGGGGAGGGCGCAGACCGACGTCGCGTTCGCCGCAGCCGGCGTCCCCCGGGACGTCGCGTTCGAAGCCGACTCGTCGGATCTCATCCTCGGTCTGGTCGGGTCGGGACTCGCGGTGACGGTGCTCGCCCCCGGGGTCGTGTCGCGGTCCCCGGTCGACGGCGTCGCGGTCGATCTCGTCGACGGACCGGTGCGCGTCGAGTACCTCGTCCGTGACGACCGCGCCCTGCGTCGGGTCGCCGCGGCCTTCCTCGACGTCGTCGAGTCGGGGCGCGCCCGCAAGACGTGAATCGCGCCCGCAAGACGTGAAACGGGCCCGGAGGACATCCTCCGGGCCCGTCGTCTCAGCTCGCCGAGATCACTTCACGTCCTCGTCGACCCAGTCCATCGACTTGGTGACGGCCTTGCGCCAGAGGCGCAGCTGGCGGTCGCGCTCGGCACCGTCCATCGACGGCTCCCAGCGGCGGTCCTCCTGCCAGTTCGCGGAGAGGTCGTCGAGACCGCTCCAGAAGCCGACGGCGAGTCCGGCGGCGTACGCCGCACCCAGGGCGGTCGTCTCCGCGACGACAGGCCGCACGACCGGCACGCCGAGCACATCCGCCTGGAACTGCATCAGCGCGTCGTTCGCGACCATGCCGCCGTCGACCTTGAGCTCGGTGAGGTCGACGCCCGCGTCCGCGTTGACCGCGTCGAGGACGTCGCGGGTCTGGAAGGCCACGGCCTCCAGCGCCGCGCGCGCGATGTGGTTCTTGTTCGCGTAGCGGGTGAGACCGACGATCGCGCCGCGGGCATCCGCCCGCCAGTACGGCGCGAACAGACCAGAGAACGCCGGGACGATGTACACACCGCCGTTGTCCTCGACCTTGTCGGCGAGCTCCTCGACCTCGGGCGCCGAGGAGATGATGCCCAGCTGGTCGCGGAGCCACTGGATGAGCGATCCGGTGACGGCGATCGAACCCTCCAGCGCGTAGTGCGTCGGCTGGTCGCCGAGCTTGTACCCGACGGTGGTCAGCAGCCCGTTCTTCGAGTGGACGATCTCCTCGCCCGTGTTGAAGATGAGGAAGCAGCCGGTCCCGTAGGTGTTCTTGCTCTCGCCGGTCTGGAACGCCGCCTGACCGAACGTGGCGGCCTGCTGGTCGCCGAGGATGCCGGCGATCGGCGTCTCGCGCAGCAGCGAGGAGCTCTCGGCGGCACCATAGACCTCGGAGGAGGAGCGGATCTCGGGCATCATCGAGCGCGGCACGCCGAACACCTCGAGGATGTCGTCGCGCCACTCGAGCGTCTCGAGGTCCATGAACAGGGTGCGGGACGCGTTGGTGACGTCGGTCGCGTGCACGCCGCCGTCCGTGCCGCCCGTGAGATTCCAGAGCACCCAGCTGTCGGTGGTGCCGAAGACGAGGTCGCCCGCCTCCGCCTTCTCACGCGCGCCGTCGACGTTCTCCAGGATCCACGCGATCTTCGTGCCCGAGAAGTACGTCGCCAGCGGCAGGCCGACGATCGGCTTGAAGCGGTCGACGCCGCCGTCGGCCGCCAGGCGGTCGACGATCTCCTGCGTGCGGGTGTCCTGCCAGACGATCGCGTTGTACACGGGCTTGCCGGTGGTCTTGTCCCAGACCACGGCCGTCTCGCGCTGGTTCGTGATGCCGACGGCGGCGATGTCGTGGCGCGTCAGGTCGGCGCGGCTCAGTGCGAGACCGATGACCTCCTGGACGTTGCGCCAGATCTCGGAGGCATCGTGCTCGACCCAGCCGGCCTTCGGCAGGATCTGCTCGTGCTCCTTCTGGCCGGTCGCGATGATGCTGCCCTTCTTGTCGAAGATGATCGCGCGGCTCGAGGTGGTTCCCTGGTCGATGGCGAGGATGTAGTCAGCCATGTCTTATTCTCCTTTGAAGTCGGGTGTCGGATCAGGCGAGGCCGAGCAGCGCGGGCGCGGCGACGGCGGCGAGCACGCCACCGACCAGCGGACCGACCACAGGAACCCAGGAGTAGGACCAGTCGCTCGATCCCTTGCCCTTGATCGGGAGGATCGCGTGAGCGATGCGCGGTCCGAGGTCGCGGGCCGGGTTGATGGCGTAGCCGGTGGGTCCACCGAGCGAGGCGCCGATCGCCACCACCACGAGGGCGACCGGGAGGGCGCTGAGCGGTCCGAGGCCTCCCGGGACGCCGATGTCGGCGACGCCGTAGTCGGCGAACGCGAAGACGGCGAACACGAGGACGAACGTGCCGATGACCTCGGTGACGAGGTTCCAGCCGTACGAGCGGATGGCGGGTCCCGTCGAGAACACGCCGAGCTTGTTCGCGGGCTCCGGCTCCTCGTCGAAGTGCTGCTTGTAGGCGAGCCAGGTGAGGACGGCACCGACGATGGCGCCGAGGAGCTCCGCCCCCGTCGCGACCGCGAACTGCGAGAAGTCGATCTTGCCCGCGACCAGGAGGCCGACGCCGACGGCCGGGTTCAGGATGGCACCGGAGTACGCCGAGGCGAGGACACCCACGAAGACCGCGAGACCCCATCCCCAGTTGACCATCAGGAAGCCGCCGCCGAAGCCCTTGTTCTTGGCGAGCGCGACGTTCGCGACGACACCACAACCCAGGAGGATCAGCATCGCTGTGCCGACGAACTCCGACAGGAAGTAGAGACCGAGATTCACATCAGTCATGTCTTCTTTGACCTTTCTCTGCGACCGGGCCCCTCTGCCCGGTCACCTATGGGAGATACGTCGCGAGGAGGGCGACGCTCTGGTCCGTCAGCCGCGGGTGCGGGACGGGATCTGGAGTCCGTGTCGCTCGTTCAGGAGAACGCGCGTCTGCTCGAGCTCGGCATCGTGTCGTGCTCGGTCCCAGTCGAGCAGGGGAGCGAGGGCGTCCGCAAGCTCTTCGAGCACATCGGCATCCGCGTTCCCGGTGAAGGCGATGCTCGTGCGACGCAGGACGACGTCCTGCAGACGCGCGATCATCTCGTTCGAGACCATCCACTCCAGCTCCCGCGTCGACAGATCCCCGCCGGCGAGCGGCGTGTCGGGTCCCTGCTCGATGTGCTCCCACACCTGCGCGGCGCGGGTGCCGTAGCGGGCGATGAGCTTGTCGGCGCGGTCGCCGGCACCGGGAAGATTCTCCTGGATCCAGATGCGACGAGCCTTCTCGGTGCGAGGGAAGTCGCGGCCGCCGCCGATGGCCCGCCCCGACGTCGACACGGTGCGCGTGCGGCCGAGGAGGCCGAGCACGACGTCGGACAGCGACTCGCCCAGCGCGCGGAACGTCGTCCACTTGCCGCCGACGAGGCTGACCAGGGGAGCGGCGCCCTTGTCGTCGACCTCGATGCGGTAGTCGCGCGAGACGAATCCGGGTGCGGTGTCCTCGTGCCGCGGCAGCGGGCGGATGCCCGAGAAGTTGAACACGATCTGCTCGCGGGACACATGGATGCCCGGGAAGACGTGGTGAATGAGGTCGAAGAAGTAGTCGATCTCCTCCTCGGTGCAGACCGGGACCTCGCGCGGGTCGGCGTCGATGTCCGTCGTGCCGACGAGGACGCGACCCTTGAGCGGGTAGATGAGCACGATGCGGCCGTCCGAGTGCTCGAAGAAGATCTCCCTGCCGCGGGTCGCCTCCAGGAGCTCGGGGTGATCGAGCACGATGTGCGATCCCTTGGTGCCGCCCATGAAGCGCGTGTCGGTGCCGAGCGCGTCGTTCGTGAGATCGGTCCACGGCCCCGACGCGTTGACGACGACGTCGGCGGTCACGGAGAACTCGGTGCCGCTCTCGCGGTCGCGCAGCACGACCTTCTCGCCGTCGCGGGCGATCGCCTCCACGTAGTTGAGCGCCACGGCGCCAGGGTGGGCGGCGCGGCCGTCCTGGAGGACATCGAGGGCCAGGCGCTCGGGGTCGTGCATCGACGCGTCGTAGTACGTGGCCGTGTACTTGATCTTCGGATCCAGCGAGGGGAGCTCCGCCAGCGAGCGCTTCCGCCCGACGAAGCGGTGCCGGGGGACCGTGCCGCCGTCGCGCGAGAACGTGTCGTAGATCGTCAGGCCGACCTTGATCAGGAACGCGCCGCGCTCCTGGGGCTTCCCGCTCTTGTGAGTGAGGAAACGCAGAGGAGCCGACAGGATGCCGGAGAACGTCGAGTAGATCGGGATCGTCGTCTGCAGCGGCTTGACGTAGTGCGGGGCGATCTTGAGCAGGCCGTTGCGCTCTTCGACGGACTCGCGCACGAGACGGAACTCGCCGTTCTCCAGGTAGCGGATGCCGCCGTGGATCATGTGGCTGGACGCCGCGGAGGCGCCTGATGCGAAATCGCCGCGCTCGACGAGCAGGACGTCGACGCCCTGCAGCGCGAGGTCGCGGAACGCGGAGATGCCGTTGATCCCCGCTCCGATGATGAGGACGCTCGTGCGCCCGGATTCGCGGATCGCGCGGACCTCCGCGCGCTCCGGTGATGAGTATGTCGACTCGATCATCTTCGACCCTTCTTCCTTGCTTGCCCCCAGCATCGACCTCCACGCCCGCTGCGCGCAACCTCGCTGCACATATGTGCAAGGATCGAGGACGAGGAGGACGTCATGGCCCAGTCCGACGCAGGATCCCGCGATGCCAAGCTGATCGCCGCGCTCACCGCAGCGCAGCTCTATTACATGCAGGACAAGACCATGGAGGTCATCGCGCAGGAACTCCACACGTCGCGATCGTCGGTGTCGAGGCTGCTGAGCTTCGCCAGGGAGAGCGGACTGGTGGACATCAGGATCAACTCGCCGCTCGAGCGGCTGGGGATGCTGGAGCAGCGGATCCGCGATCGGTACCGCCTGGTGGCTCACGTCGTGCCCATCCCCGAGATCGTCAGCGAGGTGGAGCGCCTGGAGCGCGTGGCGCTGACGGCGGGCCGGCTCCTGTCGCAGTTCGTCGACTCCAACATGATCGTCGGCGTCGCGTGGGGGTCGACGATCAGCGCGGTCAGTCGGGGTCTCACGCAGAAGGAGACCCACAACACGACGTTCGTGCAGCTCAACGGCGCGGGCAACACCCAGACCAGCGGCGTCGAGTACTCGAGCGACATCCTTCAGCGGTTCGGCAGCGCCTTCGGCGCCCAGGTGCAGCAGTTCCCGGTGCCCGCGTTCTTCGACGACCCCTCCACGCGGGAGGCGATGTGGCGCGAGCGCAGCACGCGCCGCGTCCTCGACCTGCAGTCGAAGATGGATATCGCGGTGTTCAGCCTCGGCTCTCCGGCCGCAGAGGTCCCCAGCCGGGTGTACGTCGGCGGATACCTGGGGCGCGACGACTACCGTAGCCTGCGCGAGGACCATGCCATCGGCGACGTGGCCACCGTCTTCTTCCGGGCTGACGGCTCCTGGAAGGACATCCGGGTGAACGCGAGGGCGACCGGCCCGGGACTCGACCGCCTGCGGCGGGTGCCGCGCCGGGTGTGCGTCGTCTCCGGCATCCCCAAGCTCGTGAGCCTCCGGGCCGCGATCGCCGCGGACCTGATCACCGATGTGGTCCTCGACGAGGGTCTGGCGCGGCAGCTGGTGGAGGGCTGACCCTCAGGGCTCCTCCGTCGACGACTCCGGCCCCGAGCGGAACTCCCTGATCAGGTGCTGCACGACGGCCGCGAGGTCGCCGCCCGTGGCGTTCGCGATCGTGAGCTGCCGCTCGTAGCTCGCTCCGTCGGCCAGGATCGTCTCCAGGCTGCCGAACTCCCTCACGCAGCCCAGCTCGACCGCGACGGGGGCGAGTTCTTCGATGATCTCGGCCAGGTGGTCGCGCACCGGACGCTGGGTTCCCGCCGCGTCGACGATCACGCGCGCGTCGAGTCCGTAGCGAGCCGCCCTCCACTTGTTCTCCCGATGGAACCACGCCGGCATCTCGGACAGTGTGCGACCCTCGTCCAGCTGTCGGGAGAGATGCTCGACGAGCACCTGGACGAGGGAGGCGAGCGCCGCGAGCTCGGGGAGCGTCGACAGGCCGTCGCAGGCACGGATCTCGATCGTGCCCCACCGGGGAGCGGGACGGATGTCCCAGCGCACCTCGGTGGCGTCCGCCATGACGCCGGTGCGCACCATGTCCTCCAGGTAGGACTCGTAATCCGACCAGTCGCGGAGAGGCCAGGGGAGGCCCGCGGTCGGCAGCTGCTGGAACACGAGCGCGCGGTTCGAGGCGTAGCCCGTGCGCTCGCCGGCCCAGAACGGACTCGACGCCGACAGGGCCTGCAGATGAGGGAGGTACGAGGCCAGCGCGTTGATGATCGGCATGACCTTGCGCTGGTCCTCCACGCCGATGTGGACGTGGATGCCCCAGATCATCATGTTCCGCCCCCACCACTGGGTGCGCTCGATGAGGGTGTGGTACCTGGTCTTGTCGGTGACCTCCTGGTCGTACCACTGGCGAAGGGATGGCTCCCCGCCGAGAGCAGCTCGATGCCTGCGGGGTCGGTCGCGGCGCGCACCGCGGCGATGGCGTTGGCGATGTCGTCGACCGCGTGTCCGACGGAGTCGCCGATCCCGCTCGTGACCTCGATCGTGTTGGTGAGCAGCTCGCCCGTCACGGTGTGCCGCTCGTCCTCGCTCGCCGCCTCCAGGGCGGCCAGGAGCTCGGGTGCGCGACCCACGAGATCGCCGCTGGCCGGGTCGGCGAGCATGATCTCCCATTCGAGGCCGACGGTGGACCGGGCGGAGGGGGCGAACTCGAGCTTCACGAGCACAGTCTGACATGCGCCCTGCGCGACACGGCCACCCCCGTGTCGCCGCGTTTCGCTTGTGGTCGCCGCATCTGGCAGAATAGAGGGTCGGACGTGGTGCTCGACCCTCTATCCAGCACTCGTCCTCCCTCTGTGAGCTTCCGCCGGGTGTGCACCCCACTCTCCAGGCGATCGGTTCGTTTCCTTCCACACAATTCAGGAGAATCGTGGCTGTCAAGATTCGTCTCAAGCGCCTGGGCAAGATCCGGGCGCCCTACTACCGCATCGTCGTCGCCGACTCGCGCACCAAGCGCGACGGTCGCGTGATCGAGGAGATCGGCAAGTACCACCCCACCGAGGAGCCCTCGTTCATCGAGGTCGACTCCGAGCGGGCGCAGTACTGGCTGTCGGTCGGCGCGCAGCCGACCGAGCAGGTCACCGCGCTGCTCAAGATCACGGGCGACTGGGGCACGTTCAAGGGCGACAAGGACGCGAAGTCCACCCTCAAGGTCGCCGAGCCCAAGCAGGCGTTCGAGGTCGACGCGTCCAAGAAGTCCGTCGTCAAGCCGAAGGCCGAGAAGAAGGCAGAGGCTCCTGCCGCTGCTGAGGCCGACGCGGAGGCCGCCGAGGCTCCCGCCGCCGACTCGGAGTAATCCGCCGTGCTCGCCGCCGCGCTCGAACACATCGTCAAGGGGATCGTCGATCACCCTGAGGATGTCCGCATCAACGCCTCCACCTCGCCGCGAGGCGATCTCCTCGAGGTGCGCGTGCACCCCGACGACCGTGGTCGTGTGATCGGGCGCGGCGGCCGCACTGCGAAGGCACTGCGCACGCTGATCGGCGCTCTGGCCGACGGCCGTCGCGTCCGCGTCTATGTCGCGGACGACTGACGTGGTGCCGAAAGACCGCAACCAGGGCAAGAACCAGCTCCGTGTGGGCCGTCTCGTCAAGGCCCATGGCCTCAAGGGCGCCCTCAAGCTGGAGCTGTACACGGACAACCCCGAGCGGCGCTTCGTGCCGGGGGCCGAGTTCACGTTGCAGGTGCCGGAGGCATCTCCGTGGCACGGCAAGACCGTCGTCGTCCGCGAATACCGCGTGATGAACGGCAATCCCGTCGTCTTCCTGCAGGACGTCGACGACCGCGACGGCGCGGAGAGCCTGGTCCGAGCGATCCTCTGGATCGATCAGGACGACGAGGAGGTCGAGGAGAACGCCTGGTTCGATCACCAGCTCGTCGGACTCGATGTCGTCCGCGACGAGGTCGTCGTCGGCAAGGTCGCGCGGGTCGAGCACTTCCCGGCTCAGGACCTGCTCATCGTGAAGCCGGTGACGGGCGGAGACGATGTGATGGTGCCGTTCGTCGAGGCGATCGTCCCGCTCGTCGATGTCGCCTCGGGACGCGTCATCGTGACACCGCCCGCCGGTCTCTTCGAGCAGATCGCCGAACCCGACTCGGCTGACGCCGAGGAGTCGTCCGACTCCGACGCACCTGCGTGACTGCGGAGACTGCTCCCCGGTGCGCATCGACGTCCTCTCGATCTTCCCGTCGTACTTCGACGGTCTGACTCTCTCCCTCCTCGGCAGGGCGCGGAACTCCGGCATCCTCGAGCTGAACGTGCGCGACCTGCGGGACTGGACGCACGATCGTCATCGCACGGTCGACGACACCCCGTACGGCGGCGGAGCCGGGATGGTGATGAAGCCGGAACCCTGGGGAGAGGCGCTGGACGAGGTCGCCGCCTCGACGATGTCCTCCGGGACGGCACGTCCCACGATCATCTTCCCGTCGCCGGCGGGCGAGGTCTTCACCCAGGCGACGGCGCGGGATCTCAGCACGAGGGATCACCTCGTGTTCGGCTGCGGTCGGTACGAGGGCATCGACGAGCGCGTGTTCGAGTACGCCGCCTCGCTCGGCGAGGTGCGGTTGATCAGCCTGGGGGACTATGTGCTCAACGGGGGCGAGGTCGCCACGATGGCGATGATCGAGGCGATCGGTCGACTCATCCCCGGTGTCGTCGGCAATCCGGAGAGCCTGGTCGAGGAGTCGCATGAGGACGGGCTGCTGGAGTACCCGTCCTACACGAAGCCCTCGACCTGGCGCGATCGCTCCGTGCCCGATGTGCTGCTGAGCGGCAATCACGCGGCGATCGCCGCATGGCGGCGCGAGCAGCAGCTGGAGCGCACACGGCGTCGCCGCCCGGATCTGCTCCCTGACGAGGACGCCCTCTAGAGCATCGTCTCCACCCCGTGCTCGATCTCGAACACGACGCCGTGCGGATGCCGCAGCGACAGGGCCGTGCCGACATCGAGCCCGCGCAGCTCTGCGCGCAGCATCCGGCCGAGCATCTCGTGGCCCACCAGCAGGGGGACTCCCTGCGACGCCCACCCGCAGGCCGACAGCGCCCGTCGTGCCCGCGACCTCGCCTGCGCATAGCTCTCTCCGCCGGGGAAGGCCCAGCCGTAGCGGTTCTCCGCACGCTGCTGGCGTGCCGTGGGGAACCGCTCGTCTATCTCGGCCCTCGTCAAGCCCGACATAGCGCCGTGATCGAGCTCGGCGAGGTCGGGGATCTCGACGACATCCGCGCCGATCCGGTCGGCGATGATCGAGGCCGTGCGGAGAGATCGTCCGAGCGGGCTCGTGCAGACGGTCCGCACGTTCGACGCGGCGAGCCGGGCGCCGATCCGTTCGGCCTGGGCGACGCCCTCCGGCGTCAACGGCGAGTCGAGGGTGCCCTGCAGCCGATGCTCGAGATCCCACGTCGTCTGCGCGTGCCTGACGAGGAACAGGTGCTCGGGCACGTGGCGGTCCTGCGGGATCATGCACTCAGAATGGCATAGCGCTCGCCCGGTCAGGCGGTGACCGCGCGCACCGGCTGATAGCGTCGCAGCATGGTCGACGGGATGCTCGCGAGTTCGTTCGAGGGGATCGGTGCGGATTACGATCGCTACCGGCCCGGCTTTCCCGACGCGGCGGCAGACATCCTCGCTCCGCGACGGGTGGCGACCGCGCTGGATCTCGGCGCGGGGACGGGCAAGTTCACCGCGCTGCTGGTCGACCGTGCGGCCGAGGTGGTCGCGGTCGAGCCGTCCGCCGCGATGCTCGATGTGCTCCGGACGAAGCTGCCCCGCGTGATCGCGCGAGAGGGCAGCGCCGAGCGGATTCCCGTCGCGGATTCGACGATCGAGCTGGTCTCGGTCGCGCAGGCCTTCCACTGGTTCGACCGTGACGCCGCCTGCGCCGAGATCCTGCGCGTCCTGGTCGAGGACGGATCGCTCGGCCTGCTCTGGAACCGATCCGACCCTTCGTGCGACTGGGATCGCGCGGCGCATCGCGTCGCCCATCCAGCGGTCCAAGACGCGGACGGCACGTCCGACGCGACATCCGAGGAGCTTCCCGGATTTCAGCTGAGGTCGCACGACGAGCTGCGCTGGACGGAGAGGATCACTCGCGAGGACTATCTCCGTCGGTGGTCGACGGTGAGCACTTTCCTCGTCGCGGAACCGCACGAGCGCGACCACATGCTCGCTCGGATCACCCGCATCCTCGACGCCCACCCCGAGACTCGCGGAGCGACCGAGTTCGAGCTGCCGATCGTCACCGACGTGTTCGTATACCGCCGCGCATGAGGATCTGGTCGCTGCATCCGAGATACCTCGACCGTCAGGGACTGGTCGCCTGCTGGCGGGAGACGCTGCTCGCGCAGGCGGTGCTCGCGGGGCGCACCCGCGGCTACCTCGCCCATCCTCAGCTGCAGAGGTTCCGCGCCGCGCACGACCCGCTGCAGGCGCTCGGCGCGTACCTCGGCGGCGTCGCGGACGAGGCCGACCTGCGCGGGTATCGCTTCGACAGGGCCAGGATCGACAGATCGGATGCCGGCGAGGCAGAGGTCCTCCCCGTCACGACAGGGCAGGTCTCCTGGGAGTGGTCGCATCTCACCGCGAAGCTCGCGGAGCGCAGCCCCGACGTCCTCCGTCGCTGGTCGACCGTCGGCGCGCCCGAGCCGCATCCGCTCTTCCGGTTGATCGACGGTCCGATCGAGTCGTGGGAGCGCCCTGACCCGGCCCGCTGACGGCGCGGCCCGATGCGTCGCGCGTCAGCGGACGCCGAGGAACGAGCGGTCGGTCAGGACGATGGGGCCGTCGGCCGTCACGGCGACGGTGTGCTCCGAGTGAGCCCCCCGAGAGCCGTCGACACTGCGCAGGGTCCAGCCGTCGGGATCGGTGACCAGCTCGTCCGTGGTCGCGAGGAGCCAGGGCTCGAGGGCGAAGACGAGGCCCTCGCGCAGCGGGAAGCCACGGCCGGCGCGTCCGTCGTTCGGCACGTGGGGGTCGCCGTGCATGATGCGTCCGACGCCGTGCCCGCCGAAATCGGTGTTGATCGAATAGCCCTCGCCATGCGAGACCTCCGCGATGGCGGCGGAGATGTCGCCGATCCGGTTGCCGACGACCGCGGCGGCGATGGCCGCGTCGAGAGCGCGCTCGGTCGTGTCGATGAGGCGGAGATCCTCGTCCCGCGGAGAGCCCACGACGAACGAGACCGCCGAGTCGGCGACCCAGCCGTCCACCGACACGGCGAAGTCGAGGGAGACCAGGTCGCCGTCGCGCAACGTGTAGTCATGCGGCAGGCCGTGGAGGACCGCGTCGTTGATCGACGTGCAGATGACCTTGCCGAACGGGCTGGCGCCGAACGACGGGTGGTAGTCGATGTAGCACGACTCGGCTCCCGCCTTGCGGATCATGTCGTGCGCTCGGCGGTCGATCGACAGCAGGTTCATGCCGACCTTGGTCTCGTCGCGCAGTGTCGCCAGCGTCTCCGCCACGAACCGCCCTGCGGCGCGCATCTCGTCGATCTCGGCGGGGGTGCGCAGTTCGATCATCGGGTGTCCTCTCGTCGGTTCCATTCTCTCCGATATGCCGGCGGTGAGCGTGCCGCGCGCTCACAGCGAACAGCCGGGACCGCGGCCTCGCATCGTCGTACGATGCAGTCATGTGGTTGCGTCAGGCGTACTTCCGGTGGCTCCTTCCGGCGGCGTTCCTGCTGCCCCTCTGGCTGGTCGTGGGGTGGGGCGTCTTCCAGGGCGGCTGGGCCATCCTCTGGGTGCTCTTCATCGCGGTCCCGTCGGTGTTCCTCGGACAGCTGCTCCTGACGCTGTTGACGCGATCGCGGCCCTCCGTGCGCGTGGATCGCGCGGTGTCCTGGTGGGATGTCGGCGGGTTCTCGCTCTGGCACGGCCTCACGATCGCGGTCGGATGCTTCATCGACGGCGCATTCGGGTGGTTGCTCATCGCCGCTATCCTGGCGGGCATCGGTCTCGTCTGGCTCCAGCTGTGGCAGCTGTGGAGCGAGGCGAGGGGGAGTGGCGCACGCCTCCGCGAGACCATCTCCTGGGCATCGGTGCCGAACGTCGACGAGGCCGACCGGCCCGCCGCCCGCCCGCAGGAGGTCATCGTCGTGCGGGAGCGCGAGACGGAGGACTGACCGCGGCCCCGCGCGTTTTGGCGGGGACGCGCATCCGTGGCAGAATGGTTCCTTGTGCCGTTCCCGGCTCTGCCTCAGGGGAGCCCGCGGACGCCTCGGCGCCGTTCGGCACGACCCATTCTTGTTCCTTCCTGAAAACATGCATCCGACCTGTGGCGGCTGCAGAGAGAGACGATCATGCAGATCCTCGACGCCGTCGACGCGGCTTCGCTCCGTTCCGACGTCCCGGTCTTCCACCCCGGCGACACGGTCAACGTCCACGTGAACATCACCGAGGGCACCCGCTCCCGTATCCAGGTCTTCAAGGGCGTCGTCATCGGCCGCCAGGGCGATGGCGTGCGCGAGACCTTCACCGTTCGCAAGATCAGCTTCCAGGTGGGCGTCGAGCGCACCTTCCCGGTGCACTCCCCGGTGATCGACCACATCGAGGTCGTCACCCGCGGTGACGTGCGTCGCGCGAAGCTCTACTACCTCCGCCAGCTGCGCGGCAAGAAGGCGAAGATCAAGGAGAAGCGCGACAACTGACGCGCAGCTTCTCCACAGCACCCCGGGACACGATGTCCCGGGGTGCTGTGTTTCCCACGGGGTGTGCGACCCTAGGTAGTGCCGTCTCACCACGGTGCGAGACTGCGAAGGAAACCCATGACGACTGACTCAGCGCCAGCCTCCACGCCGACGTCCAAACGTCGCCGTGGCCTCCTGATCTTCCTGCGGGATGTCCTCGTCATCATCGTCATCGCCGCGCTCGTGTCGTTCGTGGTGAAGACCTTCATCGTCCGCTCGTTCTACATCCCCTCCGCGTCGATGGAGCGCACGCTCCTCGTGAACGACCGGATCCTGGTCGACGAGCTCACGCCGCGGTGGACGAGCTACGAACGGGGCGACGTCGTGGTGTTCAAGGACCCGGGCGGATGGCTCGACGGACAGCCGCAGACGCCGGCCCGGCCGCCTCTGGTCGAGGCTGTGGACTGGGTCCTGAACCTCGTCGGCATCTCGGCCACGGACTCGCAGGACCACCTCGTCAAGCGCGTGATCGGCCTGCCAGGAGACCGCGTCGTGTGCTGCAACGCCTTGGGCCAGATCACGATCAACGGCGCTCCGATCGACGAGCTGGACTATCTGAACCTCCCCGAGGGCGACACGGCCGCGTCCGACGATCCGTTCGACGTCGTCGTCCCGGAGGGCTCACTGTGGCTTCTCGGCGACAACCGCGATCGGTCGCGGGACTCGCGTGCGCATCAGGATCTCCCGACCGGCGGTTTCGTCCCGCTCGACAACGTCGTCGGCAAGGCCTTCCTCACGACGTGGCCGTTCGACCGCATGGGGACGATCGACGGTCATCACGACAGCTTCAACGGCGTCCCGGATCCGGAATGACCGTCGTCGCCCCCAAGCTCACCCTGGAGCGCAAGCTCCTCGCCGAGTGCGGACTCCTCATCTCCCTCGACGAAGTCGGCCGGGGAGCGCTGGCCGGGCCGGTGGCGGTCGGGGCGGCGGTGATGGATGCAGCCGGCGCGCGACGACGGGTGCCGGAGGGCCTCCGCGACTCGAAGCTCGTGACGGAGAAGCGGCGACCGGAGGTCGCGGCGCGGGCGGCGGCCTGGGTGCAGGCGTCCGGCGTCGGCTGGGCGAGCGCTGCGGAGATCGACGACATCGGGATCATGCGCGCGCTGGGCCTCGCGGCATCGCGGGCCGTGCAGAGCGTGGTCGACCACGGGGTGGATCTGACCGATGCGGTCGTGCTCCTCGACGGCAACCACGACTACGTCTCGGCGGTCCATCCGGTGCCGCTCCGCGTGCGCTCCGTGATCAAAGCGGATCGGGACTGCGCCTCCGTCTCTGCGGCATCCGTGATCGCCAAAGTCGCCCGCGACACCCATATGACGGAACTCCACGACGGGCACGCCGCATATCAGTGGAACCGCAACAAGGGCTACGCCAGCCCGGAGCACCGCGAGGCGATCCGGACGCTGGGGTTGTCCGCGCATCACCGGGCGTCGTGGGCGATCGCCGGTGCGCCGACGCTGTTCTGACCCCGGTGCGTCACGCGCGCTCGTCCGACTCTAGGATGGAGTCATCATGGATGAGGAAGCCTTCGACGACTACGACCGTGAACTCGAGCTCGCGCTGTTCCGCGAGTACCGCGATGTCGTCGCGCAGTTCCAATACGTCGTCGAGACCGAGCGCCGTTTCTACCTCGCGAACGAGGTGAACGTCGTGCGTCGTGACACGGAGCACGACTTCTACTTCGAGATCTCCATGAGCGACGTCTGGGTGTGGGACATCTACCGCGCCGACCGGTTCGTGAAGGCCGTTCGCGTGCTGACCTTCAAGGACGTGAACGTCGAGGAGCTGCAGCGTCGCGAGTTCGAGCTGCCGCAGGAGCTGTCGCTCGACGGCGAGTGACTGCTCCTCCACAGGGGGCCCGGACGAGATCTTCTCCCGCGCTCCCGGTGCGTCGGTGATCTCGACCGACGCAACCGGGCCTGTGACCGACACGCTGTCGGAATGGCAGCGAAAGACGACTTCGGCAGAGCGGGCGAGTCCCGTGCGGTCGCGTACCTGATCGAGCGCGGGTACGAGATCCTCGACCGCAACTGGCGGTGCCCGCAGGGCGAGATCGACATCGTGGCGACGGTCGGCGCCCATCTGGCGGTGGTCGAGGTCAAGACCCGCCGGTCGTCCGCGTTCGGGCACCCGTTCGAGGCGGTCGACCCGCGCAAGCGGCGCCGGCTGTGGCAGCTCGCGTTCGCGTGGGTCGCCGCTCATCGCGAGGCGTTGAGCGGGCGCGAGATCCGGGTCGAGGCGATCGCGATCACCGGACCGGATCCGGCCGTGGGCGTTCTGGAGCATCTCGAGGACCTGGCGTGAGGACGGCGCGCACGTGGGCCGTGGCGCTCACGGGGGTCGACGGGCACCTGGTCGAGGTCGAAGCCGATCTGTCGAACCAGACACCCGACTTCAAGATCATCGGCCTGCCCGACAAGTCGCTCGGCGAAGCGGTGCAGCGCGTGCACAACGCGTGCCAGAACGCCGGGCTCGCCCTGCCCCGTCGGCGGCTCACGGTGAACCTGTCCCCGGCGGCGCTTCCGAAGCAGGGGTCGGCGTTCGATCTGAGCATCGCCGTCGCATCCCTGGCTGCCGGTGGAGCGCTGACCCGGAGGTCGATCTCGCAGACCGTGCACGTGGGCGAGCTCGGGCTCGACGGCCGCGTGCGACCGGTCTCGGGGGTGCTGCCGTCAGTGTTCGCGGCCGCCAGGGCGGGATTCAGCAGCGTCATCGTGCCTCATGCGAACGAGGCCGAGGCGCGGCTCGTCCCGGGCATCGAGGTGCGAGCCGCCACGACGCTCGCACAGGTCGCCGCATGGCACGGCGCGGACGTGGAGGTCCCCGATGCCGAGCCGGTCCCTGCGCCCCGTCGCGCCGAGGAGCGCCCCGAGATGCTCGATCTCGCGGACGTGGTCGGTCAGGACGAGGCCGTCGAGGCGTTGATCGTGGCGGCGGCGGGCGGGCACCATCTGCTCCTCAGCGGCCCGCCCGGAGCAGGCAAGACCATGCTGGCCCGTCGCCTCCCCGGCATCCTCCCGATCCTGACCGAGGAGGAGGCTCTGGAGGTGGCGTCGATCCGCTCTCTCACGGGCGAGTCCGTGCACGTGCTCGACGTGGTCCCGCCGCTGGAGACGCCGCACCACAGCGCGTCGGTGGCGGCGCTCGTCGGAGGGGGGTCCCGCACGGCGCGTCCCGGCGTGATCGCGCGCGCTCATCGAGGTGTGCTCTTCCTCGACGAAGCCGCCGAGTTCTCCCGCGTGGCGCTGGACTCCCTCCGGCAGCCGCTCGAGTCGGGGCTGATCGAGATCAGTCGCACCGGCTTCACGGCCAGATACCCGGCTCGATTCCAGCTCGTGCTGGCGATGAATCCCTGTCCGTGCGGCAACAACGGCGTACGCGGCGCGGAGTGCGTGTGCCCGTCGCTCGCCATCCGACGCTACGCGACGAGGCTGTCGGGTCCGCTGCGGGATCGCATCGACATCGAGCTCCATGTCTCGAGGGTGTCGGCGGCCCGGGCGACGTCCGGTCGCGGCTCGTCGGTGACGAGTGCCGAGGCGCGAGACCGCGTCCGGGAAGCGCGGGAGCGGGCAGCCGCGCGATGGCGCGGCAGTCCGTGGCGGCGCAATGGCGAGATCCCGGGAGCGCGTCTGCGGCAGCTCGACATGCGCGTCGACACGGAAGCCCGCGCGCCGCTCGATCGAGCGCTGGAGCGGGGTGCGCTGACTCTGCGGGGCTATGACCGGGTGCTGAGGCTCGCATGGACCATGGCCGACCTCGCGGGCACCGACCGGCCGGGACGCGAGGAGATCGGCAGGGCGCTGTTCCTCAAGAGGGGGTTCTCATCATGATCGACGCACTGGAACAGGACGCGGCCGTGAGGTGTGCGATGACGGCGGTCGGTCGCGAGGCGCCGTCGACGGAGGAGCTCGCCAGGGTCGCCTGGTCGGTGATCACGGAGCCGGGAGACGGCGTCGCCGGCGTGCTGATCGCCGAGCTCGGCGCGCTCGAAGCCCTCCGCTTCGCTCTCCGGCCTGGTACGAACCGGGGTGCACCGTCCGCGGACCGCCGTGCGCTCGTCGAGGGTCTTCGGCGGTGGAGAGCCCGCGCGGATGCCGTGGCGGTCCGGCAGGCGGTGGAGGGAGCCCAGCATGTGGGCGCACGCCTCGTCCTGCCCGGAGACGCGGCCTGGCCGGCGGAACTCGACGACCTGGGGCCGCACCGCCCGCTCCTGCTCTGGGTGAGGGGAGACGCGGGGCTGCTGCGAGCAGAGCCCCGCGCGGCGATCGTCGGCGCCCGCGCCGCCAGCGCCTACGGTGAAGTGCTCGCCGCCGAGTTCGCGGGTGACCTCGCCGCGGATGGGGTGGTGATCGTGTCGGGCGGTGCGTACGGCATCGACGGCGCGGCGCACCGTGCCGCCCTCGGAGTCGGCGGGCCGACCATCGCGTTCCTCGCCGGAGGAGTCGACCGGGCGTATCCGCAGGGCCATCAACAGCTGCTGCGCCGCGTCGTCGATTCCGGGGCCGTCGTGAGCGAGGTCCCGTGCGGCACCGCTCCGACGAAGTGGCGCTTCCTCGCTCGCAACAGACTCATCGCGGGGATCAGCCACGCCACCGTCGTCGTCGAGGCCGGGTGGCGCAGCGGTTCGCTCAACACCGCGGGGCATGCCGCGGCGCTCGGTCGTCCGCTCGGGGCGGTGCCCGGGCCGGTCACCTCGGCCGCGTCCGCGGGATGTCATCGGCTCCTTCGGGAGTACGACGCGCGCTGTGTGACGACGGCCGCGGAGATCCGGGAGCTCTGGGCAGGAGGCGTCGGCGGTGCGACTCCGCCGGGGCCAGCGGCGGATCCGGATCAGCAGCGGCTCCTCGACGCGATGAGCAGGCGGACCCCGGTGCCGGCGACCGAGCTGGCCCGTCGGTCAGGTCTCGATCCCGAACGCGTCGGCTCGCTCCTCGGCGTCCTCGAGCTCGATGGCATCGTGCGCCGTGTCGAGCGCGGCTGGAGGAAGACGGACGCGTGAGCGGCGGGGCTGACCTGTCGTCCGCTCAGACGGCGGCATGCTGGACACATGGAGTTCGCGGCGGCCGCCCAGGCGTTCACGGATCATCTCGATCGCGTGCGTCGACTGTCCCCGGCGACCGTCCGCGCGTACCGTTCCGACCTGCGCGACCTCGGGGAGACCGCCGACGGTCTCGCACTCGAGCAGATCACGCTCGACACGCTCAGGGACTGGCTCTGGCGGGCGACGCAGCGCGGAGAAGCCCGAGCGACGCTGGCGCGGCGCGCCGCCGCGGCTCGCTCCTTCTTCGCGTGGGCCCACGAAGAGGGGATGATCCCTCATGATCCGGGCCTGAGACTCGTGGCTCCGCGCCGGGGCCGCACGCTCCCGACAGTGGCGTCACGCGACGCGATGACCCGGTTGCTCGACCGACAGCGCGCGGCGGCGGCGGACGGCGATCCGGTCGCACTGCGCGACCACGCGATGCTCGAACTCCTCTACGGCGCGGGGATCCGTGTCTCCGAGCTCTGCGGCCTCGACATCGACGATCTGGATCTCGATCGGCGCACCGCCCGGGTCATGGGCAAGGGCGCGAAGGAGCGCATCGTCCCGTTCGGCGGTCCTGCTGCCGACGCGCTCGGGGCCTATCTCACGCGCGGCCGTCCCGCTCTCGTCGCACGTGCGGCGCACCCGTCGGCCTCGCTGTTCCTCGGTGTCCGCGGCGGACGCGTCGGCCCGCGAGCCGTCTACGGGCTCGTCGCGGAGGTGCTGGCCCCGATCGTGGGCGCGGAGACGGTCGGCCCCCATGCTCTCCGCCACACCGCCGCGACCCATCTCCTCGACGGCGGCGCCGATCTGCGCGCCGTCCAGGAGATCCTGGGCCACGCGAGCCTCGGCACCACGCAGATCTACACGCATGTGTCCGCCGAGCGGCTCGCGGCCACCTACCGGCTCGCTCACCCGAGGGCGTGACCTCTCCGCATCGCCCTCGCGGCCGACGTCAGAGCGGCGCGCAGCAGGGGAGGAGCACGGCGCGGGGAACGTCGTCGAACAGCAGCAGCGGATTGATGTACGTGCCGTCCAGACGGACTCCGACATGGAGGGTGCTCGCCGCCGCGTGTCCGCCGACGGCGACTGTGCCGATCGGATCGCCGGGGCCGACGACGGCTCCGGGCGCGAGCGTGGAGACGAGGGGCTCGAACGTGGAGATGTACCCGCCGCCATGGTCGACCGTGATCAGCGGCCGGTCGACGACCGTTCCTCGGAACGCGACGATGCCTGCGGCAGGCGCCACCACGACGGCGCCGACCTGCGCGATCACATCCACACCGCGGTGCCCGGAGCCGTACTCGCTCGCAGGTGCGCGGAACGCCGCCGCGACGGTGCGAGGTCCGGTGGTCGGCCAGACCCACGCCGCCCCGTGCCCATGAGTCGGGGATGTCGCGTCGACTTCCGGGAAGGATGAGGAGCCGGCTGCCGGGCCGACCATCCCCATGGCGGCGGTCACGAACAGAAGGGCCACGATGACGGTGGTGCGGCGGTGGCGGGTGCGGACACTCATCCGGCTATGCTCGGCCGGCGCGGGCGTCCCCGATCCGGGGCCGCAGCCGAGGCCGCGGGATCCGTGCAGAACGCGCGGATCCGCCGGACGGGGGAGCGCTGGTCGACGGCGCGCATCCTGTATGCTGGGGGGAGCACCTCGATCTCGGGGTGACTACGCGTGCCCAGAGCGACTTCGGTCGCGGCATCCACTCCCACAGGTCCTGCTGCAGAGCAGGCGGGTGTGCGCCGGGCACCAGGGAGCCCGATCATCCCGATCGGCTCGACAACCTCGACGGCGCAGCACCGCGCCAGAACAAGGAGACGACCATGGCTGTGGTCACCATCCGCCAGCTGCTCGACAGCGGCGTGCACTTCGGACACCAGACCCGTCGGTGGAACCCGAAGGTCAAGCGCTTCATCCTCACCGAGCGCAGCGGCATCCACATCATCGACCTCCAGCAGTCGCTCGGCTACATCGACAAGGCCTACGACTTCGTCAAGGAGACCGTCGCGCACGGCGGCACCATCCTCTTCGTCGGCACCAAGAAGCAGGCCCAGGAGATCCTCGCCGAGCAGGCGACGCGCGTCGGCCAGCCCTTCGTCAACCAGCGCTGGCTCGGCGGCCTCCTCACGAACTTCTCCACCATCGCGAAGCGTCTCGCTCGCATGAAGGAGCTCGAGGAGCTCGACTACGAGAACCCGGCCGCCTCGGGCTTCACCAAGAAGGAGCTCCTGCTCAAGAAGCGCGAGCTCGACAAGCTGCACAAGTCGCTCGGTGGTATCCGCAACCTCACCAAGACGCCGTCCGCCCTCTGGGTCGTCGACGCCAAGCGCGAGCACCTCGCGATCGACGAGGCCAAGAAGCTCGGCATCCCGGTGATCGGCATCCTCGACACCAACGCCGACCCCGACGACTTCCAGTACCCGATCCCCGGCAACGACGACGCGATCCGCTCGGTCTCGCTGCTCACCCGCATCATCGCCGACGCCGCGGCCGAGGGCCTGCAGCAGAAGCACAACCCGGAGACCGGCGACGCCGAGCCCCTCGCCGACTGGGAGCGCGAGCTGCTCGAGACTCCCGCCGACGACGCGGCAGCCGCCGAGGCTCCGGCCGAGGCTCCTGCAGCGACCGAGGCTCCGGCCGAGGACGCCGCCGCCGAGCCCACCGAGGCTCCCGCAGCAGAGGCCGCCGAGGCCCCCGCTGAGGCAGACGCCAAGTAATTCCGCGACCACCACACACATCACGAAGCAAGGAGCCACCACACATGGCCAACTTCACCATCGCCGACCTCAAGGCGCTGCGTGAGCAGCTCGGCACGGGAATGGTCGACACCAAGAAGGCGCTCGAGGAGGCTGACGGAGACGTCGAGAAGGCCACCGAGATCCTGCGTCTCAAGGGTGCCAAGGGCAACGCGAAGCGTGCTGACCGTTCGACCAGCGAGGGCCTCGTCGTCGCTCGTGAGCAGGACGGTGCCGTGACGCTCGTCGAGCTCGCCTGCGAGACCGACTTCGTCGCGAAGAACGAGCGCTTCATCGCTCTGGCCGACAAGGTCGCCGACGCCGTCTCCGCCGTCAAGGCCGACTCCGTCGAGGCTGCTCTCGCCGCTCAGGCGGGCGACAAGAGCGTCGAGCAGGTCATCTCCGAGGAGGCTGCGATCATCGGCGAGAAGGTCGAGCTGCGGCGCGTGCGCACGGTCTCGGGCGACAAGGTCGAGGTCTACCTGCACCGCACGAGCAAGGACCTGCCGCCGCAGATCGGCGTCGTCGTCGCCTACACGGGTGACGACGCGGAGACCGCTCGCAGCATCGCGCAGCACATCTCGTTCGCGAACCCGTCCTACCTGTCCCGCGAGGACGTCCCGGCCGACGCCGTCGAGAAGGAGCGCGAGATCGTCACCGAGATCTCCCGCAACGAGGGCAAGCCGGAAGCGGCTCTCCCGAAGATCGTCGAGGGTCGCGTGTCCGCGTTCATCAAGCAGGTCGCCCTGCTCGAGCAGGACTACGCGAAGGACAGCAAGCTCTCGGTCGCCCAGGTCGCGAAGGACGCCGGTATCACCGTGACCGACTTCGCGCGCTTCAAGGTCGGCGCGTAGCACGGTCGAAGGGGTTCGGATCCGAGTGATCCGAACCCCTTCTTCATGTCCATGAGGCACTATCTTGAATCGGGACGAGAGGACACCCCACCCATGACCGAACGCACCGGACGCCGTCGCGTCCTCCTGAAGCTCTCCGGTGAGGCGTTCGGCGCCGGCCAGCTCGGCGTCAACCCCGACGTCGTCAGCCAGATCGCACGGGACATCGCCGCCGCCGTCGACCGGGTCGAGATCGCCATCGTCGTCGGCGGAGGGAACTTCTTCCGCGGAGCCGAGCTGAGCCAGCGCGGAATGGATCGCGGACGCGCCGACTACATGGGCATGCTCGGCACCGTGATGAACGCGCTGGCGCTGCAGGACTTCCTCGAGCAGGCCGGCGCACCCACGCGGGTCCAGTCGGCCATCTCGATGACCCAGGTCGCGGAGCCCTACATCCCGCTCCGTGCCGAGCGCCACATGGAGAAGGGCCGCGTCGTGATCTTCGGCGCGGGCGCGGGACTGCCGTACTTCTCGACTGACACCGTGGCGGCGCAGCGCGCGCTGGAGATCGGTGCGCAGGAGGTGCTCGTCGCCAAGAACGGCGTCGACGCCATCTACACGGCCGACCCCAACAAGCACGCCGACGCGGAGCGCATCGACCGGGTGACGTATCGCGATGCGCTGCAGCGCGGTCTCAAGGTCGTCGACTCCACGGCTTTCAGCCTGTGCATGGACAACAACATGGACATGCGGGTGTTCGGCATGGAGCCGGTCGGCAACGTCACCCGCGCCCTGCTCGGCGAGCCCATCGGAACTCTCGTCACCGCCTGAGCGCCTGACAGGGCTCCACGGCCCGGACCGATAGAATTTCCCTCACACCCCCGACGTTAGGAGTCGCCGTGATCGCGGACGTCCTCGCTGAAACCACCACTCGCATGACGCGTGCGGTCGAGGCTGCCAAGGAGGACTTCTCCACGGTGCGCACCGGTCGTGCCAACCCGCAGCTGTTCCAGAAGGTCCTGGTCGACTACTACGGAACTCCGACTCCGCTGGCCCAGCTCGCCTCGCTGGCCAACCAGGAGGCCCGCACCCTCATCATCACGCCGTACGACAAGTCCGCGCTGAAGGCGATCGAGCAGGCCGTGCGCGACATGCCGAACCTCGGCGCGAACCCGTCGAACGACGGCAACCTCGTGCGCGTCACGATGCCGGAGCTCACGGCGGAGCGCCGCAAGGAGTATGTGAAGCTCGTCAAGACCAAGGCCGAGGACGCGAAGGTCCATGTCCGCGGCATCCGTCGCAAGGCGAAGGACGAGCTGGACGCTCTGAAGAGCGAACTCGGCGAAGACGAGATCGCCCGGGGTGAGAAGGAACTCGACGCCCTCACGCGCCAGCACGTCGACCTCATCGACGACGCTCTCAAGCGCAAAGAGGCCGAACTCCTCGAGGTGTAGGCGGCATGTCCGACGATTCCACCGGTGCAGGCGCCGACAAGCCGCAGACGCGTCGGGAGGCGCGTGACTCGTCGACCCCGACCGGCGGCATCCCTCTCGTCGACGGGGCGTTCCCGGAGTTCGACAGCGCCAGCGTCCCGCCGCGACCGCCACTCCCCGCCGACCCCGTGGTCGTGCCCGGGGCGGGGCCCGACACGGCCGACCACTACGCGATCCGCGAGCAGTGGCGCGCGGCACGCGACGAGCTGGGCAGCCATGTCTCGTACGCCCGTGATCAGCTCGATCAGGCCAACGAGCGGATCAAGGAGCGCACCGGACGCGACCTCGTGCTCGCGATCCTGATCGGGCTCGCCTTCGGCGGGGCGCTGCTCGCGTCGCTGCTGTTCATCAAGGCGCTGTTCGTGCCCTTCGCCCTCGCTGCCGCGCTGCTCGGCGTGTACGAGCTCTCGCTCGCGCTCCGCACCTCAGGACGACGCATCGACATCGCGCCGCAGCTGATCGCGGCGACGCTGCTCGTCTCCACCGCCTTCTTCGTGGAGGAGTGGCTCGTCTGGGTGATGCTGTTCCTCGCGGTCGCCTTCGTCGTGGTGTGGCGGCTCGTCGCGCAGATGGTGGCGAAGGACGGCCGCACCTACGGCGACGTGCTGACGGATGCCGTCATCGGCGGATTCGTGCAGATCTACGTGCCGTTCCTCGCCGCCATCGCCCTGATCCTGCTGAAGCAGGAAGGCGGACAGTGGTGGGTGCTCAGCTTCATCGTGATCGCCGTCGTCGCGGACACGGGTGCGTACGCGGCTGGTCTCGCCTTCGGCCGTCATCCGATGGCCCCTCGGATCAGCCCCAAGAAGACCTGGGAGGGATTCGCCGGAGCCGTGGCGGCGTCCATCGCGGCCGGCGTCCTGCTGGCGATCTTCCTCCTGCACCTGCCCTGGTGGATCGGCCTCGTCTTCGGAATCGCCATCCTCCTCTCCGCGACCCTCGGCGACCTGGGCGAGTCCATGCTCAAGCGGGATCTCGGCATCAAGGACATGAGCTCCTGGCTGCCCGGCCACGGGGGCCTCCTCGATCGGCTCGACAGCATCCTGCCGTCGACCATCCCCGCGCTCGGCCTCTACTTCCTCTTCTCCTCCTGGGCGGTGCTGTGATGGCTTCCGATGACCTGCAGAACCTGATCGAGACCGAGCAGGCGCCTCCCGCCTTCTCGCTCTCCGGCGGGCGGGCGCACGGCTACCACCGCGCGGCGGTGGACACGTTCCTCGCCGCAGCGCGCGCAGCGTTCGAGGGGGATGCGGACGACCTCACCGCGGCGGATGTCCGGGTGGCGTCCTTCCCGCTCGTCAAGAACGGCTACGTCGTCGCCGAGGTGGACGCCGCACTCGGTCGCGTCGAGGACGCCCTGGCCGCACGGGCGCGCGATCGCGCCGTGCGCTCCCGCGGTGCCGGCGCATGGGTGGAGAAGGCCCGTGAGGACGCGCAGGTCGTTCTCGATCACCTCGCCCGTCCCGCACGCCACCGGTTCGCCCGCACCGGCATGCTGACCTTCGGGTACCGCGTCGACGAGGTGGACCATGTGGCGGGTCGCATCGTCCGGTATCTCCGCGACGGCGAGCCGCTCACCGCGGAGCAGCTGCGCTCGGCCGCGTTCCGCATGCAGCGCGGAGGCTACCGGGAGGAGCAGGTAGACGCCCTGCTGGATGCGACCGTCGACGTGATCCTGGCTGTTCGCTGAACGTTCCCGTGGCTTCGCTCGACAGCACCCGGTAGACTCCCTGACATCGTGACTTCCCGCACTGACCTTTCCCCGCATCGAGACGACGTCGCGCCGGTTCCGGCCTCGACGACGCTCTCGCCGCGTCGTGGTACGCGTCGCCGGGGAGTGGTCGGTTTCTTCAGCGCCCTGGCGGTCGTCGGCTTCGCTGCGGCGATGGTCGCACCGACCGGCGTGGCCCTCGCGGAGCAGCCCGCCGAGGCCGATCCGAAATCCGCCTACTCGATCGCCCTCGAGGACACGCAGAACCTCACCGTGACGACCGAGGGCGCAGCGATCGCCCCCGTCCAGCGGGGCACGTTCTCCGTCTACGTGACGCCCAAGCCCACGCCGACTCCGACGCCGGCCGCGCGGTCGACGTCGAAGTCCGAGTCGGGCAGCAGCGGTCCGCTCTTCTACACCGGCGGCGGTGCTCCTGCCGAATGGATGTCCGCTGCGGGCATCGCTGAGTCCGACTGGGGCTACGTCGACTACATCGTGTCGCGCGAGAGCGGCTGGAATCCGAACGCGACGAACAAGTCGTCCGGAGCCTGCGGCCTCGTCCAGGCTCTGCCCTGCAGCAAGGTCCCCGGCAACGGGTACGACCCGGTCGACAACCTCCGCTGGGCCACCGGCTACGCGACCGGACGCTACGGCAGCTGGGCCGGCGCGCACGCGTTCTGGACGAAGAACCACTGGTGGTGAGCGGCGGTCATGGCCCGCTCGCACCGACGCCGTCCGGCGCGCCCTGACCCCGACGAGTCGCTCGACCGCCTGCTGGCGTCCTGGAAGCGCACGGAGTCTCGCCGCGGCATCGACTGGACGGTGCAGCCGGTGTCCGCCGCCCAGGCGGTCAAGGAGTACAGCTGTCCGGGCTGCGGACGCGTGATCGAACCCGGCGTCGCCCATCTCGTCGCATGGCGGGCGGACGGTGTCCTCGGCGATGCCGCGGATCTGGCGGCGCGTCGTCACTGGCACACTCACTGTTGGAGGATTTCGTGAGCATCGAGATCAGAGGTCCGCTGGAGCTCCCCGCGCATCGCGAGGACATCACGCTCGAGACCGCTGACAGGTTGACGCTCGTCGGTGAGCTGGCGGTGCCCGAGGCGGCGGCTCCCGTCGCGACGCTGGTGACGCTGCATCCGCTGCCGACGGCCGGCGGCTTCATGGACTCGCACATCCTCCGCAAGGCGGCGGCTCGACTTCCGGCCACGGCTGACCTCGCCGTGCTGCGGTTCAACACCCGCGGCACGACGTCGCCGCGCGGCACCAGCGAGGGCGCCTTCGACGGGGGAGCATCCGAGCAGTTCGACGTCGCCGCGGCGATGGAGTTCGTGCGGGAGCGCGCTCTGCCGCGTCCGTGGCTCGTCGGGTGGTCCTTCGGCACCGAGCTCGCACTGAAGTACGGCCGGGAGCACGACATCGAAGGCGTCGTGCTGCTCTCGCCTCCTCTGCACCGCGCTTCCGAGGAGGAGGTCGCCGCATGGTCCGCGTCGACCGCGACCGTCGTGATCCTCGTCCCGGAGTTCGACGACTACCTGCGTCCCGCCGAGGCCCGCGAGCGCTTCGCCAGCATCCCGCACGCCGAGATCATCGCGGTCGAGGGCGGCAAGCATCTCTGGGTGGGCGAGACGCAGACGCGGCGCGTGCTCACCGAGATCGTCGCGGCTGTGAACCCCTCCGCGCTCCCGCTGCCGACGACCTGGCCTCCGCAGTAGCGACCGCGATCAGAGCTCGTTCATCCGAGGGATGAGCACCTGCCGGTAGAGGATGAGGATGCTGGCGGCGACCGGGATCGCGATGAGCGCCCCGAGCAGGCCCAGCAGGCTTCCCCCCGCGAGGGCGGCGACGACGACCACCGCACCCGGCACCGAGACCGCGCGGCTCATGATCCTCGGCGAGATCACGTACGCCTCGATCTGCATGTAGACGAGGTAGTAGATCGCGGCGGTGATCGCCGTGGCGGGGGAGCCGAGCCCCGGGATCAGGCAGAGCAGGACGATGATGGTCGATCCCGTCAGGGTGCCGACGAGCGGGATCAGCGAGAAGAAGAACGCGATGACCGCGAGCACGGCGGGGAACGGCGCATCGATGATCGAGAGGAAGATCATGCTGAGGATGCCGTTGATGGCGCCCTGGGTCACCTGGCCGATCACGTAGTAGCCGACGGAATCCGTGATCTGGTCGGCCAGATCGACGAAGCGCTCGCGCTTCGATGCGGGCGCCAGCTGGTAGACCGCGCGCTTCAAGGACGGAGTGGACGCGGTGAGGTAGATCGTGAGGATGAGGACGATGAACGCGCCGAAGAGTCCGCTGAGGAGGGCGCCACTGGCCGCGAGCACGCCCTGCCCGATCGATCCGCCGATCTCGGTGAGGTTGGTGTTCAGCCAGTCCTCGACGTAGGCGAAGACCTCGTCGACGCGGAGATTGGGGAAGACGTCCTGCATCCAGTTCTTGAGATCGTCGATCGCGGTGCCGCGCTGCACGATCGCGGTGATCTGGACGACCAGCTCGGAGATCTGATCGACGAGGACGGGGATGACGATGAGGATGATCCCGGCGAACACGCCCAGCACCGCCACGATCGTGACGAGCACGGCGAGCCAACGGGGCAGGCGCCTCCGCTCGAGGAAGGAGACGAGGGGGTCGAGTCCGAGGCTGAGGAACAGTGCGGTCCCGACGTACAGCAGGACCGTCGACAGGCTCTGCACGCTCCCGATCAACAGGATCCCGAGGCCGACACCGAGCGTCGCCACGAGAGCGGTGCGGAAGGGGCTGTGGATCTTCATGCTGCAAGGCTATCGATCCGGCTCGCGCCCGTCGCTCGCGACGTGCCGGAGGTGCGGAGGACACCCCCTCGTGGGCAACACACAGGTGATTTCGCTAGTCTGAAATGTCGAGTGTTGCGACTCGGGCGTTCGTCCGGGGCGCGTGAGGAGACTATTCGTGCGTTTCGTATGGGCCGTGGTGGCCTTCGTGCTGGCCGCGGGACTGATCGGTGCGGGCATCGCTCAGCGAACCATCTTCATGGGGCCGTCGACCCAGAAGGTCGCCGTCGAGGTCGATGAACCCGCTCCGTTCGTGCTCATGGACGCGGAGGTGCTGCGCGAGAACGCGGGCGCTCAGACGCTGCTGATCCGAGGCGAGGGAGACATCTTCGCCGCGTACGGCCGGACCGCCGACATGGAGGCGTGGCTGGCCGATGCCGACTACAACCACGTGACGCTCGGCGGCGACGGGGAGCTGGACGTCGAGTTCGTCGCGGCCTCGTCCTCCGACGAGTCGGCGGGGGAGACGCCGGCGACCCCGGCTCCCGAGACCACCCCGGCCCCCGAGAGCACGCCGACCGACGCAGCAGAAGGCTCCGAGGCGGTCGAGGGTGCCGGTCGGAACCCCGCCGGATCGGACCTGTGGCTGGACTCCTTCAGCGAGCCCGACCGGCTGATCGCCGATCTCCAGGTTCCGGAGGGAGTGAGCGTGATCATCGCGCATGACGGCACGCAGGACGCCCCGGATGACATCTCCATCTCCTGGCCCCTCGACACGTCGACGCCGCTCGCCGGTCCGCTCATGGCGGCCGGAGGACTCGTCCTGCTCGTCGGGCTCGTGCTCTATGTCCTCGCGATCCGTCACCAGCGGCGCGGTCGAGGCCCCCGACGCAAGGGACCGGGTCCGCTTCCCGCGACCGAGCCCATCGAGCTCTCCCAGCTCCCGCCCGCTGAGCGGTCCGTCATCGAGGCCGGCGACGCGGATCGATCCGGCGACGCGGACCGATCGGGCGCCGCGCAGCCGTCCGGCGACAGCGAGGCGGCCGCTCCGACCTCCGACGCGCCTCGGCCGGATGCCGATGCCGACGACACGGCACAGACGGGGCGCCGTCCCGAGATGCGCACCGCCGCACCCGCGCGCAGGCGCAGGATGCTCGCGTTCCCCGCACTGGCGCTGACCGCACTGCTGGCGAGCGGCTGCTCGGCCGACTCCTGGCCGCAGCTGGGCTCCGCATCGCCGACGCCCTCGCCGACGCCGACGGTCATCGCTCCGGACAACCAGAAGCCCCCGGCCGTGACGGAGGCGCAGGCCAAGCGGATCCTCCAGGAGGTCTCGACGACCGTGGCGGATGCCGACGCGGCGATGGACATCGAGCTCGCGAAGACCCGTCTCGACGGCCCGGCCCTCGCCGCACGCACGACGGAGTACGCCCTGCGGACGGCCGTGCCCGAGACGCCGGTGCCCGCGGCGATCCCGACCGACGACGTCGAAGTCGTGCTGCCGGAGGCGACCGACCGCTGGCCGCGCACCGTGCTCCTGCTGTCGAAGACCGAGGGCGACGACACGGTCCCGCCCGTGATCCTGACCATGACGCAACAGGACCCGTGGTCGAACTACAAGATCTCGAACATGGCCGAGATGTCCGCGGATGCGGTGTTCCCGGATGTCGCGGCGTCCTGGCTGGGCACCTCGCTCGTGCCGGACGACTCCGCGTTCCTGAGCCTCGCTCCCGCCGAGCTCGCGGCGACGTATGCGGACGTCGTGGACGCCGGCGAGCAGAGCGCGTCATACGGGCTGTTCGATGAGATCTCGCTCAACCTGGCGAAGTCGATCAGGGACAGCCGCCAGGCCGTCGTTCAGAACCTCGCCGACAACGGTGCGGCGGCGACGTCGCAGACGGCGTTCGACATCGTTCCCGCGGACTCCGCTCCGGTCTCTATGACCACGCTCGGCAGCGGTGCGATCGTCGCCGTCTCCCTCGTGGACACCGAGACCGTGACCCCGACCTCCGCGGATGCCGTGATCCGATTCGGTGAGAACGTGCAGGCCAAGGCGCTCACGGGTGTGACCGAGTCCGCCAAGGGCGTGACGACCAAGTACGAGTTCCAGCTCTTCTTCTCCGTGCCCGCACAGGGATCGACGGAGCAGATCCGTCTCCTGGCCGTCCGTCAGGACCTTCTCTCCGTCGAGGTGATCAAGTGACCGATATCTCTCCGTCCGCTCTCCGAGGGGCTGTCGACCTCTCCGCACTCCGGAACCGTCCCTCGCCTTCGGCTGCCGCCTCTACCGGGTCCGGTTCCGCGGGGGTCGCCGATGTCGTGGTCGATGCGACCGACGAGTCCTTCGGCCAGATCCTCGAGATCTCCCGCACCGTGCCCGTCGTGGTCGACCTGTGGGCCGAGTGGTGCGGACCCTGCAAGCAGCTCAGCCCGATCATCGAGAAGGTGACGCGCGAGCTCGGCGGTCGAGTGCTGCTGGCCAAGGTGGACGTGGACGCCAACCCGCAGCTCGCGCAGAGCTTCCGCGCGCAGTCGATCCCGATGGTCGTCGCTGTCATCGCCGGGCAGCCGGTCCCCATGTTCACCGGCGCTGTCCCCGAGCAGCAGGTGCGAGAGGTCTTCGCACAGCTGCTGCAGGTCGCCGCCCAGAACGGTGTGACGGGCACGCTCGACGTCGCCGGTGCTGCTGCCGACGGCGGCGAGGCCCCCGAAGAGCCGCCGCTGCCGCCGCTGCATGCCGAGGCGTTCGCGGCGATCGAGGTCGGCGACTACGCGGCCGCGATCACGGCGTACGAGAAGGCCCTCGCCGAGAACCCCCGCGACGAGGACGCGATCGCCGGCCTCGGCCAGGTGCGCCTTCTCGACCGCGTCCAGAAGCTCGATCTGCAGGACGCTCGCGCCGCCGCCGCGGCGGGCCCGCGCGATGTGCAGGCGCAGTTCGACGTCGCCGACCTCGACCTGGCCGGCGGCCATGTCGACGACGCCTTCGGACGCCTGCTCGATCTGTTCTCCGTCCTGCCCACGGACGAGCGCACGCCCGTGCGGGAACGGCTCATCGAGCTCTTCGGGCTGATCGGCGCCTCGGACCCGCGGGTCGTCTCGGCGCGCAACCGCCTCTCGTCCCTGCTCTTCTGAGGAGGATCGTGCCGACGGTCAGCCGTGGTTGACCGTCGGCACGTGCGGCTCGCCCTCGTGGCGCAGCCAGATCGTCGAGAGCGCGGGGAGCGTGATGGCGGCGACGGGCTCCGAGCCCTCTCCGTCGCGGTGAGCGACGACCATGCCGAGGTTGCCCGATCCGCGTCCGCCGAATTCGGCCGCATCCGAGTTCAGGATCTCCTGCCAGACCCCTTCCCGCGGCAGGGTCAGGCGGTGACCGCCGTGCTCGACGCCGGAGAAGTTGCTGATCACGACGATGCGTCCTCCGTGAGCGTCCCTCCGCTCGAAGGCGATGACCGTGGGGTCCCAGTTCGGCGCGCCGAGCCGGGAGAACGACGACCCCTCGTTGTCTCGCTCCCACAGCGGCGCCTGGGCGCGGTACGTCCGATTGAGCTGACCGACGAAGCTCTGCAGTTGAGCATGCGACGGCTGATCCAGCAGCCACCAGTCGAGCTCCCGCGACTCCGACCATTCTCCGAGCTGACCGAACTCCTGTCCCATGAACAGCAGCTTCTTGCCGGGGTGTCCCCACATGTAGGCGAGGTAGGCGCGCGTGTTCGCGAGCTTGTGCCAGTGATCGCCCGGCATCTTCGACACGAGGCTGCCCTTGCCGTGCACGACCTCGTCGTGGCTGATGGGGAGGAGGTAGTTCTCCCCGAACGCGTACACGAACGAGAAGGTCATCTCCCCCTCGTGGTGCGAGCGGTACATCGGGTCGCGCTCGATGTACTGCAGCGAGTCGTTCATCCAGCCCATGTTCCACTTGAAGCCGAAGCCCAGACCGGCATGGTCGGTCGGCGCCGTCACACCGGGGAAGCTCGTCGACTCCTCGGCGACCATGAGGATGCCGGGGTGCAGTCGATACGCGGTGGCGTTGACCTCCTGCAGGAAGCGGATCGCCTCGAGGTTCTCGCGGCCGCCGTGGATGTTGGGCTCCCACTCGCCGTCCTTGCGCGAGTAGTCGAGATAGAGCATCGAGGCGACGGCGTCGACCCTGAGGCCGTCGACGTGGAACTCCTCCAGCCAGTACAGAGCGTTCGCGACGAGGAAGCCGCGCACCTCCGGACGGCCGTAGTCGAAGATGAGCGTGCCCCAGTCCTGGTGCTCTCCGCGACGAGGGTCCGGGTGCTCGTACAGGGGCTGACCGTCGAACCGGGCGAGGGCGAAGGCGTCCTTCGGGAAATGCCCGGGGACCCAGTCCATGATGACGCCGATCCCCGCCTGGTGCAGGCGGTCGATCAGGTATCGCAGATCGTCGGGGGTTCCGTATCGGCTCGTCGGAGCGTAGTACCCGCTGATCTGGTATCCCCACGAGCCGCCGAACGGATGCTCGGCCAGCGGCATGAACTCCACATGGGTGAAGCCGGCCTCGGTCACATGGCCGATCAGCGCGTCCGCGGCGTCGCGATAGCTCAGCCCCGCGCGCCACGATCCCAGGTGCACCTCGTAGACGGAGAGAGGCTGAGCGATGGCATGGGTGGCCGCGCGACGGGTCATCCAGGCTCCGTCCGACCATGCGTAGTCCGACCGGGTCACCACCGAGGCCGTCTCCGGCGGCACCTGTGCCGCCTGGGCCATCGGGTCCGCCTTGAAGATCCAGGCGCCGCCTCGGGTGCGGATCTGGTACTTGTACGTGGTGCCGACGGCGAGGTCGGGGATGAAGAGCTCCCACACGCCGCCCCCTCCCATCGACCGCATGGCGTGGGACTCGCCGCTCCAGCCGTTGTGCTCGCCGGCCACGCGCACGGCGGTGGCGTTCGGCGCCCATACAGCGAACGCGACACCGTCCTCGCCGCCCACGGTGCGGGGGTGCGCTCCGAGGACCTGCCAGAGGCGCTCGTGCCGTCCTTCGGCGATGAGGTGGAGATCGATGTCGCCGACGGTCGGCAGATGGCGGTACGGGTCTCCGGAGATCGTCTCGGGGTCCTCGCCGTAGGCGGTCGCGAGGCGGTAGGGGACCGGCGCACCGTCATGCTGCGCCTCCCAGATACCGTGCGCCGTGTGCACCAGTTCGAGCCGACTGCCGTCTCGGAAGACCGCGGCGACCGAGCGGGCGAGCGGACGACGGGCGCGGATGACCGTCGAGGTTCGTCCGCCTGCGTCTGTGACGGGGTGCGCTCCGAGCACCGAGTGCGGGTCGTGGTGGGAGCCCCCGGCGACCGCCGCCCACTCGGGGGATTCCGTCACGTCTTCCACGTAGCTCATGCTCGCTCCCTCACCTTCAGAATGTGCACCGGCTCCGTGAAGGCGTCGAGGCGCACGTAGTTGTGGTCGGCCCACGTCCACACCGCACCGGTGAGGAGGTCCTCGACCTCGAACGGCTCACCGGGGGCGATGCCCCACACCGTCGTGTCCAGGTGGACGGTCGTCTCGCGGACCGAGTGCGGATCGACGTTCGCGACGACGATCACGGTGTCCGACCGCCCAGTGCCGGTGAATGCGGCGTCCAGGTGCTTGCTGTAGACGAGCACCGCGTCGTCGTCGCTCCAATGCACCGACAGATTGCGCAGCTGCCGCAGGGACGGATGTGCGCGGCGGATCTCGTTGAGGCGGCGCAGCAGCGGGGCGAGGGAGTCCCCGGCGGCTTCCGCGGCTTCCCAGTCGCGGAGCTTGAACTCGTACTTCTCGTTGTCGATGTTCTCCTCGGACCCCGGACGGGCGACGTTCTCGAAGAGCTCGTATCCCGCGTACACGCCGTAGATCGGCGCCCCCGTCGCGGCGATGCAGGCCCGGATCCGATAGGCGGCCCTGCCGCCGAACTGCAGGTACTCCGTGAGGATGTCGTGGGTGTTCACGAAGAGGTTCGGGCGCATGTAGTCGCTGGTCTCATGCGAGATCGTGGTGAGGAACTCCTCGAGCTCGGCCTTGGTGTTCCGCCACGTGAAGTAGCTGTAGCTCTGCTGGAATCCGACGGCGGCCAGGGCGCGCATGACCGCAGGGCGGGTGAACGCCTCGGCGAGGAAGATCACGTCCGGATCGGCGGCGTTCACAGTGGCGATGAGCCACTCCCAGAACTGGAGGGGCTTGGTGTGCGGGTTGTCGACGCGGAAGATCCTGACCCCTTCGCGCACCCAGTGCTGCACGATGCGCAGCATCTCCTGGTAGATCCCGTCAGGATCGTTGTCGAAGTTGAGCGGATAGATGTCCTGGTACTTCTTCGGGGGATTCTCGGCGTACGCGATCGATCCGTCGGGCAGAGTGGTGAACCATTCCGGATGCTCGGCGACCCAGGGGTGATCGGGGGACGCCTGCAGGGCCAGATCCAGGGCCACCTCGAGTCCCTCCGCGCGCGCGGCGCGGACGAAGGCGCGGAAGTCCGCGGGCTTGCCCAGATCCGGATGGATGGCATCGTGTCCGCCCGCCGCCGCTCCGATGGCGTAGGGCGATCCGGGGTCGCCCGCTTCCGTGGTCAGGGTGTTGTTGCGCCCCTTGCGGTTGGTGGTGCCGATCGGATGGATCGGCACGAGGTAGATCACGTCGAAGCCCATGGCGGCGACGGCGGGGAGGCGCTTCGCGGCCGTGCGGAAGGTGCCGCTCTTGATCGAGCCGTCCTTGAGCCGTCTCGCTCCTTCCGATCGCGGGAAGAACTCGTACCAGGCACCCACTCCGGCGGCCGTCCGCTCGACCAGAAGGTCGTGCGACGCCGTCGCAGAGCGCAGCGTCGTCAGCGGACGCTCGACGAAGACCCGCGCCAGCTCGGCGTCCGTCGACAGAGCGAACGCGGTGTCCGCGTCGCCGGAGGCGAGGGCGGCGGCGTGTGCGCGGAGCAGCGTGCGCTGGGGTGCGGGCCGATCCCTCTCGGCCGCGGCGCGCGTGAGGAGCTCGGCACCGAGCGCGGCCATCACGGGCACGTCGACGCCGGCGGCGATCTTCAACTCGGCCGCGTGCGCCCAGGTGGCGAAGTCGTCGGAGAAGGCCTCGAATCGGAACGACCACTCGCCCTGCAGATCGGGAGCGACATCGGCACCCCATCTGTCGGTGCCGTCGAGGCGGGGAGTGAGGCGGTGGAGGCTCTCGTCGCCGTCCGGTGCGGTCAGGCGGAGCTGCACCCCGATCAGATCGTGACCCTCGCGGAAGGCGACGACACTGAACGGCACCACCTCGCCGACGAAGGCCTTCGGTGCGAACCCGCCCGGAGCGGCGGGAAGTGCGTCGAGCATCGGAATGCGAGCGGCCAGGAGGCCCTCACCGTCCGGCTCCTGCGCGAAGGGGCGCAGGGGGATCTGGGCGGGGCTCCGGAGAGCCTGGGGGCGGGTACTCGTA